>LJCV01000042.1 GCA_001298575.1 Actinobacteria bacterium OK074
AACATCCCAGCCAACCGCGCGGCTTCCTCCCGCAGGCCCTCCACCCGAACCCGGGCCGCTGTCTCCCGCTCCTCCAGCATGCCCAGCACCGACGCCACCGCGCACCCCCCCCTCATGCAGCCGCCACACCACCCCCCACCCCAGCACCCACCCGCGACGCGACCCACCCCACCGCCCGCACCAGACCCACGCAACCCGAGCGCCGAAGCACACCCTCCCCAGCCGCCAACGCCAAATTCCCGCCTCCGTCTCACCCACGGACCTGCCCGACACCCCCGAAAATCAGCACACATCCGGCCCGGACGACCCCCAACAGGACAACGATCCACCACCGGACAACCCCCACCCCTAAACTCCCCACGTCCAGTTGCGGTTTCCGTAATCACCGTCACATGATTCTCCGCTTCGTAGCAGGCCGTGGTCCCGGCCCGCTTCCCTGGAGTTTTTTCGCCGATACGAATTGTGTTTTCCACTACCGGCGGCATGAAACCGTGCTCCTGCATCCGGTCAATCGCGTGTCCGGTGTAATCGCGCCCCGCGATTGTTGCCGGCTCATTTGGCGAAAGATTGCGGAAGTCCTGATGCCCCAGCTCGGCCGTGTTGGTGATTCGTGATGGAACGGCAGGCAGATACGGCTCGCAGCGATAGGTGGCCAGCCGCAGCGCTACGTGGCCATATGACTGGCTGGGGGCACTCACGACACGGCCGTCATGCCTGTCCCCGCGGGTACCAGTAACAGCAGGATCTGGAACCGAGCGGTCGTGCACGGTGATCCTGTCGTCATGGCACACGTACTCGTTACTGGTGGGACCGGCTTCCTGGGCTCCCACACGATCGCGCGGCTCTTGGCGTCGGGGCACAAGGTCACGACCACACTGCGCTCGCTGAAGCGGCAACCCGACGTCGAAAAGATGCTCTCCGTGGCCGAGGCGCCAGGGCGGGAGGGGGTCTCCTACGTCGAGGCGGACCTGGCCTCCGACGCCGGCTGGGACCGGGCCGCAGCGGGGGCTGACTATGTTCTGCACATCGCTTCGCCGTTCCCCGTCTCCCGTCCGAAGGACGAGAACGAACTGGTTGCCCCGGCGCGCGACGGCGCGCTGCGGGTGCTGCGGGCCGCGCGGGACGCCGACGTCAGGCGGGTGGTCCTGACGTCCTCGTTCGCTGCGGTCGGCTACGGCCACGGCCGGACGGACCGGGTCTTCTCGGAAGCCGACTGGACAAGCCTGGACGGGCCCGACGTGACCCCATACGTCAAGTCGAAGGCTGTCGCCGAGCGCGCGGCGTGGGATTTCATCGCCGCCGAGGGCAATGGTCTGGAACTCACCACGATCAACCCGGTCGGGATCTTCGGTCCGGTACTCGGTTGCGACTACTCCAGCTCGATCCGCATCATCCACGCGATGCTCACCGGTGCCATGCGTGCCGCGCCGCCGATCTGGACCAATACCGTCGACGTCCGGGATGTCGCCGACCTGCACGTCAAGGCGATGACCTCGCCGGCTGCCGCCGGGCAGCGGTACCTGGCACTGGCAGGCGAGCCGATCTCCTTCGAGCAGATCGCGCTCGCCCTCCGCTCCCAGCTGGGCGAAGCGGCTGCGAAGGCCCCCACCCGGTCGGCCCCCGCCTGGCTGCTGCGGCTGCTGTCCACGGTCAGCCCGCAGCTGCGCGAGACGGTGCCGCAGCTGGGCGTGGTCCGCCGGGCCAGCAATGCCAAGGCCCGTGAACAGCTGGGCTGGGCACCGCGCTCGAACGAGGAGAGTGTTGTCGCGAGTGCCCGCAGCCTGGTGCGGCTCGGCCTGCTCGCCGACTAACGTCGAAGGATGCACGACATGGCGGACACCCTCGGCGGCTTCCTGCGGGCCCGGCGGGAACAGCTCAGCCCTCGGGAGGCCGGCCTGCCCGCCGGCGAGCGCCGCCGTGTCCCGGGGCTGCGCCGGGAGGAGGTTGCCCACCTCGCCGGCATCAGCCCCGAGTACTACCTGCGCCTGGAGCAGGGCCGCAACCAGCACCCCTCCGACCAGATCCTCGAAAGCCTGGCCGCGGCGCTGCAACTCGACGACGACGCCACCGCCTACCTGCACCGCCTTGCCCACCCCACACCCCCGGCCCCCCCCCGCCGTCCCCGCTCCCGGACGGGCCAAGCCGACCTCCAGCCCCTGCTCGACGGCTGGCCCCTCACACCCGCCTACGCTCAGGGGACAGCCGGCCGCGTCGTCGCCGCCAACCGCCTGGCGGTGGCCTTGTGCCCGTTCTTCGCCGTGGGGAGCAACCCCCTGCGAGCCGTGTTCCTCGAGCCCGAGATGCGCAGCCTCTACCCCCAGTGGGACGACGTGACCGCCAAAGCCGTCTCCGGACTTCGCGCGACCCTCAGCATCGACGACGCCGATCCCGAACTCCTGGAGACCATCGGCGAGTTGACGGTCGCCAGCGAACGCTTCCGCACGCTGTGGGCCAGACGGGAAGTGCGCCGCCGCGCCGCCGGCTACACACGGTTCAACCATCCCTTGGTCGGGCAGCTGGAACTGCGCTATGAGAAGCTCCTCCGGCCAGAGGCACAGCAACTCCTCGTCGTCTACCACGCCGACCAGGGCTCACCCAGCGCCGAGCGCCTGCAACTGCTCACCAGCCTCTGAACCCGGGCACTGACAGCACGCCTCGCCCGGACTCGGCACCGAAGCCGAGACCGCGGTGGCCGGCCAGGCAGTGCAGATCGTCCGCCGACGGCGCCCGCTGCGCACCGGCAAGGTCTCACTCGAACGCGTCTACGCGGTCACCAGCCTGTTGGTACATCAGGCGACACCCGCTGACCTGGCGGAATGCGGACGCGTGCACTGGGCCATCGAGAATTGTGAGCACCATGTCAGGGACGCGACGTTCGGGAGGACGCCTCGCGGGTGCGGACCGGCAGTGCGCCCCGGGCGATGGCCTCCCTGCGGAACCTGGCGATCGGCGCACTCCGCCTGGCGGGGCGGGACAACATCGCCGAGGGCCTGCGCTATCACGGACGGGACATGACCCGGCCGCTGACAACCCTCGGACTCACGTGATCATTCCCGGCCGATCACGAGAACGACGGAGCCCTGCGGTGTGGCCCCAGTGGAAGTCCGAGAGATCGAGTGCGCCGAGGCAGGACAGTTCCTGCTCCCACTCGTCGGCAGCAGGGCTGCCGCTCGCCTCGTCCTCATCTGTACCCGCGTCCGCGGAACCGGTCCACAACGGCTTGAGCACATGCCGGACCGGGTGGTGATCGACGAGCTGCCTGGCCTCAGAGACCCTCCCGGCCCGGAACAGGCTGAAGTGGCCGCGAACGACCGCTTCGACATCGGCCTTGGCCGGGCGCTCCGTCCAGAACTTCTCCGCGAGACCATACGAGTCCGGTGACGCCACTGAGTGGTCGAGTCCGGTGACGCCACTGAGCGGTTTCATCCTGGGCATCGCGGGCGGCGGGGGCTGGCGTGGGATCGGGCTGCGGCGCCCCCGAGCGCTCCACCCCCGTCCCACGCCGGCCCCTGGTTTTGGCACCACTTGGGGGCTGGCTGCCCCATCGGGCTGTATCTCGGCTGATCCCCTATCCCCTATCCCTTTGTCTCGTACACTCGGCCGATGGAGACAGCACTGATACTCGGCGGCAGCGGGGTCGCGCTGCTCTTCTTGAGCATCATCGCCGTGGGGATGCTGTGCGGGCGCCGAGTGCGGCGCGGCCGGAAACTCGGCCGCTACCCATACCGGGCCAAGCCCAACGACACCTCCGGCAACTCGTTCATGGGCAGTCTCCACTGAGCTTTCCAACCTCCCGTGCCAGTTGGGCAGTTGGCCTGACAGGCGGATGAAACCGCTGGTAGATGGGTTCTCGACCAAGAGAACCGTCTCCACCAGAGGCTGCCCATGCTTGTTTACCCGTCCGGCGCCGACGCGTCCGGTTCTGCCCCGCGCTTCCTCGCCGCTCGTCTGAGAGAACGTCGGTGCGCTCTCGGCACTCGATCTGTGGCGTCGGTATTCTCGTCGTCCCTCCAGAAGAGCTGAACTCTTTTCATTTGTCGGACTCGTTGCGATTCGGATTCCTGCCGTCAGCCGGCGGAGAAGTAATGGCCGTTGTCCAAATCGGCGAGCAGGCTGGGCTGAGCGGGTTCCCAGCCGAGGGACCGGCGGGTGATGAGATTGGATGCGGGGTAGGTCTGCGTGACTATGTTCGCGAGGAACCCGAAGTATCCCGGCACCATCAGTATGTCCGCGGGAACGCTCGCGGCGGGCAGGCCCAGACGGCTGCCAATGGCCTCGGCGATCTCGCGGAACGGGATGCCCCCGTCCCCGACCGCGTGCCAGTATTTGCTGGCCGGCCCCTTCTCCAGCGCCAAGCGGAACAAGGAGGCGACATCGCGGATGTGCACGGCGTTCCACAGGTTCGCGCCGTCTCCGGGGTAGCCGGCGAAACCCTTCTCCTTCGCGAGCGCGATCAGCATGGGGAGGAAGCCGGCACGATCGGTCGTGCTGTGCGCGATGTTGGCAATCCGCACGACCGAAGACCGCACCCCCCGCTCGGCGAGGCCGACTACGGCGGCTTCCACGACGTTGCGAACCCGCAGGGTGCCCTTGTACTCATCGCCACCGGGAAGGGCCGGGTCCTCCTCGGTGACCGGCCGGCCCAGGTTCCCGGGCGAGCCAATGCTCCCCGCCGCGACCAGCGGCTTTCCGGTTCCCGCGAGCGCCTCGCCGTACGCGAGCATGATCGGGAGCTCCGCGGCGGCCACGGCGTCGAGCCCGCCGGAGGGAAGCAGGTCTTGCCGGTGCGCGACGTGGATGACGCCGTCGGAGTCCGCGGCGGCCTCCTTGAGTACGTCGAGATCCCCGAGGTCGCCGCGACGCACCTTCGCGCCGAGCGCGGACACCGCTGCCGCGGCCGTGTCCGACCGGGCCAGGCCGGTGACCTCGTGTCCGGCGGCGATCAGCTCGGGGATGATGTACGAACCGGAATGGCCGGTCCCGCCAGCGACGAAAACGCGCATTTCACTGTCCTTGTGAGAGTAGGCGGAGGGACTGTTCTCCTCGTGCCGTAGACGACTGGCGTGATGTGGCGCGAGAAGTGGTGGTGCGGGCGCGCTCAGCCGAGAACGCTGACGCCGAGGGAGAAGTCGGTGTGCTTGACGGAGTGGGCGACGAGGCCCAGTTGCAACAGGGCGACGTTCTCCAGCGCCCGCGCCATTGACAGGTCCCCGGTGTCCAGCGGGCGCAGCCCCAGGCTCTCGATGAACGCCGACACGCGGGTCTTTGCCTGCGCGTCGTCGGCGGCGATGAACACGTCCAATGGGCGCCCCTCGGCTTGGCCGGCCGCCAGAACATGGGAGAACAGGGTGTTGAACGCCTTGACGACATACGCGCCGGCGGGGGCGGCCTTCGCGATCTCCTGCGCGCCGGAACTGCCGTCGGGGGTGACGAAGCCCCTGAAATCGGAGGAGACGGGGTTGGTGATGTCGATGACGACCTTGCCGTGCAACGCGTCCCCGTACCCGCTCACCACCGCCGCGGCGCTGGCGTACGGCACGGCGAGGATGACGATGTCCCCGGCCGGGGCGACGCCGGCCGTCCCGACAGTGGCGCCGCCGACCGCGTCGGCCATTTTCTTGGCCTTGGCCGGGTCACGGCCGATGACCTCGACGGCGTTGCCGCCGGCGAGCGCCCGGCCGGCCAGGGCAGTGGCCATGTTCCCCAGGCCGATAATGCTGATGCTGCTCATGGTGTGCCTGCTTTCTGGAGCTGGACAGGACGCCATCCACCACCCGTCGTTGTTGACGGTTGTGTCGTCGGCGCTGTCGAATGACGCGATGGACCGGGATGAATTCCTGATGTGCTCATTCCGGTTCTGGGGCCTGTTGTTAAATTCCGATGCCGAATTCTTGTACGGAATTCTCTCCGACCCATTAGGTACCTATTCAGACTGTCATTGGGCTGAGCGGGTGTCCAAGACTTCTTTCAACCGTGGCGATACCCTGAAGGCATCGCCGGACCGGGAGGTTCCATGGATCTGGACCTGCGCAAGGTGCGCTACTTCGTCGCCGTCGCGGACAGGCTGCACTTCGGCCGCGCCGCCGATGACCTGCACATCGCCCAACCAGTGCTCAGCCGGCAGATCCGCGCGCTGGAACACGATCTCGGCACCCCGCTGCTGACAAGGGACAGCCACGGCGTGGCGCTGACCGACGCCGGCAGGCAACTGCTGACCGACGCCGGCCCGCTGCTGGCCTCCGCGCACGCGGTCCGCCGCCGGGTGACCGTGGCCGCACGGGGCAGCCAGCGGCTCATGGTCGGCTTCCGGGCGGGCATCGCGGTCACCCCGGCGGTACGGCTGTTCGCCGCCCGGCACCCGGACGTTCTGGTGGACGTGCAGCGGATCGAATGGGACGACCAGGCCGCGATGCTGCTCGACGGCCGCATCGACGTCGGCTATGTGCGGCTGCCCATCGACGAAGCCGGCCTGCGCGTCACCCCGCTGTACGCCGAGCCGCGGGTGGCGGTGCTGCCGGTCGGCCACCGATTCGCCGGCCGGGAGCAGATCACCGAGGCGGACCTGGTCGGCGAGCCGCTGGTCTGGCATGCCGACACGAGCACGCAGCCCACCAGGCGCCCGCACCCTAACGCCGGGTATCTGGTGCGCGGGGTGGACGAGACGCTCGAACATGTCGCGGCCGGCCGGGGCATCTCGTTCCTGGCCCGTTCGGCGACCGTGTTCTACTCGCATCCGGACGTCAGCTATGTGCCCGTCCCGGATCTGGCGCCCGACCAGGTGTGCCTCGCGGTGGCGGCATCGCGCACCTCGCCGGTGGTCGACGACTTCTTCACCGCGGCTCAGGCGACGGCCGGGACCACGGCGGAATGTGGGAACTATGAAATGTGGCAGCTTGGGGGCGATGCCGTTTCAAAGCACGGTTGAGCAGTCCGACTGACAACAGCAGCGCCCTCACGCACGATCGTGTTTTCCGGAGGCGGGACGACCGCCACGGAGCGGTACGGCTGGGCGTCCCCCTTGCTGAACAGTCGGACGAGTACGAACAGCCCGGATGATCCAAACAAGGAACACGGACCCCGTGCCGTAGGCGGAACACCCCCCGCCCTACGAGGCGCCCCGGGCTCCCGTGGAGTGCGGCGCATGTGTCGCACTCCGGCCGTGGGCACCGTTGCCCAGTGGGGCGAGGGCACGGGCAGGGGCGGGAGTACGTGGGTTCTGATCAGCGGCGTCGTCCGGGCGGCGCCGCTGGCGCGGCTTTCGGGGGTGTCGCCGGGGGCGGGGCTCCAGGACGGGGCCGTGGCATGGGCGCAGGTGGGCGCGGGATCGATTACCTCGCGCGATCGTTTTTGATCAGAATTCGGCATTGGACGCAGGGCGCCATCGTCGTTCATGCTCAGAGGCATGTTCAGGTCAGTGATTGCCGCGGAGTTCGGCCGGTGCCCGGCCAGTGTCTCCGCACGCCTTCAGGGGCGAAGCGATCACCTGATGCCCTGTCTGACGCAGTGCCGTGTCGTGGATTTCGGCAAGGTCAAGTCGACAAGCTGTCGTTGAGCCACCGGCTCACAGGGCTCGCCCACCCCGTCGGACTTCGGAGAGCGTCGTCTCGCCGGACGGATCGTCGGCGCCCGGCTCTGAGTTTCTGACGCGGTCTTCGTTCCGTCACGATCGGCGTCCCGCTCCTTCCTTCTCCCTGTCTTCCTGGTCTTCCTGAGTCCGTCGGTCTCGCGTGCCGGGCGTGTGCCGCGACGTCGTCCGTCGCCCTGTGTCGCTCACCGCGCGTACCCGGGCAGCTACCCAGCCGCTAAGGAACAGCCATGGTCACCGCATCCCCCTCGCCCGTTCCGGCGGGGCGCTCATGAGCTCCGCGACCGAGAGCCGACTGTTACCCGCCGCCATCGACCGTCTGGACGAGGTGAGCGCCTCGCTCGCGGCGACCGCCGCCGAGCACGACCGTACGGGCGCCTTTCCGTACACGCCGATCCAACTGGTCCACGAGGCAGGGCTGTTGACCGCGGGCGTGGATGCCCGCTACGGCGGTTTCGGGGCGACCTTCACGGAGGTCGCGAAGATCCTGCTGGCGCTCGGCCGGGGCGACCCGTCGACCGCGCTGATCGCCGGGATGACCATCGTCCCCCACCTCCTCCAGACGCGGAGCCCGTGGCCGCAGGAGCTGTACGCGCGGGTGCTGGCCGAGTCCGCCGCGGGACCCACCCTCCTCAACCACGCGCGGGCGGAACCGGAGATGGGCTCCTCCTCCCGGGGCGGGCTGCCGGCCACCACGGCCCGGCGGACCGCGAACGGCTGGTCGGTCCGGGGCCGGAAGCGGTACGTCACCGGCGCGGAGGGCCTCAGCTACTTCCTGGTCTGGGCCGCGACCGACGAACCGTCGCCCCGGGTGGGCAACTTCATCGTCCCCGCCGCCGCCCCCGGGATCGAAGTGGTCCCCACCTGGCACCAGTTGGGGATGCGCGCGACGGGCAGCCACGAGGTG
The DNA here is from genome assembly GCA_001298575.1 of Actinobacteria bacterium OK074. Classification (GTDB taxonomy): domain Bacteria; phylum Actinomycetota; class Actinomycetes; order Streptomycetales; family Streptomycetaceae; genus Streptomyces. Next base: position 8,493 of record LJCV01000042.1, read on the forward strand.
GCGTTCACGGACGTCGAGATCCCCGCGGAGTACGTGCACGAACTGGCCCTTCCCGGCGCCGATCCGGCCCCCGGCACGCTGCCCGGCAGCATCATGCTGCTGCTGTCGTACGCCATCTACCTGGGCGTGGCGCGTGCCGCGCAGAGCCAAGTGCACAGCTTCGCCCATGAGCGGGTGCCTCCCGCGCTGGGGCGTCCGCTGGCCACGACGGGACGGTACAAGCGGGCGGCGGGAGAGATCGAGACCCTGCTCACCACCGCCGAACAGCTGATCTTCTCGGTGGCGCACCGGGTGGACCGGGGCGACCCCGTCAGCGGCGCCGACGCCCTGGCCGCCAAGGTCGTGGTCGTCCGCCATGTCACCACCGCCGTCCAGACCGGGCTGCACCTGCTCGGCAACCCCGGACTTGCCCAGGCCAACCCGCTGGAGCGGCACTTCCGTGACATCCAGTCGGCCGGGGTGCACGCACCGGGCGAGGACGCGATCCTGCCGATCGTTGGCGCGGCGGCCCTCGCGGCGGAGGCCCCGGATGGCTGAGCCGGCCGGGCGCCGGTCCGGTGGCCGACAAGATCCGTCGGCCACCGAAGGCCCCGAGGACCTGGCGTCGGTCACCGTAGGCCCCGAGGACCCGCCGTCTGCCACCGAACACCTCGACGACCCGTCGTCGGCCACCGCACACCTCGACAACCCGCCGTCCGCCGCCCCTCCCGCCGTCGCGCCGACATCCCCCGCCATACCCCTTCACGCTCGGAGTTCGCCCATGCGCCCAACCGTGTCCGCGACCAGAGCCGGCCGTCTCCTCGCGGTGGCGCTGAGCGGGTTGCTCCTTCTGGCCGCCTGCTCGTCGAGCGGTGCCGGCACCGGCGCAACCGGGTCGGACAAGCCGGTCCAGGGCGGCACCCTCACCGCCGCCGTCGACACCGAACCGGTCTCCTGGGACATCCACGCCAGTACCCAGGACGTCACCGCCGAGATCCAGCGCCAGGTGTTCGACTCGCTGGTCTCGCAGGACTCCAAAGGGAAGTTCCACCCCTGGCTGGCCACCAGGTGGGAGGTGGCGGACGACTACAGGAGCTACACCTTCCACCTCCGCGACGACGTGACCTTCAGCGACGGCACCAGGTTCGACGCCGCCGCCGTCAAGGCCAACTTCGACCACATCGTGGCCAAGTCCACCAAGTCGCTGTACGCGGCCAGTCTCCTCGGCCCCTACACGGGGACCAAGGTCATCGACGCCCACACGGCGAAGGTCACCTTCTCCAAGCCGTTCGCTCCCTTCCTCCAGGCCGCCAGTACGACCTATCTGGGCTTCTACTCGCCCAAGGCCCTCGCGGCGAACGCCGGGAAGCTCGCCGCGGGCGGCCCCGCCGACGTCGGCAGCGGGCCCTTCGTCTTCACCAGCTACACCAAGGGCCAGTCGGCGGTACTGACCCGCAACCCCAAGTACCACTGGGCGCCCTCGACGGCCGCGCACAACGGCCCCGCCCATCTGGACAAGCTGGTCATCCGTTTCCTGCCGACGGCCTCGGTGCGCTCGGGCGCGCTGACGAGCGGTCAGGTGCAGGTCGCCAAGGCCGTCCCGCCGCAGAACGTCCCGACGATCAAGGCGACGTCCGGGCTCTCGCTCATCTCCCGGCAGGCCCCCGGCGGCAACTACAACCTCTGGCTCAACGGCTCGATCGCACCCCTGGACGACCAGCGCGTACGCGAGGCGATCCAGCGGGGCATCAACATCGGCCAGGACGTGAAGACGGTCACGTTCGGGCAGTTCCCCCGCGCGTGGAGCCCGATCAGCCCCACCACACCCAACTACGACAAGTCCCTGGAGGGCAGCTGGCCCTACGACCCGAAACTGTCCGCGAAGCTGCTGGACGAGGCGGGCTGGACCGGACGGGACGCGCAGGGCTACCGGACCAAGAACGGCGAGCGGCTCACCGTGGACTGGCCGGGGCTGTCGATCCAGGCGACCCGTGAGGGACGCGACGTCCTCGCCCAGGCCATCCAGGCGGACCTCAAGAAGATCGGCGTCGAGGTCGAGCACCCGAACGTGGACCTCGGCACCTACGACACCCAGGTCTACGGCGGCAAGGCGGACTTCGTCGACCTCAGCTGGCCCCGGTTCAGCCCGGACGTGCTGTGGCTGTTCCTCAACTCCGAGGACTCGGCCGCCAAGGGCGGCATCAACGCCACGTTCGTCAAGGACGCCGACCTCGACAAATGGACGGAGGCGGGCCGGCGGACGCTGGACGCGAAGGTCCACGCGGACGTCTACACGAAGGTGCAGCAACGGGCGATCGACCTCGCGCTCGTCGTCCCGCTCTACACACAGGTCTCCCTCGTCGGGAAGTCGGACACCGTGCACGGGCTCACGTTCGACGCCAGCAACTGGCTCACGTACTACGACGCCTGGCTGGGTTCGAAGTGACGGCGGCACCGGCCCTGGCCCGCGCGGCCGTCCGGCGACTGGGCTCGGCGGCGGCGGTGCTGGTGGGGGCGGCGACCCTGGCCTTCCTGGCGCTCCAGCTCATCCCCGGCGACCCGGTGTCGGTCCTGCTGGGCCCCACCAACGCCGCGTCCCCCGCCGTCCGGGCCGAGATCGGGCGGGAGTACGGCTTCGACCAGCCCGTCGGCGAGCAGTACCTGCGCTTCCTGGGCCGGCTGCTGCGGGGCGACCTGGGGGAGTCCTACCAACTCCAGCGCCCGGTGGGGTCGTTGATCGCCGACCAGCTGGGGCCGACCGTGCAGCTCGCCCTGGCCGCGCTGGTCCTGGCCCTCGTCCTCGCGGTGCTCTCCGCGGTGGCGACGGCCGGGCGCCGGCCGGCGCTGCGCGCGGTCGCCTCGGTGGGGGAGCTGATCGCGGCGTCCACCCCGTCCTACTGGGTGGGAATCGTGCTGCTGACCGTGTTCTCCTTCCGGTTCCACCTCTTCCCGGTGGCGGGTGCCGACGGCTTCGCCGCGCTGGTCCTGCCCGCCGTCACCCTGGCGCTCCCGCTCACGGGGGTGCTGGCACAGGTGCTGCGCGAGGGGCTCGAAGCCGCCCTGGAACAGCCGTTCGTGGTCACCGCCCGCTCGCGCGGCCTCGGCCGGACGGCGGTGCGGCTGCGGCACGCCCTGCGTCACTCCGCGATACCTCTGCTCACGCTGGCGGGATGGCTCACCGGTTCCCTGATCGGTGGGGCGGTGCTGGTGGAGACGGTCTTCGGACGGCCGGGCATCGGTTCACTCGTCCTCCAGGCGGTGACCGCCAAGGACATGCCGGTGGTGATCGGCGTGGTGCTGCTGTCCGCGTTCGTCTTCGTCGTGATCTCCACCGTCGTGGACCTGCTCCACCCCGTCATCGACCCGCGGCTCAGGAGCACCTGATCACATGGCCAGTTCACTCCTCCCCGACCTCCCCGATCTCGGCGCCGGTTCCCCCGCCGCCGGGCCCGCACCGATGCGGACCCGGCAGCCGTGGGCCGGACCGCTGTCGTCCGTTCCCCCGACCGTCCTGCTGGCGGGTGCGCTGCTACTGGTCGTCGTGGCCGTCGCGGTGGCACCCGGCCTGTTCACCGCCGGCTCGCCCACCACGACCCACCCCCTGGCCGCGCTGCGGGGCCCGAGCCCCGCGCACTGGCTCGGCACCGACCAGCTGGGCCGCGACCTGCTCACCCGCATCCTCTACGGCGCCCGGCCCTCCCTGCTGCTGGGCTTCGGCTCGACGGTCCTCTCCGTCGTCGGGGGAGCGGCCCTCGGCCTGGCCGCGGCGCTGGGCGGACGGGCCGCCGACCACCTCCTGATGCGGCTGGCCGACATCCTGCTGGCCCTGCCCGCCCTGCTGCTGGCCCTGCTGGTCGTCACCGTCCTGGGACCGGGCACCGGCAACGTGATGACCGCCATCGGGATCGCCTTCGTCCCCGGCTACGCCCGGCTGGTGCGCGCGGAGGCCCTGGTGGTACGGCGTTCCGGATACGTCGAGTCGGCGGTCGCCCTCGGCCTGCCGCGCCGCCGGATCGTCCTGCGGCACGTGCTGCCCAACGCCCTGGCGCCCCTGCTCACCCTGGCGACCGTCGGCTTCGGAACGGCGCTGATCTCGGCCTCCGGGCTCAGCTTCCTGGGGCTCGGTCCCGCCGCGCCCTCGCCCGAGTGGGGGGCACTGCTCTTCGCGGGCCGCGACTTCCTCCAGACGGCGTGGTGGCTCGGGGTGTTCCCGGGCACCGCCGTCACCACGACCGTCATCGCCGTGAACGTGGTCGGCCGCTTCGCCCAGCAGCGCTTCACCCGGAGGACCACCCGATGACCGCCACCGCACCCCCGCTGCTGACCGTCGACGGCCTCGACGTGACCTTCCGGCGCCGGGGAGAGGTCCGCGCCGTACGGGACGTGTCGTTCACCGTCGGCCGGGGCGAGTGCCTGGCCGTGGTCGGCGAGTCCGGGTCGGGCAAGAGCGTCACCGCCCGCACCCTGCTCGGCCTGACCGGCGCCCACGCCACCGTCACCGCACGGCGGCTCGACTTCGACGGCATCGACCTCACCACGCTGTCCGAGCGCGCCTGGCGTGCCGTACGGGGACGCCGTATCGGCCTGGTTCTGCAGGACGCGCTGGTCTCGCTCGACCCGCTGCGCACGGTGGGCGCGGAGGTGCGGGAGACGCTGCTCACCCACTCCCTCGCCCGGGGCGCGGAGGCGGACGAACGGACGCTGGCCCTGTTGTCGGACGCCGGGATCCCCGACCCCGCCCGACGGGCCGGGGAATATCCGCACCAGCTGTCCGGCGGCCTGCGCCAGCGTGCCCTGATCGCCTCCGCGCTGTCCGGCGCCCCGGAACTGCTGGTCGCGGACGAGCCGACGACCGCCCTCGACGTGACCGTCCAGGCCCAGGTCCTGGACCTGCTGGGCGGCCTGGTCGGCACCGGCACGGCACTGCTGCTGATCAGCCACGACCTGGCGGTGGTGGCCAGGCTCGCCGACCGGGTCGCGGTGATGTACGGCGGTCTGGTCGTCGAGCAGGGACCCGCCCGGGACGTGCTGAAGGATCCCCGGCACCCCTACACCAGGGCCCTGCTCGCGGCGGTGCCCACGACCGGCTCCAAGGGGACCGCGCTGTCCGTCGCCCTGCCCCGGCGGCGGGAGGCCACGGGGCCGGCCGGCTGCCCGTACGCGGCGCGGTGCGCGGCGGCCGACGCACGCTGCCGTGCCGCGCTGCCGACGGCCGCGCCGGACGAGGAGGGACAGGACGGACACCGGACGCTGTGCTGGCACCCCGGCGCCCCGCTCCCGCCGAGGGCGTCGGCCGCCGTCCGGCCCGTGAGCGCCCCCGCGGGAAAGCCCGAAGCCGCCGCCGACCGGCCCCTGCTGGAGGTGGCGGGCGTCTCCAAGGGCTTCCGGGCAGCGGGGGGCGCCTCCCACCCCGCCGTGCGCGAGGTGTCCTTCCGGATCGGGGCCGGGGAGACGCTCGGGCTGGTCGGCGAGTCCGGCTCCGGCAAGACGACCACGGCCCGCATCGCGCTGGGCCTGCTGGAACCGGACGAGGGGACCGTGCGGTTCGAGGGCGAGCCCTGGAGCGGCCTGCCCGAGCGGGAGCGCCGGGACCGGCGGCTGCGGATCCAGGTCGTCCACCAGGATCCGTTCGGCTCCTTCGACCCCCGCCACAGCGTGGAGCGCATCGTCGCGGAGGCGGCGGCCAGGGCCGGGGTCCGGCGCGGCCGGGACCGCTCCGCGCGGGTGGCCGAACTGCTCGGCCAGGTCGGCCTGTCGGCCCGGCTCGGGGACCGGCGCCCGCCGGAACTGTCCGGCGGGCAGCGCCAGCGCGTGGCGATGGCCCGGGTCCTGGCCACCCGGCCCCGGCTGATCGTGTGCGACGAACCGGTGTCCGCGCTCGACGTGTCGGTCCAGGCACAGGTACTGGACCTGCTGGCCGACCTCAAGCGGGAGCTGGGCCTGGCCCTGCTGTTCATCTCGCACGACCTCGGTGTCATCCACCACGTCAGCGACCGGATGATCGTGATGAAGGACGGACGGCTGGTCGAGACCGGGGACGTCGGGCAGGTCTTCGACCGTCCGGCCCACCCGTACACCCGCGAGCTGCTCGCCGCGCTGCCCCGGCCCGGCCGCAGCCAGGAAGGACAGGAATCACCCGCATGACGACGGACCCGGTGCTCCGGCAGCCACCCCGCGCCCCGGCGGACACCGACCTGTGGATCCGGCGCTTCCACCCCGCCCCGGAGGCGACCGCGCGCCTGGTGTGTTTCCCGCATGCCGGCGGGTCGGCCGGCTTCTACTTCTGGCTGTCCAGGATGCTCCACCCCCGGGTGGAGGTCCTCGCCGTGCAGTACCCGGGACGTCAGGAGCGCCGGGCGGAGCCGCAGATCCGGGACATCACCACCCTGGCCGACTCGCTCGCCCGCGTGCTGGAGCCCTGGTGGGGTAAACCGCCCGCCTTCTTCGGGCACAGCATGGGCGCGGTGGTGGCGTACGAGACGGCCCGCCGACTGGTGGCCTCGACGGGCTCGGGGCCGGCCGCGCTCTTCGTCTCCGGCAGGCGGGCGCCGTCCACCGCACGGGACGAACGGCTCCATCTCGCCGACGACCGGACCCTGGTGGCGGAGATCGTCCGGCAGGGCGGGACCCCGCCCGCGCTGCTGAGCGATCCGGAGCTGATCGGGATGATCCTGCCGACACTGCGCGGCGACTACCGGGCCATCGAGCGCTACCGCCACCGGCCGCTCGCCCCGGTCGACGCCCGGATCGAGGTCCCGGTCACCGTGCTGGTCGGCGACCAGGACCCGAAGGTGACGGCGGCCGAGGCACGGGCCTGGGCCACCCACACCACCGGCCCCACCGAGGTGCTGACCTTCGGCGGCGGCCATTTCTTCCTGAACGAACACCAGGACCGTATCGGCGAGTTGATCCGTGCGCGGCTGCTTCCCGGCGCCGCGCCCGCACCGTAGCGGGCCGGACCCCCTCGCCTCCTTTCACTGCCCGGGACGGACGTCACCGACGGAGCTGACGTCCGGAACATGTACAACGCCACTGCGACGTGTGGAATGTGGAGCCTGCCGTGGTTCTAGTCGAACGTGAGACCCAGGTGACGCGCCTGCGAGAGCTGCTGGCCGACTGTCTCGCCGGACGCGGGAGCGTCACCGCCGTCAGCGGCCCGATCGCCAGCGGGAAGACGGAACTCCTCCATGTCTTCGGCGAGTACGCGGGGACCGCGGGCGCGGCGGTGCTGACCGCGACGGCCCGCTGCTCGGAGAAGGACATCGCGCTGGGCGTCGCCGGCCAGATCTTCCGCAACCGGCGCTTCTCGCCGGCCGACCGGGAGCGGGCCCTGGGCCTGCCCGGGGACGGCCCCGGGATCGCGCCGTGCGACGCGGACCTGCTCTCCCACGACCCGTTACCGGCGAAGGTCAGCCAGATCCAGTGGCAGTTGCTGCACGATCTGTCGGAGCGGACCCCCGTGGTCGTCATCGTCGACGACCTGCACTTCTCCGACGCGGCCTCCCTGGACTTCCTGATCCAGATGGGGCGGCGCCTGCGGACCTCGCGGATACTCCTGGTCGTGGCCGAGTGCGACACCGCGATCGGGACGGGCACCACGGAGTTGTCCTGGCGCACCGGTCTGCTGCGCGAGCGGCACTTCACCCGGCTCCGGGTGCGGCCCCTGTCCCCGCGCGCCACCGGGGAGATGCTGACGGAGCTGATCGGGGCCGACCGCGCCGACCGGTCCGCGGCCCCGGCCTGGCACCGGCTCAGCGGCGGCAATCCGCTGCTGCTGCGCGCCCTCGCGGAGGACCACCGTGAGCACACCGCCGTCGGGGGACGTCCGGCGGGACCGGTGGCGGGCGAGGAGTTCGGCCGGGCGGTGGACGCGTGTGTCCGCCGCGCCGGACAGCGGTTCCGCGACGCCGCCCGCGCCCTCGCCGTGCTGGACGCCTCCGGCTCGCACGACCGGCTGGCCCAACTGCTCGGCAGGCCGGGGACACAGGTCGAGGAGACGCTGACGGCGATGGCCGCCTTCGGCGTCCTGGACGGCGGACGCTTCCGCCATCCGGCCGCCCGCGCGGCCGTCCTCGCCGGCATGTCCGCCACCGCGCGGGCGGCACTGCACCGGGACGCGGCACGCCTCCTGCACGAGGCCGGGGACCCCGCTCCGGCCGTCGCCGTCCACCTGGTGGCGGGCCGGCACAGCCAGGAGCCGTGGGTCTTCCCCGTGGTGCTGGAAGCCGCGCGCGAGGCGCTGCACCGGGACGACGCGGCCTTCGCCGAAGCCTGCCTGGACGTGGCCGACGACGCCTGCGCGGAGCAGGACCAGCGGGTGACGGTCACCATGCTGCGCAGCCTCGTCGACTTCCGGACCGACCCGGACACCGCCTGCCGGCGGCTGCGCCCGCTGATCTCCGCGCTGCGGGAGGGCAGGCTGTCCGGCTGCCAGAGCGTGGCGCTGCTCGGACGGCTGCTGTGGAACGGCAACAGCGACGAGATCGGCCTCGCGCTGGCACGGCTCGAACGCTCCTCGGACACCCTGGACGCGGCCACCGCCGCCGAGTACCGGGCGGCGCGGGAGTGGCTGCACGCCTCCCACCCGACGCTGCTGCCGAACGCCGCCGCCCGAACCCGCGCCAGGCGCCCGACGGCATGGACCTCCGACGGAACCCCACGGCACATGTCGGGCGTGCTGAACCGGCTGCTGCGCTCGGGCCCCGACACGGACAGCGTGCACAGCGCCGAACTGGTGCTCCAGACCACGGTGTTGGACGACGCCGACTTCGACACCGTGCACCAGGCCCTGGCCGTGCTGGTCTACGCGGACCGGTGCGACCTCGCGGTGGGCTGGTGCGACGCACTGCTGCAGGAGTCGGCCAGGCGGGACGTCCCGGTGTGGCAGGCCCTGTTCGCGGCCGTCCGGGCCGAGATCGCCGTCCGCCAGGGCGACGTACGGCTCGCGGAGCGGTCCGCCCGCCGCGCCATGGGCCTGATGTCCCTGCGCAGCTGGGGGGTCCTGATCGGCTCCCCGCTGTCCAGCCTCCTGCTCTCCGCCGCCTCGACGGGCACGATCACGGACACCGGCTCCCTCGCCGTACCGGCCCTGCCCGAGCAGATGTTCCAGACCCGGTTCGGCGCCCAGTACCTGCACGCACGCGGGCGGTGGCGGTTGTCGGTCGACCTGGTGCACGGCGCGCTCGACGACCTGACGCGGTGCGGCCGGCTGATGCGGGAGTGGGGCATCGACCTGCCCTCCTTCGTGCCGTGGCGGAGCGACGCGGTGGCGGCCCTGCTGCGGCTGCGCAGGACCGACGAGGCCCGGGCGCTGGCCGCCGAACAGCTCTCCATGGTCTCGCCCACCCAGCTCCGCACCCGGGGCATCGCACTGCGGACCGCGGCCTCCGTCTCCGCACCCCGGCGGCGCGCGACCCTGCTCCGGGAGGCGGTGGACCTGCTGGAGGCCGACGGCGACCGGCTGGAACTGGCCCGCGCCCTGGCCGAGCTGAGCGAGGTCCACACCCGGGCGGGCCAGGGCGACCGGGCACGCATGGTCGCCCGGCAGGCCCTGGACATCGCGCAGGAGAACGGCCTCGTCCCGCTCGCGCGGCGGCTGGCCGCGGGGGAGTCCCGGGCCGCGGAACCCAAGCGCGGCGCCGGAGCCTCCGCCGATGCCCTGAGCAGTTCGGAGGCGCAGGTGGCGGGGCTCGCCGTGGCCGGGCTCTCGAACCGCGAGATAGCCGAGAAACTGTTCATCACCGTCAGCACGGTCGAACAGCATCTGACGCACACCTACCGCAAACTCCGGGTGAAGGGCCGGTCGGACCTGCCGCTCTCGCTCCTCGAACCCGACCGGCGGGAAGGAGACGACCCGCCGTCCGAGCACCCCCAGGAGGCAGCGAGAGCGGTCTGACCGGGGCCCGCTCAGAGCACGTCGGGGGCCGCGGGCAGCGGAAGTCCGAGCAGCCCGCGCAGGGTGCCGGCCTCGTAGGCGGTACGGAACGCGCCCCGGGCCTGGAGTTCGGGCACCAGCTCGCGGGTGATGGCCCTCAGATCGTGGGGCAGCGCACCCGGCCGCAGGCGGTACCCGGACAGGCCCGCCGCCTGCCACTCCAGGAGCAGGTCGGCCACCTCGGCGGGGGTGCCGACGACGATGGGGGCGTCGGAGGTGTACTCGCCTCCGTGCGCCTCGTCCAGGCGCGCCTTGCGCTCGGCCGCCCGGCCCTGGATGCCGTCCAGGAAGACCACCACGTCGGCGAAGACGTGCACCTTCTGACCGCCGCGCCCGGCCGCGGCCTGCTCCCCCCTGATCTCCTCGACGGTCGCCCGTGCCTCCGCCGCGCTGTGCGGCGTCACCGAGACGACATCGGCGGCGCGGGCACCGTACCGGAAGCGGAGGCTGATGTGGGCGAGGGTGAAGACGAGCGGGTGGCCCTGCGGGGCCCGGGGGGCCAGGGCGGGCGAGTCGATGGTGAGCCAGTCGCCCGCCGCCCCGCCGAGGGGCTCGATCTCGGCGAAACGGCCGCCGGGATCGGGGTCGGCCGGGGCGAAACGGCCGGGCGCGAGGTCGCGCAACGCCTTCTCGTCGTCGACGCCGTCCCACAGGGCGCGCACGACCCGCACCAGGTCGGCGGCGCGTTCGAAGAGTTCCGCCATCGGCCGCTGCACCTCGGGGGTGAACAGGTCGGCCATCGGGATCGGGCGCGCGGGCGTCACCTGGGTACGCCAGCCGGCCCGGCCGCCGCTGACGTGGTCGAGGGTGGCGATGGCCCGGGCGATGTGCGTCGGCCGGGCCTGGTCGACCACCCCGGTCGGCACCAGCCCGATGTGTCCGGTGCGCGCGGCCACGGCCGCGGCGACGAGGAGCGCGTCCAGGCGGTGCCGGACGGGACCGGCCGGACGCTTGGGCGGGTCCTCCAGCGTCACGAAGTCCAGCAGTCCGCGTTCGGCCTCCTGGACGAGTTCCGTCCAGTGCGCCAGGCCGAAGAGGTCCCCGCCGGGGGCGTCCGGTCCGGCGCCCGCCGCGGGATGCCAGCCGACGGTGTCCAGGGCGACGGCAAGGTGCAGGGGCTGTTGTTCGGTCATCGTCGTCTTCTCTCTCGTGTGCGGGTGGTCGTCACGGACGGTCGGACGGGGCGGACCGGCGCGGGGCGTGCAGCCACGCCTCCACCGCCGCCGCCGTGGTCGCCGAGTGTTCTTCCAGGACCGAGAAGTGGTCGCCCGGGACATCCACCGTGGTGTGCGGCAGCCGCCAGAAGGCGCGGGTGTCGAGCCCGGGGTCGGCCGGTGTCCCGGGCAGCGGGGCCCGGGCCCGCAGGAGCAGGGTCGGGGTGGTCACCGGCCGGGGCTGCCAGGGGCCGAACGTCCGCAGGTAACTCCCCATGGTGGTCAGCCCGTTGTCGCTCAGGCCCAGGTCGAACGCGTCGAAACGGTCCACCATGCCGTTGACCATCGCGGGCATCCACCACTCCATTCCCGGCAGCGCGGCGGCGTCCATCGGGTAGGTGTCGACCATGGCGAGGCCCACCGGGGGCGTGCCCCGGCGTTCGAGTTCGGCGGTCACCGCGTGGGCGACGCAGCCCCCCAGGGACCGGCCCAGCACGGCGAACGGCCGCTCGCCGACGAGGCGTTGGACGGCGTCCGCCTGCATCGCCACGAAGGTGTCCGCGCTGTCCGGCAGCGCGCTGCCTGCGGCGTAACCGGGCGCCGGGACGGCCAGGACGTCCCGCAGGCCCTGGAGCGCCTGGCCGAAGCGGGCGTATTCGTGCGGCCCGGACAGCGCGGTGAGGGCCGGGAAGCAGACCAGCGCGGTCGGGTCCTCGCCGCGCGCCAGGACGACCGGTTCGACGGCGTGGCGGGCGCTGTCCGCCGGGCCGAAGGCGTCCCGCAGCCGTGCGGCGGCCACGATCACCTCGGTGGCGGCCGTGATCTCCCGGGCGGCGCACAGCCGCAGATACAGGGTGGTGAGCGGACCCTCCGCGGCCCCTGCGCCCGGCCCGTCCGACCGCTCCCGCGCCCGCAGCAGCTCGCCCAGATGGTCCGCGAGGGCCCGTGGTGTCGGGAAGCGGATGGTGAGCGCGCCCCCGAGCGGGAGCCCGGTCGTGGCGGCGAGCCGGGTCCGCAGTTCGACCGCCGAGAGCGAGTCGAGACCGGCCTCGACGAACGCCCGCCCGGGCGCCACCGCCTCCGCCGCCGGGTGACCGAGGACGGCCGCCGCCTGGGTGCGTACGACGTCCAGGAGCGCGGTGTCGAGCGCGGGCCCCGACAACTGCCCGTGCCGTTCGGCCCAGCCGGGGCCGGGCTCGGGCGCCACCGGGCCCGGCAGGAGGGCGGTGTGGGTGGTACTGCGGGTCACCGTGGCGTCCAGCCAGTGGCGGCGCCGCTGGAAGGCGTAGGTGGGCAGCTCCACCGTGCGCGGAGCCAGGCCCTCGAAGACCGCCCGCCAGTCCACGGCCGCCCCGTCGGTGTGGAGGCGGCCCAGCGCCGTCAGCAGGGTCACCGCCTCGGGACGGCCCGCCCGCAGCAGCGGGGCGAGCACCGTGGCGGGGGCCGGGCCGGGGGCCTCCTCGGCGAGGATGTCGCCGGCCATGGCGGTGAGGACGCCGTCGGGTCCCAGCTCCACGAACCGGGTCGCGCCCAGGGCACGCGCCTGCCGGACCACGTCGAGGAACCGGACCGGCCGACGGGCGTGCTCCGCCCAGTAGTCGGCGGTGCCGAGTTCCCCGTCCCCGGCCGGGGCCCCGGTCAGGTCGGATACCACCGGCAGGGCCGGGGCACGGTAGTGCAGCGCCTTGGCCGTCCGGCGGAACTCCTCCAGCATTCCCTCCATGCGGTGCGAGTGGAAGGCGTGGCCCACCCGCAGCCGGGCCGTCCTGCGGCCCCGGGCACGGAAGCCGGCCGCGAGGGCGAGGACGGGCTCCTCGTCACCGGAGACGACCACCGAGCGGGGGCCGTTGACCGCGGCGACCGCGACCGTCTCCGGCAGGCCGGGCAGCGCCGCCGCGACCTCCTCCTCGGTCGCCGCCACGGCGGCCATCGCGCCTCCGGCCGGCAGCGCCTGCATCAGCCGGCCGCGCGCCGCCACCAGGGCGGCGGCGTCGGACAGCGTCAGCACCCCGGCCGCGTGGGCGGCGGCCAGACCGCCGATCGAGTGCCCGGCGACGAGGTCGGGCCGCACTCCCCAGGACTCCAGCAGCCGCAGGAGCGCGACCTCCACGGCGAAGATCGCGGGCTGGGCGTACTCCGTTCGGTCGAGCAGGCCGCCGTACGCCGGAGACAGGACCGCCTCGCGCACGGAGTGGGCCAGGTGCCCCGCGCAGCGCACGTCGAGTGCGGCGGCCACCTCGTCGAAGGCACGGGCGTAGGCGGGGAACCGCTCGTGGAGTTCCCGTCCCATGCCGGGCCGCTGGCTGCCCTGACCGGTGAAGAGGAAGACGGTCCTGCCGTCGGTGACGGTGCCCGCGGGACCGCCCGCGGCCACCGCACGCAGGCCGGCGAGGACCTCGTCGCCCCCGCCGGCCACGACGACCGCGCGGTGGTCGTGGCCGGCCCGCGTGGTGAGCAGGGACCAGGCCACATCGACCGGATCGAGCGTGGGGCGGGCCTCCAGGAACGCCACGAGACGCGCGGCCTGGTCCCGCAGCGCGTCCGCCGACCGGGCGGAGAGCAGCCAGGGCAGGGCGAGGTCGCCCGCTGGGACGAGAGACGCCCGCTCGTCGGGCGCTGGTTCTTCCCCGGGCGCGGGCTCTTTCTCCGGTGCCTGCTCGATGATCACGTGCGCGTTCGTGCCGCTCACGCCGAAGGCCGAGACACCGGCCCGGCGCGGCCGGTCGCCGTCCGGCCAGGGGCGTGCCTCGTCGAGCAGCCGTACGCCGCCGCCCGCCCACTCGACATGGGGCGTGGGCGCGTCGACGTGGAGCGACTTGGGCAGGACGCCGTGCCGTATCGACTGCACCGCCTTGATCACACCGGCGACCCCGGCGGCAGCCGCCGTATGCCCGATGTTGGACTTGAGGGAGCCGAGCCACAGCGGCCGGTCCTCGGGACGACCGCTGCCGTACACCTCCTGGATCGCCTGGGCTTCGATGGGGTCGCCGAGGGTGGTGCCGGTGCCGTGTCCCTCGACGGCGTCGACGTCGTGCGGGGAGAGGCCCGCGGTCGCCAACGCCTGCCGGATGACCCGTTGTTGGGCGGGGCCGTTGGGTGCGGTGAGGCCGTTC
>LJCV01000043.1 GCA_001298575.1 Actinobacteria bacterium OK074
GGGGGCGGGGGGGGGGGCGGCAAGGGCACGGAAGTCTCCTGGTTCTTCGGGGGAGCGGAAGTCCCCTGATTTTTCTGGGGAGTTGGCCGGCGGTCGGTCACGTACCGGGGGCAGGCGCGTCGGCCAACCGCAGCAGCACCTTGCTGCTCCCGCTGCCCGGGTCCGCGGCCACGGCCAGCGCCTCCGCCGCCCGGTCCAGCGGGAAGCGGTGGGTGATCACCGGAGACACGTCCAACCCGTCCCGCAGCGCGCGCAGCGCGTCGTCGATCTCCTCGACGAAGCGGTAGGAGCCGATCCAGGTGATCTCGCGGGTCACCAGGTCGCCGAGGGCCGCGGACACCGCCGTACCGGGGAGGTTGCCGACCTGGACGAGGGTGCCGCCGCGCGCCGTGGCCCGCAGTACCGGGCCGAGTGCGGAGGGGGCGCCGGACGCCTCGAAGACCACGTCGACGTCCTCCGGCAGGCCCTCGCCGCGGGAGACGTCGCGGGTCTCGTCGGCGCCCATCGCGCGGGCGACGGCGAGGGAGGCGGGGGAGAGGTCCGCGGCGACGACGGTGCCCGCGCCGCCCTGCCGCGCGGCGGCGACCACCAACGAGCCGATCGGGCCCGCCCCGTTGACCAGCACCGTCCGGCCGCGCAGGTCGGGCACCCGGCCCACGGCGTGCAGGGCGACGGCCAACGGCTCGGCCAGGGCGCCCTGTTGGGTGCCGACGCCGTCCGGCAGGAGACGGACCTGGGCCGCCGGGACCGTACGGTATTCGCTGAACCCGCCGTCGGTGTGCGGGGTGAAGGCCGCCGAGCCGAAGTAACGGACGTGCGGGTAGAGGTTGGTGCGCCCGGCGAGCCGGTCCGGCAGGACGCCGTCGCCGACCAACTGGGCCGGGTGGACCGTGACTTGGTCGCCCTCGGCCAGGCCGGTGACCCCGTCGCCGAGCGCGGCGATCCGGCCCGCGACCTCGTGGCCGAGGACGAGAGGGTGCGCCAGCGAGGCCGTACCGGACGCGCCGTTCTTCCAGTACGCGATGTCGGACCCGCAGATGCCGCCCCACTCCAGGGCGAGCAGCACCTCGCCCGCGCCCGGCACCGGCCGGGCCCGTTCGTCGATGCGTACGTCGCCGGGGCCGTGCACCACCACCGCCTTCATACGGCGTCCTCCAGCCGGACCAGGTCGCGTCCGCGCGTCTCGGGGGCGAGGAACGCGGAGACGAAGGTGATGAGCGAGTAGCCGACGAGCATCACCGCGATGGGCCACCAACTGCCGGTGACGGCGGTGAGCGAGGCCGCGAGGACCGGGCCGACCGCGGTGGTGAGGATGCCGCCGATCTCCTTGGCGAGCGCGAGCTGGGTGAACCGGGTGCGGGAGCCGAAGAGTTCGGCCATCGTCACGCTCTCCAGCGAGAACAGCCCGAGGACGCCGACGTTCAGGCCGAGCACCATGCCGAGCAGCACCGCCGCCGGGGAACCGGAGGAGATGAGGAACATCACCGGGAAGGCGAGGACGACGGTCAGCAGCGAGAGCGCCAGGTAGAGGGATCGGCGGCCGTAGCGGTCGCCGAGCAGGCCGATCCCCGGCACGGTGGCGAAGCCGAGCAGCGAGCCGTAGACGATCGCGTCCGTGGGGACGGACCGGCCGACCGCGAGGTTGGTGGCGATGTAGCCGACGAGGAACGTCTGGATCAGCCCGGAGTTGCCCGCCTGGCCCAGGCGCAGCCCGAGCGCGAGGAAGAACGCCTTGCCCTTGCGCTGCCGGATGCCCGCCGCGAGGACGTCGCGGCGGCTCTCGGGGGCTCCGGCGATCGTGGACGCGACCTCGTCGCGGCTCATCGCTGTCCCGTTCACGACGTCGGGGCGCTCCTCGAAGACCGGGCTCTCCCGGAGACCGCGCCGCAGCCAGACCGCGAAGAGCATCAGCACGAAGCTCAGCAGGAAGGGCAACCGCCAGCCCCAGGCGAGGAGTTGGTCCTCGCTGAGCACGCCGATCAGGATGGCCCACAGCCCGGAGGCGGCGAGTGTCCCGGAGTTCGTGCCCAGCGACACCAGCGAGGCGATCAGGCCGCGCCTGCGTACGGGGGCGTACTCGGCGAGCAGCACGGTCGCCCCGGCGATCTCGGCACCCGCGCCGAAGCCCTGGACCAGCCGCAACAGGACGAGCAGGCACGGCGCGAGGATGCCGATCGTGGCGTAGGTGGGCAGGGCGCCGATGAGGGTGGTGGAGGCGCCCATCAGCAGAATCGTGATGACGAGGACCTTCTTGCGGCCGATCCGGTCGCCCATTCGCCCGAAGTGGATCGCCCCGGCGAGACGGGCGACGTAGCCGACGCCGTAGGTGGCCATCGCGGCGATCAGCCCGATCGCGGGGCTGACATCCGGGAAGAAGATCTTGTTGAAGACGATCGCGGCGGCCAGCGAGTACAGCTGGAAGTCCATGAACTCCATGGCCGTACCGAGCCAGCCGGAGACGGCGGCCTTGGTGAGGTCGCGGGTCGTGCGTGGGGAGGGGTGTGGTGTGGTCTCCGCGATGACGGGGCAGTCGTGCATCATGAACTCCGTTGTTCGTGAGCGGTGTTGAGCGCGGGAGTTGGGGCGGGGAGAGGCGGGGGTCAGATCTCGACGCGTCCGGCCCGGAGCGCGGGCAGCCGGGCGGCGACCGCGGCGGTGAGGGCGTCGTCGTCGGCCAGGTCCGTCGAGCCGAGGACGCGCAGCAGTGCGCGGACCGTCTCCACGGGGGTGGGGGTCCCGTCCCAGCAGGCGGCGAGGGCACCGGCCGCCGGGTCGGTCGGTGCGTCGGCCCGCCGGGTGCTCAACACCCAGGCGGCGAGGGCGAGTTCGAGCACCGGGGCGCTCGTGCCCCGGGCGCGCAGTGTGCGCAGGGCGGGTAGCCAGCGTTCCGTGATCTTCAGCGATCCGTCGGAGCCGATCTGCCGCAGCAGGTGCCGCATCGCGGGATTGCGGAACCGTACGACGAGGTCGTCGGCGTACGCGCCCGGATCGGGGCCGCCCGCCGGGAGCGTGGGCGCGACCTCCGCGCACAGCGCCCGGACCAGACGCTCGCCCCAACGGGCCGCCATGGCCTCGGCGATGGTGGTGTCACCGGCAGCCGTCCCCAGGTACGCGAGCGCCGAGTGGGAGCCGTTCAGCAGCCGCAGCTTGGTGAGCTGATACGGCGTCACATCCCGTACGAACAGGGCGCCGTCGCGCTCCCAGGGCGGCCGGGCGGCGACGAAGGAGTCCTCCAGCACCCATTGCCGGTACGGCTCGGCGGTCACGGCAAGTTCGTCGCGCACGCCGAGTGCGGCCTGGGCGGCGAGCCGGTCGGCCTCGGTCACCGCGGGCACGATCCGGTCGACCACCGTCGCGGGGAAGGCGACCGTCTCGGCGATCCGGTCCAGGACCCGGGCGCGGTCGGGCCAGTTGGAGGCGGCGACGAACTCCCGCACGACCCGGCCCAACACCGCACCGTTTCCTGCCATGTTGTCGCAGGACACGACACTGATCGGCGCGCCGCCCGCCCGAGTCCGCGCGGCCAGCCCGGCGGCGAGCCGTCCGAGCACGGTGGTGAGCGGCCCGTCGGGGTCCGCCACGAGGTCGGCGGCGACGGCGGCCGTGTCCAACCCGCCCGTGGACGCGAGCCGTTGGTAGCCCTTCTCGGTGATGGTGAGCGTCACCACCGTCACCTCGGGGTCGGCGAGCAGGGCGTTGACCGCCTTGGCGTCCGGCCCCATGGCCAGCGCGTCGATCACCGAGCCCACGACCCGGGTACGGGGACCCTCCGGACGGCGCTCGGTCAGCGAGTACCGGAAGTCCTGCTCCCGCAGGGCGCGTACGGTCTGCGCCGAGCGGGGCGCCACGGCGGTGATCCCCCAGGGCTCACCGGACAGCGCGGCGGCGTTCTCGGTGTAGACCGCCTGGTGGGCGCGGTGGAAGGCGCCGAGCCCGAAGTGCACGATCCTGGGGCGCAGTTGGGCGGGGTCGACCGCGGGCCGGGCCGGCGGGGCGAGGGGTGCCGTACGGCTCAGCGGGGGAAGCCGGGAAAGGCCGACGCCGTTCACCAGTCGTGCACCGACCCGTCGAGGCGGCGCGCGACCGGAAGGTAGCGCCGCTGGTAGGGAAAGCGCTCGGCCGCCTTCTCGTCGTACTCGACGCCCAATCCCGGCTCCTCCGAGGGGTGGAGCATCCCGTCGGCGAACGTGACGCCCGTGCGGAACACCTCGGCGGCCTCGTCCGGGTGGCCCATGTGCTCCTGGATGCCGAAGTTCGGCACGGCGATGTCGAGGTGCACGGCCGCCGCCATGCTGACGGGGGAGAGGTCGGTCGCGCCGTGGGAGCCTGTCCGTACCTGGTACAGCGCGGCGAGGTCGAAGATCCGCCGCAGGTGGGTGATGCCGCCCGCGTGCACGACGGTGGTGCGGACGTAGTCGATGAGCTGCTCGGTGATCAGGTCCTTGACGTCCCAGATCGAGTTCATCACCTCGCCGACCGCGATCGGGGTCGTGGTGTGCTGCCGGATGAGACGGAAGGACTCCTGGTTCTCGGCGGGGGTCGGGTCCTCCATCCAGAACAGCCGGCACTCCTCGACGCTCTTGCCGAACCGGGCCGCCTCGATCGGCGTCAGCCGGTGGTGCACGTCGTGGAGGAGATGGAAGCCGAACCCGAACCGCTCCCGGACGGCGGCCAGATAGGCGGGCGCGAACCCCAAGTACGCCTCGGTGTCCCAGGGTTGCTCGTCGGGCAGCTCGGTCGCGGCCGGCTCGTAGACCTTGCCCTTGCGGACGCCGTAGGTGCCGCCGACGTCGGGCACGGCGGCCTGGGCGCGGACCGCTTTGTAGCCCAGCTCCAGGTAGCGCTCGACGTCGTCGAGGAGGGACGGTACGTCGGTGCCGCTGGCGTGCGAGTAGACCAGCACGCCGTCCCGGGACCGGCCGCCGAGCAGCTGGTAGACGGGCAGGCCCGCGGTCCTGCCCTTGATGTCCCACAGCGCGGTGTCGACGGCGGCTGTCGCGGTCATGGTGACGGGCCCGCGCCGCCAGTACGCGCCCCGGTAGAGGTACTGCCACATGTCCTCGATGCGGGCGGGATCCTTGCCGATCAGCAGCGGTACGACGTGATCGCGCAGATAGCTCGCCACGGCCAGTTCGCGGCCGTTGAGCGTGGCGTCGCCGAGGCCGGTCACGCCGTCGTCCGTGGTGACGCGCAGCGTGACGAACGTGCGCCCGGGGGAGGCGACGAACACGTCGACGCGCTCGATCTTGCTCACGGGTGGCTCTCCTCACCGTCTTGTTCTGCCGGTCTCCGGCCGGTCGGTGAGTACTTGTATACAAGCAGGTGTCGCGAAGTGGCAATGGTCGCGTCACCGATACGATGGCCGCATGGCTCAACCGAACCGGGACCGCACCAGCCGGCGCGCGATCTATCTGAAACTGCGTCAGATGGTCCTGACCCTCGAACTCGCCCCGGGTGCCGCCCTGTCGGAGAACGAACTCGCGGCGTCGCTGGGTGTGAGCCGGACGCCGGTGCGGGAGAGCCTGATCCTGCTGTCGCAGGAGGGCCTGGTGCAGGTCTTCCCGAAGATCGGGTCGTTCGTCTCCCGGGTGGACCCGGCGCAGGTCGCCGACGCGCAGTTCCTGCGGGAGGCCGTCGAACTCGCCTCACTGGACGACCTGCCCGCGGAACTCGACCGCGAGGTCGACCGGGAACTCCGCGACAACCTGGCCCGCCAGCGGCGCGCGGACCTCGGCCTGGAGGAGTTCTTCGAACTGGACGAGGCGTTCCACCAGGGCCTGATGCGGCTGAGTGGCCACGGCAACGTCTGGACCAACGTCGCCGCGGCCAAGGGCCACCTGGACCGGGCCCGACGGCTCGGCCTGCACGAGAACGTCTCCCCGGCCGTGTTCGCCGTCCAGCACCACGAGATCTACGACGCGGTCGTCGCCGGGAACGTCCCGCTCGCCCGCGCCGCGATGCGCACTCATCTGCGGGCCGTCTTCAGCGACATCGAGCGCATCCACGCGCACTCGCCGGAGCTGTTCGCCAGCGGTCCGTCCACGGTGCCGGTGCGGCGCAATGTCGTGGTGTGGGAGTAGCCGGGGCTGATGGGGCCCACTGTCGTACCGGCGGGGGATCTCCGGCGTCGTACCGGCCAATCCATTGGCTGGCCAATATGGTGGTGAGTGAGATGATTCCCCGGCCGTCCTGTCGGGGGCGGGCCCCAGTCGTCAGGAGGATCGACAGCCATGCCGCGGGAAAGCCGATCGATGGAATCGACGGAGGGGGGCGAAGGCGAGGTCCCCACCGTCGCCGACGCCCCGATGAGTGAGGCTCTCTTCCGCGCGGCCCGGGTGCACCGGATCGTGGCCGGCAGTCTGCTGCGCGACACCGGGCTGTATCCGGGGCAGGAGCTGCTGATGATGCAGTTGTGGGAGCGTGGCGAGCAGCGACAGGCGGATCTGATCAAGACGCTCGGGCTTGATCCGTCGACGGTCACGAAGATGCTGCAACGCCTGGAGCAGTCCGGCTTCGTCATCCGTAAGCCGTCTCCGGACGACCGCCGGGCCGTGGTCGTCGGTGCCACCCGTGCGGGTCGGGCGCTGCGCGACCAGGTGCGGCAGGCGTGGCGCGACCTGGAGGAGGTCACCGCGGCCGGCTTCACGGAGGAGGAGTGCCGCCAGGCGATGCGGGTGCTGACGCGGATCGAGGCGAACCTCACGACTCCGCCGCCTGCTGCGGGTGCGGGTGCGGGTGCGGGTTCTGGGTCTGGTTCCGGTTCTGGTGGCGATGGTGGGGGCGCCGCCGGCTGAGGTTCGGACGGTCTGACCCGCAGCGGCCTGTGTCGAGGTGTGCGCGGGGGCGTCTGTGCCGTCGTACCGTCTTCCTGATGATTTAGTTGGTCGGCCAATGTATGGTGGTGGGGTATTGATTGGCCGACCATGTTTTGGAGGTTCCGTGACCACCGCGTTCGATTCCCACGACCTTGCCGGTGCGGTGCTGAGCAATCGCATCGTGATGGCGCCGATGACCCGTAGCCGTGCCTACGGTCCGGGTCAGTCGCCGACCGGGGCGACGGCCCTGTACTACGCGCAGCGTGCGTCGGCGGGGCTGATCGTGTCCGAGGGCATCCAGCCCAGTGTGGTGGGGCAGGGCTACCCCAGCACGCCCGGTCTGCACAGCCCGGAGCAGGTGGCGGCCTGGCGGACGGTGACCGACGCCGTGCACGAGCAGGGCGGTGTGATCTTCGCGCAGCTCATGCACACCGGCCGGATCGGCCACCCCAGCCTGCTGCCCGACGGCCTCATCCCCGTGGCCCCGTCCCCGGTGGCCGCGCAGACCAAGGTCTTCACCGCCGAGGGCCTCCAGGACTGCGTCACCCCGAAGGAACTCGACGCCGCCGGGATCGAGCAGACGGTCGCCGACTTCGTCACTGCGGCCCGCAACGCGGTCGAGGCGGGCTTCGACGGCGTCGAGATCCACGGCGCCAACGGCTACCTGATCCAGCAGTTCCTCTCCGACAACGCCAACCTCCGCACGGACGGGTGGGGTGGTACGACCGAGGGCCGTATCCGTTTCGGTGTCGAGGTCGCCAGGGCCGTGACCGAGGCGGTCGGGGGCGACCGGGTCGGTTTCCGTATCTCTCCCGGCAATCCCTACAACGACATGGCCGAGAGTGATCTGGCGGTCCGGTACGGGGCGTTGCTGGCGGCGCTGTCCCCGCTGGGCCTGGCCTATGTGCACCTGATGGAGGGTCCGGACCGGGAGCTGACCCTTCAGCTGCGCAAGCAGTGGCAGGGCACGTTCATCCTGAACCCCTTCACCCACCCGGACCCTACGGGGGTGGACGCGCTGGGCCTGGTCGAGGACGGCATCGCGGACGCGGTGGCCTTCGGGGCGCTCTTCCTGGCCAACCCCGATCTGCCGGCGCGGCTGCGGCAGGGCGGCCCGTTCAACACCCCCGACGCGGCGACCTTCTACGGCGGCGACGAACGCGGCTACACCGACTACCCGACCCTCGGGTAGGGGTTCGGCTGCGGCGGGTGCCGTGGCGGGTCGTCGATCAGCCGCGGGGCCCCTCGGAGTATGTACCGGCGGGCCGGGGCCCCTTAAGGGGTGTGTCGGCGGGTGGGCCGTCGGGGGCGCTGGTCTCCAAGGCCGACGGGTTCAGCGTCGCCAGCAGCTTCAGGAGCAGTGCGTGGGTCTGCTCCTGCTCCGTCGGTGTGAGTACCTGGAGCGCCTCGGCGTGGGTGGCGTCCACCGCCTTCGCCGCCTCCGCCGCGAGCCGGGCGCCGTCCTCCGTGGCGTGCAGGCGCTGGGTGCGCCGGTCGCCGGGGGTGGTGCGCCGCTCCAGCAGCCCGCGTTCGACCAGGCCGTTGACCGCGGTTCCCATGGACTGCGGGGTGATCGCCGCCCGGCGGGCCGCGGTCGCGCTGGAGACCCCCGGCTCGCGGATGGCCTGCGTCAGGGCGCTGTTCTGCGCGAGCGTGAGCCGGAACGGGCGCAGGGTGCGCTCGATCCGGGCCGCCAGGATCTGGCCGATCTGCCAGGCCACGTAGCCGGTGCGCCGGTCTGGGGGGTTCACGAAAGAGACCTCTTTGTAAGGCAGCTGATTGTGATGTACAAATAATATCAGCTGCCTTCTAATCGAGGATCGACTCCGATGTCCCAGCATGTCGCCACCCGCCAGCCCCACAAGCACGCCCTGGACGTGGCCCATCCGCCGCCCC
The DNA here is from genome assembly GCA_001298575.1 of Actinobacteria bacterium OK074. Lineage (GTDB taxonomy): Bacteria > Actinomycetota > Actinomycetes > Streptomycetales > Streptomycetaceae > Streptomyces. The sequence goes on from LJCV01000043.1 coordinate 8,712, forward strand.
GTGCCGGAAACGCACGTGCCGTCCTGCTCCCCGTGGCGGTCGTCCTGCTGATCGGCACCGTGTTCGTCAGCGTCTACCTGGCCGCCTTCCACGCGCCGCGCCCGCACCAACTCCGCGTCGGCACAACGGAGATAGGCACGGCACAGGCCGGTCTGAGCCAGGACCTCGAACGCATCACCCCGGGCGGCTTCACCGTCGAGACCTACCCGGACGCGTCCGCCGCCCGCGCCGCCGTCCGGGACCGGACCGTCTACGCGGCCTACCTCGGCGACGGCAAACTGCTCTACGGCAGCGCCAACGGGGCCGCCGTCACCGCGACCGTGACCACCGCCTTCGGCTCCGTGGCGCACGCGGAGCACCACGAACTCGCCGTCGAGGACGTGGCCCCGGCGGCGGCGGGGGACACCCGGGGGCTCTCGGTCTTCTACGCCGCCTTCGGCCTGGTGCTGGCCGGATACCTCTTCGGCATGACGACCTACCAACTCGCGCCCCGGCTCCAGTACCGCTGGCGGATGGCCAGCCTGGCCCTGTTCGGCGTCGTCGGCGGACTCCTGGTCGCCACCATCGCCGGGAGCACGGGCTTCAACGCGCTGCCCGGCCCCTTCCTGCCCCTCGTCGTCGTCATCGCGCTGATGGGCGCCGCGGTCGGTGCCACGACGATGGTGCTGCTGCGGGTGTTCGGCCCGGCCGGGGTCAGCCTCGCCTCGATCCTCATGCTGATCCTCGGCAACAGCAGCAGCGGCGGCATCATGCCGGCGGCCTACCTCCCGGCCTGGCTGCGCCCGCTCTCCGAGATCCTGCCGGTCGGCGTCGGCGTCCGCGCGATGCAGGGGCTGTCCCGGTTCCAGGACGACGGCCTCGCCCGCGCCCTGGTGATCCTGCCGGTGTGGGTGCTCGGGGCGGCTCTGGTGCTGTACCTGAAGGACGTGTACCGGCGCGAGGCCCCGGCCGGGGCGGGCGAACAGGGCGGTGGGCAGGGCGGTGGGCAGGGGGAGTTGCGGCCCGTGGCGGGCTGAGCTCCGGTTCGGGAGAGCGTGGCCCCGGCCAACGCGGGTGGCCGGCCGCCGAGTCGGGACAGATAGGCACCGCCTATACGGGGCATCGATTTTTGGTCGTGGACCCTCTGAGCCGTGCCCCGGTTCACTGTGGCGCAGAGCTGGCGCGGACCGATCGGGCTCGGTGTCGCGCGATCAGGGAGGCTGCAATGACGCATACCCCGACCCCGCACGATCCGACCCCGCACGATCCGACCTCGCACACCCCTGTGCCGCACACCTCCGCGACCCCAACTCCCTACCGTGACCCGGGAGTTGTGAAGCCGTGGTACCGGCAGTTGTACGTCCAGGTGCTGGTGGCGATCGTGATCGGCATCGTGCTGGGCTGGCGGTGGCCGGACCTGGCCACCTCCATGGAGCCGATCGGCACGACGTTCATCACCGCGATGAAGATGCTGATCGGCCCGATCGTCTTCCTGACCATCGTCGGCGGGATCGCCGGGGTCGCGGACCTGAAGAAGGTCGGACTCACCGGCATCAGAGCGCTGACGTACTTCCAAGTCGGCACGATCGTCGCCCTGTTGACGGGTCTGGTCGCCATCAACGTCTTCCGGCTCGGCGACGGCGTACACGCCGATCCGTCGACCCTCAAGACGTCCGGGGACGCGAGCCAGTACGTCTCCCAGGGCGAGCACCAGCACTGGTGGGAGTTCCTCACCGGCATCGTGCCGAGCAGCTTCTTCGGGCCGTTCGTCGACGGCGACATTCTTCAAGTCATCTTCCTGGCCGTGGTCTTCGGCATCGCGGTGAAGATGGTCGGCAGCACCGGCGAGCCGATCATCGCGGCCGTCGGGCGGCTGACCGAGGTCGTGTTCAAGGTGCTGTCCTTCGTCATGAAGGCCGCCCCGCTCGGCGCGTTCGGCGCGATGTCGTACGCCATCGGGAAGTTCGGCCTCTCGACCCTGACCAGCCTCGGCTCGCTGATCCTGCTCTTCTACGTCACCTCCGCGCTGTTCGTCGTGGTGGTGCTCGGCGGGGTGCTCGCCGCCTTCGTACGGCTGAACATCTTCCAGCTCTTCCGGTACTTCAAGGAGGAGTTCTTCCTCATCCTCGGCACCTCCACGGCCGAACCCGCGCTGCCCGGGCTGATGCGCAAGCTCCAGTTCATGGGCGTCGAGCGGTCCACGGTCGGCCTGGTGGTGCCGACCGGCTACAGCTTCAACCTCGACGGCGCCGCCATCTATCTCTCCCTGGCCACCCTCTACATCGCGCAGGCCACCGACACGCCCTTGTCCATCACCCAGCAACTCGGCCTGCTCGCCGTCATGTTGCTGACCTCCAAGGGCGCGGCGGGCGTCGCGGGCGGCGGCTTCATCGCCCTGACGGCGACGCTCTCCACCGTCGGCCATGTGCCGGCCGCGGGCATCATGCTCGTCTTCGGCATCGACAAGTTCATGTCGGAGTGCCGGGCGATGGTGAACTTCTTCGGCAACGCCGTCGCCACGCTGTTCGTCGCCCGCTGGGAGAACGGGCTGGACCTGGTGCGGGCGCGGGCGGTGTTGGCGGGGGAGGTGCCGTCGAGCGCCGTAGCGGATGTGGATGACGGCGAGGTCGACGCGGGCCGCCCCGTCGTCGTAGCGCCCGCCGCGCAGGCCGCCGAAATGTCGACCTGAACGCCGGGGCGCGGCCGGTAGGTTGGGGCTCGCGCCCGGAGGGACCGGAGCCCGAGACCGACCGGGGAGGACCATGGACGCCCGGCAGCTGGAGTACTTCCTCGCCATCGTCGAGCACGGCGGTTTCAGCAAGGCCGCTGCCGCCCTGCACGTGGCGCAGCCCTCGCTGTCGCAGGCGATGGCCAACCTGGAGGCCGACCTCGGGGTGGCCCTCTTCCACCGGGTGGGCCGCGGTGTCGTGCTGAGCGAGGCCGGGGCGGAGCTGCTGGAGCCGAGCCGGCGGGTGCTGCGGGACCTGACGGCCGTGCGGGACAAGGCCGCCGCGCTCGCCGGGCTGCACGGCGGCACCGTCGAGGTGGCCACTATGCCCTCGCCCGGCATCGAGCCACTGACCACGCTCATCCACCGCTTCGCCGAACTGCACCCGTCCGTGACGGTGAGCACGCAGGCCGCCTTCACCCCGGACGAGGTCGTCTCCCTCGTCCGCGGCGGCGTCTGCGAACTGGGCCTGCTCGGCTCGGCCAGCCCCGTGCACCCGACCGGGCTGGACGTGCTGCACGTCGAGGACCAGCCGTTCGTGGTCGTCGCCGCGCCCGGCGGGAGCATCGAGGACGGCGTCACCGTGCGGCCCGAGGACCTCACCGGGCAGAAGCTGATCGCCTCCCGGACCGGCAGCCTGATGCGCAGCATCGTCGACGACATCACCACGGGCGGCAAGGGCACCGAGATCGTGACCGTCGTCGACCACCGGACCTCCATCCTGCCGCTCGTCCTCACCGGGGTCGGGGTCGCCGTGCTGCCCTCCTCCTGGACCCGGCTGGCCCGCCGCTGCGGAGCCGTGGTCGCGCCGATCGAACCCACGGCCCACCTGCACGTGGCGATGGTCAGCCTGCCCGCGCACCTCACCCCGGCCGCGCGCGCCTTCCTCACCCTCACCGGGTCACTGGGGCGGCGTCGGGCGCGGGCGGAGTCGTAGCACCATCGGGCGCGGGCGGGATCGTAGAACCCGTCGGGCCCGGCCGGAGCCGCAGAACCCATTGGCCGTGCCTATGGGGCGTATCGAAAGCAGGTCTTGGACGCCGTACGAGCGCCGTGTGTTGACTCGGAGGCGACCCCACCGCCGCGCACCGGAGGCACCCGATGACCACCGCCGCACCCCGTACGTTCCGTATCGCCGCCATCCCCGCCGACGGGGTGGGCCGGGAAGTCGTCGCCGCCGGACGTGCCGTACTGGACGCGCTGGCCGCCGACTCCGGCGGGGCCTTCGCCTTCGAGTGGGAGGAGTTCCCCTGGGGCTGCGCGTTCTACGAGCGCACCGGGAAGATGATCGACGACGACGGTCTGGAGCGGCTGAAGGGCTTCGACGCCATCTACTTCGGTGCGGTCGGCTGGCCCACCGTTCCCGACCACATCAGCCTGTGGGGACTGCGGCTGAAGATCTGCCAGAACTTCGACCAGTGGGCCAACGTCCGCCCCGTGCACTTCCTGCCGGGGGTCACCAGCCCGCTGCGCAAGGCCGACGACACCGAGCTGGACTGGGTCGTCGTGCGCGAGAACAGCGAGGGCGAGTACGCCGGGCTCGGTGGCCGCAACCTCTCCGGGCGCGGGCCCGGCGGTGAAGTCGCCATCCAGTCCGCCCTGTTCACGGAGGTCGGCTGCGAGCGGATCATGCGCTTCGCGTTCGACCTGGCCCGTACGCGCTCCCGTCGCAAGGTCTCGTCGGTCACCAAGAGCAACGCGCAGCAGTACGGCATGGTGCTGTGGGACGACGTCTTCAAGCGGGTCGCGCTCGACTACCCGGACGTGGAGACGGAGAGCGTGCTGGTCGACGCGATGTCGGCGAAGTTCGTGCTGAAGCCCGAGGACCTGTCGGTCGTCGTCGCCTCCAACCTCAACGCCGACATCCTCTCCGACCTCGGCAGCGCGCTGGCCGGCAGCCTGGGCCTGGCGGCCAGCGCCAACCTCAACCCCGAGCGCCGCTTCCCGAGCATGTTCGAGCCGGTCCACGGCTCCGCGCCCGACATCGCCGGGCAGGGCCTGGCCAACCCGATCGGCGCGGTCGGCAGCGCGGCGCTCATGCTGGAGCACTTCGGCCTGCCCGACCAGGCGGCCCGCCTCAACAAGGCGATCGAGACGACCACGGCCGCGGGCATCCTCACCCGCGACGTCGGCGGCACGGCCTCGACGGAGGACGTCACCAAGGCACTGGTGGACGCGCTGACGGTCTGAGGGGGGTGTATGGCGTCGGCACGGCGGTGCAAGCACTGGTTCCGTGCCGTGTGCCGCCCGGCCGTCGCCACTGCCGGGAGGGCGCCGTAGCCTGGCCCCGGCCGGGCCACCGATCGTCAGGAGACACCCATGAGCCGATCCACCGCGCGCGTCGTCACCGACCGTCCGCAGCGCTACGCCAAGCAACTCGCCTCGCACCTCAGCCGCCGCTCCCAGACCTCCTGGGACGAGGAGTCCGGCGAGGGCACCATCACCTTCAGCGACGGCAAGGGCACCATGACGGCCACCGAGGGGGCCCTCCTGCTCACCGTCGACGCGGACGACGAGCACCTGGAACTCTTCGAGGGCGTCATCGGCCGCCACCTCGTGCGCTTCGGCACGAAGGACGAACTGGTCGTGAAGTGGGAGCGGGACAACGGGCAGGCGGGCACGGAACAGCGGAAGGCGGAGGAGGACTGAGCGGGGTCCTGATTCAGGATCGGCTCAGCGCTCGTCCTACCGCCCGGGCCGCGCCCCGGACCGCCGTCACCAGCCGGTCCACCGGTTCGCGGGTTCCGGTCGTCACCGACACCGCCGCGATCGGGATGCCGTCCCTCAACACCGGTGCGGCGACGGACAGTTCACCGAGGCGGTACTCCTCGGCGGCCAGCGCGAGGCCCGTCGAACGGATACGGGCCAGCTGGACGGCCAGTGCGCCCGGCGCGGTCACCGTGCGGGGCGTGTGACGCCGTACGCGGGGCGGTGGTCCGTGGCCGTGGGCGAGCAGGATCTTGCCTGCGGCCGTCGCGTACAACGGCAGCCGTTCGCCGCTGACCAGGCACAATGCCAGACCGTCGGACGGTACGGCCACGTCCGCGTGCCCTCCGGTGCGTGCGGTCAGGGTGCGGAGCGCGGGCAGCGCGACGTCCAGCAGCCCGCGTGGGCAGGGGGCGGCGGCGCCCAGCGCCCGGATCCGGGTGCCGAGCCGGTACGATCCGTCGGCCGCGCGTTCGAGCCCGCCCCAGGCGACCAGCTCCCGCACCATCCGCAGGGCCGTGGGCAACGGCAGTCCGGTGCGCCGTGCGATGTCCGTGAGCCGGAGGGTGTCGGGTACGTCCGAGAGGGCGTCGACGTCCGAGAAGGCTCCTACGTCCGCGCCGACTCCTACGTTCGTGAAGGCGTCCAGCACGGACAGGACCCGCCCGGCGACGCTTTCCGCCATGCGCGGTTCCCCCTTTCAACAGGATTTCGTCAGGTCCAACAGGCATGGGCCCGGGAGGAGTTGATGGGGGACCCGGGGTTTCACTGGGTGAAAGCGGGGCGTTGCCGCCGTCCGGCCCGTCCCGCGAAGGTCAACACATGACGCTCGATCTCTCTTCCGACGCCCTGCTGTCCACCACCCGCGCGGTCCGCCACCGGCTCGACCTGACCCGTCCGGTGCCCCGCCAACTCCTCGAAGAATGCGTGGACTTGGCGGTCCAGGCGCCCAGTGGACGCAACCGCCAGCGCTGGCACTTCGTGATCGTCACGGACCCGGAGCGCCGGGCCGCGCTCGCGGACGTCTGGCGGGCGGGGGTGAGCACCCCCGGCGTCTCGGACCCGGTCCCGCAACGGGACGTACGCCGGGCCCAAGTCGCCGACATGGAACGGGTGTTCAGCGGCGCCAGCCACCTGTACGAGCACCTGCACGAGGTCCCGGCCCTGGTCGTCCCGTGCGTGGAGGGCCGCACCGACGACGCCCCGGTCCTCCGCCAGGCCGGCACCTGGGGCTCGATCCTCCCCGCCGTGTGGAGCTTCATGCTGGCGGCCCGCGCCCGGGGGCTGGGCACCTGCTGGACCACCGGCAACCTGGTCCACGAGAAACACGCCGCCCACCTCCTCGGCATCCCCCACGACACCGTCATGCAGGCCGCGTTGATCCCCGTCGCCTACACCCTGGGCACGGACTTCCGCCCGGCCCGCCGCATTCCCCGGGAGCGGGTGCTGCACTGGGACGCGTGGTGAGGCATCCCCTTCTGTTCGTCACGCTCCTGCCCGGCACGCTCCGTAACGACCCCCTCCCGTAAAGGAGTTGCAAAGGCGGGCGTACGCTGCGGACATGAGCGAGCGAAGAGCCCTCTTGCGGGGGATACGCGTGTGGCTGGGCGCGTTCGTCGTCTGTCTCGTGCTGAGCGGGGCGACCGCGTTCCCCCTGGTGCACGAACTGCGCTGGCTGGAGGAGGGGTTGAGGTCCCTGTCCGTGCCGGAGCACCTGCCCGGCCTGATGGAGTGGATCGAGCGCGTACGGCGTGGCCTGGACGCCACCGACGCCAAGTACCCCTTCGTGCTGTACGGAACGGACTGGCTGGCCTTCGCGCACCTCGTGATCGCCGTCGCCTTCTACGGCCCCTACCGCGATCCGGTCCGCAACATCTGGGTCGTCGAGTTCGGCATGATCGCCTGCGCGGGCATCGTCCCGCTCGCGCTGATCTGCGGCCCGATCCGCGGAATTCCCTTCTGGTGGACGGTGATCGACCTGTCCTTCGGCGTCTTCGGGATCATTCCGCTCTACGTCGTGCGGCGCCGCATCAAGCAACTGGAGTCCCTGGAGGCACCGTTGCGCACGGTGCCTCCGTCGGCTGCGCTCAGCGGCTGAAGGCGGGCGGGCAAGGGGACGGCCGCCCGAAGGTGCGGGCGGCCGAACTCCCCGCTACCGCTCAGCTGTTGAACGCCGGTACCCCGAACCGCTGCCCCACCGCCTCCCCGTCCCCCTTCGCGTCGGTCGCGTTGACGGAGTAGACCAGGGTGCGGGAGAGGTCCCGGGTGGCGGCGACGGCTGTCGCGTAGCCGGGGCGGGCGCCTGTCTTGACCCAGACCTCTCTGCCGTTCAGTTCCATCCGGCCCAGGCAGGCCGCGTACTGGGCCCCGTCGATCTCCGGGAGGGTGAACATCTCCTCCAGCTGGGGCCGCGGTACGACCCGTCCCCGGAACAGCGCCACCAGCAGCGTTTCGAGGTCCGCCGTCGTCGAGATCAGGTCGCCGGCCCCCAGGCGGTCGGACATGTTCCACTCCGTGACGTCCACCAACTCGTCCCCGATCCAGTCGTATCCGCGGTTGTGCGGCCCGTGGATGCGCGGGTCGGGGCCGACGGGGAACGACGACTGCCGCATCCCCAGCGGCCGGAACACCCGCACGGCCGCCTGGTGCGCGTACGAGTCCCCGGTGACCCGCTCGATCAGCAGCGCGAGCACGGTGTAGTGGATGTTGCCGTAGACCTGCACGGTCCCGGGCGCCGAACCGGGCCCCTGCGCGACCGAGGCCGCCACCACCTGACGGGGCGTCAACGTCTCGAAGCGGTGCGGGTATCCGTCCTCCACGGTGTCCCCGAGCGACGCCCCCGGCCGCAGCCCGCTGGTGAAGTTCAGCAACTGCCGTACGGTGACGGGCTCGAAGTCCCGGGTCAGCAGGCCCGGCAGGTACTCCTGGACCGTGCCGTCGAGCGATATCCGTCCCTCGGCGGCGAGTTGGAGCGCGACGCAGGCGGTCACCACCTTCGTCACCGAACCCGCCCGGAACCGGGCGTCCGCAAGCGCCGGGGCCCCGGACGCCATGTCCCGCACCCCGGCGGTCCCGCGCCAGCCGCCGTCGCCGCCGACCCGGAGCAGGGCGGCGGTCGCGTCGTGGTCGGGCAGCCCCGCAATCGCGGCGGTCAGGGCCTCGACGTCGGGTCCGCCCGTACGGGTACGGGCGGCCGGGGTGCCGGACGCGCCCGACGCGGTCGCGGCCAGGGGCCCGGCGGTGAAGGCGAGGGCGAGTGCGCTGACAACGGAGCGGCGGCTCAAGGACATTGACGACCCCTCGGGTGTGGGTTGCGGTGCTGGACGACCGCCATCCTCCGGTCGCCCCGCATGCCGGGGGATCACCGGCGAGGAGGGGCGAACCCCGATGCCGGTATCAGGGATCACCCCGACACGGTCTAAGGGGGTGTCGTCCCGGCCGTGACGCGACCGTCCACCTTGCCTCCCCCGCTCGCCCAAAAAGTGTTATCCAACCCCTAGATCCCCCGTCTCCCCAGCAGACCCCCACATCCGTCCCCCGAACGCCCCATGTCCCGCAGCCGGGCGAGCCGCGGTCCGTGACCGTGATGGCCGAGTCCGTGACCGCGATGGCCGAGAATGTACGCTCCCGGGGCGATGTGATCCGGGGCGGGCGATGTGACCGACACAGGCGGAAGGGACGGACGGACGTGGACACGCGGCAGTGGCGCTCCACCATCACGGCCGCGCAGGCCGGAGACCGGCGGGCGCTGGACGACCTGGTCGCGGGCTGGCTGCCACTCGTCTACAACGTCGTCGGCCGCGCCCTCAACGGCCACGCGGACGTCGACGACGTCGTCCAGGAGACGATGTTGCGTGCCGTCGACAACCTCGGCACGCTGCGTGATCCGGACAGTTTCCGGTCCTGGCTGATCGCGATCGCCATGCGGCAGATCCGCGACCGGGCCCGCCGCCGCACCTCCCATACCCTCGACGACTCCGCCGCCCAGGCCGCCGACTTCGCCGAACTCACGGTCCTGCGCCTTCAGTTGGAGGGCCAGCGGCGCGAAGTCGCCGAGGCGGCACGCTGGTTGGACGACGACGACCGGCAACTCCTGTCCCTGTGGTGGCTGGAGGTAACGGGCGAACTCAGCCGCCGGGAGCTGGCTGCCGCCGTCGGCATCACCCGCCAGCACACCGCCGTCCGGGTCCAGCGGATGAAGGCCCGACTGGAGACCGCCCGCGGCATCGTGCGCGCCCTGGAAGGCTCCTGCCCGCAGCTCGACCAAGTCACCGCCCGCTGGCACGGCCGCCCCGACTCGGTGTGGCGCAAACGGCTCGCCCGGCACATCCGGGACTGCGCCGCCTGCTCGGGCGCCGACGCCACGGCCGTCGTCGTCCCCGCCGAACGGCTCCTCGTCGGCCTCGCGCTCGTCCCCGTCCCGGTCGGCTTCACCGTCTCGCTGGCCCTCGGCGGCAAGACGGCCGCCGCCGCGACCACGGCCTCGGTCGGCTGGTCCGCCAAGATGCTCGGCGCGCTCACCAAACCCGCCGTCGCCCTCACCGCGAGCGCCACCCTCGCCGCGGGCGGCGTCGGCGCGTACGTCGTCACCCGCACCCCCGACGCCCCGCCCCGGCCCACCACCGTCGTCCCCACGGCCGTCGCCACCCCCGGCACGCGGCCGGTCACCCCCTCCGCCACCCCGAGCCCGAGCGCGAGCCCGAGCGCATCCGCGTCACCCTCGCCGTCGGCCTCCCCGAGCGGCGGCTACGGCTCGGTCGTCGATGCCGTCGACCGGGCCCCCGCCACCGACACACCCCCCACCGCCCTGCCGCACCGCCCCGCGTCCGGCCTCACCAGCAGCGGCGGCGCGCACGCCACCATGAACCACCGCGGGGACAGCGTCACCCTCAGCGGCCAGGGCTATGTCCTCGTCCGCTGGCAGATATCGCCGCAGTACCGCTCGGGCAGCCTGGTCCCGCCGAGTTGGACCGGCCTCAAGGGCAAGCTCTTCCACGTCGCCTCCGGCGGCGGTCGCCGCATGGACGACCACAACAGCACCACCGACGCCACTGCCACCGGCATGGGAAGCGCGGAAACCGGTTACGACGTGCTGCCGTCCGGCACTCAACAGATGTGGCAGAACGAGTACTTCTACGTCGACGGCAGCGTCACCCTCACCTCGAACGAACGCGGCGCCGACTACGGCCTGAACGTCTTCCCGACCACCTGGGACGCCGTTGAGCAGGACATCACCACCGGCCCCGCCCAGGGCGCGATCCGCTACGGCCTGGTCCGCGACAACGGCACGGACACCACTCCCGTCCCGCAGTACGTCACCCGCTCGACCCCGGCCGACCCGGCGACGGTGCCGCAGCGCTCGAAGGTCTGACGCCCGCCGTCCCCTCTTCTGTCTCCGCCCGGTCCTGCGCGGCCATCACCTCGTCGGCGTGGTCGTAGGCCCAGGCGCCGAGGGCGTCGATCGGGGCGATCAACGTCCGTCCCAGCGCGGTGAGTTCGTACTCGACGCGCGGCGGCGAACCCCCGTACGCGCGCCGCGCCACGAGCCCGTTGAACTCCAGCCGCCGCAGCGTCTCGGTCAGCACCTTCTGGCTGATCCCGCCGATCCGGTCCCGCAACTCGCCGTGCCGCACCGGGCCCTTGCGCAGCGCCCACAGCACCACGCCGTTCCAGGTGTTGGCGAGCAGGTCGAGGGCGAGGCGGGCCCGGCAGTCGGCGAGGAACACCGGGTTCGCGGGGGAATTCGGATTCGTGTGGGGCTCCGGGGCGAAGGTCACGTACCGAATGGTGCCCGAGCGGCTGCCTACTGTCGTGCCTGGAAGGGCAGTTGACGAGTAGGAAGGGCAACCGGAGCCATGCGTATGGGGATTCTCGGTACGGGCGGGATGGCGGACGCACTCGGCGGGCAGTGGGCCGCGGCCGGGCACGAAGTGCTGTTCGGCGGGCGGGACCTGGCGAAGGCCACCGCCCTCGCGCAGCGGCACGGCGGGAGCCCGGGCACCCTGCGTGAGGCCGCCGCGTTCGGCACCGACGCCGTACTGGTGGCGCTGCCGTGGCACGTGGCCGTGGCCGAGGCGGCCCGACTCCCGCTGTCCGGGCGGGTGTTGGTCGACTGCACGAACGCCGTCGGCGACGGCTTCCGGCTGCTGACCGCCGGCGGCCCCTCGGTCGCCGAGCGCCTGGCCGCCGCCGCGCCCACCGCCCACGTCGTCAAGGCGTTCAACCTCTGCCACGAGGACGTGTGGCGCCTGCGGCCCCCGGTGTTCGCCGGCCGCCCTCTCGCCGTCCCGGTCTGCGGCGACGACGAGCAAGCCCTCGCCGTCGTACGGCAGTTGGTCCGCGACCTGGGCTGCGAGCCGTACCGGGCCGGGGAGTTGGGCGGCGCCGGGCTGCTGGAGGCGACCGCGGCGCTGCTGATCCGGCTGTGGGTGGGGGAGGGAGTGGACGTCCAGGCGATGGTGCCGCCGCGGGAGTTCGCGGGGGAGCGGTGAGCCGGGGCTCGGGCTGGGCTCAGGCCCGATGCGGTTCGGTCAGTCCCGTCAGGACGTCCACGCGGTTGGTGGTGATGGAGTCGACGCCCGCGTCGATGAGCCGGCGCATCGAGCGGCGGGTGTCGGGCGTCCACACCGACAGCAGGTATCCGTCGCGGTGCACCCGCGCCGCCAACTCCCGGTCCACGAGCGAGAAGCGGTAGTTCAGCCAGCGCGGCCGTACCGCGTCGAGCAGGGCGGGCCGCGGCGGCGCGAGGGTCGTGCGGGTCAGCGCGATCTCGGCGGCCGGATCGGCGGCGCGCACCGCGAGCATCTCCGGCGCGCCCGCGGTGTAGTACACCCGCTCCTCGGCCCCGCACTGCCGTACGACGTCGACGATCCGCCGCGCCGACCGCACGTCGGCCAGGCCCGGCAGGTCCACCATCACCCGGCTCTCCCCGGTGGCCGCGAGCGCCTCGGCGAGGGTGGGCACGCCGTCGGCGGTGAGACCGCGCACCTCGTCGACGGAGAGCGCGCGCAGCGGCCGGTCGTGTTCCCACAACCGTTTCAGCGAGGCGTCGTGGAGCAGGACGGGCACGCCGTCGCGGGTCAGCCGGACGTCGAACTCGACCGCGTCCGCGCCCCGCCCGAGGGCGGAGCGCAGCGAGTCGAGCGTGTTCTCACGGAAGCGGTAGGGGTCGCCGCGATGGGCCACGACGGTCACGGTACGCATGAGCACATTGTGGCGGTACGGCGGCGGTGCCGTCGGCGGCGGGCCCGCCTGTCCTGAGCCCGTTCCGGTCCGGTCAGCGCGCCGCGAGCCAGGCGTCGGTGTAGGCGGCGATCTCGTCCGCGAGGTGCGCCTTGCCGACCGGGTCGAGGAAGGAGGCGTCCACCGCGTTGTGGGCGAGCGCGGCCAGGCCCCGCTCGTCGAGGCCGAGGAGACGGGCGGCGACGGCGTACTCGTTGTTGAGGTCCGTGCCGAACATCGGCGGGTCGTCCGAGTTGATCGTGACCAGCACCCCGGCCGCGACGAACTCCTTGATCGGGTGCTCGTCGAGGGTGGCGACCGCGCGGGTGGCGATGTTCGACGTCGGGCACACCTCCAGCGCGATGCGGTGCTCGGCGAGGTGGGCCAGCAGCTTCGGGTCGCGGGCGCTGCTCGTGCCGTGGCCGATGCGCTCGGCGCGCAGGTAGGTGAGCGCGTCCCAGACGGTCTCGGGTCCGGTGGTCTCCCCGGCGTGCGGCACCGAGCGCAGCCCCGCGGCGATCGCCCGGTCGAAGTACGGCTTGAACTGCGGTCGCGGCACTCCGATCTCCGGCCCGCCGAGCCCGAACGACACCAGCCCCTCCGGCCGCAGCCGGTCGTCGGTGGCCAGCCGCGCGGTCACCTCGGCGGACTCCAGACCCGCCTCGCCGGGAATGTCGAAGCACCAGCGCAGCACGGTCCCGAAGTCCGCCTCGGCCGCCTTGCGCGCGTCCTCGATCGCGTCCATGAACGCGCGCTCGTCGATACCGCGGCGCACCGAGGAGTACGGCGTGATCGTCAGCTCGGCGTAGCGCACCTGCTGCCGGGCCAGGTCCCGGGCGACCTCGTACGTCAGCAGCCGGACGTCCTCCGGGGTGCGGACCAGGTCGACGACGGACAGGTATACGTCGATGAAGTGCGCGAAGTCCGTGAAGCTGAAGTAGTCGGCGAGGGCCTCGGGGTCGGTCGGCACCTTCGAGTCGGCGTGCCGGGCGGCCAGTTCGGCGACGATACGGGGGGAGGCGGAGCCGACGTGGTGCACGTGCAGTTCGGCCTTGGGCAGCCCGGCGATGAAGGCGTGCAGGTCGGGGGCGGGGCCGTCGGTGGGGCCGGCTGTGGGGCCGTCGGTGGGTACGGCGTGCTGGTCGGACAAGGTTCCTCCCCAGGAACGGCGGCCCGGCGCCGGGTGCGGCTGCGGCGGGACGCGGGTGATCGGCTGATCGATGACTCGGGGATCATCGTAGAACGCGGGTCGCGCGGGGGAGCGTGGGCCGTAGCATGACGGAACGTACGAGCCAGGAGGGGACTCCACGCATGTCCGACGACGCGCAGGCGCCGCGAGCACGGGAGAACGGCGCGCCGGATCAGTGGGTACGGCCGGCGGTGCCGGGCGAGACCCCGACACCGGGGGCGCCGACAGCGTCGGACCGCGACACCACGGCTTCCGCGCCCGCCCCGGCCGCGAATCCCTGGGCGCCGCCCGCGGGCACACCGGCGTCGGACGCCGAGGACGACGCGGGCGCGGGGCCCACGCAGTACGCGGACAGCGTGCCGGAGGCGCCGCGGGATGCGGAGGGTGTGGGGCCGGCGGGGGAGCGCGGTGCGCTTGGGGCGGTGACTCCGGGGGGTACGGGTGGTGCGCCGGGTGCGGCCGGGCCGCAGGGTGCACCATGGCCGTCGGCTCCGTCGGCTCCGTCGGCTCCGTCGGCTCCGTCGGCTCCGTCGGCTCCGTCCGGCGTGGGTGGGGTGGGTGGGGTGGGTGGCTCCCCGTGGGAGAAGCCCTCCGTCGCGCAGCAGCAGTCGTCCGCCGGGGTGGCGCCTCAGCCGGGCGCACCGGGCGGCGGCAACCCCTTCGCCGCTCCGGAGGACCGCCCGCCGTCGTCCGGGCCCGCCGCGTCGCCGCAGGGCAGCACCCCCTACGGCTCCACCCCTCCGGGCAACCCCTTCGCGGCCCCGGCAGGGCCGCCGCCCCAGGCCCCCATACCTCCGGCGGCGCCAGGCAACCCGTTCGCGCCGAACGGTTCCGGTACCGCCCCCTACGCGGCCCCCGGCGAACCCGTACCCCCGCCGCCGATCGGCCCCGAGGGCCCGGGGCACGTCCCCTACGGCTACCCCCAGTACCCCGGCTACCCGGGCGGCGGCTACGGCTCGCCCTACCCGCCGCAGCCCGGTATGCCCGGTGCGCCCGGCGGTCCCGGCTATGGATACGGCAACGGGTACGGCTACGGCTGGCCCGGCCTGCCGCCCGCGCCGAGCAACGGGATGGGTACCGCCTCGCTGGTGATCGGCATCGTCTCCGCCGTGGTGTTCTGCCTCTGGCCGTTGGCCATCCTGCTGGGTGTCCTCGCCGTGGTGCTCGGCATCGTCGCCCGCCGCAAGGTGAGCCGCGGTGAGGCGACGAACCCCGGGCAGGCGCTGGCCGGGATCATCTGCGGCGCGGTCGGGGTCGTCCTCGGCGTCCTGATCACGGTGGTGTTCTTCGCCGGGACGGACGATTCCGGCGACGATCCCTTCACCAGCACGGACGACGGGTACTCGACGACGTTGGTGGTGGGGCTCCAGCCGTGGCGCTCCGCTGGGTGGGCGGGTTCGGCTGTGCGGTCGGATTCGGCCGCGGGCCGGTGGGGGCTGGTCGCGCAGTTCCCCGCGCCCCTTACGGGGCGGTTGCTCTCCCGCCTTAACCCTTGCCGGGTCCCGGGCCTTGCCAGGTCCCGGGCCTTGCCGGGTCCCGGGCCTCTGCCCCTTTCCGGTTCCGCGGCCATCAGGCCCCTTCCGGGCCCCGCGGCCCCCGCCCCGCTCCCTCT
>LJCV01000055.1 GCA_001298575.1 Actinobacteria bacterium OK074
CCCGATGCCCAAGCCCCACCTCGCCCGCTGGGTCGGCGACGCCGACGCCTTCCTCGACGTCACCTGGCGCAGGCAGCCGGCCGTCCACCGCCCCCCCCCCCGCCTGCCGCCGCCCCTGACCCTCGCCGACCTCGACACCCTGCTGGAGACCGGACTCCTGCACAGTCCCTACGTCGAGATGGCCCGCGCCGACGACTTCGTCCCCCAGGAGGCGTACTGCTCCGCACGCACGGTCAACCGCACGGCCCACCCCGGCTACGCCGACGCCCGCAAGGTGCGCGAGCAGCTGGACCGGGGCAACACGCTGCTACTGCGCTGTGTCGACCAGTGGCACCCGGCGACCGCCCGCCTCGTGGCCGGACTCGCCGCCGAACTCGGCCGCCGCATCGAGGCGTTCGTGTTCGTCACCCCGCCCGGCAGCCAGGGCCTGCCCCTGCACCGCGACGACGCCGACGTCCTGACCCTCCAGATCAGCGGCAGCAAGCACTGGTACGTCCACACCGGCCCCGACGACGACCGGTGGGGGCCCGGCCCCCTGACACCTGTTGCGAAAGTCCCGTCCGCCCCGGACGCCGACCCCGAACTCCTGCTCTCCCAGGTGCTCGGCCCCGGCGAGGTCCTCTACATCCCGCGCGGCTTCGCGCACCGGGCCACCGGCGACGCGGGCCTGTCGGTCCACCTCTCCCTCACCATCCGCGAGCCCGGCGCCGCCGACCTGCACCGCGCCCTCCAGTACCACCTGGCGGCGGGGGTGCGCACGGCCGCCTCCCGCCCCGTCGACGAAGCGGGACTGCTGGCGGCGGCGAAGGGGCTGCTCGACCACTACCGCGCCCGGCTGGAGGCGGCCTCGCCGGACGCCCTCGTCGAGGCGGCCCGCCGCGCCCAAGTGGCCCAGGCACTGCCCCGGATCTCGCCGGGCCTCACGGCACTGGCCGAAGAACTCGCGACGCGGGAATCGACGGACGGCTGACACCGAGCGGGAACATCACAAGCGGAGGCGCTGTACCCCACATGCTCTTGACAAGTAAACTTGACTGACTGTTTCATTCCAGTGGTTGAAAAGTTTTCTTAGCCCCTGGGGGACTGCGTGGCAACGGATCCGAAGGCGCTTGGCTCACATGTCCGCCGTCTTCGCCGCGCGGCCGGCCTCTCGCAGGCGGAACTGGCCGGGCCGGATCTCTCGCCGAGTTATGTCTCGCTGGTCGAGGCGGGCAAGCGCACCCCGTCGACGGAGGTGCTGCGGCAGTTCGCCGCCCGCCTGCGCTGTGACCCCGCCGAACTCCTCGGCCACGTCGACCACGTCGAGGTCCAGGACGTCGAACTCGACCTGCGCTACGCCGAAATGGCCCTCGAACACGGCGACCGGGACAACGCCCTGCGCTCCTTCCGGGCCATCCAGGAGAAGGCGCCCAAGACCGAGCACCCCGACATCTGGTACCGGGCGGAGACGGGCATCGCCCGCTGCCTGGAGTTCAGCGGCCTCCTGGAGGAGGCGGTGGAGCACTACGAGGGCCTGCGCCAGGACGCCCTGCGGTTCCCGGACCGGGTGGCCTCGCTGGCCTGCGTCGTGCCGCTGTGCCGCTGCTACCGGGAACTGGGCGACCTCTCGCACGCCATCGGGCTGGCCGAGGGCGTCCTGAACGAACTCGACGCCCTCGGCGTCCCTCCCACCCTGGGCGTCGTCGAGATCGCCTCGACCCTGGTCGGCCTCTACTACGAGCGGGGCGACCTCAGCCGCGCCGTCTACCTGGCCTCCCGGACCATCGAGCAGGCCCAGAAGATCGAGAACCGCAGGGCCCTGGGCGCCGCCTACTGGAACGCCAGCGTGGTGATGAACCAGCAGGGCAAGCGCGCGGACGCGCTGCTGCTGATCGAACGGGCCCTGGCGATCTACTCCGAGGGCGACGACGAACGGGCCCTGGCCCGGCTGCGCAACGCCTACGCGGGACTCCTGCTGAAGGCCGACCAGCCGGACGCCCAGGTCGTGCACGAACTCCTCGACCAGGCCGAGCGGAGCCTGGCCAAGTCCGGCAACAACATCGACCTGGCGTACTGCGAGACCGCGAGATCCCGCGCCCAACTGGTCCTGGGCGACCCCGACTCCGCCGTCGAACACGCCACCCGCGCGCTGGAACTGCTCGGCCCGCAGCACCGCCTGGAGGCCGCCCGCGCCCTGATCCAGCTGGCCGCCGCGCACCTCGCGCTCGGGGACCACACGGAGGCGCAGGCTGCCTGCGAACGCGGCGCGCTGATGCTGGAGGCGTCCGAGGCCGGCCGTCAGGCCGGCCTCGCCTGGGGCGAACTGGCCGAGATGCTGGAGGAGTGCGGCGAGTACGAGCGCGCCCTGTACGCCTACCGCGAGGGCATGCGCTGCATGGGCTGGCGCCGCACGCGCGCGGTCGGCACCCCGTCGAACGCGTCGACGACCCAGGTCTGAGACTCAGGTGTCGACGCTGCAGCAGAGCGGAACCCCGTGGGCCTGAGTCTTCGTCGCGGCGGGCGCCGGGCCGGCCAGAACCAGTGCTGACAGGACGCCGACGAGAGCGGTGAGGACCGCACCGCGGCTGCGACGACCGAGGAATTTCATGCGCATTGGCGTGCTCCTTGCAGAAATGACCCATGCCCGCGTGGCGTTGTACTCGCCATGGTGAACGGTGTGTGTCAGGGTGTGCACCGGCTGTCAAAAAGGCGTTTTTGATTCAAAACCAGTACGAGTGAGGGTATGGCGCGCGCATATGACTGGCCGCGCAATTCGAGTCATGAATTGATATAGATAAACTACTGTGCGGTAGCAGTGTGCCGACTATTTTTAGTTCGGTTCTATAACTCCTGTTAATATTCAATAAATTTTGGGCCGCCCGCCCGCCCGCCGGTGGACACCGACCCGGAGGGGCTCGTCGGCGATCGTCCCCCCGGTGCCGAGATCGCACGCGCATGCGACCCCGTCGTCGGCGGGAAAACACTTGGACTCGGCGGCCGTCGCCGCGGGACACTTCGGGTTCTGGCGCGCCCGTACGTACGGCCATTGAGGCGGCGGCACCTCCCCGTAGAAGCACGTGGCGGCTGTCGCACGACAAAAACAGGGTTGGGATGGGATCGACTGAATCGCGCGAAGGTCCCCGGGGCAAGGGCTCCGTGGCCCTCGCCCTTCGCTACTACGGACGGGAAATGGTCCGGCTCCGGTGGCTGACGCTGGTCGGGATGCTGCTGCCGGCGCTCGGCAACATCGGGATCAACTACGTCGCCCCGCTGGTCGTCGCCAAGCTCGTCGGCCGGATCTCCGGGGACGCGGGCATCTCCGTCGGCTCGATGCTGCCGTACGTCCTCGGCTTCGGTGGCGTGCTGCTGCTCGCGGAGGGGCTGTGGCGGCTCGGGCTGCACGGTCTGAACCGCCTCGACGCCCTCGGTATCGAGCACCTGTACGTGATCGGCATGGACGAACTGTTCGCCAAGGACGCCGCGTTCTTCCACGACAACTTCGCCGGCGCGCTGACCAAGCGGGTCCTGAGCTTCGCCTCCCGGTTCGAGCAGTTCGTGGACACGCTGGCGTTCGAGATCGTGGGCAGCCTGGTGCCGCTGGTGTTCGGGTCGGTGGTGCTGTGGCGCTACGACCCGATGCTCGTCGTCGGGCTCCTGGCGATGATCACCCTGACCGCGCTGGTCGTGGGGCCCATCATCCGGCGCCGCCAGCGCATCGTCGACGAGCGCGAGGCGGCCATCGCCCGGGTGTCGGGCCATGTCGCGGACAGCCTCATGAACATGGACACCGTCCGGGCGTTCGCCGCCGAGGAACTCGAGGCCGCCGAGCACCGGATTCGGGTCGCGGAGTCCCGGCGGCTGTCGCTGCGCTCGTGGGACTACGGCAACCTGCGCATCGACACGGTGGTCGCACCGCTGTCCGTGCTGACCAACGCGCTCGGCCTGCTGCTCGC
Source organism: Actinobacteria bacterium OK074 (assembly GCA_001298575.1). Taxonomy (GTDB): domain Bacteria; phylum Actinomycetota; class Actinomycetes; order Streptomycetales; family Streptomycetaceae; genus Streptomyces. Next base: position 3,933 of record LJCV01000055.1, read on the forward strand.
GGTCCAGCTCGGCGGCGGCAGCCACGGCGTCGAGGCGGTCGTGGTCGCCTTCACGTACTACTCCAACGCGACGCGGGTCATGTTCGAGTTCAACCAGATCTACCGCCGCCTGGAAAGCTCGATGACGGAGGCCGCGCAATTCACCGAACTGCTGCTTCAGTCGCCGACCGTGGTCGACCCGGCGCAGCCGGAGGCCCTCGCCTCCCGGCCCGCCGACATCCGCTTCGAGCGGGTGAACTTCGCCCACGCGGGCTCCGAACCCCTCTTCCAGGGGCTCGAACTGACCGTGCCCAGCGGCTCGAAGATCGGTCTCGTCGGCCGCTCCGGCGGCGGCAAGACCACGCTCAGCAGGCTGCTGCTGCGCATGACGGACATCGACGGCGGCCGGATCCTGATCGGCGGCCAGGACATCAGCAAACTGCGCCAGGCCGACCTGCGCGGCCTGATCGCCTACGTGCCGCAGGACCCGGCGATGTTCCACCGCTCCCTGCGGGACAACATCGCCTTCGCCCGGCCGGACGCCACCGACGCCGAGATCCGCCGCGCGGCCGAGGCGGCGCACGTCACCGAGTTCGCCGACGCGCTGCCGGACGGCTTCGACACCATGGTCGGCGAGCGCGGCATCAAGCTCTCCGGCGGCCAGCGCCAGCGGGTCGCGCTCGCCCGGGCCATCCTGCGCGACGCGCCGATCCTCCTGCTCGACGAGGCGACCAGCGCCCTGGACTCGGAGAGCGAGATCCTCGTCCAGGAGGCGCTGTGGCGGCTCATGGAGGGGCGGACGGCGCTCGTGGTCGCCCACCGGCTGAGCACGGTCGCGGGCATGGACCAGCTCGTGGTCCTGGACCGCGGCCGGATCGTCGAACAGGGCACCCACCAGGAACTGCTCGCCGCCGAGGGCGCCTACGCGAAGCTGTGGCAGCACCAGTCGGGGGGCTTCCTCGACGACAGCTCGACGGTCGCCGAGCCGGTGGGGGACCGCTCGGCGGGGGCCGAGCTGCACTGAACGCGCGCGTGGCGGGAGGGTCCGCGCGGCGGCTGCGCGGGCCCTCCCGGCCGGGAGCACGGGGGCGGTCCGGTCCGGGCCGTCCCTGTGCATGATGTGTCCTGTGGATGCGGACAGCGGGCGGCGGAAGACCGGGGCGGGCGATTCCTTGACGACGGCGGCGACGGCCTCGGCGGTGACGGCGGCCACGGCTGCGGCGGCGGTGGACGAACCGGGCGGGGCGGCCAGGGCGGGGCGGCCGCGGGCGACCTCGCGGGCCGCCCTGGAACGGCTGGGGTTCGAACTCTTCGCCCGGCAGGGCTTCGACCGCACGACCGTCGACGACATCGCCGCCGCGGCGGGCATCGGACGCCGTACCTTCTTCCGCTACTTCGCCTCCAAGAACGACCTCGTGTGGGGCGACTTCGAGGAGCAGCTGGTCCGGCTCGACGGCCTGCTCGCGGCGGCCGATCCGGGCGCCGCCATGATGGACGGACTGCGGGGCGCGGTCGTCGAGTTCAACCGCTTCGACCCGGCGGTCGTCCCCTGGCACCGCCAGCGCATGGCGCTCATCCTGCGGGTGCCGACCCTCCAGGCCGACTCCACCGTGCGCTACACCTCGTGGCGGGCCCTGGTCACGCGGTTCGCCGCGCGGCGCACCGGCCGTGCCCCCGCCGACCTGCTGCCCCGGCTGATCGGCCATGCCGCCCTGGCCGCGTGCATCGCCGCGTACGAGCACTGGCTGACGGACCCCGGCGACGGCGTCGGCGACCTGCTCGACCGGGCGATACGACAGCTCGCGCACGGGTTCGAGGGGCCGGCCGCGTCGGTGTAGCTCTGGCGGGGGACGGTCGCTGTGGTGTAGTCCCGGCCGGGGCCGGGCGCTGGGGCGCGGCCCGGGCCGGTCGCCGTGGTGTAGTCCCGGCGGGAGCCGGTCGTTGTGGTGCCGCCCGGGGCGGTCGTGGTGGGGGTCGGCTCGGGCCGGTCGCCGCGGTGTGGCTCCGGCCGAGGCCGGTCATCGCACCTCGCGCCGCATCGCGTCCGCCACGAGTTCGCCGATCAGGACGGCGGTGGCGGCCGGGCCGCGCAGGGGAGCCGTCGGCAGGATCGAGGTGTCCGCGACCCGGAGGCCCTCGACGCCGTGCACCCGCCCGTAGGGGTCGACGGCGGCACGGGGATCGCCCGCGGGGCCCAACGGGACGGTGCCGCAGGCGTGTTGGGAGGTACCGAGGTGTCCGTGCACCCAACCGTCCAGCAGCCGGTCGTCGTTCAGGACCTCCTCCCCCAACTCCACGAGCCCGGCGGCGACTTCGGCGAAGGCGGAGGTGGCCACCAGCTCGGCGGTCGCGCGGACCGCCTCGCGCATCCGGCGCCGGTCGTCGGCGGACTCCAGGTAGCCGTAGTCGACGGCGGGGGGCACGGCCGGGTCGGCGGAGAGGGTCCGCAACCGCCCGCTCAGCCGCGGCGACTGGACCGACACGAGGAACGCGAGCGGCGCCCCGGGCACGCTCACCGTCCCGCCGACCAGCCCCGCCAGGGGGACCAGCGACTGGAGGATCTCCAGATCGCCCGGGTCGGCGGCGCCCGACGACGTCAGGTGCAGGGCGCCGCCGAGCCAGGAGCCGACGGGCTCGGGCACCGGCCGCCGCGGCGTCCACTCCAGCACCACCTGGGGGTGGTCGCCGAACCGGGCGCCGACGGCGGGGGCGTCCAGGACGACGGGGACGCCGAGCCGTTCCAGGACCCGGCGCGGCCCGATCCCCGACAGGTGCAGCAGGTGCGGCGAGCCGAACGCCCCGGCGCACAGCACGACTTCGCCGCACTCCACCGTCGTAGGACCGCCGTCGTGGTCGACGACGACGACGGTCGCGCGGCCGTGTTCGACGACGATCCGGCGGACCGAACTGCCGCCCGCCACCGTGAGGTTGGGGCGGTCGGCGGCGGCCAGGAGGTGGCTGATGCCGGTGTTGACGCGGACGCCGTCCACGGAGTTGGTGGGCACCGGGCCGAAACCGGGCGTGCCCTGCGCGTTCTTGTCCGGCTCGTCGGGGTGGCCCAGTTCGCGGGCGGCGGCCCCGAACGCGGCGGCCACCGGGTGCCGCAGGTCCGTGCGCCGGACCCGTACGGGGCCGCTGCCGCCGTGCAGTTCACCGCCGCCGTGGTCGAGGTCGGTCTCCAACCGGCGCAGCAGGGGCAGCACTTGGCCGTACGACCAGGCCGGGCCGCCCGCCGCCGACCAGCGGTCGAAGTCGGCGCGGCGGGCCCGGACGAAGTACCCGCCGTTGACGGTGGTCGAGCCGCCGAGGAAACGCCCCCGGACCACCGTGTAGGGCCGCCCGGGCGTCAGGTGCGCCGGGTACGGCCGGACGGCGGGGTGCCCCGGCTGCGCGCCGGGCACGAGCCGGGCGTCCAGCAACTCCGGTGCGAACTCCGCCCGTTGGCGCGGTGCCGGGCCCGCCTCCAGCGCCAGCACCGTACGGCCGGGGTCCTCGCTGAGCCGCGCGGCGAGCACGGCGCCGCTGCCGCCGCAGCCCACGACGACGACATCCGGACGGCCGCGCCGGGAGCGGGGCGGAGCGGAACGGGAGGCGGCCGACGGTCCGGCAGACGGTTTCATGGGCATCCGACCCTTCACTTTTGGCACATGGTGTCATTATCCTCCCCGTATTCGATCCGTATCCCCGTAGCAGCTGGGAGCGGTCCGCGGCGCACGACCGCGGTGCCGCCGGACGTCAAGGGAGAGTCGCATGAACGAGCTCCACACCAGCCGGTCCGCCGAGTCCGGGGCCGTCGAGGCCGGGACCGCCGAGGAGGACGTCACCGTCGGGGCGCTGATCCAGGACGAGGACCTCCTGGAGGACGTGTCCATCGACGGCATGTGCGGCGTCTACTAGGCCGCCGGATGACCACGATGGACATCGACCGCGCCTGGGACCTGCACCCGCAGGTCTCGGTGCGGCCGGAACCCTTCGGCGCCCTCCTCTACCACTTCGGCACCCGCCGACTGACCTTCCTCAAGGACCGCAGGCTCCTCGCGGTCGTCGAGTCCCTCGCCCAGGCACCCACCGCGCGCGCCGCCTGCCTCGCGGCCGGTGTCGGCGAGACCGAACTGCCGCGCTTCGGCCGGGCGTTGGACGCCCTGGTCCAGTCCTCGATGGTCGTCGGAAGGACCTCATGACCACCACAACGGACCGCACGACCACGACACCGGACCGTACGACCACGACATCGGACCTCATGGTCACCGCATCGGAGGCCGCCCCCCGCGCCTCCCGCACCCCCCGCCTGGTCGACCTCTTCGAACGCGGCCTGGACGCGCCCATCTGCCTCACCTGGGAGCTGACCTACGCCTGCAACCTGGCCTGCACCCACTGCCTCTCCAGCTCCGGCCGCCGCGACCCGCGCGAGCTGAGCACCGCCGAAGCCAAGGCGGTCATCGACGAGTTGGAGGCCATGCAGGTCTTCTACGTCAACATCGGCGGCGGCGAGCCCACCGTCCGCGCCGACTTCTGGGAACTCCTGGACTACGCCACCGCCCACCACGTCGGCGTCAAGTTCTCCACCAACGGCGTCCGGATCACCCCCGAGGCCGCCGAACGCCTCGCCCGCAACGACTACGTGGACGTCCAGATCTCGCTCGACGGCGCGACCGCGGACGTCAACGACGCGGTGCGCGGCCCCGGTTCGTACGCGACCGCGGTCCGGGCGATGGCGAACCTCGCCGCCGCGGGCATGAAGAACTTCAAGCTCTCCGTGGTCTGCACCCGGCACAACATCCCCCAACTCGACGAGTTCAAGGCCCTCGCCGACCGCTACGGCGCCCAACTCCGCCTGACCCGGCTGCGCCCCTCCGGCCGCGGCGCCGACGTGTGGGACGAACTGCATCCGACGGCGGCACAGCAACGCGAGCTGTACGACTGGCTGGTGGCGCACGGCGAGCAGGTGCTGACCGGCGACTCCTTCTTCCATCTCTCCGCCTACGGGCAGGCGTTGCCCGGTCTCAACCTGTGCGGCGCCGGGCGCGTCGTCTGCCTGATCGACCCGGTCGGCGACGTGTACGCGTGCCCGTTCGCCATCCACGACGAGTTCCTCGCCGGCAACGTCCGTGAGGACGGCGGCTTCGCCGGGGTGTGGCGCGGCTCGGAACTCTTCCGGCGGCTGCGCGAGCCGCAGCACGGCGGCGCGTGCGCGTCCTGCGCGTTCTACGACACGTGCAAGGGCGGCTGCATGGCCGCGAAGTTCTTCACCGGGCTGCCGCTGGACGGGCCCGACCCCGAGTGCGTCCAGGGATACGGCGAGGCGCAGCTCGCCCGGCGGCCGTCCGACCGGGCCGACCTGCCCAAACCGTCCGGCGACCACTCCCGCCGGGGGCGCCCCGTCGACCTCGTCCTCAGCCGCCGCGAGGACCTGGAGCGGCCCCCGGTGAGCGCCTGCGCGGAGGACCCGCTGGCCGGGCTGCGGCTCGCGTAAATCACGTAGGCGCAGGACAAAGACGTGCACGCAAAAGGCGTGCACGACAAGGGACTTGAGCGAAGGGACGCGACCCATGGGCAGAAACCCCTGGTTCGAAACGGTCGCCGAGGCGCAGCGCCGCGCCAAGAAGCGGCTGCCGAGCACGGTCTACGGCGCGCTCCTCGCGGGCTCGGAACGCGGTCGCACGATCGACGCCAACACCGCGGCGTTCGCCGAACTCGGCTTCGCACCACGGGTCGTGGGCCACCACGCCCAGCGCGACCTGTCCACCACCGTGCTGGGCGTGCCGACCTCGCTGCCCGTGCTCGTCTCCCCGACCGGGGTGCAGGCGGTGCACCCGGAGGGGGAGGTGGCCGTGGCCCGCGCGGCGGCCGGCCGGGGCGTCCTCATGGGCTTGAGTTCCTTTGCCAGCAAGCCTGTTGAGGAGGTCGCCGCGGCCAACCCGAACTTCTTCTACCAGCTGTACTGGAGCGGCACCCGCGAGCAGATGGTCCAGCGCATGGAGCGGGCCCGCGCGGCCGGGGCCAAGGCGCTCATCGTCACCCTCGACTGGTCGTTCTCCCACGGCCGCGACTGGGGCAGCCCCTCCATCCCCGACAAGCTCGACCTGCGGACCATGCTGCGCTTCGCCCCCAACGTGCTGCCCCACCCCGGCTGGCTGTGGCGGTTCGCCCGCTCCGGCCGGGTCCCCGACCTCACCGTGCCCAACCTCCAGCCCCCCGGCGGGCAGGCCCCCACCTTCTTCGGTGCCTACGGCGAATGGATGCAGACCACCCCGCCGACCTGGGACGACGTCGCATGGCTGCGCGCGGAGTGGGGCGGGCCCTTCCTGCTCAAGGGCGTGACCCGGGTCGACGACGCCAAACGGGCGGTCGACGCCGGGGTCGCCGCGCTGTCCGTCTCCAACCACGGCGGCAACAACCTGGACACCACGCCCGCCACCATCCGGATCCTCGCCTCCGTCGCCGAGGCGGTCGGCGACCAGATCGAGGTCCTCCTAGACGGCGGCGTCCGGCGCGGTGGCGACGTGGCGAAGGCGCTCGCCCTCGGCGCCCGCGCCGTGCTGATCGGCCGTGCCTACCTGTGGGGCCTGGCGGCGAACGGCCAGGCCGGGGTGGAGAACGTCCTGGACATCCTGCGCGGCGGACTCGACTCGGCCGTGCTGGGGCTCGGGCACGCGTCCGTCCACGAACTGTCCCCGGACGACCTGGTGATACCGCCGGGGTTCCGGCTGACGCTCGGCGGGGGCGCGGACGCGGGCACAGACGTGGACCCGGACGCGGGCGCGGCGGACGGCTCCGGCCCGGTGCCGGCCGCCGCCCACTCCCGGGCCGGCTGACCGTGGCCCGGCCCGCCCCGCGCCCAGCCGCCCCTGACCGCGCCCACGACCTCGCCCACGCCGTCTGGCCCGCCGTCCCCTCCGGCGCCCTGGTCCTCGTCCCCGCCGGGTCCACCGAACAGCACGGCCCGCACCTGCCGTTGGACACCGACACCGTCGTAGCCGACGCCGTCGCGCGGCGGTTGGCGCTCGCGCTGCCCGCGGGTGCGTACGGGCCGCCGCTGGTGGCGCCCCCGTTGCCGTACGGTGCCAGCGGTGAGCACGCCGGGTTTCCCGGGACCGTGTCGATCGGGCACGAGGCGCTGGGCGTGGTGGTCGTGGAGCTGGTGCGGTCGCTGGCGCTGTGGGCCGGGCGGATCGTGTTCGTCAGCGGGCACGGCGGCAACGCGGCCACCCTCGACCGCGCGCTCGGCGGGCTGCGCGCGGAGGGGCACGACGTCGCGTGGACCGGCTGCGGGGTGCCGGGCGGCGACGCGCACGCCGGGCGCGCGGAGACCTCGGTGCTGCTGCACCTGGCACCCGAGCGGGTCAGGACCGGGGCCGCCGAGCCCGGCGACACCCGGCCGTTGGCCGCCCTGCTGCCGGAGCTGATGGCCCACGGCGTCCGCGCGGTCTCGCCCAAGGGCGTCCTCGGCGACCCGACCGGAGCCTCGGCCGAGGAGGGCCGCCACGCGGTGGACACGATGGTGGCCACCGCGCTCCGCCGCGTCACCGCGTGGACCGTCGACGGCCGCGGTCGCCTCACCGATCCCGAACGCCCGCCCGTGGCACGGAAGTCGGCGCACTCTGAACCCCAGTCGCTGGACGAAAGGGCCGCACCCCGATGACGTCCCTCCCCCTCGGCTTCGTCGTCGAACTCGACCGGTACACCCGGGCCGTCGACGGCGGCCGGACCCTCGTCGGCGGGTTCCCGACGCGGCTGATCCGGCTGACCGCACGCGCCCGGCGGCTCTTCGACGCCGACGGCCGCACGCTCGCCGTCACGGGCAGGGCGAGCGCGCTGCTCGCGGACCGGCTGCTCGAACGCGGCATGGCCAACCCCGTCGTCGGCACCCTGCCGGAGCCGTCCGACCCGCGGTACACCGTCGTCGTACCGGTCCGCGACCGGCCGCGCCAACTCGACCGGCTGCTCGGCAGTGTCGGCCCCGGCCACCCCGTGATCGTGGTCGACGACGCCTCGCGCGACCGGAGCGCCGTCGCGGCCGTCGCCGCCCGGCACGGGGCCCGGCTGGTGTCGCTGCCGGTCAACCTCGGCCCCGCGGGCGCCCGCAACGCCGGACTGCGCCGCGTCACCACGCCCTACGTGGTCTTCGCCGACTCCGACATCGTGCTCGCCCCCGACACCGTGCCCACCCTGCTGCGGCACTTCGCCGACCCCCGCGTCGCCATGGCCGTCCCCCGCATCACCGGCCTGCCCACCGCCGCCGCCACCAACTGGATCGGCCGCTACGAGAGCGCCCGCTCCTCCCTCGACCTCGGCGCCCACCCCGCCGCCGTACGACCCGGCAGCCCCGTCTCCTGGGCGTCCACGGCCTGCACGGTCGCCCGCACCGATGTCCTGCGGGACGGGTTCGACGAGCGGATGCGGGTCGGGGAGGACGTCGACCTGTGCTGGCGGCTGCTCGAACAGGGCCTGCGGGTGCGCTACGAACCCGCCGTCGAGGCCGCGCACGAACACCGCGTGCACGTCGGCGACTGGCTGCTGCGCAAAGCCGTCTACGGTACCGGGGCCGGGCCCCTCGCCCAGCGCCACCCCGAGTTCATCGCCCCGGCCGTGTTCGCCCCGTGGAGCCTGGCCCTGGTCACCGGACTGCTCGCGCAGCGGCGCTGGTCGGCGCCCGCGGCCGGGATCCTCCTCGGCGGCGTCACGCTCCGCATCGCCCGACGGCTCGACGGCACCCGGCACCCGCACCGGCTGGCCGCCCGGCTCACCGCCAACGGGGCCGTGGCCGCACTCGCCCAGACCTCCGCCCTGCTGACCCGGCACTGGTGGCCGCTCACCGCCGTCGGCTGCCTCGCCTCCCGCCGGGTGCGCCGGGCCGCTGCGGTCGCCGCCCTGGCCGACATCGCCCTGGAGTACCGGTTCGACCGCGAGGGCCTCGACCCGGTCCGCTACGGCCTCGCCCGCCGCCTGGACGACCTCGCCTACGGCACCGGCGTCTGGCTCTCCGCCCTCAAGGGCCGCTCCCTGACCGCACTGCGTCCCCGGATCGTCCGCTGAGGTACCGCTTGCCCGGCCCTGTCCCGGTCAGCGGAAAGCGCTCAGCGGGGGACGGGTTCCGGACAAGAGACTGAGGCCATCCCGCCGCCGGTGCGCGGCACATGCGAGAGCAGGAGGTGCGCGGCGTGGCGCATGAAGTGGTCAACCGTGTCGAGGAGCTCGGGCCCGAACTGGCCGCACTCGCCGAGGAGAACGAGAAACTCGGCAAGCTGAGCGACAGGACCGTCGAACTGCTCCGTTCGGCCGGGGTGATCCGGCTCCTCCAGCCCAAGGAGTTCGGCGGATACAGCGCGCATCCCCGGGACTTCGCGGAAGCGGTGATGCAGGTAGCCCGGTACGACGGCGCCGCGGGCTGGGTGTGCGGCGTGGTCGGCGTACACCCGTGGGAACTGGCCCAGTTGGACCCCCGGCTGGCGCACGAGGTGTGGGACGACAACCCCGACACCTGGATCGCCTCCCCGTACATGCCCAACGGCATCGCCGACCCCGTGGACGGGGGCTATGTCCTCAGCGGCCGCTGGCCGTTCTCCTCGGGCAGCGATCACTGCCAGTGGGACTTCCTCGGCGCGCTCGTCGGCAACGGCAAGGGCCAGCCCGCCGGGCCGATCAGCGTGCTGCACGTCGTGCTGCCCCGGTCCGACTACGAGATCATCGACGGCACCTGGGACGTGATCGGCCTCGCCGGCACCGGCAGCAAGGACGTCGTCGTCAAAGAGGCGTTCATCCCCGAATACCGCACCGTGAAGCAGGAGTTGGTGCAGGACGGGACCGCCGCCGAGGCCGTCGGGCTCACCGACACCCTCTACAAGCTGCCCTTCGCCTCGATGTTCCCGCTCGGCATCACCTCGGCCGTCATCGGGATCTGCGAGGGCGCGCTCGGCATCCACCTCGACCAGCAGCGCGAGCGGGTCGCCGTCACCGGCGTCCAGGTCCGCGACGACCCGTACGTGCTCTACGCCGCCGGGGAGGCCGCGGCGGAGATCGCCGCCTCGCGCGTCCAACTCATCGACGGCATCAGCCGGTTGTACGACCAGGTCGAGGCCGGCAAGCCCATCACCATCGAGGACCGCGCCAACGTACGGCGCAACCAGGTCCGTTGCGCGTGGCGGGCGGTGTCCGCGCTGGACGAGATCTTCGCGCGCTCCGGCGGCAACGCCGGCCGGCGCAGCAACCCGATCCAGCGGTACTGGCGCGACGCCCACGTCGGCCTCCAGCACATGATCCACGTGCCCGGCACCGCCTACCACGCCAACGCCCTGGCCCAGATGGGACTCGAACTGCCCGAGGCCATGCGGGTCCTGATCTGACCCCGTGCGGGCCACGGCGAGAGATCTGCCAGAGGTGAGAGACGAGGAGAAGGAGGCCGTTGTGAGCGAGAGCTCTGCCCGTCCTCGGACGACGGACGCGGTCGGCAGGACGGTCGGCGGCACGGGCGGCGGTACGGGCGGTGAGGGAGCGGTGGAACAGGCGATCACCGGACGGCAGTTCCGTGACGTCCTGGGCCACTTCCCCACGAGCGTGGTCGCGATCACCACCTCGGACGCCGAACAGCGGCCGCACGGACTGGTCGTGGGGACCTTCATGTCCGTGTCCCTGGAGCCGCCGCTGGTGTCCTTCCTGGTCGACCGCTCCTCCACGACGCTGGGAACCATCCGCGACGCCGGCCGGTTCTGCGCCAACGCGCTCGCCGGCAACCAGGAGCGGCTGTCGCGGCGGATGGCCACCGGCACGGCCCGGCAGCGGTTCGAGGGCACGGCCTGGACGGTGTCCGCACTGGGGAATCCCGTGCTGGAGGGGATCGTCGCCTGGGCGGACTGCACGGTCGAGAAAATAGTGGAACTCGGTGACCATCTGCTGGTCGTCGGCCGGGTCCGGGAACTGCGCGTCGAGTCGATGAAGACTCCCCTGCTGTTCTTCCGGGGCGGATACGGCGACTACTTGTCGAGCGCGACGGTTCTGCTGGACAGGCTCGTCGGCTGGTAGTGGGCGCTTGTTGGTAGTGGGCGAAAAAGCCGCGAGATCAAAGGAGATCCGTGATGCGTAAAGACCTGCATTTCAGACTGGAACGCCTCTCCGCGTGGTGCGGATTCGTGCTGCTGGTGGGCTTCATCGTGGCCTTCTCCGTCGGCCATCTCATCCCGGCGCTGGATCCGGCGAGCAGCCCGAAAGAGGTCGTCGCGTTTCTGACCGACCATCGGACGGGGATTCTCGCCGCCACCGCGATCATGGTGCTGCTGGTCCCGTTCGAGTATCCGTTCGTCGTCGTGACCAGCATGCAGATGCGGCGTGTCGAAGGCGGGTGGGGCCTGCTGTCCATGACCCAGGCCCTCACCGGTGTCGTCGCCCCGATCGGGTTCTTCTTTCCGATGGCGATACTCTCCGCCGCGGCTTTCCGGCCGGAGGCCCATTCGGCGGATGTCCTGAGCGCGATGTCGGACATCTTCTGGCTCATGCTGACGGGCAATGCCTGCATATTCGTCCTCCAGGTCTGGTCGATCGGATACGCGTCCTTCATCGACCATCGTGCCAAGCCGGTGTTCCCGCGCTGGTTCGGCTGGCTCAACATCGTGCTCGGAGTGCTGCTGATTCCGGGGGCTTTCGTCTTCCTGACCGATTCCGGTCCGTTCGCGTGGAACGGTCTGCTCGCGAACGTGATTCCCTCGCTGGTGTACTTCGTCTGGAAGATCGCCACGCCGATCGTGCTGTTGCGTGCCATCAAGTCGGAAGAGGAGGAGGCCGCCGCCGAGGCCGGGGAACCGGCCGCGCTGGCCAGCACGTAGGACCCGTTCGGCCCGCAGCCGTGACTGTGCCCCGCGATCGACGGATCGCGGGGCACAGTCAGTCGTATGTCCAGTTGTGTGTTCAGGTGCATGTCCGGTGGTACGGCCTGTGGGGCTGGGGCCGGTCAGACCGAGAGGGCGAAGCCGCCCGTCACCCGCAGCGTCTCGCCGGTGACGAAGGACGCCTTCGACGACACCAGATAGAGCAGCGCCTCGACGATGTCCCGTTCCTCGCCCTCGCGATCGAGGATCTGCTCGCCCCGCACCCGGGCCGACTCGGCGGGCGAGAGCTGCGCCCGGACCGCGTCGGTGAAGATCAGGCCCGGTGCGATGGCGTTCACGCGGATGCCGTCGGCGGCGAACTCGCGCGCGAACGACACCGTCAGACCGCGCACGGCGAGCTTGGAGACGCCGTAGATGCTCCGGTTCGCGTAGGCGGCCGACGAGGAGATGTTGACGATGGAGGCGCCGGGGCGGCCCTTCATGGCCTCGTGCGCCGCGAGCGTGCAGATGATGACGCCCATGACGTTGACGTCGACCACCCGCCGGACCTTGGCCAGGCCGAGTTCCGTGAACGGCTTGTTGTAGGCGGCGTGCAGGCCCGCGTTGTTGACCAGGAGGTCGAGGCCGCCGTGCCGTTCGGCCACCGCGTCGATCGCGGCGGCGACCCCGGCCTCGTCGGCCACGTCGCAGGCCACGCCGGTCGCGCTGCCGCCCTTGGCGTTGAGTTCCGCGGCGGCTGCCGTCGCGGCCTCGCCGTCGACGTCGGCGAGGACGACGTGCGCGCCGCGGGCCGTCAGAGCGGCCCCGAACGCCTTGCCGAAGCCGCGTCCGCCGCCGGTGATGAACGCCACCTTGCCCTGATGCTCGTCGTCGTCAGTCATCCGGTCTCTCCTGCCTGTTGTCGTCCACGACCGTCCGTCGCGTGGGGCTTTCGCCGTCCTGTTCGCTTCGGGCTGTCTGCTTACTTCGGGCCGAACCGCTGGCCCGCGTCCAGGCGCAGGCACTGGCCGTTGAGCATGGGGTTGTCGACGATGGCCAGGGCGAGCTTGGCGTACTCCTCCGGGCGCCCCAGGCGCCTGGGGAACGCGGCGTCCTTGACCAGCGCGGCCCGCGCGTCGGCGGGGATCTTCTCGGTGGCGCCCGTCTCGAACAGGCTGGGCGCGATGGCGAGGACGCGGATGCCGAGCGAGCCGAGGTCACGGGCCATGGTGAGGGCCATGCCGGCGATGGCCGCCTTGGCCGCCGCGTACGCGACCTGGCCGACCTGCCCTTCGAACGCGGCGATCGACGAGGTCGTGATGATCACGCCGCGTTCCCCGGTGAGTTCGGGGTCCTCGGGCTCGTTGCGGCTCATGTGCGAGGCGGCCAGCCGGCTGATGTTGAAGGTGGAGACCGCGTTCAGGTCGAGGATCCGGCGGAAGGTGTCCAGATCGTGCGGGCCCGACCGGCCGAGCGTGCGCTGCACACTGCCGCCGCCCGCGGTGGTGATCGAGACGTGCAGCCCGCCGAGGGATTCGACGGCGGCGGCGAGGGCGGTCTCGGTCGCCTCGAAGTCGGTGACGTCGACGGGCTGGAACCTTCCGCCGAGCGCCGCGGCGACCTCGGCGCCGGCCGAACCGGGCCGGTCGAGTACGACGACGTCGGCGCCCCGGGCCGCGAGCAGCTCGGCACTGGCCCGGCCCATGCCGGAGGCACCGCCGAACACCACGGCCTTCTTGCCCTTGATCTCCATCGGACACCTTTCGCTTCGCTCTTCGCCGGGACGAACGCGCTCGGGGACGCCCCGGAACGGTCGTGTGGGACGGTCGTGTGGGACGGATGCATAGGACGGCCGTATGGGACGGCTGTATAAAACGGGCGTCCGCTCAAGCGGGCGCGGGAGACCGTCGCAGCAGCGTGCACAGCCGGTCCCGGTGGACGGCCGCGCCGCCGTACAGCACGCTGTCGGTCCTGGCGCGGCGCAGGTAGAGGTGGAGGTCGTGCTCCCAGGTGAAGCCGATGCCGCCGTGGAGCTGGAGCGCGCGGCCCGCGACATCGCCGGTGGCGGCCGAGACGTGCGAGGCGGCGGCGCAGGCCGCCCGGGCGGTGTCGTCGGCATCGGCGTCCGCGGCCATCGCCGCGTAGTACGTGGCGGCCCGGGCACCGTGCACGAGCAGGGCCATGTCGGCGCACGCGTGCTTGACGGCCTGGAAGGTGCCGATCGGGCGCCCGAACTGCACGCGGTTGCGGGCGTGTTCGACGGTCAGGTCCAGCAGGCGTTCCATCACCCCGAGCGCGTCGGCGCAGCGCAGCACCGACGCCTCGTCCAGCAGCCGCTGGACGGCGTCCGGGCCGTGGTCCAGACGGTGGTCCCGCGGCACGCGCACGCCCTCGAACCGCACCTCGTAGAACGAGCGCGTAGGGTCGAGGACCCGCTGCCGCCGGACGGTGACACCCGGGGCGGCGCGGTCGACGAGGAACGACGCCGGGGCGCCCTCGTGCCGTGCGGTGACCAGCAGCCAACGTGCGCCGCCCGCGTCCTGCACCGCCGTCTTGACCCCGTCCAGCACGACTGTGCCCTCGTCGGCTCCGTCGGGGCGGGCGGTGGCGCGGACGCCGTCGAGGGTCCACGGGGCGCCCGGTTCCGCGAACGCCCAGGTGGCCCACGCCGATCCGGCGGCGAGCGCGGGCAGTACCTCGGCCCGCAGCCGGGGCGGTCCCGCGGTGGCCAGGGCCCGGCCGACGATCGCGGTCGGCGCGAACGGCCCCCGCCCGAGCGCCCGCCCGATCTCCTCGGCGACGAGCGCGAGTTCCACCAGCCCCTGGCCGGTGCCGTCGTACTCCTCGGGCAGGGCGAGGCCCGGCCAGCCGAGGTCGGCCGTCAGCCGCCACAGGTCGGGGTCGACGTCCGGGCCGTCGTCCGGCCAGGCCCGTGCACGCTCGACCGGGGCCCGGTCCGCCAGCAGGTCGCGCGATGCCTCGCGCAACATGGTCTGCTCCTCGCTGAGCTCGAAGTTCACCACAACAAGGTATCCTCATTTCCATAACTGGTCGAGATGTTCGGCCGAGTTGGCGGAGAACCTTCCGAGGGGTCGGTCAGTTAAGTACTCTGAATTACATGGTTGATGCCGTTCTTCTCTCCGCCTGCCGTACCGCCATCGGAACCGCGCGCAGGGGAACCCTGCGGGACACCAGCGCCTTCGACCTCGCCACCGTCGTCGTACGGGAGGCCGTACAGCGCAGTGGGCTGCCGCTCGACGTGATCGACGACGTCGTGCTCGGCGAGTCCGTGGCCGGGGGCGGGGACATCGCCCGGTACGCGGCGATCGAGGCCGGGCTCACCCATGTGCCGGGCCTGGCGCACAACCGGCACTGCGCCTCCGGGCTCGCGAGCGTGTCGACCGCCGCGGCGGGGGTGCGCGCCGGAATGGACCGCGCGGTCGTCGCCGGCGGGACCCAGTCGACGTCGACGGCCCCCGTGTCCCGGCGGCGGGTCCTGGGCACCGACGACGAGTGGCAGGACCCCTGGTCGTCGCCGTCGCACGTCTCGACGCCGGACGCGCCCCACAACGACATGGGCATACTCGTCGGCTGGAACACCGCCCGCCTCACGGGTCTCACGCGCGAGGACATGGACGCCTGGGCGCTGCGCTCGCACCAGCGGGCCGTCCGCGCGATCGACGAGGGCCGGTTCGCCGACGAGATCGTCCCCGTCAAGGTCACCGACCGGGGCGGCGCCGTCTCGGTGTTCGACGTCGACGAGCATCCGCGGCGCACCACGACGCTGGAGAAACTGGCCGCGCTGAAGGTGCTGCACCCCGAGATCGAGGGCTTCTCCATCACCGCCGGGAACTCCAGCGGCATCAACGACGGCGCCGCCGCGGTCGTCGTCGCCGGGTCCGACCTCGCCGCCGAGCACGGCCTCGCGCCGCTCGCGACCGTACGGGCCTGGGCGAGCGTGGGCGTCGACCCCGTCCAGACCGGGCTCGCCCCGATCGCCGCCATCCACAAGGCACTTGACCGGGCTGGGCTCGGGGTCGACGACGTCGACCTGTGGGAGGTCAACGAGGCGTTCGCCGCCGTGGCCGTGGCCACCACCCGGGAGTTGGGGCTCGACCCGGAGCGGGTCAACCCGTTCGGCAGCGGGTGCAGCCTCGGGCACCCGATCGCGACCACCGGCACCCGCATGATCGTGACCCTGGCGCACGAACTGCGCCGCCGCGGCGGAGGGGTGGCGGTCGCGGCCATGTGCGCGGGCGGCGGCATGGGCTCGGCGGTCGTCCTGACGGCCTGAGCGACCGTGAACGGTGAACTCGCCGTCGAGGGGCTGGAGTTCAGTAGCGCCGATGGCGTGCTCTGGGTGACGCTGGCCCGGCCCCGGGCACGCAACGCGCTGACGATCGCGATGCGCAGAGGGCTCGTCGCGGCGGTGCGCGCGGCCGACGCCGACCCCGACACACGGCTGGTCGTGCTCACCGGCACCGACCCCGCCTTCTCCGCGGGCATCGACCTCAAGGAGGCGCTCGGCAACGGCGACGGCCCACCGCGCGGGGCCCGCACCGACCCGGCCGAAGTGGTCCGGGCCGCCCGGACACCGGTGCTCGGAGTGGTCAACGGGCCTTGCTACACAGGTGCGTTGGAGCTGGCACTGTCCTGCTCGTTCCTCATCGCCTCCGAACGGGCCAGGTTCGCCGACACCCACGCCGCGATCGGCCTCACCGCCGGGTGGGGCATGAGCGCCCTGCTGCCGCGCGCGGTCGGCACCCGCCTCGCCCGCCAGATGATGCTCACCGGGGAGCCGATCGACGCCCAACGGGCCCTCGCCGCGGGCCTGGTGAACGAGGTCGTCCCGCACGACGGTCTCCTCGACCGGGCCCGGACGGTCGCGGACCTGATCCGCGCCGCCCACCCCGGCGCCGTCGCGGAAACCCTCGACCTGCTCGCCGCCGGCGAGGACACCAGCCTCGCCCACGCCCTCGCCCTGGAGGCCCGGGCGAAACTCCGGCGCCGCTACGACACGTCCGACGTGACCCGGCGGTTCACCGGGCGGACAGGTACACGGAAGGACTGACGGGTGCGGGGTCGCTCGCGTCCGTTGTACGCGGTGATCCCCGTCCGGTCAGGCCGCCGTGGCGTCGCCCAGGTACCGCCGCAGCAGTTCCGCCCCCGCCTCCCCGGCCTCCCCCGACCACGCGACGCGCCCGCGCTGGAGGACGAGGCAGTCGTCGGCGAAGTCCAGTGCCCGGCGGGCGAATTGCTCGATCATGAGGACGGCGACCCCGGCGGACCGGGCCCGCCCCAGGCTCTCGAACACGACGTCGACCATCTTCGGCGCCAGGCCCAGGGACAGCTCGTCGGCGATGACGATCCGGGGGTCGGTCATCAGGGCCCGGGCCAGGGACAGCATCTGCTGCTCGCCGCCGGACAGGGTGCCCGCGGCCTGCCGCCGCCGGTCCCGCAGGACCGGGAAGATCTCGAACGCCCGGTCCACGGCCGCCGTCCGCCCCCGCCGGTCCAGCGCGGTCGCCATGCGCAGGTTCTCCATGACCGTCAGCGTCGGGAACACCCCGCGGCCCTCGGGGAGATGGACGAGCCCGGCCCGGCGGACGGCGTCCGGGGCCCTGCCGGTGACGTCCTCGCCGTCGAGTTCGATCCGGCCGCGGACCGGCGGCACCAGCCCGGACAGGGCTCGGGCCAGCGTGCTCTTGCCCGCCCCGTTGGGCCCGAGCACGGCCAGGGCGCGGTTGGGGAACACCTCGAGGGACACGGCCTGGAGGGCGTGGGCGGCACCGTAACGGACGGTCAGGTCGTGGACGGCGAGCAGCGGGGGCGCCGTGCTGACGGTCATGCGGAGGTCCTTTCCTCGCCGTGGTCGGCGGCTGTGCCCGGGCCGCCGTCGGTCCCCGGCCCCCCGTCGTGGTCCGCTCCCAGATACGCGGCCCGGACGGCCGGGTCCGTGCGGATCTCCGTCGGAGTGCCCTCGCTGATCTTGACGCCGAAGTCGAGGACGTGGACGACGTCGCTCAGGCCGAGGACGAGGTCGACGTCGTGTTCGACCAGGAGCAGCGACACCCCGTGCCCGGCGACCAACTCGCCGAGGGTCGCCGCGAGTTCGTCGGTCTCGTGGGCGTCCAGGCCCGACGACGGCTCGTCGAGCAGCAGCACGCCCGGGTCGACGGCGAGCGCCCGGGCGATCTCCAGCAGCCGGCTGGTCCCCAACGGCAGCCCGTCGACCGGGCGGTGGGCGTGCGCGGTCAGCCCGAGCGCGGCGAGGATCTCGTCGGTGCGCCGGTCCTCGTCGGCGGGCGCGCGCCGGAAGCCGCCCGCGGTGACGAGGTCGGTCCAGATCCGGCGGCGGGCGTGCCGCAACCGGTGGCCGAGCACCACGTGTTCGCGCACGGTCAGCCCCGGGAACAGCTCCGGATGCTGGAAGGTACGCGCGAGACCGCGCCGGGCCCGCGCCTGCGCACTGGCCCCGGTGACGTCCCGGCCGTCCATCAGGACCGCCCCCGCGGTCGGCCGCAGCAGCCCGGACAGGACGGCGAACAGGGTACTTTTTCCTGCCCCGTTGGGGCCCACGAGCCCCACGACGGAGGCCGGCGGGACCGCCAGGTCGACCTCGCTGAGAGCGACCAGCCCGCCGAAGCGGACGGTCACGCCCCGGGCCTCGATCCGCGGCGCCGGCGTAACGGAGATGGCGCTCATGCCGCGTCCCCCTGGGTGATCGGACGGTCCCCGACGGCGGCGGCCCGGCGGCTCTGGCGCCAGCGGCTCAGGTCGCGCAACTGCCGTGCGTGCATGGCGATGAGGCCCTCCGGGTTGCGGGCCAGCATGACCGCGCCGAACCCGAAGAGGATGACCGGGACCTCGGCCCAGCGCGTCGGCAGATACGTCTGGAAGACGCTGGGCAGTACGGCGAAGGCGACCCCCGCCACCAGCGCGCCGACCACCGGCCGCGCCCCGACGGTGACCAGCACCGCCAGCCAGACCAGCCCGGTGAACGCGTTGAACGAGTCCGGCAGCGCCGACTGGTAGGCCAGCGCGAGGAACCCGCCGCCGACCGCGGCCACGAAGGTGGCGACCGCGGAGACGAGCACCTTGACCGGGACGACGCCCAGGCCCAGCGTGCGCGAGCCGCTCTCGCTCCAGCGGACCGCCGTCACGGCGAGCCCGGCGGTCGAGCGGCGCAGGTTGACGACGAACAGGGCGAGCACGGCGAACACCGCCAGGGCCAGGTAGGCGAAGTTCCGGTTGTCCAGGGCCCAGTCCGGGCGGGGCATGAAGTTGCCCTGGCCCGAGTGGTAGAAGCGGTCCCGCAGGAAGACCAGGTTCTGCGCGAGCAGCCCGAACGTCAGGGTCACCAGGGCGACGTAGAGATTGCCGAGCCGGATCGTGAGCAGCCCGAGCACCACGCCGACCGGCACCACGCACAGCGCGCTCACGACGACCGCGGCGAGCGGCGGCCAGCCGGAGTTCGCGGCCAGGTCGGCGGAGAACAGGGCGCCCAGACCCGCGAACGTGATCTGGCACAGCCAGATCATCCCGCCCTCGCCGGTGACGAGGGTGCAGGACAGCAGCGCGATTGCCAGCGCGATGCCCGTCGCCGTCAGACCGGTCCAGAACGAGTTGAGGACCAGCGGGAGACAGGCCACGACGGCGAGCGTCACCAGGGGCGCGACGACCGCGGTCCCGGTGCCCTTCGCCTGCGTGTTGCCGGGCGCGCCCGCGTGCTCGGTGCGGATCGCGCGGTCCAGGGCGCCGCCCGCCGGGGTGTCCGCCGCCCGGCCGCGCAGCGCGTGGGCGAGCAGGAAGACCAGCATGAACAGGAACGGCACGCTGGGCACGATCTGCGCGGCCAGCGCGCTCTGCGGGTCGAGGTAGCGCTGGATCACACTGGTGACGACCCCCATGGCGAGCGCGACCCCGACGGCCGTCGGCAGGTTGCGCAGCCGCGCGGCCACCACCGCCGCGAACGCCGCCGCCATCAGGAACGTCATGCCGTCCACCGACAGCCCCGCGGTGGGCGCGACGAGCACCCCCGCGAGACCGGCGAGCAGCGCGCTGAACGCCCACACGCCGAGCGAGACCCGCGCGGGGCCGACCCCCGACATCGCGGTCAGGGCCTCGGAGTCGACCAGTGCCCGGACCTTCAGGCCCACGTCGGTGTACCGCAGCAGCACGGTGCCGACGACCAGGACCACGGCCAGACCCGCGTACGTGATCAGCTGGTTGAGGTCGACGACCGCCCCGAACGGGCGGAAGACCTTGACCGGTTGGGGCGCGAGCCCGGGCGCGGTGACGTTCACCAGCTGCCCGAGCACCAGATTGACCAGCGGCGGCAGCGCGACCGACAGACCGATCGTGGCGACGATCTTCACCAGGGGCGAGCGCAGCCGCAGATGCCGGAAGAGCACCGCGTACAGCGCCATCCCCAGCGCCGGACCGAACAGCCCGATCGCGACGACGGCGGCGAGCGGCAGCGGCCAGCCGTGCTCGACGTACAGGAAGTAGTAGAAGCGGGCGACGGCGAAGGCCATGGCACCGAAGGCGAAGTTGAAGACGCCCGACGACACGTGGGTGACGACCAGCGCGGCGGCGGCGATCGCGTAGATGGCCCCGAGAGCGAGGCCGGCGATGACGTAGGAGAGCAACGGCGGCCCCCTGAAAGGTCGGTGCTCGTGAGAGCGGGTACGGATTAAAGTGCGCTCATAAGCGACCGGCGTCAAGGCTGAGGTGCGATTTCGCTGCGCTGACCGATGACAAAGGATACTTAATATGCTCCACTGTGGCTCGCGGACGACCTGTTCGGACCGCCCGGGACCCGCCGTCGGACCGTCCGGGGACGCCGTCGGACCGGCGAAGGACGAAGGGAGCGCAGATGCGCAGAGTCGGTGCCCTCACAGCCGGGGCGTGTGCCGCGATGCTGGTGCTCGCGGGATGCGGCAGCGGTGGCTCGGGAGGGGCGAGCGATACCAGTGGACCGGTGAAGGTGGGCGTGCTGACCGCGCTGAGCGGCGCGGCGGCCTCCAACTACGCCGACACCGAGAGCGGCGTGAAGGCCCGCATCGCCGCCTACGAGGCGGACGGCGGCAAGTGCGCCAAACGCGGCTTCGACGTGGTCATGGCCGACGACCAGTCCAGCCCGCAGGGAGCGCTGACCGCCGCACAGCGCCTGGTCCAGCAGGACCACGTGTACGCCGTGCTGCCGGTCAGCACCTACTTCTTCGGCGCCGGACAGTACGCCGGCACCCAGGCATCGGGCACCCCCTTCCTCGGGGGCGCGTTCGACGGCGGCGAGCAGTGGCTCAACCCGAAGTACGACAACCTGTTCGCGGCGATGTCCGGCACCGACTACGACAAGACCGCCACCACGCTCGGCGCCTACTGGAAGAAGCTCGGCGGCACCAAGGTCGCCGTGGTCGCCGCCAACACCCCCAGCGCCTCCAAGGCCGCGGAGGGCGCCGCGCTCTCCGCCGAGCACGCCGGGCTCGCCCGCGGCTACGTCAACGAGCGGCTGACGTACGGGAGCAGCGACGTCGGCTCGATCGTGCTGGGCATCAAGAAGTCCGGCGCCGACGTCCTGTACGCGCCGGTGAGCCCCGACACCGCGTTCGCGCTCGCCACCGGGCTGCGCCGCGCCGGGGTGACGATGAAGTCCGTCCTGCTGGCCACCGGGTACGGCGCCGACCTGCTCAAGTCGCCGCCCACGCTCAAGGTGGCCCAGGGGGTGGGCTTCATGACCTCGTACTCGCCGGTGGAGAAGAACACCGCGGCGACCCGTGCCTGGTCGGCCGCGCTCAAGAAGTACGCGAAGTCGAAGTCCGGCATCCCGTCGTTCTCCCAGGCGGTCGGCTGGATCAGCGCGGACCTGCTGCTGCACGGGCTGGACAAGGCGGGCTGCACCGCGAGCCAGGAACAGCTGATGGCCGAACTGCGCACCGACAAGGGCTGGACGGCGGGCGGGCTGTTCCCGAAGGCCGCCGACTTCACCGACAAGGGCACCTACTCGGTGGGCGGCCCGGGCGACTGCACCTTCGTCTCCATCCTGAAGGGCAAGAAGTTCGTCCCCGACCCGGAGGGCTCACCGGCCTGCGGGACACAGATCGCCGGGGTGAAGGTGAGCGTCAAGTAGCGTACGGCGGTCGCACGTCGGCGGCGGAGCTCCCCGGGAGCCCCGCCGCCGACGTGCCCTGCGGCCCGGCCGGTTCAGCGGGCCGCCCAGGTGACCGACTTCGTCTGGAGGAACTCCTCCAGCCCGAACTCGCCCCACTCCCGCCCGAGTCCGCTCTGCTTGTACCCGCCGAACGCGACCCGCGGGTTCACCCCGGCGCTGCCGCCGTTGATGGTGACCCCACCGGCCCGGATCCGCGCCGCCATCTCGTACGCGGCCAGGGTGTCGGCGCTCCAGACGGCGCCGGCGAGGCCGTAGGGGCTGTCGTTGGCGATGCGGACGGCCTCGTCGTTCGTGCGGAAGGGGATGACGACGCCGACCGGGCCGAAGAACTCCGTGCGGGCGATCCGCATCGCGTTGTCGACGCCGGTGAAGAGCGTGGGCTCCACGAAGTAGCCGCGCTCCAGGCCCGGCGGGCGCTTGCCGCCCTGGACGATGTGCGCGCCCTCCTCCGCGCCGACGCGGATCAGCTTCTCGACCTTGTCGCGCTGCGCCTCGCTGATCAGCGGGCCCATGGTGGTGGCCGGGTCCGCGGGGTCGCCGACCCTGACCCGGGCGAGGCCCGCGGTCAGCCGGGTGACGAACTCGTCGTGGACGGACTCGTGCACGAGCGTGCGGGTCAGCAGCGAACAGCCCTGCCCCGCATGGGTGGTGATGCCCACGAGGGAGGAGCGCACGGCCCCGTCGAGATCGGCGTCGGCGCACACGATGTTGGCGGACTTGCCGCCGAGTTCGAGGACCGCCTTCTTCATGGTGGCCGCGGCCTGCGCGTACACCATGCGCCCGACGGTGTCCGACCCGGTGAAGCTGACGAGGTCCACCATCGGGTGCGTGGTCAGCTCCCGGCCCGCCTCGATGTCGCCGGTCACGATGTTCAGCACGCCCGGCGGCAGCCCCGCCGCGTCGGCGAAGTCGCCGATCAGCAGGGACTCCAGCGGGGTCGCGGGCGCCGGTTTCAGTACGGCGGTGCAGCCCGCCGCGAGGGCCGGGATCACCTTCATCATGCTGAGGAAGAACGGGAAGTTGTAGGCCGAGATCAGCGCGCACACCCCGAACGCCTCGCGGCGCAGCACCCCTTGGGAGATGCCGATGCCGGGCGCGAGCGTGGGATCCATCGGCCGCTCCCACGCGAACGCCGGCATCACCCGCTCGGCCATGTCGCGCAGGTGCGTCACCGGGACCCGGGTCTGCAACGTCTCCGCCAGCGCCCGGACCGAGCCCGCCTCGGCCATGTTGACGGCGACGAGTTCGGGCAGCCGCCGTTCCATCTCGTCCGCCATGCGCGAGAGCACCGCGGCCCGTTCGGCGGGCCGCATCCGGGGCCAGGGCCCCTCGTCGAAGGCCCGCCGCGCCGCGCCCACGGCCCGGTGTACGTCCGCGACCGACGCCGAGGGGACCTCCGCGATGGTCTCCTCCGTCGCCGGGTTACGGACGACCAGGCCCGTGTCCGACGCGCCGTCGGTGCGGCGCCCGTCGATGTAGAGCTGGGACGAGAACGCGTACGCCGTCGTCATGTGTCGTCTCCTCGCGGCTCGCTTTGAGGGTACTCAATCGGTCTTGGGCAGGGCGTCGGCCAGGGCGAGGCCCGAACGGGCGTAGGCCGCCCGGCGCTTGTGGCCGACGAGGAAGGAGGGCGGCGCGAAGTAGCCGACGTCGCGGGGGAGGGAACCGGCGCGCCGGGCGAGCGCGGCACGGGCGTCGGCGGTGGTGCCGCACACGGCGATCTCGGCGAGCATCTCGTCGGTGACGGCGTCCGCCATGCCGTCGGTGTCCCCGGTGCGGAACGCCTTGCGCAGCCGCTCGACGGGCTCTTCCCAGCCGTGGTGGGCGACGTACGGGTCGTACGTCTTCACGGTGAGGTAGAAGGCGATCATGCGGCGGGCGTCCGCGACCGCGCGCTCGGGGGCGGCGTCGTCGACGGCCGTGATGATCCAGCCGTGTTCGAGCGGGCCCCGGGTGCGCTCGGCCTCGGTCGCGCCGCGTTCCGCCGAGGGGCGGACGACGTCGTTCCACCAGGCGCCGGTGAACAGGCCGTGGCCGATGACGCCGTCGGCGATGCGGCCCGCGGTGGCCGCCATGCGGGTGTTGAACGCGGCGAGCAGGACGGGGATGTCGAGCCGGCCGAGCACGGGGGCGCGGACGTCGGCGTCGATGGTGTGGAACTCCCCGTCGTACCGCACCCGTTCGCCGTTCTCCGCGTGCAGCCAGGCGCGCACCGCCCCGACCGTGTCGGCCATCCGGGCCACCGGCCGGTCGGCGCCCACGCCGAGCCAGTCCCGGTTGATGCGGAACGCGGCGCTGCCCAGCCCGAGGAAGAGCCGCCCCGGCGCCTGCGCGTGCAGGTGGCGCAGCGCGGTGGCGTGCGCGTACGGGGTGCGGGCGAAGGCGTAGGCGATTGCGGGGCCCGCCAGGGCGCGTTCGGTGTTGGCGACGATCTCGGCCACGGTGAGGTAGGCGTCGTGGTCGACGAACTCCCCGGCGCAGAAGGCG
Source organism: Actinobacteria bacterium OK074 (assembly GCA_001298575.1). Lineage (GTDB taxonomy): Bacteria > Actinomycetota > Actinomycetes > Streptomycetales > Streptomycetaceae > Streptomyces. The sequence continues at coordinate 28,371 of LJCV01000055.1, forward strand.
CCGACACCGGCCTGCTCGGCCTCGCGAGCGACGTCCCGGCCCGGCCACGGCATGCCGAACAGCATGAGAGCCTCCCCTAAAAAGTATACTGTTTGCGGAGCGTACGGGAGGGTCAGCGCAGTGTCCACCGTCCGCGGGGCACCGCCGCGCGGTCGATCTCGGCCTTCCCGATCGGGTTCCCGATCTGCGTGTACGACAGCCCCGTGCGCAGCGCCTGGGTGCGGGTCGCGTCCAGCGACTCCCAGATCGCCCGGACGGTGCCCTGGATCGCGGCGGGCGGCTTGGCGGCGATGATGCGGGCGATGGCGTCGGCCCGGTCCCAGAGTTCCGGTCCCGGCAGCACCTCGCTGACCAGGCCGATCTGGAGCGCGCGGGCGGCCGACACCCGCTCGTCCAGGCCGAGCAGCGCGATGCGCAGCGCCTCGCCCAGCGGGATGCGCCGGGCCAGTCCGATCGGTTCGAGCGCCGCGGTCAGGCCGTAGCTGACGTGCGGGTCGAAGAACGTCGCCTCCTGCGAACAGACCACGATGTCCGCCTCGTTGATCCAGTAGAAGGCGCCGCCCGCGGCCATGCCGTGCACCGCGCACACGAGGGGCTTCCACACCTGGTTCAGCTTGGGCGACAGGTACTCGCCGGGGTCGGTCTGCGACCAGACGTTGGGGTGCCGGTCGATGCCCTCCTTCACGTCCATGCCGGTGCAGAACGCGCGCTCGCCCGCGCCGCGCAACACGACGACGTGCACGTCGTCGTCCGTCTTGACCGTCTCCCAGATGCTGGCGAAGTCCTCCAGCATCTGCTGGTTGAAGCTGTTCATGGCCTGCGGCCGGTTCAGGGTGATCGTGGCGACGTGGTCGCTCACCTCGAACAGGACGGTCTTGAGTTCCATCCGGCAACTCCGTTCGTCTTCTCGACATGATCGAGGTAAGTAGTATACTTTTTTCTGGTCTTCGGGCGTCCGGAACGGGAACAAGATCCGCGGAGGAAGCTGCGATGAGGCCACATGTGGGGCAGAAGCTCACCAGTACGGTCGACACGACCACGGTGATCGTCGTTCGGTGCCCCGGGAGTGAACTCGACATCACCTGCGGCGGAGCCGCCATGACCGAGGGGACCGGGCCGGGGGGCACCACCTCGGGCACCCCCGCCCCCGAGCTGAGGGGCGGTGCACTGCTCGGCAAGCGGTACGCCGACGAGGAACTCGGCCTGGAACTGCTGTGCACCAAGGGCGGAGAGGGCACCCTTGCGGTGAACGGTGTCCCGCTGCCGGTGAAGAGCGCCAAGCCGCTGCCCGCCTCGGACTGAGGGGCCACGGGCGGGCACGGGCGTACGGCACGACCGAACAGCACGGACCGACGGCACCAACGGACGGCACGAACGGACGGAGAGCGGGCCGATGAACATATCGATGCTCCTGGACATGGCCGCCGAGGGGTTCGGCGACCGGGTCGTGGTCGGGCGCACGGAGGACGGGCTGACCCCGCGGCGGCTGCGCGAGCTGTCCGCCGGCGGGGCACGGGCGGTCCGCCGGGCGGGCGCCGACGCGATCCTCCACCTCGCGGTCAACGGCCCGGCATTCCCGGTCGCGCTGTTCGCCGCGGCCCGGGCCGGCGTCCCGCTGGTCCCGGTCAACTACCGCCTGGGCGAAGCCCAGTTGGACGCGCTGCTCGCGAACCACCCGCACGCCCTGGGCATCGCCGACCCCGACCAGGCCGAGGCGCTGCACCGCGCCGGACTCCCGGTCCGGAGCCCGGCCGAGTGGCTGGCGGAGACCGCGGCGGACGCGGGCGACGGTGAGCTCGACGACGAGGCGGCCGCCCCCGACACCCCGGCCGTGCTGATCTACACGAGCGGCACCACCTCCGCCCCCAAGGGCGTGATCCTGCGCCACCAGAACCTGGTGTCCTACGTGTTCGGCACGGTCGAGTTCGCCGGTGCGGACCCGGACGACGCCGCCCTGGTGAGCGTCCCGCCGTACCACATCGCCGCCGTGTCCAACGCGCTGACGAACCTGTACGCGGGCCGCCGCGCCCTCACCCTCGACCAGTTCACCCCGGAGGGCTGGCTCGGCCTCGTACGGGAGCAGCGGATCACCAACGCGATGGTGGTGCCGACGATGCTCGCCCGCATCATGGACGCGCCGCCGGGCCTGGACCGGTCGGTGCCGTCGCTGCGCGCGCTCGCCTACGGCGGGGCCAGGATGCCGGTGCGGGTCATCGAGACCGCGCTGCGCACCTGGCCGCACGTCGACTTCGTGAACGCCTACGGGCTGACCGAGACCTCCTCCACCATCTCCGTCCTCGGCCCGGACGAGCACCGGGCCGCCGTCGCCAGCGCGGACCCCGCGGTGCGCGAGCGGCTCGGCTCGGCCGGACTCCCGGTCCCCGGCGTCGAGTTGGAGGTCCGCGACCTGGACGGGACGGTCGTCGCCGCGGGCGAGGCCGGACAGATCTGGGTACGCGGCGACCAGGTCTCGGGCGAGTACGCCGGTGGCGGCTCCGCGGTCGACGAGCGGGGCTTCTTCCACACCCGCGACCAGGGGCGCCTGGACGCCGACGGCTACCTCTACATCGAGGGCAGGGCCGACGACACGATCATCCGCGGGGCCGAGAACATCGCCCCCGCCGAGATCGAGGACGTCCTGCTGCGCCACCCGGACGTCCTCGACGCCGTCGTCGTGGGCATCCCCGACGAGGAGTGGGGCCAGCGGATCGAGGCCGTCGTCGTGGCCCGCGAGGGCGCCGAGGCCGACGCCGCCGCGCTGCGCGCGTCGGTGCGCGGCACGCTGCGGGGGTCCAAGACCCCCGACCGCATCACCTACTGGAGCGAACTGCCCCGCACGCCCACCGGCAAGCTGATCCGGCGCGACATCGTCGCGGCGCTGACCGCCGAAGGCAAACCGGCGGTCCGCTGACCGTGCCGGCGAGAGCCGGCCCGCGGTCCGCCGACCGCATCCGTGAGAGAGGACAGGCATGAGCAGCGTCGTCGCGAACACCCCCGAGCTGGTACGGGAGTTGACGCAGCGCACGGCCGCCGTCGTGCACGGCTGGGCCCCCGGGGCCACCGTGGAAGGGGTCGAACCGCTCACCGGCGGCACGTCGAGCCTCACCTACGTGGCCGTGCTGTCGGACGTCCCGGAAGGGTACGAGCGCGTCGTCCTCAAGGTCGCGCCGCCCGGCCTGGAACCCGTCCGCAACCGGGACGTCCTGCGCCAGGCGCGGCTGATGGAGGTCCTCTCCGGACAGCGCGGCGTCCGCGTGCCGAAGGTGCTGTTCTGCGACGCGGGCGCGCCCCCGGCCGTCCAGCCGTTCGTGGCGATGGAGTTGGTGCCGGGCCAGTGCGTGGAACCGGTGCTCGTGCCGCGCGGCACCATCCCGGCGGCGCAGGTGCGCGCCCGTGGCCTCGACGCGGTCCGGATGCTCGCCCGGCTGCACCGGGTGGACCCGAAGCGAACTCCCCTCGCGGTGGAGCCCGTTGTCACGCTCGGCGCCGAAGTCGACCGCTGGACCCGGGCGTTCACCACCGTCCCCGACGACCTGCGCACCGGCTACGAGGCGGTCGCCGAGCGGCTGCACGCGACCCTGCCGCCCGCGATGATGCCGGTGTTCACCCACGGCGACTACCGGCTCGGCAACACGCTGTGCGACGCGGACACCGTCAACGCGATCATCGACTGGGAGATCTGGTCGCTCGGGGACCCCCGCGTCGACATGACCTGGCTGACCTTCTTCACCGACGAGGCCCGCCACCCGGCGTCCCCCTCCGACGAGCCGGCCGGCACCCCCAGCAAGGCGGAACTGATCGACGCCTACCAGGAGGAGCGCGGCGAGGCGCTGCGCGACCTGCCCTGGTTCGAGGCGCTGACCAAGTACAAGGAGTCCGCCGCCACCGCGCTGCTGATCAAACGCGGCCGGAAGGCGGGGGAGCTGAAGGACATGCACCGACGGATGCTGCCCGCGCTGCCGGTGCTGCTGGACGAGGCGATGGAACTGCTGGGCTGACGGCGGGAGTTGGGCCGAGCCCGGCGAGGGCCTGCGCACGGCGGAGTCAAGCGGCGTCACAACGAGGGGGCACCCACCGGGTGCCCCCTCGCCTCTTGTCCGCACCCCTCTCAGTACAACCCGCCGTCCACCCGGATCAGCGCCCCCGTCGTATAGCTGGAGGCGTCGCTCGCGAGGTAGAGCGCCGTGCTGATGATCTCCTCCGGCCGCCCGGGGCGCCCGATCGCGCTGCGGGTGGTCTCCCGTTTCTCCGCCGCCCACGCCTTGGAGATGTCCGTGAGGAACGGTCCGGCCGAGATCGTGTTGACCCGTACCGTGGGCCCGTACTCCAGGGCGAAGACGGTGGTCAGCGCGTTGAGCGCGGCCTTGGCGCCGGCGTAGGGGCCGAACCGGGGCTGCGGCATCAGGGCCCCGGACGACGACACGTTGATGATCGAGCCGCCTCCCTCATCGGCCATGCGCTGGCCGATGAGGGAGGCGAGCCGGAACGGGCCCTTGAAGTTGACGCCGATCACCTTGTCGAACAGTTCCTCGCTGGTCTCCGCCGACGACGGTGCCAGCGGGGACATGCCCGCGTTGTTGACCAGGACGTCGACCTTGCCGAACTCCGCGTAGGCGGCGTCGGCGAGACGGGCGAGGTCGTCCCAGTGGCCCACGTGCGCGGCCACCGGCAGGGCGCGCCGGCCCAGGTCACGGACCTCGGCCGCCACGGTCTCGCACGCGTCGAGCTTGCGGCTGGCGATCACCACGTCGGCGCCCGCGGTGGCGAAGGCGCGCACCATCTCCAGGCCCAGGCCCCGGCTGCCGCCGGTGACGAGGGCGACCTTGCCGGACAGGTCGAACAGGTCGGCCGGGGCGATGGACTTCTCGTCACGCCCTGCCGCGGCGGAACCGGGCCCGGCCGCCGCGCCGCCGTCCGCCCCCTGCCCCCCGCTCACGCGTCCGCCCGGCCGGTGAGGCTCTCGTCGTCGAGGACGTGGGCGTAGCGTTTGCGGGCGGCCTCCAGCTTCGGCGGGATGTGCTCGCTGGGGAACAGCCCCTCGGCCGGCCGGTACTTCTTCAGCAGCTGCTTGGCGATCGTGGTGCGGTGCACCTCGGTCGGGCCGTCGGCCAGCGCGAGGTTCGGCGCGGCCATCCACCACTTCGCGAGCGGGAGTTCGTTGGTGGTGCCGAGCGAGCCGTGCAGATGCAGCGCCCGCTGGATCACGTCGTGCAGCACCTTCGCCGTCTGGACCTTGCACATCGCGATCTGGGTCCGGGCGGCGCCGTGCGGCTGGGTGTCGATGATCCAGGCGGTGTGCAGCACGAGCAGCCGGAACTGCTGCAACTCCACCCACGAGTCCGCGATGAACTGCTGCACGGCCTGCTTGTCGGCGAGAAGAGTGCCCTGAGTACGCCGGGACAGCGCGCGCTCGCACATCATGTCGAACGCGCGGGTGCACTTGCCCACCGTCCGCATCGCGTGGTGCACCCGGCCTCCGCCCAGGCGGGCCTGCGCGACCTTGAAGCCCTCACCGGGACCGCCCAGCATGGCGTCGAGCGGGACGCGCACCCGGTCGTAGCGGATGTAGGCGTGGATGCCCTCGTCCAGCGAGTCGCGTTCGTCCATCGTGCCGACGTTCCGCTTGATCTCGATGCCGGGGGTCTCGGCCGGGACGATGAACATCGACATGCGGGCGTGCGGCGGCGCGTCCGGGTCGGTGACGGCCATGACGATGAGGAAGGCCGCGTAGCGGGCGTTGGAGGAGAACCACTTCTCCCCGTCGATCACCCACTCGTCCCCCTCGCGCCGGGCGCCGCACACGAACTCCTTGGGATCGGCGCCCGCCTGGGGCTCGGTCATGGAGAACGTGGAGACGATGTCGCCGTCCAGCAGCGGTTGCAGATAGCGGGCCTTCTGCTCCTCGGTGCCGAACATGGCGAGGATCTCGGCGTTGCCGGTGTCCGGGGCGGCGGTGCCGAACACCGTCGGGGCCCAGTAGGAGCGGCCGAGGATCTCGTTGAGATGGGCGAGCCGCACCTGGCCGTAGCCGGGGCCGCCCAGTTCGGGGCCGAGATGACAGGCCCACAGGCCCTGCGCCCGCACCTGCTCCTGGAGCGGCTTCAGGATCGCGCGGGCCTTCTCGTTGCGGGTGTCGTACGGGTCGCCGCCGTGCGGGAAGAGAAGGTCGAGCGGTTCGACCTCCTCCCGTACGAAGGCCGCCGCCCAGTCCAGTTTGGCCTGGAACTCGGGTTCGATCGAGAAGTCCAGCATCGGCTCTCCGAGAGGGTTGGCGAGTGATGGCAAAACAGTATACTTTTTATGGGTTGCCGGTCCATACTCGGCGTGCGGACAGCGGAATGAGTATGAGGAGTTGGTCGATGAACAGGCCGATGGAAGGCGTACGGGTTCTCGAGGTCGCCCAGTTCACCTTCGTCCCCGCGGCGGGTGCGGTACTCGCGGACTGGGGCGCCGACGTGATCAAGATCGAGCACGCCGAACGCGGCGACGGGCAGCGCGGGCTGGTCCGGGTGCTGGGCTACGAGGCCGTCAGCGAGGGATCGTCCTTCTTCCCGATCATGGAGGGGCCCAACCGCGGCAAACGCAGCGTCGGCCTGGCGCTCGAAAAGCCCTCCGCCCGGCGGGTGTTCGAGGAGCTGGTCCGCGCCAGCGACGTGTTCCTCACCAACTTCCTGCCCGGGTCGCGCGCGAAACTCCGCATCGACCTCGAAGACATCCGGGCGATCAACCCGGACATCATCTACGTCCGCGGCAGCGGCTTCGGCGCCCGCGGCGACGAGGCCGACAAGGGCGGGTACGACAGCACCACCTTCTGGGCGCGCGGCGGCAGCGCGGCGGGGGTCACCCCGCCCGGCGCGGACCGCATGACCCGGATGCCGGCCGGCGCGTACGGCGACTCGATGGGCGGCCTGACCATCGCGGGCGGCATAGCCGCGGCCCTCTACTCGCGCGCCATGACGGGCGAACCCTCCGTCGTGGACGTGTCGTTGCTCGGCGTCGGCGCCTGGGCGACCCAGTTCACGGTCAACATGGCGCTGATGGCCGGCGGCCCGCTGCCCGCCAACCCCCCGCCCCGGTACGGCTCGCTCACCAACCCGCTGATCGGCGCGTACCGCACGTCGGACGGCCGCTGGATCGAGCTGTCGATGCTCCAACCGGGCCGCTACTGGCCGGAGTTCTGCAAACTGGCCGGACGCGAGGAACTCGCCGCCGACGAGCGGTTCGACTCCGCCGAGAAGCTGATGGCCAACGCGGCCGAGGCCGCCGAGATCGTCGCCGGGCTCATCGCCGCGCGCCCCTTCGCCGAGTGGACCGAGATCCTCTCCCGCGGACATGGCCAGTGGTCGGCCGTGCAGAACGCGTGGGAGGTCGGCCAGGACGCCTCGCTGCGCGCCAACGGCCTTATCGCCCCGGTGGTGGACGCCGACGGCGTCGACCGCGAACTCGTCGCCAACCCGGTCCAGTTCGACGAGACCCCGGCCACCCTGAGCCGCGCCCCGCAGTTCGCGGAGCACACCGACAGCGTGCTGCGCTCGCTCGGGCTCACCGAGGACGAACTCATCGCCCTCAAGATCGACGGCGCGGCGACATGAGGACCGTACGGCACGGCGACGCGGCCACCGTACGACGAGAGGAATCGTGATGAGTACGACGCTCGAACCCGAAGGTACCTACGAAGGCGTTCCCGCCTACCCGTTCGACAACCGGCTCAGCGGGCCCGTCCTCAGCCACCAGCGGCGCTGGGACGAGATGGCCGGCGCGCACGGCGGGTTCCGCTCCACCATCGCCAGCGGCTACTGGGTCGTGACGGAGAGCGAGGCGATCCAGCGGGCGCTCCAGGACTGGCGGACCTTCTCCAGCGAGTCGGTGACGGTGCTCAACCCCAACCCCAGGTTCCTGTGGATCCCGGAGATGCTGGACCCGCCCCAGCACACCGACTGGCGGCGGCTGTTGGGCAAGGACTTCTCGCCGAAGGCCGCCGCCGGACACGAGCCGGTGATCCGGAAGGTCGCCGGCGACCTGATCGACGGCCTGAAGGCGGGCGGCGGCGCGGACGTCCTCGACGGCTTCGCCCGCCAGTTCCCGACCCGGATCTTCATGGGCCTGATGGGCCTGCCCGAGGCGGACCTCGACCAGTTCCTCGACTGGACCCACGACCTGCTGCACCTGACCTACGGCGAAGACCCGGACGGGGCCCGGCAGTTGAGGGCCATGAACGCGGTGTCGGACTACTTCGACGAGCAGATCGCGCTGCGCCGCGAGTCCCCGCGCGACGACCTGCTCTCCCGCGCGATGACCTGGACGATCGACGGCGAGAAGATCAGCGACCAGGACATGCACGCGTTCTGCATCCTGTTCTTCCAGGCCGGCTTCGACACCGTTCCCATCTCGGTCGGCTGGGCGCTCTACCACCTGGCCACGCACCCGGAGCAGCGCAAGGCGATCGTCGCCAACCCCGCGCTCATCGCCACGGCCGTCGAGGAGATCCTGCGCGTCTACTCGTTCGTCGTCCCCGCCCGCAAGGCGACCCGGGACGTCGAGATCGGCGGCTGCCCGGTCAAGGCGGGCGACATGGTGATGCTCCCGGTCGCGGTCACCAACCGCGACGCCGACCGGTACGAGAACCCGCTGGAGGTCGACCTGCACCGGGAGACCACCAACCACATCGCCTTCGGCTCGGGCCCGCACCGCTGCCTGGGCTCGCACCTCGCCCGCCTCGAACTCAACGTGGCGATCGAGGAGTGGCACCGGCGCATCCCCGACTACTGGGTCGAGCCCGGCCAGGACCTGGAGGCGCACGGCAACATGTACGGCATCAAGCAGTTGCGCCTCGCATGGTGAGCGGCGCGGGCGTCCCTCCCCTGAACGCGGCCGACCTCTACCACACGGGGATCGTGGTCCGGGACGTCGACGAGTGGAAGGCCCGGCTGACCGGGGTCGCGGGCTACCGCTGGACCGAGACGATGTCCGCGGAGCTGCCGGTCCGCCTGGCGGACGGGGTGCGGACGCTGCCCATGCGCTGGACGTACTCGCTCGACGCCCCGCACATCGAACTCGCGCAGGAGATCCCGGGCACCCCCTGGACGGCGACCGAGCACCTGGCCACGCACCACCTCGGGTACTTCTGCGACGACCTGCCGACGACCTCCAAACGGCTGGAGGAGGCGGGCTTCCCGCTGGAGGCGTGCGCGGTCGCCGACGGGACACCCACGATCTTCGCGTACCACCTGGCACCGGGCGGCCCGCGCATCGAGATCGTGGACCGCACCCGGATGCCGGACTTCGCCGCCTACCTGCGGTCGAAGACGCCCCGCTGACCGAGGACGACACGTGGCACTGACGTTCACCGAGGAACAGGACGAACTCCGCGCGACCCTGCGCCGGTTCCTCACGGAGAAGGCACCGAGCGAGGCCGTACGGCGCTGGACGGAGTCCGAGGAGGGCCACGATCCGGCGCTGTGGCAGCAGATGGCCGGCCAACTCGGGCTGCACGGACTGGCGTTGCCGGAGGAGTACGGCGGCTTCGGCGGCGGCCCGGTGGAACTGGGCATCGTCCTGGAGGAGTTGGGGCGGGTGCTGCTGCCGTCGCCGTACTTCGCGACCGTGGCGCTCGCCGGCCAGGCCCTCGTGGCCTCCGGCGACGCCCGGGCGCAGGCCCGCTGGCTGCCCGCGATCGCGGACGGCTCGCTGACCGCCACGGTGGCGTTCGCCGAGGAGGGCGGATCGTGGCGGCCGGCGGACATCACCGCCAACGCCGTCGAGGACGACGGCGGTTGGCGGGTGTCCGGCACGAAGATGTTCGTCGTCGACGGGTACGGCGCCGGGCTGCTCCTGGTCGCGGCGCGCGACGCCACCGGACCCGGGCTGTTCGCGGTGGACGGCGACGCGGCCGGGGTGAGCCGCACCCGGCTGGAGACGCTCGACCCGACCCGGCGGCTCGCGCGGATCGACCTCGACGGCGCGCCCGCGCTGCGGGTGGGCCCGGACGGCGACGCCACGGCGTATCTGCGCACGGTGCTCGACCTGGCCGTGGTCGCGCTCGCCGCCGAGCAGGTCGGCGGGGCCCAGGCGTGCCTGGACGCGGCGGTGGAGTACGCGAAGACCCGGGTGCAGTTCGGGCGGCCGATCGGCTCGTTCCAGGCGGTCAAGCACAAGTGCGCCGACATGCTGGTCGAGGTGGAGGCCGCCCGGTCGGCGGCGTACCACGCGGGGGCGGTGGCCGCCGAGGAGGCCGCGCACGGGACGGGCGGGCTGCCGGTGGCCGCGGCGCTCGCCGCCGCCTACTGCGCGGGCGCCTTCACGCACGCGGCCAAGGAGAACATCCAGATCCACGGCGGCATCGGCTACACGTGGGAGCACGACGCCCACCTGTACCTCAAGCGCGCGAAGTCGTCGGAGCAACTGTTCGGGGGACCGGCGCTGCACCGGGCCCGGCTGGCCGACCTGGTCGGGATCTGACGCCGGTACCGGTTCCTGAAGCGCTCCCCACCCTTGCTTTAAGTGTCCTGAAAACGTGTGACGGTCGTCCCAGGGTGGGGAGTTGGGTCCATCGGTCTCGTAATTGAGTGTACTCTGTAGGCGGGACGATGCAGTGATCTTGTGAGACCGAGACCGACTCCGTCCTCGCCGAGCAGGTGCTCGGCCTTCCGAAAGGCTGATCACGTGGGAATTCGCGACCGCCTGTACCGGCTCCTGGCCGAAGCGCCCGCCGACGCGGAGGCGATCGAGCACCACGGGGGCTGGTGGACATGGGGGCAGGTCCAGGAGACCGCGCGGGGCCTCACCGACACACTCGACTCGGCGGGGCTGCACGCGGACGCCCGCATCGGCGTCGTCCTGGAGAACCGGCCCGAACACGTCGCCGCGGTCGCCGCGGTCATCGCCTCCGGCCGCTGCCTGGTGATGCTCAGCCCGCTCCAGCCCGCCGCGCGGCTCGCCGACGACATCGCCCGCTGCGAGGTGCCCGTCGTCGTCGGCACGGCGGAGATCCTCGCCCGCGAAGGGGTCCTCGCCGCGGTGACCGCCCACGGCGCGGCCCTCGAACTGGCCACCGACGGCACGGTACGGCCCGCCGGCGGCACGGTGCCCGCGGCGCCACCGGCCAACCCCGACATCGCGGTCGAGATGCTCACCTCCGGAACCACCGGCCCGCCCAAGCGCGTTCACCTGCGCACCGGCCAGCTGGACCAGGCGCTCGTCTCCGGCGGCCAGTTGCCCAAACCCGGCCGCCTGCTGTCCCGTTCGGCCGCGCTCGTGGCCACCCCGCTGGTGCACATCGGCGGCCTGTGGCGGGCGCTGGCCTGCCTCGCCACCGGGCGCCGCATGCTCCTGATGCCCAAGTTCGCCGTCGAACCCTGGGTGAGCGCCGTGGAACGGCACCACCTGCGGGCCGCCGGCCTCGTACCGGCCGCGATCCGCTCCGTGCTCGACGCGGACGTCCCCAAGGAACGCCTGGCGAGCCTCCAGGTGGTCACCTCCGGCACCGCCCCCTGCCCGCCCGAACTCGCCGACGCGTTCTACCGCAGGTACGGCATCCCGGTCCTGATGACCTACGGCGCCACCGAGTTCGCCGGAGCGGTGGCCGGCTGGACGCTGCCGCTGCACGAGCGGTGGTGGACCCAGAAGGCCGGCAGCACCGGACGGGCCTTCCCCGGTGTCGAGTTGCGGGTGACCGGCGAGGACGGCGCCGAACTGCCGGCCGACCGCACCGGCCGTCTGGAGGTCCGCACCGAACAGAGCACCCGCGGCGCCCGCGCCTGGGTGCGCACCAGCGACCTGGCCCGCATCGACGCCGACCGGTTCGTGTGGATCGAGGGACGGGCCGACGCCGCCATCATCCGCGGCGGCTTCAAGGTACAGCCCGAGACCGTCAAACGGGTGCTGGAGACGCACGCCGCCGTACGCGAGGCGGCCGTCGCCGGACTGCCCGACGCACGGCTGGGCGCGGTACCGGTCGCGGCCGTCGAGGTCGAACACGGCAGGGCCGCACCGGACACCGCCGAACTCGTCGCCCTGTGCCGCGCCCACCTCACCCCCTACGAGGTGCCCGCCCACATCGTCGTCCTCGACGAACTGCCCCGCACCCCGTCGAGCAAGGTCAGCCGGGTGGAACTGCTCGACCTCGTCCGGGCCCGGCTCGCGGAGCCCGAGCGGATCAAGGAGGACCTGCGATGACCAGCGCCCAGGAACAAGCACAGCAGCACGCCCAGCAGCAACCGGGCAAGCCCGCCGAGCAGTTCGGCGTGCTCACCGACGAGGCCGTCGAACGCTCCCGCCGCCGCCTCGGCGTCCCCGAGCCGCAGCGCAACCCGCCGCACAACTACGAGGTCACCTGGGACGGCGCCCGCCACTTCGCGTACGGCTACGGCGACCGCAACCCCCTGTACTGCGACCCCGACTACGCGGCCAAGACCCGCTGGGGCTCCCTCCTGGCCCCGCCCACGTTCCTCTACACGATGGGCGAGGACGCCGCCCCGCCGCCGGACGCCGAGACCAAGGCGCTGCTCAAGGGCGACCCCTTCGCCGGACTCGGCTCCTACCAGGCGGTGATGGAGTACGAGTGGTGGCGGCCCCTCCAACTCGGCGACCGCTGCCGGGTGTTGCAGGCCCAGGTGGGCGTCCACCTCAAACGCAGCAGCTTCGGCGGACGCACCGCCCACGTCGTGCGCGACTACCTCTACGCCAACGGCCGCGGCGAGATGCACGCCCTGCGCCGCGGCACCTGGATCAACGCCGAACGCCACACGTCGAAGAAGCGCGCCAAGGAACACCACGAGCCCGAGCCCTACACCGCCGCCCAACTCGCCGAGATCGACGCGGCCTACGCCGCCGAGACCCGGCGTGGCGCGCAGCCGCGCTACTGGGAGGACGTCGAGGTCGGCGAGGAACTCCAGCCCCGGGTCAAGGGCCCGCTGACCACCACGGACGTCGTCGTGTGGCACCTGGGCTGGGGCATGCAGCTCACCCCGCCCGGCGCGTTCGGCATCGCCGCCGCCGTCCGCCGCAAGGCCCCCGGGCTGTATCCGCCCAACGCGCTGAACATCCCCGACACCGTGCAGCGCCTGCACTGGGAACCCGAACGGGCCCGGGAACTGGGCCTGCCGGGGCCCTACGACTACGGCGGCATGCGCGAGACCTGGCTGTGCCATCTGCTCACCGACTGGATCGGCGACGACGGCTGGCTGTGGAAACTCCGCTGCGAGCACCGGAAGTTCAACTACATGGGCGACACCACCTGGGTGCGCGGCACGGTCACCGGCAAACGGCTGGTGGACGGCCGCGCCGAGGTCGACGTCGAGGTCAGGTGCGAGAACCAGCGGGGCGAGGTCACCACGCCCGGCACGGCCGTCGTCCTGCTGCCGACCCGGGAGCACGCCGTCGAACTGCCCGCACCGCCCGCCGCGGACCTGGACGGCATGGTGGCCCACGAACTCGCCCGGTTCCAGGTGACCGAGGCGGATTGAGTGCACTGTTCTACCGCATATGAGCTGTAGGCGCTGCCGAGGAGGAGAAGTGTCGGACGAGGTACTGGTGGAACGCCGTGGCGCGGTCCAGATCATCACGATCAACCGCCCGGCGGTGAAGAACGCGCTGGACGCGGCGGTCGGTGCCGCGGTGGCGGCGGCGGTCGACGAACTCGACGAGTCGGACGAGCTGTGGGCCGGTGTGCTCACGGGCGCGGGTGGCACGTTCTCCGCGGGGATGGACCTCAAGGCGTGGCTGCGGGGCGAGTCCCCCGCGATCGAGGGCCGCGGGCTGTGCGGGATCAGCATGACCCCGCCCCGCAAACCGCTGATCGGCGCGGTCGAGGGCTGGGCGCTGGCCGGCGGCTTCGAACTGCTGCTGGCCTGCGACCTCGTCGTCGCCTCCCGCACGGCCCGCCTCGGCGTGCCCGAGGTGACCCGCTCGCTGGTCGCCCGCGCGGGCGCGGCCCTGCAACTGCCGCGCCGGATCCCGTACGCGATTGCGCTGGAGCTGCTGCTGACCGGGCAGCCGATCAGCGCCGTACGCGCGGCCGAGGTCGGGCTGGTCAACCGGCTCACCGACGAGGGCGGCGCGCTCGCGGGCGCGCTGGAACTCGCCGAGACCATCGCGGCGAACGGGCCGCTGGCGGTCGCGGCGACCAAGGAGATCGCGCGCTCCGCCGCCGACTGGACCCTGGAGGAGGGCTGGGCCCGGCAGACCGAGATCGCCGCACCGGTCTTCTCCTCGCAGGACGCCAGGGAGGGCGCCGCCGCGTTCGCGGAGAAGCGGCCGCCCGTCTGGAAGGGCCGCTGACGGCGCCGTACAGGCGCGAATAGGTATACGCAATAAGGGGCGGGGGACTCCGCCCACGGACGACCAGGGAGGGCGACGATGACGTCAGGACCGCTGGCCGGGTGCCGGGTCGTCGAACTCGGCGGGATCGGACCGGGACCCTTCGCCGGGATGCTGCTGGCGGACCTCGGTGCGGAGGTCGTCCGGGTGGACCGGCCGGAGCGGGCCAAGGAACCGGACGCGGGCGGACCCGCGGACGTCCTCAACCGCGGCAAACGCTCGGTCGTGCTCGACCTGAAGCACCCGGCCGGACCCGCCGCCCTCCTCCGACTCGCCGAGCGCGCCGACGTGTTGATCGAGGGATTCCGCCCCGGCGTCACCGAACGGCTCGGCATCGGACCGCACGACTGCCTGGCCCGCAACCCCCGCCTGGTGTACGGCCGGATGACCGGCTGGGGCCAGGACGGACCCCTGGCCGCCGCGGCCGGGCACGACATCTCCTACATCGCCCTGACCGGGGCCCTCGGCGCGATCGGCGCCGCGGGCGGCCCGCCCCAGATACCGCTCAACCTCGTCGGCGACTTCGGGGGCGGCGGCTGCTACCTGGTGATCGGCGTCCTCGCCGCGCTGCACGCGGTCCAGCGCACCGGGCGCGGGCAGGTCGTCGACGCGGCCATCGTCGACGGCACCGCCCACCTGCTCGCCTCCACCTTCGGCAAACTCGGGCGCGGCGAATGGACCGACGAACGGGGCGTCAACAGGTTCGACGGCGGCTGGCCGTTCTACGCCGTGTACGCGGCCAAGGACGGCGGCCACCTCGCCGTCGGCGCCCTGGAACCCAAGTTCTACCGCTGCCTGCTCGACCTGCTCGGACTCGACGACATCGACCCCGGCAGCCAGCACGACAGCTCGACCTGGCCCCACCTGCGCGCCCGGCTGGAACAGCGGTTCGCGCAGCGCACCCGGGACGAGTGGGCGGCCCTGTTCGAGGGCACCGACGCCTGCGTGGCCCCGGTCCTGAGCCTCACCGAGGCCGCCGCCCACCCGCATCTCGCCGCCCGCGCCACCCTCACCGCCCCCGACGGCGTCGTCCAGCCCGCGGCCGCACCCCGCTTCTCCGCCACACCGTCGAGCGCCGGGGCCACCGCGCCCGAGGTCGGCGCGGACACCCTGGCGGTGCTGCGGGACTGGGCGGTCGGGGGAGTGGACGCGCTGCTCGACAGCGGCGCCGCCGTACAACGTCCTGCCCATTGAGCACTGCTCCCACAGAGCGAGAGGACCCGTCATGTCAGAGGCCGTCATCGTCGAGGCCGTCCGTACCCCGATCGGCAAGCGCAACGGCTCGCTGGCCCCGGTACACGCGGCGGACCTCTCGGCACAGGTGCTGGGCGCCCTGGTGGAACGCACCGGGGTGGACCCCGGCACCGTCGACGACGTGGTGTGGGGCTGTGTGACCCAGATCGGCGACCAGTCCAGCAACGTCGGCCGCTTCGGGGTGCTCGCCGCCGGCTGGCCCGAACACGTCCCCGCGGTCACCGTCAACCGGGCCTGCGGCTCCAGCCAGCAGGCCGTCGACTCCGCCGCCCACGCCGTCATGGCCGGACAGTACGACCTCGTCGTCGCCGGCGGCGTGGAGACCATGAGCAGGGTCCCGCTCGGCGCGGCCCGCGCGACCGGGATGCCGTACGGGCCCGGCGTCCTCGCCCGCTACGACGGGGCCCAGTTCAGCCAGGGTACCGGCGCCGAACTGATCGCCGAACGCTGGGGGCTGAGCCGCACCCGGCTGGACGAGTTCGCGTCCGAGTCGCACGCCAAGGCCGCCGCCGCGATCGACTCGGGGATCTTCGACGACCATGTCGTACCGGTCGAGGTCGACGGCACCAAGTTCACCGTCGACGAGGGCCTGCGGCGGGGCACCTCGGTGGAGACGCTGGCCCGGCTGAAGCCGTCGTTCAAGGACGACGGGGTGATCCACGCCGGGAACTCCTCCCAGATCTCCGACGGCGCCGCCGCGCTGCTCATCACAACTCCCGGGCGGGCCAGGGAACTCGGCCTCACCCCGATCGCCCGCTATCACACCGGCGCGGTCAGCGGCGCGGACCCGATCACCATGCTGCTCGGCCCGATCCCGGCGACCGAGAAGGCGCTGAGCCGGGCCGGACTGACCATCGACGACATCGGCGTGTTCGAGGTCAACGAGGCGTTCGCACCGGTCCCGTTGGCCTGGCTGGCCGAGACCGGCGCCGACCCCGAGCGGCTCAACCCGCTCGGCGGCGCAATCGCGATCGGCCACCCGCTCGGCGGCTCCGGGGCCGTCCTGATGACCCGCATGCTCGCCCAGATGCGCCGCCACGGCCTGCGCTACGGCCTGCAGACCATGTGCGAGGGGGGCGGCACGGCCAACGCCACGATCCTCGAACTGCTCTGAGAACGCCGGTGATGCGGTGAAGCCCGGTCGGCCGCGGTGGCCGACCGGGCTTCACCGTCCGTGACTACCGCGACTATCGCGCCTCCCGCGGCAGCCCCAGCCCCCGCCCCGCGACCTGTGTCCGCAGGATCTCGTTCGCCCCGCCCGCGATCGTGTACGCGCGGGAGTACAGGTGCGCGTCCTGCCACCAGCCGCCTGCCACCGCGTGCTCGTCGCCCTCGACCAGGAGCCCGTCCGTGCCCTGGAGGTCCAGGCCGAACACGGCGAGGTCGTGGTTGAGTTCACTGAAGAAGATCTTGCCCAGCAGGGCGTCGGCGGGCTGTTCGGTGTGGTGCAGCATGCGCGACTGGGCGAGGCCGATCAGCGCGGCGTTCACCTGTACCCGGGTGGCGAGTTCGCCGATCGCCTGCCGGGTGGCGGAGTCGTCGAGCGCGGGCCGCCCGCCGACGGACGTCTCCTCCGCGAGCCGCAGCAGGTCGTCCATCGCGGTGAACAGTTCGATGCCCCGCGCGGCCACCCCGGACCGCTCGTGGCCGAGGCTGCTCATCGCCACCCGCCAGCCGTTGTTCACCTCGCCGATCACGTTCGCCGCCGGGATGCGCACGCCGTCCAGGAAGACCTCGTTGAAGTCGGTGGTCCCGGTGATCTCGCGCAACGGCCGCACGTCGACGCCCGGGGTGCGCAGGTCGAGCGCGAACGCGGTGATGCCCTTGTGCCTGGGGGCGTCGCCGTCGGTGCGGGCGAGCAGGTAACCCATGTCGGCGTGCTGGCCGTTGGTGGTCCACACCTTCTGCCCGTCGACGACGTAGACCGCGTCGGGGTCGTCGGGGCCCTTCCCCTCGCGGCGCGCCCGGGTGCGCAGCGAGGCCAGGTCACTGCCGGCCTCGGGCTCGCTGAACAGCTGGCACCACACGTCCGCGCAGCTGCGGATGCGGGGCAGGAAACGGGCCCGCTGCTCGTCGCTGCCGAACTCGATCAGCGCGGCCGAGGCCAGCGAGGCGGCGCCGACCGGCGGCCAGGTGCGGGCCCGGGCGATCTCCTCGGCGACGACGGACGGTTCGAGGGGATGCGCGTCGGGCCTGCCGCCGTACTCCGCGGGCCAGTCGATGCCGAGGAAGCCCGCCTCGTACAGCTTCGCGGTCCACTCCCGGATCGCCGGCATCAGCTCGGGCTCGGGCGACCGTACGCCCGCGTGGGTCTTGACACCGGGCGCGTGCTCGGCGACGAAGGCGCGTACCTTGCCGCGGAACGCTTCGAGTTCGGGCGTGGACTCCAGACGCATCGCTGTCGGCTCCTTGGGTCTCGTCCTCACGGCATCGCGGTGCGCGTTCGATACACATCTGAATACATCTGACACACGCATCGCGAAAATGAGTGTACTCTATACTCCGAATGCGGATGCCTCGTTCCTCGTTCGGTGCTCGAATCGCCCGCCCCCGCCCGGGGGGTGAATAGACTGGGGATCCGCAATAGCCCCCCAGAGGAGTTGGCCCATGGCGACTGCCGTCGACCGCGAGCCCGCCGACGGCGAGCCCGAGTCCGACTTCGCCGCCGTCGCCGACAACGGCATGCCCGTCGGCAAGCTGGCCGCGCAGACCGCCCAGCGCATCGAGGCCAGCGTGATCCGCCAGGGCTGGCCCGTCGGCGAGTCGCTCGGCTCCGAGGTGGACCTCCGCGAACGCCTCGGGGTGAGCCGCGCGGTCCTGCGCGAGGCGGTACGGCTGGTCGAGCACCACCGGGTCGCCCGCATGCGCCGCGGCCCCAACGGCGGCCTGATCGTCTGCGCCCCGGACGCGGGCCCGGCCACCCGGGCCATGGTGATCTACCTCGAATACGTCGGCACCAGCGTCACCGACCTGCTCCAGGCCCGCCTCCTGCTCGAACCGATCGCCGCGGGACTGGCCGCGGAGCGGATCACCGAGGAGGGCATCGCCACCCTCCGCGCCACGCTGGAGAGCGAGATCGTCCACTGGGACGACCCGGGTGTCGGCTCGCAGGACCCGCTGCACCCGGTGCTCGGGCAGCTCTCGGGCAACCCGGTGCTGCACCTGTTCGTGGACGTGCTCACCCGCCTGACCGCACGGTACGCGCACACCTCCCGCCGTATCTCCAAGGCCGAGATGCACGCGGCGATGGAGACGTCGCACAGCGCGCACAAGGCCGTCGTCGACGCCGTGATCTCCGACGACGGCGCGCGCGCCCAGACCGCGCTCACCGCGCACCTGGAGTCGGTGGCCGGCTGGATCGAGAAGCACCGGGTCCGCCGCGGCCAGCGCATCGCGGGCAACGTGATCGAACCCGAACTCGTCGAGGGCCCCCGGGCCAAGCTCGCCGAGGTGGTCGCCGCCCGCATCCACGACGACATCGCCGCCCGCGGCTGGCAGATCGGCATGGTGCTCGGCTCCGAGACCGACCTGCTCGCCCGTTACGGCATCAGCCGGGCCGTGCTGCGCGAAGCCGTACGGCTGCTGGAGTACCACTCGGTCGCCCGGATGCGCCGGGGCCCCGGCGGCGGCCTGGTCGTCACCGCGCCCGAGGCGCAGGCCAGCGTCGACACGATGGCGCTGTTCCTCGAATACCAGGGCGTCACCGCCGACGACCTGCGCACCGTCCGCAACGCCATCGAGCTCGGCATCGTCGCCCGGGTCACCGCCCGGCACGCGGCGGGCGACAAGGCGGTGGCCGAGCGGCTCGCCAAGGCGGTCCGCTGGAGCACCGCGGGCCCGGCCGAGGACCAGCGCAAGGCCGACCTGTTCCACTCCGAACTGGCCGCGCTCGCCGACAATCCGGTGCTGACGCTGTTCCTCGCCATCCTCACCGAACTCTTCCGCCGCCACGCGGCCGGCCGCGACCGGCCGCTGCCCGGCGACGCCGCGGCCGACCAGGTCCAGCACGTCCACCAGCGGATCCTGGACGCGATCCTCCAGCAGGACGCCGGGGTCGCCCGGCACCGGATGCGCCGCCACCTGGACGCCCTCATGCCGTGGTGGCACTGAGCCGGACGGCAGCTCCCGCCGACGGATTCAGTGAACTGATTCAGAGCGCCCCATGAGGTCTTCGGCCTCGTGGGGCGTTCTTCTGTGCCTGGCGAGGATAATTACGTATACTGAATAGGGTCGAGTCGAAGGAGATCCGATGCGCCGGACCCTGTTCGAAGAGATCCACGAGGATTTCCGCCTGCTGGTCCGTGACTTCCTCGCCCGCGAAGTCACCCCGGTGTACGAGGACTGGCGCCGTGCCGGTCTCGTCCCGCGCGAGCTGTTCACCGCGCTGGGCAAGCTCGGCATCATCGGCACCGCGATCCCGGAGGAGTACGGCGGAGGCGGCCAGGACGACTACCGCTTCAACGTCGTCATCCAGGAGGAGTGCGCCCGCGCCTGCGTCACGCTGGGCGGACTGCGCACCCATCTGGACGTCGTCGTCCCCTACTTCACGAACTTCGCCAACGCCGAGCAGCGGCGGCGATGGTTCCCGGGGCTGGCCTCCGGCGACCTGTACACCGCGGTCGCGATGAGCGAACCGGGCACCGGCTCGGACCTCGCCGGAGTCGCGACGCGGGCGGTGCGCGACGGCGACGACTTCGTGCTCAACGGGGCCAAGACCTTCATCACCGGCGGCCACCACGCCGACCTGGTGATCGTCGTGGCCCGCACCGCCACCGACCCGGACGACCGGCGCGCCGGGCTGTCCCTGCTGGTGGTGGAGAAGGGGATGCCCGGATTCGAGGTCGGGCGCAAGCTGGAGAAGATCGGCCTGGCCACCCAGGACACCGTCGAACTCTCCTTCGCCGACGTCCGCGTCCCCGCCGCCAACCTCCTCGGCGAGGAGGGCGCCGCCTTCTCCCTCCTCGGCCGCAACCTCGCCCAGGAACGCCTCGCCATCGCCGTCGGAGCCGTCGCGCAGGCACAGGCCGCGGTCGACCTGACCGTCACCTACGTCCGCGACCGCACCGTGTTCGGCAAACCGGTCGCCCACTTCCAGAACACCAAGTTCGAACTGGCCTCCATGGCAACGGAGTTGGCAGCCGCCCAGGCCCTCCTGGACGCGGCGGTCGCCGCCCTGGTCGCGGGCGAACTGAGCCCCGTGGACGCGGCCAGGACCAAGCTCTTCTGCACCGAGACACAAGGACGCGTGGTCGATCGCTGCCTCCAACTGCACGGCGGCTACGGCTACATCCTCGAATCCCCGATCGCCCGGCTGTACGCCGACGCCCGCGTGACCCGCATCTACGGCGGCACCAGCGAGGTCATGAAGACCATCATCAGCAAGTCCCTGGGCCTTTGAAGCAGTTCCCGGGCCGTTGGCCCCCGAGCCCGCAGACCATGAGGAGTTGGGTGTGAACATCGACGGATCCACGGCGCTCGTCACCGGCGGGGCCTCCGGCCTCGGCCTGGCCACCGCGCGCCGGATCATCGACCGCGGCGGCCGGGTCGTCCTCGCCGACATCTCCGAGGAACAGGGCGTCAAGGCCGTCGCCGACCTCGGCGACGCCGCCCGCTTCGTCCGCACCGACGTCACCGACGAGGACGCCGTGGGCGCCGCCCTCGACGCCGCGCAGAACCACGGTTCGCTGCGCTTCGTCGTGCACTGCGCGGGCCGCGGCGGCGACCGCACCCGGATCATCGACCGCGAGCGCAAGCCCGGCGAACTCGACACGTTCGCCGAGGTCGTCCGCGTCAACCTGGTCGGCACCTACAACGTGCTGCGGCTGGCCGCCGCCCGGCTCTCCGGCAACGACGTCGTCGACGGCGACCGCGGCGCGATCGTGCTGACCGCCTCGGTCGCCGCGTTCGACGGCCAGATCGGCCAGACCTCCTACACCGCCGCCAAGGCCGGGGTGCACGGCCTCACTCTCGTCGCCGCCCGCGACCTGGCCAGCTGGCAGATCCGGGTGAACACCATCGCCCCCGGCATCATGGACACCCCGATGCTCGGCCGGCTGCGCGCCGACATCCGCGACGGCCTCGCCGCGACCGTGCCCCACCCCAAGCGGCTCGGCGAGCCCGACGACTTCGGCCGCCTCGCCGTCGAAATGCTGGAGAACTCCTACCTCAACGGCCAGACGATCCGCCTCGACGGCGCCATCCGCATGGCTCCGCGCTGAACGGAGGCCGCATGACCACGACCGTACAGACACCCCCCGCCGACGACGTCGAGACCGACGAGGAGTTCCGGGCCCGGCTGCGCGCCTTCCTGACCGGGCACCACCCCGGCCGTCGGCCCAAGGACCCCGCCGAGCGCCTCGCCTGGCAGAAGTCCTGGCTCGCCACCCTCTTCGACGCCGGATTCGCGGGCCCCAGCTGGCCGCGCGCCTACGGCGGGATGGCGCTGAGCTTCGCCCGCCAGGTCATCTACCAGGAGGAGTACGCCCGCGCCCGGGTGCCGGGACCGCTCGGCACCGGCCTCGGTATCGCGGCCCCGACCATCGTCAAGTACGGCACCGCCGAGCAGAAGGAACGCTTCCTGCGCCCCATGCTGCGCGGCGACGCCGTGTGGGCCCAGGGCTACTCCGAGCCGGAGGCGGGCTCCGACCTGCCCGCGTTGCGCACCACGGCCCGGCGCGAGGGCGGCGGACCCGACGACCCGGGCGCCGAGTACGTCGTCAACGGGCAGAAGGTGTGGAACAGTTCGGCCGACATCGCCGACATCCTCTTCACCCTCGTCCGCACCGGACCGCCCGGCTCGCGCCAGGAGGGCATCAGCTATCTGCTGATCGACGCGCACGCCCCGGGCGTCACCGTACGGCCGCTGCGCGACCTGACCGGGGACGCGCACTTCTGCGAGATCTTCTTCGACGACGTCCGGGTGCCGGTCGCGAGCCGCATCGGCGCCGAGAACGGCGGCTGGCCCCTGGTCCGCACCAGCCTCGGCCACGAGCGCGCCGCCGGGGCGATGAACCAGGCCGCGCTCTACCGGCGCGTCCTCGACGAGCTGATCGAACTGGCCCGCGAACGGGGCGCGAGCGCCGACCCGTTGGTGCGCGACAGACTCGCGGACTTCGAGATGCGGGTCACGATCATGCGGCTCACCGGCATGCGCACCATCGCCGACATCATGACCAGGGGCGAACCGGGCCCAGCCTCCTCGACGGCCCGCCTGTTCATCGCGGTCTTCGAGCAGGAACTGCACGAGTTCGCCGTGGAGTTGCTGGGCGCGTACGGCATCCTCGGCCGCCGCGACCCGCACGCGGTCCAGCGTGGCCGCTGGGTCTGGGGCTTCCTGCGCACCCGGGCCTCCACGATCGGCGCGGGCACCGCCGAGATCCAGCGCAACACCATCGCCGAACAGGTCCTGGGCCTGCCGCGGGACCCGGCGATGCCGACCGCCGAGAGGACACCATGAGAGCCGCACGCTGCACGCAGTACGGACCGCCGGGCGCACTGGAGGTCGCCGAGGTCGACGACCTCGAACCCGGCCCCGGAGAGGTGCTGGTCCGCGTGCACGCCGCCGCGGTCAACTACCCGGACGTGCTGATCGTGGCCGACCGCTACCAGGTGCACGCGCCGCTGCCGTTCACGCCCGGCAGCGAATTCGCCGGTGTCGTCGCCGCGTTGGGGCCCGGCGTGTCCGGTCCGGTGGTCGGCTCGCCCGTCGCCGGGGCGGTGCTCACCGGCGCCTTCGCCGAACAGGTCGTGCTGCCCGCAGCGAACCTGCGCCATGTCCCCGACGGCCTCGACATGGTCCACGCGGCGGCCTTCCACGTCACCTACGCCACCGCCTACCACTCCCTGGTCACCGTCGGGAAGGCCGCGGCGGGGGAGTGGGCGGTGGTCCTCGGAGCCGCGGGCGGCGTCGGCACCGCCACCGTCGACGTGGCGACCCGGCTGGGGCTGCACGTGGTCGCCGCCGCGTCCAGCCACGAACGGCTCGCGGTGGCACGGAAGTTGGGCGCCGAGGGCGGCATCGACTACGTCCACGAGGACCTGAAGCTCCGGATCCGCGAACTCACCGGCGGCGACGGCGCCCACCTCGTCGTCGACCCCGTCGGCGGCGACCACGCGGAGGCCGCCGTGCCCGCGCTGCGGCGGGGCGGCCGGTTCGTCACCGTGGGGTACGCCGACGGGAAGATCCCGCGGATCCCGCTCAACCTGGTGCTGCTCAAGGACGCGGTCGTGCGCGGCTTCGAGATCCGCACGCTGCGCCAGTACGCCCCCGAGGCCGTGGCCGCCGGCGACCGGGCGCGCGCCCACATGGTCCACGACGGGATGCGCCCGCTGGTCTCCCGCGTCCACCCCCTCGCCGACGTCGCGACGGCGCTGACCGACGTGGCCGAGCGCCGCACCACCGGGAAGGTGGTCATCGACATGACGGCGGGGGAGTAGGGGCGGCGGCGGGGGAGCGGGTGCCCTCCTCGGGGGACCGCTCCCAACGGCCGTCAGAACGACGGCAGCTGCGGGCGCTTGCGCACGTACCCGCCGGCGTCCACCCGCATCTGCAGACCCGTCACATAGCGGGACTCGTCGGAGACCAGGAACAGCACCGTGTCGGCGACGTCCTCCGGCTCGACATAGGGGATACCGAAACCGGTGGTCGCGGGGAAGGACAACAGGGCGTCCTCGCGCGTCGGCCGGTCCAGGTCGGGCCGGAACGAGCGGTACATCAGGTCGCTGTTGAGCATGCCCGTGTTGACGTTGGTCGGGTGCACCGCGTTGACCCGGATCTGCCGGGACAGCATCACGGTCGCCAAGTCGTGCACGAACGCGGCCACTTGCCGCTTGGCGAACGAATAGCCCAGCCCGCCGGGCCCGTTGGCCGGGTTGTCGACGGTCGCCGGGGTCAGCGCGGCGATCGACCCGGTCGCCACGATCGAGGCCCCGTCGGACAGGTGCGGCAGCGCGGCGTCGACGGCGTTGACGACACCGACGTAGTCCACCGTGACCGCGTCCAGGAACGCCTGCACACCGCGGTCGGGCCCCAGCGGCGCGATCCCGGCCTGGGCCACCACCGCGTCCAGGCGCCCGAGTTCGGCCACGCCCTCCGCCACGATCGCCTTCAGCGCCGCGGGGTCGCGCACGTCGGCCCTGCGGGCGACGATGCGCCGGCCGGTCTTCTCGACCTGCCGGACGGTCTCGTCCAGGTCGTCCGGGGTGGCCAGCGGGTAGCCGTTGGTGGCGATGTCCTCGCAGAGGTCGACGGCGATGATGTCGGCGCCCTCCGTCGCGAGCCGGACCGCGTGGGCGCGGCCCTGTCCCCGTGCGGCTCCCGTGATGAAGACGACCTTGTCCTGCACTCGACCCATGGGGTCTCCTTCCGCCACAGAAAAGAGTAGCCTGAATACTTGTCGATGGAACCGCTCGCACCCCATGATCCGCATGGATTCGTCCCGTCCGGTGTCCGACTTCCACTGAGCGGGACCGGATCAGTGCACACAATGCGGCCGGTGCTAGAGATTCTCTGAGATCAAGGGAGACCAACGATGCCGTTGCAGCCGTGGATGAAGCTGCTGTCGACCGACGACCATCTGATCGAGCCGCCCCGTCTGTGGACGGACCGCCTGCCGGCCAAGTACCGGGAGCTGGGGCCGCGGATCGTGGAACAGAAGCGCGGCGAGGGCCAGGCCCCCGCCGAGGTGTGGAACTACGAGGGCCGCATCTACCCCTACATCGGCCTGAACGCCGTGGCGGGCAAGAGCCCCGAGGAGTTCGGCCTCGAACCCACGCGCTACGACGAGATGATCCCCGGCTGCTACGACCCCAAGGCCCGGCTGCGCGACATGGACCTGGACGGGGTGTGGGGCGCCCTGAGCTTCCCGTCGTTCCCGGGCTTCTCCGGCCACATCTTCCTGGAGGGCAAGGACCGCGAACTGGCCCTGCTGTGCGTGCAGGCGTGGAACGACTTCGTCCTCGACGAGTGGTGCGCCACCGCACCCGGGCGGCTCATCCCGCTGGTCATCATGCCGCTGTGGGACGTGCAGGCATGCGTCGCGGAGATCCACCGCACCGCCGCCAAGGGCGCCAAGGCGATCTCCTTCCCGGAGAACCCCGCCCCGCGCGGCCTGCCCTCCTTCCACACGGACTACTGGGACCCGCTGTTCTCCGCGGCCGAGGAGACCGACATACCCCTGTGCCTGCACTTCGGCACCTCGGGCAAGCCGCCGAAGACGGCCGAGGAGGCCCCGTTCGCGGTGACGATCACGCTGTTCGGCTGCAACGCCATGTACGCCACCGGCGACCTGCTGTTCTCCCCGGTGCTGCACAAGCACCCGAAGCTCAAGATCGGCCTGTCCGAGGGCGGCATCGGCTGGATCCCGTACCTGCTGGAGCGCGCCGACGGCACCTGGGAGCGGCACCGCTTCTACCAGAACATCAACCAGAGCGTGCGGCCCTCGGAGCTGTTCAACAAGCACTTCCACGGCTGCTTCATCGACGACCGGTTCGGCGTCGAGGTCCGCCACCACGTCGGCATCGACCGGATCACCTGGGAGTGCGACTACCCGCACTCCGACTCGTACTGGCCCAAGAGCCGCGCCTACGCCGCCGAGGTCCTCGCCGACGTCCCCGACGACGAGGTGCACAAGATCGTGGAGCTGAACACCCGCCGCCTGTACAACCTCCCCGCATGAGCCGGCGTCCGGAGTCCGAGCGGTCCGACTGGACCGATCTGGACCTGCTGACCCGCGAGGAGGCCCACGGCCGCCTGGTCGAGGAGATCGCCGCGTCCGAGGCACGGCTGGCGGAACTCGGCGCGGCCGACGGCGCCGAACGCGACCTCCTCGACTCCCGGCTGCGCGCCCTGCGCGAGGCGGCCGAGGACCTGATCCCCGGCGTCCCCGGAGTCCCCGGTGTCCTCGGCATCCCTGGCGACACGACGAACAGGGATGCGCATGGGACGAGTTGAGGGCAAGGTCGCGCTGATCACCGGGGCGGCCCGCGGCCAGGGCCGCTCGCACGCCGTCCGGCTGGCGGAGGAGGGCGCGGACGTCGTGATCACCGACGTCTGCCACGACATCAGCGACGAACTGCCGTACTCGCTGGGCACGAAGGAACAGCTGGAGGAGACGGCCGAGCTGGTGCGGGCCACCGGCCGCCGGTGTGTCGCCCTCCAGGGCGACGTGCGCTCGGTGAGCGACATGCGGGCCGCCGTCGACGCCGCCCGCACGGAGTTCGGCCGGCTCGACACGGTCGTGGCCAACGCCGGTGTCATGAGCATCGGCTCCGGCTGGGAACTGTCCGAGGAGGCGTGGGACGTCGTCATGGACGTCAACCTCAAGGGCGTCTGGAACACCACGCGGGCCGCGATCCCCTGGCTGATCGAGGCCGGGGAGGGCGGGTCGATCGTCATCATCTGCTCGGCCGCCGGCATCCGCGGCCATGTGCCGTTCGCCCACTACGTGGCCAGCAAGCACGGTGTGGTCGGCCTGATGAAGGCCCTGTCCAACGAACTGGCCCCGCACCGCATCCGGGTGAACACCGTCCACCCGACCATGGTCAGCGACACCGGGATCACGGTCGGCGTGCCGCTGGAGGAACTCAAGGCGCGCGAGCCGCTGTTCGCCCTCGTCGAACTGAGCCCGCTGGCCCCGTTCGTCGAGCCCCGGGACATCTCCAACGCGGTCCTGTTCCTCGCCTCGGACGAGGCCCGGTACGTCACCGGCCTCCAGTTCACCGTCGACGCGGGCTCGACGAACAAGCCGTGACCCGGCGGTACGTACGCAGAACGGCCCGTACGCAGAACGGAGAAGGACGATGAAGATCTCGATCGATACGGCGGCGTGCTCCGGGCACGCGCGGTGCGCGGCCGCCGCCCCGCAGCTCTTCCGGCTCGACGACGACGGCTACGCCGTACCGTTCGAGGGAGAGGTGCCCGCCGGGCTCGAAGCGGCCGGCCGGGACGGCGAGCGGGCCTGCCCCGAGAGGGCCATCACCGTCGAGTGAGCAGCCGGACACGGGTGAGCCCCGGGGCCAACTGCCCCGGGGCTCACCCGTGTTCGGATCAGGAAGCGGCCGGCGGCTGCGGCGGCGGGGTGAAGTGGTGGCCCCAGAACGCGCCGTCGGTGATCTCGTAGACCGGGACCGGCTCGGGCACCTGGAGGCCGTTCCAGCCGAACTCGACGGCGTAGTTCTCCGGCGACCACACGTAGAACGACACCATGCGGTCGTTGGTGTGCTTGCCGAGCGAGTGCATCATCGGGACCTCGAGCTTCGCCGCCCGGTCCAGGGCGCGCCCGACGTCGTCCAGCGTCTCCGCCTCGACCATGAAGTGCAGCAGCCGCCCGGGGCCCGGCGCCGGGGTGACGCCCAGGGTGTGGTGGCGGGGGTTGCAGCCCATGAACCACGTGGTGCCGCCGGGGGAGCGCATGGTGTTGCGCTCGATGAACCCGAGGACGTTCACGTAGAAGTCGAACGTGCCGCGCGCGTCCTCGGCGGAGACGATGGCGTGCCCGAAGCCCATGTCACCGGTGAGGAACTTCGACACCAGCGGGGTGAGCACCGGCACGTGGTCGAGAACGGTGCCGTAGAAGAGCTCGACCGGGTTGCCGCCCGGGTCGTTGAACTTGACGAAGCCGGTGACCCTGCGGGCCACGGCCTCGGCCTCGGTGCCGGCGGTCACCTTGATGCCGTACTTCTCGACGTCCGCGACCAGCTTGGCCAGTTCGCGCTCGTCGATGACCTCGAAACCGAGCGCCGTCATCCCGTTCTGGGCGCCCGGAGAGATCACGATGCGGGCCGGGTAGTCGTCCATGCGGAACGACAGCGATTCCGGATCGGCCCCTTCGACCGGCATCAGCCCGAGGAAATCGGCCCCGAAGACCTTCCATTTGTCGAGGTCGGTGGATTCCAGCCGCAAATACCCGAGTGAGCGCACACCCATCAGGTTCTCCAATCAACGATCGTCAGGTCCGGCGGCCTGGGCCCCGGAAAGCGCGATACGGCCGACGGTAGGCACAGCGGAACGTCCGCCGCCGCCACCGTCCCACTGATCGGGAGACGTACGGCCCCGCCCTCCTGCTGGGTGGGACGGTGACCGGAGCGGGACCGGGCCGCGGGGCAGGATCGGACCAGCGGGACGGCAACGGGTGGGGGCGCCGCGTCCACCGCCCGGTCCGCCGGGCCCGCTGGTTATCCATCGACCGGAGGTCACGCACAGCCATGACACCCACTGCACTCAGCTACGAGGACACCCTGCGCGAACTGCCCACCGACGAGGGGGTGTTGCGCTACCACGAGGCGGGCGACGGCCCCCCGCTGCTGCTTCTGCACGGCTCGGGGCCCGGCGTGACCGGCTGGCGCAACTACCGGGGCAACCTGCCCGTGTTCGCCCGCCACTTCCGCTGCCTGGCCCTGGAGTTCCCCGGCTTCGGCGTGAGCGACCCGACCGACGAGAGCCCGATGGCGGCGGGCCCCAAGGCCGTGCTGCGCTTCCTCGACGGCCTCGGGCTCGACAAGGTCGACGTCATCGGCAACTCCATGGGCGGATTCGTCGCGGTGGGGCTCGCCGTCGCCAACAAGGACCTCTTCCGCCGGATCGTCACGATCGGCGGCGTGGGCCGCAACATCCTCTCCCCGGCGCCCAGCGAGGGCCTGAACCTGTTGGTGGAGTTCGCCGAGAACCCGACCCGGGAGAACCTGGTGCAGTGGCTGCGGGCCATGGTCCACGACCAGGCCCTGGTGACCGAGGAACTGGTCGAGGAGCGCTGGCAGACCGCGACCGAGCCGGCCACCCTGGAGGCGCTGCGCCGCATCTCCGGCCGCAAGGCCATGGCGGCGACCATCGCCGCCCAGGCCCACTCCGACCAGCCCATCTGGGCCGCACTTCACAAGATCACCGCACCCACCTTGCTAACCTGGGGCCGGGACGACCGGGTCACGCCCCTGGAGAGCGCGCTGCTGCCGATGCGCACCATCCCGAAGGCCGAGCTCCACGTCCTGCCGGACTGCGGGCACTGGGCGATGATCGAGCAGAAAGAGGCTTGGGAGAGCGCGGTCCTCGCCTTCCTGACCCGCCCCGAGTCCGCCTGAGTCCCGGTGCCGGACTTAGGACGGCGGCGACGGCGGCGGCACGGACGGACCTGGACGAGCGGGGGGACGACGACGTGGCCAGACCCCTTCGAGCACGGCAGCCCGCGGCTCCGGTGTCGAGCCGTCAGCTCGCCCGCCGGGTCGGCATCCTGCGGGCCGCCTCCGAACTCGGCGCGCGCGAGGGCCTCGCCAGGGTGCAGATGCACGACGTGGCCAAGGAGGCCGGGGTCGCCATCGGCACGCTGTACCGCTACTTCCCGTCCAAGCCGTACCTGTTCATGGCGGTCCTGGAGTGGCACATCGAGCAGTTCCTCGGCGACCGGGCGGGCGCCGGGGAGCGCGCCGACCCGGTCGAGGAGGTGGCGCAGACCCTCGTCGCGCTGAGCGGGAAGCTGCTCGAACACCCGCTGCTCGCCTCGGCGGTGGCGCTGTCCTCGTTCGCCGAGTACGCCAGTGCCGTCCCGGCCCGGATCGACATCGTCGAGAGCGCCCTGGGCCAGGCCATCCTCGGGCTGCTCGGGGTCCGGGACGTCGGCGAGACGGAGCGCAGCAGGGTACGGCTGCTGGTCTACGGCTGGTGGGGCGTGTTCGTCGCCGTGCTCACCGAGGAGATCTCCACCGAACAGGCGGAACGGGACCTGCGGCTGGCGGCCCGGCTGATCCTCACACCGTGACGTGACGGGTCCGGCTGCCCACCCCCTTCCGGGGCGGGCAGCCGGACCCGTGCTCGTACCGTCGTCCGCGTCAGTCCTTCGCCCCGGCGATGTCCAGCACCGCCAGGTACGAGAAGGCCGTGCTCGAACCGATCGGGGTCCCCGCGCCCGGGTACACCCGGCCCGACATCGCCGCCGCCGTGTTCCCGGCCGCGTACAGCCCCGCGATCGGGCTGCCGTCCGGGCGCAGCACGCGCGCGTGCTCGTCGATCTTCAGGCCGCCCTTGGTGCCGATGTCGGCGGGCAGGATGGTCGCCACGTAGTACGGCGGCGTGTCCAGCGGCATCAGCAGCGGGTTGGGCCAGTCCGGCGTGGGCGGCGCCGGGTAGTTCAGCTCGGGCAGGCCGGGGTAGCCCAGCACGTGGTAGGCGATCTGGTCCCAGGGCGTCTCACCGCGGTGGAACCTCTCGTCCACCCCGGAGGCCGCGTAGCCGTTGAACTCCTCGACGGTGGCGCGCAGGGCGTCGAGCGGGACGTCGATCAGCTCCGCCAACTCCTCCAGGGTGTCGGCCTTCTTCAGCGCGCCCGACTCGAACCACTCGGGCCGCACCGGCTGGTCGTACGGGCCGCCGAAGCTGTCCCGGTCGAGCTGGCGCTGGTCGAATATCCAGTGGGCGGGGACGTGCGAGACCCCCGTGGTGGTGTGCAGGCGGACGATCTCGTGCCCGGCCTGGTCGTAGGGGCGGGCCTCGTTGATGAAGCGTTCGCCCGCGCCGTTGACCCAGATCCCGCCGCGCGTGCCGGTGTGGAAGAGCGGCAGACCGTCCGGCCACACCAGGCCCGGTGTGTACCACGCCTCGTCGAGCAGGTCGGTGGCGGCGCCGATCGCGATGCCCGCCTGGAGCGCGTCGCCGGTGTTGCCCGGGGCGCCGTGCGTCCACTCGACGACCTGGGGGAACGGCTGGTACTTCTCCCGCAGTTCACGGTTGCGCTCGAAGCCGCCGGCGGCGAGGAGCACGCCGCCCGGGGCCCGCAGCGTGACCCGTTCGCCGTCGCTGACCGCCTCCACGCCGACGACCCTGCCGTCCTCGACCACGAGGCTCTCCAGCGCGGTGTTGAGGCGGAGAGCGCCGTTGCCGGTCTCCAGGAACGCCTTCAGCGCCCTGCCGATCAGCGCGCGGCCACCGCTCAGGACGGGGCCCTCGTCGTGGCCCCACCGCTCGGTGGGCAGGCAGCGGCGCACCAGCCGGGCGTGTTCGCCGAGTTCGTCGACGGCGACCGGCGGCGGGAAGATGCTGTGCCCCGCGGGGGAGGCGCCGGGGGCCGAGTCGTAGTACTCCGGCACGGGACCGTACTGGAACGACTGGAACAGGGGGTTCTTCTCGAGTTCGTCGATCAGCTCGGCGCCGGCCCGGAGGTAGGCGTCCTGGAGCGGCTCGCGGGAACTGTCGTCGACGATGCCGCGCAGATACGTCCTGGCGGTCTCCACGTCGTTCTCGACGCCGGCCCGGCCCACGGGCGCGGAGCCCGGGAACCAGAGCCCCGCACCGGAGTAGGCGGTCGTGCCGCCCACCAGGTCGGTCTTCTCGATGACGAGCGTGCGCAGGCCGCGCGACGCCGCCACGTAGGCCCCTACCAGGCCGCCGCCGCCCGATC
The DNA here is from genome assembly GCA_001298575.1 of Actinobacteria bacterium OK074. Classification (GTDB taxonomy): domain Bacteria; phylum Actinomycetota; class Actinomycetes; order Streptomycetales; family Streptomycetaceae; genus Streptomyces. Next base: position 60,323 of record LJCV01000055.1, read on the forward strand.
CGACGATGACGACGTCGTAGGCGTCCTCGTTGATGGTCATGATGAAAACTCCCTCTGAGTGCCGACCTCTTGTGGTGGGGGGATTCCGATCACGGGTGGGGGAAACCGCCACAGGCACGGACACCCGGTCCGGGAGACCGTCACGGCCGCGCGCACCGGCGAGGAGCCCCCGCACCGGACGGCGCCGGCACCGGGAGGCTCCGCGCACGGAGGTGGCGGGCCGGCCGGGACGTCCCACGGTCCCGGCCGGCCGCGGCGAAGTCGCCACCAGCCGTTCAGCAGTTAGCCGCCGACGGTAATGAGGGGTGACACCCCGGCTGATCGTTCATCTCGCTGAGCGAGACCCGCGTTCTGGCCCAGTCCCGGTGAGCGGAACGTACGGCACCGCCGCCCGGTACGGACGATCAGGCTGGAGTCCGGCACGAGTTGAGGATGCAGATGACAGACGTCAGGAAACCGACGGGCACCGCGGACCGCGAGGAGGCCGTCGCCGAGGCGGCCGCCCGGCTGGCCCGCGCCGCCCGCGAGCACAAGCCGTGCGCGCCCGTACGGGACCTGCTCGGCTCCCGTGACATCGGCCTCGCCTACGCCGTCCAGCAGCACGTGATCGGTGACCGGATCGCGGCCGGGGCCCGGGTCGTCGGCCGCAAGATCGGCCTGACCTCGCCGTCCGTGCAGCGGCAAGTGGGCGTCGACCGGCCCGACTTCGGGGTGCTCCTCGACGACATGGACGTCACCGGACTGCCCGCCGTGCCCAGCGGACGGCTGCTCCAGCCCAAGGTCGAGGCGGAGATCGCCTTCGTGCTCGCCGCCGACCTCGACCACGCCGACCTCGACCTGGCGACGGTCCGGGCCGCGGTCGGGCACGCGGTGGCCGCGCTGGAGATCGTGGACAGCCGGGTGGCCGACTGGGACATCGCGATCACCGACACGGTCGCCGACAACGCCTCCGGCGGCCTGTTCGTCCTGGGCCAACAGCGGCGCACGCTCAAGGAGTTCGAGCCGCGGGAGGTGACGATGCAGTTGTACGCGGACGGGAAGCTCGCCTCCGCGGGCGACGGCGCCGCCTGCCTCGGCGACCCGCTCGCCGCCCTGCTCTGGCTGGCGCGCACCGCCCGCGAGTTCGGCGATCCGCTGCGCGCGGGCCAGGTCGTGCTCTCCGGCGCGCTCGGCCCGCTGGTCCCCACCCCGCCAGGAACCACCGTACGGGCCGAGATGTCCGGCCTCGGCACGGTGGCAGCGACCTTCTCACCCAAGGACCGAGGATGACGAAGACCAAGGTGGCCGTAATCGGCTCCGGCAACATCGGCACCGACCTGATGTTCAAGGTGCTGCGCCTGTCCGACACCCTGGAGATGGCCGCGATGGTGGGCATCGACCCGGACTCGGACGGGCTGGCCCGCGCCGCCCGCCTGAAGATCCCCACGACCCACGAGGGCGTCGAAGGACTGATCCGCATGGACGGCTTCGACGACATCGCCATCGTCTTCGACGCCACCTCCGCCAAGGCCCACGTCGAGAACGCCAAGCGCCTCGCCCCCTACGGCAAACACCTGGTCGACCTCACCCCGGCGGCCATCGGCCCCTACGTGGTGCCCCCGGTGAACCTGGACGAGCACCTGGTCGGCGACGCCGGCGGTGTCGGGGATGCCGTCAACCTCAACCTGGTCACCTGCGGCGGCCAGGCCACCATCCCCATCGTGCACGCGGTCAGCCGGATCACCCCGGTGCCGTACGCCGAGATCGTCGCCTCCATCGCCTCCAAGTCGGCCGGACCCGGCACCCGGGCCAACATCGACGAGTTCACCGAGACCACCTCCGCCGCGATCGAGAAGGTGGGCGGCGCCCGGCGCGGCAAGGCCATCATCGTGCTCAACCCGGCCGAACCGCCCCTGATCATGCGGGACACGGTGTACTGCCTGATCGGCGACGCGGACCACGAGGCGATCCGCGCCTCCGTCACTCAGATGGTGGCCGCGGTCGCCGAGTACGTGCCCGGCTACCGGCTCAAGCAACAAGTGCAGTTCACGCCGCTCGACGACGGCGCCCCCGTACACACCCTGCTGACCGGCGGCGCGGAGGGCGAGGTCACCACGAAGGTGTCCGTCTTCCTCGAAGTCGAGGGCGCCGCCCACTACCTGCCCGCCTACGCCGGCAACCTCGACATCATGACCTCGGCCGCCCTGCGGGTGGCCGAGCGGGTCGCCGAGCGTCTGTCCGCCCCGGCCGCCGAGGTGACCAAGTGACCACCACCCCCACGCAGTTGTACGTCCAGGACGTCACCCTCCGGGACGGCATGCACGCCATCCGGCACCGGATCACCCCCGAGAGCGTGACCGCCATCTGCACGGCCCTGGACCGGGCCGGGGTCGACGCCATCGAGGTCGCGCACGGCGACGGCCTCGCGGGCGGCAGCCTCAACTACGGCCCCGGCAGCAACACCGACTGGGAGTGGATCGAGGCCGCCGCCGACGCCATCGACCGCGCGGTCCTCACCTCCCTGCTCCTGCCCGGCATCGGCACCATCGCCGAACTCAAGCAGGCGTACGCCCTCGGGGTCCGCTCGGTGCGCATCGCCACCCACTGCACCGAGGCGGACGTGGCCGCGCAGCACATCGCCACCGCCCGCGAACTCGGCATGGACGTCTCCGGGTTCCTGATGATGGCCCACATGGCCGAACCCGCCGAACTCGCCCGCCAGGCAGGGCTGATGGAGTCCTACGGCGCGCACTGCGTGTACGTCACCGACTCCGGCGGCCGGCTCACCATGACCGGCGTACGCGACCGGGTGCGCGCCTACCGGGACACGCTGGATGCGGGGACCCAGATCGGCATCCACGCGCACGAGAACCTCTCCCTGTCGGTGGCCAACTCGGTGGTCGCGGTCGAGGAGGGCGTGACCCGGGTCGACGCCTCCCTCGCCGGGCAGGGCGCGGGTGCCGGCAACTGCCCGATCGAGCCGTTCATCGCGGTGGCCAACCTCTACGGCTGGAAGCACGACTGCGACCTCTTCGCGCTCCAGGACGCCGCCGAGGACCTGGTCCGCCCGCTCCAGGACCGCCCGGTGCGCGTGGACCGCGAAACCCTCACCCTCGGGTACGCCGGCGCCTACTCCAGCTTCCTGCGCCACGCGGAGACGGCGGCCCAGCAGTACGGCCTGGACGCGCGCACCATCCTCCAGGAGGTCGGCAGGCGCGGACTGGTCGGCGGCCAGGAGGACATGATCGTGGACATCGCCCTCGACCTCACCCACGGCTGACCGGGCCCGACCGGGCCGAACACCCCCGTCGGACCCCTCGCACACAAGCCGCTCCCCGGCAGAGTCTGCCGGGGAGCGGCTTGTTTTCGCCGCCGTCTGTACGCGGCCGTCGCGCCGCCGAATAATAGACCGGTCGTACCAATTTAGTGCGTGCACGCCTCTTGGTCCGCGACTGACCGCGTTGGTACCTTGGCGCTGCTGGCGCCGAACTAGAATTGATTTCAGTTTGAGCAGGAGGCCATGACGATGACGTCTGCCCTATGCCTGAAACCGCGTTCCGAGGACGACGGGCACGCGCTGCCTCCGTCGATGATGGAGCGCGTCACGTTGATCATGGACCTCTTCGAACGTCCGCAGACGCATCTGACGCTCGAAACGGTGTCCCGCCGGACCCATCTGCCACGCTCCACCACGCACCGCATCCTCGACCAACTGGTGCGCCTGGACTGGCTGCACCACACCGTGGCCGGATACGTGCTCGGACCGCGCGCACTGGGCCTGGGCGGCCGGGAGATCGGACACAGCACGCTGCGCGCCGCCGCCGCGCCGCTGCTGCTCGACCTCGCCGTCCGCACGAAGATGGTCGTGCACCTCGCCGTGCTCGACGGACCCGACATCTACTACCTCGACAAGGTCGGCGGCCGGGCCGCCGTGGACATCCCCTCGCGGGTCGGCGGGCGGGCGTTCGCGCACTGTACGGGGCTGGGCAAGGCCATGCTGGCGTGGCTGAGCCCGGAGGAGATCGACGCCCGCTACGAGCGGGTGATCGAGCGCCGCACCCCGCACAGCATCGGCCGCCTCGACCTCCTGCACCGCGAACTCGGCGCCATCCGCCGCCGCAACGGACTCGCCGTCGACCGGGGCGAGTGCTTCCCCGCCCTCGGCTGCGTCGGCCTCGCGGTGCGCGGTCCCGAGGGGCCGGTCGCGGCCATCTCGGTGGTCGGCGACGGCCGTTCGGCGATCGAACTCGTCGCCCCGGCCGTCGTCGACACCGTACGGGCCGTGTCCAAGGAACTCTTCGGCACCGATCGGCCCTATCGCCGGGACCCGGCCGACCTGGAACCGTGACGCGGCCGAGCGGCAGGAACGCGCCGAACAGCACCGGCACGACGCCGGTGAGCGGCGGCGACGGCACGAGCGCGCCGCCGTCGCCGTGCGGCGGGGCCCCGTCCGGCAGCCACAGCGCCGGTACGGCGGCCACGTACAGGACGACGACCAGGGCGGTGCGGCCAAGTCCCTTGCGCTGTACGGGAGTCAGCGCGAGGTCGGGCTCCTCCGGCTCGTCGGCGCCGATCTCGTGGGCGCCCAGGCGCGGTTCCAGGACGCGGCTGATGAGGAAGCCGCCGAGCAGGCCCAGGACGAGACCGCTGGAGGCGGTGAAGAAGTAGTTGACGAGGATGTTCGGGTCCGGGCCCCGGGCGGCGGGCAGCACGGCCGCCGCCCGCTGGGTGATGCCGATGCGGAGCGCGTCCAGCGAACCGATGGTGAACCCGGCCGCGTACCCGGCGCCCACGTGCGCGAAGCCGCCGATCAGTCCGGCCACCGGATGCCGGCCCGCGCTCCTGAACACCACGGCCGCCGGCGGCGGCAGCACGATCGCGGCCACGTCACTGATCATGTGCGCCTGACGGGCCACCAGCGCCACCAGGTACGGCAGCACCCGGCGCGGCGCCCGCGCGAGGGTGGCCCGCATGACGGTCTCCAGCAGCCCCGCCTTCTCCGCGCCCCCCACCGCCATGATCATGAGCAGCACGGCGGCGATCGGCGTGTACTTCGCGTCCCTGCCCGGCCAGTACGTGGAGGAGACCAGCCGGGTGCCGGCCGGGGTGCGCGAGGTCCGCTCGGGCGCGATCACCGCGGGACCGCACAACCTGGTCGTGGACGTCTGGCTGCGCGACCTGCGCGACGTGCACGCCTTCGAGGCGCACCTGTCCCGGAAGCTGCCGCGCCCGACCGTCGCCGACCGCTCGGTGGTCCTGCGCACGGTCAAGCACATGGGCCGCCTGCTCGACCACGACGGCCGGGGCATCGCCGTCGTACCGCTGCGGCACCCGCAGTTCCACCGGGCCGCCGCACCGGCCGTCACTCCGTAGCGACCGGGCGGCCGTCAGGAGGCGTGCGCCCGCCTGCCCTTGCGGCGGCGGTGCGTGGACGCGCTCACGACCGTCGCCAGGGCCAGGCAGAACAGCAGCGCCAGCGCGAGGCCGGAGCTGAAGATCTCCAGGGTGTTCAGGGTGGCGATGTGGTGGTCCAGCACCGTCACGCCGTACTCGGGGCCGCCGGAGAGGTTGTCGGCGATGGCCAGCGCGGTGAACGTGCCGGTGGCCGCGAGCAGGAGCAGGCCGATGAACAGCATCCGGGTCATCTCCTCGGGGGAGTGCGGTCTGCGGTGCGGATACCCCCGCACGCCCCGCGCACGCCCCCGAGGGCCGTCAGGCCAGGGCGCCCACGTGCGCCAGCGCCTGCCGCAGGAGAACACCCTGGCCGCCCGGCATCTCCGCCTGGACCAGCTCCGAGGCCGCCTCCTGGGGGCTGAACCAGACCAGGTCCAGCGCGTCCTGGCGCGGCCGGCAGTCACCGGTCACCGGCACGATGTACGCGAGCGACACCGCGTGCTGGCGGGGGTCGTGGTACGGCGTGACCCCGTGTGTCGGGAAGTACTCGGCGACGGTGAACGGCTGCAACGAGGCCGGCACCCGCGGCAGCGCCACCGGGCCGAGGTCCTTCTCCAGGTGCCGCAACAGGGCGTCCCGGACCCGCTCGTGGTGCAGTACGCGGCCGGACACCAGGGTCCGGCTGACCGTTCCGTCCGGCCCTATGCGCAGCAGCAGTCCGATGCTGGTCACTTCACCGCTGTCGTCGACGCGGACCGGGACGGCCTCGACGTACAGGATCGGCATACGGGCCCGCGCCGACTCCAGTTCGTCGGGGGAGAGCCAGCCGGGCGTGGTTTCGGTCATGTCAGACACGCGCTGATCATACTTTCCGTACCCGCGGGCGCGCGCACGGCCCGGCGGGTGGCGGCGGTGGACGTTCGTGCGTGTCGGCGATATCGGCTTTTGTCGGGGTGAAAAGACCCGTCCGCCCCGCCCCGGCCGCCGTGACCGCGGTGGCACAAAGAGGTCAACCAGTGAGACGGTCCTTACCGGCGGCCGATAGATGGGCATAGCATCGGCTCCCGGCATGAACACGATGACACTCTGGAACATCTCCCTGTGGGAGTTCGTGGCGCTGGCCGCCGCCGCGCTCCTGGTCGGTTTTTCGAAGACCGCCGTCAGCGGCGCCAACACCGTCAGCCTCGCGATCTTCGCCGCCGTCCTGCCGGCCAAGGCATCGACCGGCGCCCTGCTGCCGATCCTGCTCGTCGGCGACGTCCTCGCGGTCCTCACCTACCGGCGGCACGCCCACTGGCCCACCCTGTGGCGGCTGTTCCCGGCGGTCGCGGCGGGCGTCGTGTTCGGCACCCTGTTCCTGGTGTGGGCCGACGACGGGGTGGTGCGGACGTCGATCGGCGCGATCCTGCTGTTCATGGCCGCCGTCACGGTGTGGCGCAGACGCACCGCGGAACGCCCCGACGACCCCGACGCCGTGGTCACGCGCTCCGGCCGGGTCAAGGCCCGCTCCTACGGCGTGCTCGGCGGCTTCACCACGATGGTCGCCAACGCGGGCGGCCCGGTGATGTCGATGTACCTGCTCTCCGCGGGCTTCCGCAAACTCGGCTTCCTCGGCACCTCCGCGTTCTTCTTCTTCATCGTCAACCTCACCAAGGTCCCCTTCAGCGTGGGCCTCGGCCTCATCGACGGACACTCGCTGCTCCTGGACGCGGCGCTCGCGCTGTTCGTCGTACCTGGCGCGTTCCTCGGCAAATGGGCCGTGCACCACATCAACCAGCGGCTCTTCGAACAGCTGGTCATCGCGGCGACGGTGGTGGGCGGGCTGCAACTGCTGCTGCGCTGAGGGGCGGGCACGGGCCCCAGGCTCGTAGCTCCCGACTCCCGACTCCCGGCTCCCGCATAGATTGGGGCGCATGCCCAGCAGCCCCGCACCCCCCGCCCACGTCCTCGTGCTCGGCGGCACCGCCGAGGCCCGTGCGCTGGCCGCCGTGCTGGCCGTGCGGCCCGGCGTGCGGGTGACCACCTCGCTGGCCGGGCGGGTGGCACGGCCGGGGGCGCTCGCGGGGGCGGTGCGCGTCGGTGGGTTCGGCGGGGCGGAGGGGCTCGCCGCGTGGCTGCGGGCGCACCGCGTGGACGCGCTGGTCGACGCCACGCACCCGTTCGCCGCCTCGATCACGGCCAACGCGGCCCGGGCCGCCGCGGCCACCGGCGTACCGGCCGTCGTGCTGCGCCGCCCCGGCTGGTCCCCGGGCCCGGGCGACCGCTGGCACCCGGCCGCCTCCCTGCCGGACGCGGCCACCCTGCTGCCCGGCCTCGGCCGCCGCGTGTTCCTGACCACCGGCCGCCTCGGCCTCGCCGCCTTCGCCCACCTGGCGGACCTGCACTTCGTCGTACGGTCGGTGGACGCGCCCGAACCGCCCATGCCGCCGGACACCCACGTGCTGCTCGCCCGGGGCCCGTTCACGGTGGCCGACGAGGCGAAGCTGCTGCGCGAGCACCGCATCGACGTCGTCGTCACCAAGGACAGCGGGGGAGCGGCGACCGCGGCGAAGCTCACGGCCGCGCGGGAACGGGGGCTGCCGGTCGTCGTCGTCCGCCGTCCGCCGCTGCCGGAGGGCGTGACGGCGGTGCCCGACGTGGCCGGAGCCCTGGCCGGGCTGGGGCTGGCGCAGTAGCGGGGACTGGGCGGGGCGCTCAGTTCGCGGCCACGGCGGCCCGTTCGCGGGTGGCGCCGCGGGCGGGCAGGTCCGCGGAGAGGTCCTCGGCGAGCAGCCGCTTGGCGATGGTGTCGACCGCGGCCCGCAGGTCCGTGCCCGAGGGGCGGCCGAGGTCCTGCTCGACGCGGTCGGCGAGCCAGTGCCCCCACGCCTCCGTGATGACCCCGGCCTCGCGCTCGCCCGCCCCCGCGGCGGAGTAGAGCGAGCCGGCCCCCGTGAGGTAGCCCTCCTCGACCATCCGCCGGAAGACCGGGACCAGCACCTCCTCCGGAAGGTGGTGGCGGCTCGCGATGAGACCCAGGTGGGCGTGGCCGACCATCCGGGTGAACAGCTCGACCTGCATCACCGCCCAGGCCCCCGCCATGTCCAGCGACGTGGCGGAACGGTCCACGATCTGCCGGACGGTGTCCACCTCCGTACTGCCGAGGATCTTCCCGACGGCCGATTCCAGCAGCCGCTGCGAGTTCGCGCCGGCCGGCGACGCGAACCCCTCGCCCATGTCCGTCGACCCCATGCGCGCACTGTCGCGCAGCCGCACCTGCTTGAGGAACAGCGCGACGACGAAGCCGACGACCGCCACCGGCACCGTCCACAGGAAGACGGTCTGGAGGGTGTCCGCGTACGCCTCAACGACCGGCCGGGCCGCCGCCGCGGGCAGCCTGTGCAGCCCCTCGGGGCTCTGCGCGGCCTTCGTGACAGTGGCCGCGTCGGCCGCGCCGCTCGCCACGGCCGCCTTGACGCCGTCGGCCAGGTTCGGCTTGAGGGCGTTGGTGTAGATGGTGCCGAACACCGCCGTACCGAACGAACTGCCCAGCGTACGGAAGAAGGTGACGCCCGAGGTCGCCGTGCCCAGGTCCGTGTACTCGACGGTGTTCTGCACGGCGATCGTCAGCACCTGCATGCCCAGCCCGATGCCGGTGCCGAGCACGAACATGTACAGCGACTCCAGCCAGACCCCGGTGCCCGGCCCCATCAGCGACATCAGGTACAGGCCCAGACCCATGACCGCGCAGCCGACGAGCGGGAAGAACCGGTACTGCCCGGTCCGGCTGACCACGTTGCCGCTGAACACCGACGCGATCAGCAGCCCGAGCACCATCGGCAGGGTGCGCACCCCGGAGATGGTGGCCGAGTCGCCGTCGACGTACTGGAGGTAGCTCGGCAGGTACGTCATCGCGCCCAGCATCGCGAAACCGACGACGAAGCTGAGGATCGAGCACACCGTGAACACCGGGTTGCGGAACAGCCGCATCGGCAGCATCGGCTGGGCCGCGCGCGACTCCGCCCAGCAGAACAGGGCGAGCGCCACCGCCCCGCCGACGAACAGCCCCAGGATGACGGCCGAACCCCACGCGTACTGGTTGCCGCCCCAACTCGTCGCCAGGATCAGCGCGCTGGCGCCGACGGCGACGAGGGCGATGCCGAGGTAGTCGATGAGCGGCTTGGTGACCGCCTTGACGACGGGGATGGTGCGGGCCGCGGCCACGACCACCACGATCGCGATGGGCACGTTGACGTAGAACGCCCAGCGCCAGGTCAGGTGGTCGGTGAACAGGCCGCCGAGCAGCGGCCCGATGACGGTGGCCACGCCGAACACGGCGCCGATCGCGCCCTGGTACTTGCCGCGCTCCCGCAGCGGGATCACGTCCGCGATCAGGGCCATCGCGGTCACCATCAGACCGCCCGCGCCGATGCCCTGCATGGCCCGCCAGGCGATCAGCAGCGACATGTTGGTGGCCAGACCGCACAGGAACGAGCCCGTGATGAACACGATCGCGGAGACCTGGAAGACCACCTTGCGGCCGAACAGGTCGCCGAACTTGCCGACCAGCACGGTCGCGACCGTCTCCGCCAGCAGATACGAGGTCACCACCCACGACATGTGGGCCGCGCCGCCGAGATCCGCGACGATGGTCGGCAGCGCGGTGCCCACGATCGTCTGGTCCAGGGCCGCGAGCAGCATGCCGAGCATGATCGTCACGAAGACGACGTTGCGACGGCGGGGGTCCAGCACGGGGGGCTGCGCGGCGGCGGGTGGCGCTTTGTCCTCGATGGTCGTCACAGGGTCACGATCACATCGGCGGGGTGGACGCGCACGCGGAGAACGGCCGCGGGGGCGACCGGTGGCCGACAACCGGTGGCCGACGACCGCCGGGCCCCGCCGCCCGCTGCTACCCCCGGGGTCGTCTGCGCAGCAGGTAGGTGTCCATGATCCAGCCCTTGCGGTCCCGGGCCTCCCTGCGGAGCCGCTCGATGCGCGGGGCCGCCTCGGCTATCGGGCCCGAGGCGAGGATCTCGTCCGGGGTGCCGATGTAGGCGCCCCAGTAGATGTCGATGTCCTGGTCGGCGTACTGCCGGAAGACCTGGTGCGCGTCGAGCATCACGACCACGTCGTCGACGCCCTCCGGGAACCCCTCCGCGAGCCGCCGCCCCGTGGTGATCTGGACCGGCCGGGCCACCCGGTTCAGCCCCGTGCGGTGGCGGGCGACCAGCGCCGAGACGCTGCTGATGCCCGGCACGACGTCGTACTCGAAGGCCACCTTTCCGCGCTCCAGGACCTCCTCCAGGATGCCGAGCGTGCTGTCGTACAGCGCGGGGTCGCCCCAGACCAGGAACGCGCCGCTCTCGTCCGCGCCCAGCTCCTCGGTGATCAGCCGCTCGTAGATGTCCGCGCGGGCGCTGCGCCAGTCGCCGACCGCGGGGGAGTAGGCGGCGCCGCCCGCACCGCGGTCCCGCTCCGGGTCGCGGGCCTCGGCCAGGCGGTAGGCGCCCTCCGGCAGGTGCGCGTCGAGGATGTCGCGGCGCAGTCGGACGAGGTCGGCCTTCACCTCGCCCTTGTCCAGGACGAAGAACACGTCCGTGCTTCTCAGGGCCTTGACCGCTTGCAGGGTGAGCTGGTCGGGGTCGCCCGCTCCGATGCCGATGACATGAATCCTTCGCACATCGACGAGTCTGCCGTACGCCACTGACAACGCGGCGCCCGGGCGCCCGTACCGGAGGCTCACGGAGGCAACGGGCTCCCTCACCCCGCGCGCAGCCGGGGCGCGCACGCCCGTGCGTCCACCGCGGTCCCGTCCCGCTCCACGGCCGCCGCCAACTCCCGCGCCCAGCCGACGAGTTCCGGCAGCGCCAGACCGTGGGGCGCGGCCTTCCCGGCGCCCGCCGCCCACTCCTCGACGGCCCCGGCGCCGCGCCGCAGCAGCCGGGCGCCGCCGGTCGTGTTGCCCCGGGCGGCGTGCGTGAGCCCCACGGCGAGCTGGGCCAGCCCCCGCCACAGGGCGCGCTCCCGGTCCGGCCCCGACTTCCACGCGTCCTCGAAGACCTCGTGCGCGTGGAACGGCCGCCCGGCGTCGAGCAGCGCCTGCGCCTCGGCCACGGAGTCCTCGGGCGCGCGCACGACCCCCTCCGGCTGCCGCTCCACCCCCGGGACGCCGTACGGCAACGGCCGCCCCAGCCCGTCCCGCGGCCGGGCGTTGCGGGCCCGCCCCAGCGCGTCCCGGTCCCGCCCGTCACCACCCGGTCCCGAGGCCGTCGTGCTCGTCACACCGCTCATACGACGATTGTCCCGCGCCCGAGGTCTCCGGCGAGCGGCCGGGCGGGACCGTACCGCCGTCCGCACGGCCGCTGACGTACGGTAAAGTAACGTCAGCTCGACCACGTGGTTCACCGCGTTGGGCGGGCAGCGGGACGTGGCGCAGCTTGGTAGCGCACTTGACTGGGGGTCAAGGGGTCGCAGGTTCAAATCCTGTCGTCCCGACTCGAACGAGTCGTACAGGTCAGGGGCGGTTTCGGAGAGATCCGGAACCGCCCCTCGATCGTTCCTGGGGGCCAGGGCTCCCCCGGGCGGCTCAGGTCCGCCCGCGTGCCACCGCACGGAACTCCAGCGGCGTACGACCGTCCCGTTTGCGGAAGAACTTCGCGAAGTCGGTCGGTTCGCGGAAGCCGAGGGTGCGGGAGACGTCCGCCGCCGTCGCGTCGGTGTGGACGAGGAGGCGCTTGGCCTCCAGGAGGATGCGGGCGTCGAGGTGCTGCTTGGCGGTCGTGCCGGTGGCGGCCAGGGTCGCGCGGGTGAGGGTGCGCGGGCTGTAGCCGAGGGCGGCGGCGTAGTCGTCGACGTGGTGGCTGGTGCGGAAGTCGCGTTCCAGGGCGTCGTCGTAGCGGCGGAAGGTGTCGTCGGCCGGGGCGGAGGACACCGGGTCCGGGCGGACGTGGGAGAGGCGGAGCAGGAGGACGGAGAGGAGCATCCGGAGGGCCTGGCCCAACACCTGCACGCCGCCGAGGAGTTGGGCGAGGACCTGCCCATCGCGATCACCCTCGGCAACGACCCGGTCATCACGATCGTCGCCGGCATGCCGATGGGCTACGACCAGTCCGAGTACGAGATGGCCGGCGCCCTGCGCGGCGCCCCCGCGCCCATCGCGACCGCCCCGCTCACCGGCTTCGACGTGCCCTGGGGTTCAGAGGTCGTCATCGAAGGCGTAGTCGAGAGCCGTAAGCGGCAGATCTAGGGCCCCTTCGGCGAGTTCACCGGCCACTACTCCGGCGGCCGCCGCATGCCGACGATCCGTATCGACCGCATCTCCTACCGCACGAACCCGGTCTTCGAGTCGCTGTACCTCGGCATGCCGTGGACCGAGGTGGACTACCTGGCACCGGCCGCCGACCCCCCGGGGATCACCAGCAAGATGATCATCGATGCCACGACCCCGGTCGCACCGGACGACAGGGGCCACTTCGACACCCCGGTACGGGACCTGCCCGAGACCGCCGAGTGGGCCGACCGGCTGCGCGCCCTCCTGGCCGCCCGCTGAGCCGAGCCACGCCGAGCCGCGCTGAGCCGAGCCACTCCGAACCGCTGTCAGGAGCCATCCGCCATGATCTGCCCCCGCTGCACCCACGAGACCGTGGACACGGTCACGACCTCGCTGGTCCCCGGCGTGTGGGACGTGCTCCAGTGCGTCCGCTGCCTCTACATGTGGCGCACCACCGAACCCGACCGCCGTACCCGGCGCGAGGCGTACCCCGTCGAGTTCCGGCTGACGCGGGCCGACATCGACAACGCCCCGGAGGTACCCGTCGTGCCGCCGCTGGTGACGGGCTGAGCCCACAAGTGCGCGCGGCGGTCCGGGAGTTCGGGAACCGCCGCGCGCTGTGGCAGGGGGCTCAGACCTGCTGCGGCTTGGAGGAGCCGGGCTCGCGCGGGATCGCGCGGCGCAGCAGGTCGACGGACTTGGTCACGCCCTCCGCCGGGTCCATCAGGACGTCCTCGTGCTCGATGCTCAGGACGTGGTCGTAGTTGGCGCGGCGCAGGGCCAGGCAGAAGGCGCGCCAGAAGGCGTCGTCGTGGCCGTGGCCGAGGGTCACGTAGTTCCAGGAGCGCTCTGTGGCCGCCATGACGGGGAGCGTCTCCAGGCGGCTGGTCAGCGCCTGGCGGCCGGGCTCCAGCCGGGTGTCCTTGGCGTGCACGTGGTGGATCGCCCCGCCCAGCGCCTCGATCGCCGCGAGCGGGTCGGCGCCCATCCACATCAGGTGGCTGGGGTCGAGGTTGGCGCCGACGACCGGGCCGACCTCCTCGCGCAGCCGCAGCAGCGTGGGCACGTTGTAGACCGCCTGGTGGGCGTGCATCTCCAGGCAGAGCCTGTGCACACCCCGGTCGCGGGCGTGGCCGACGAGGTCCCGCCAGTAGGGGACCACGACCTTGCTCCACTGCCAGTCGAGGATCCGCGTGGTCTCCGGCGGCCAGGAGACGGTGATCCAGTTCGGGTTGGCGTCGCCGGGGCCGCCCGGCAGACCCGACATCATCACCACGCGGTCCACGCCGAGCAGCGGTGCGAGCGCGATCGTCTTGCGCGTGACCTCGTCGTGCTCACGGCCGGTGGGCCCGGGGTGCAGCGGGTTGCCCGAGCAGGTGAGGGCGCTGATGGCCAGCCCCCGGTCGGCGACCTGGGCCAGCAGCTCGCGGCGCGCGGCGTCGCTGTCGAGCAGCCGGTCGAGGTCGACGTGCGGGGCGGTGGACCAGGCCCCGGTGGGGAACTCCACGCAGTCCAGGCCGAGTTCGGCGGCCAGGTCGAGCGTCTCGGCGAGCGGGAGGTGTCCGACGCTGTCGGTGTTGAGGCCGATCTTCATGAGGGGTCTCCGGTCGTGTCACGGGGGCGGGTCGGTGGTGCTCTGCCGGCGCGTCGTGCCGTCAGCGGTAGAGGGCCGGGCGGTCGACGCGTTCCACCTCGACGCGGCGGCCCTCGGCCTGGGCGCGGACGCCCGCCTCGCAGATCGCGGCGACGGTGTAGCCGTCCCAGACGCTCGGCCCGGTGACCTCGCCGCGCCGGGTGGCGTCGACCCACGCCTGCACCTGCCGGTCGTAGGCGTCCTCGAACCGCTCGACGAAGCCGGGGGCGACCGTGCCGCCCCAGCGGCCGGCGGAGTTGACGAGCAGGTCGTGCCGGTCGCCGATCCGGGCGGTGCCGTTCTCGCACACCGCCTCGGCCTGGACCTGGTAGCCGTAGCGGGCGTTGACGTAGATCTCCACGTCGGCCAGGGCGCCGCCGTCGGTCTCGAAGACGACGAACTGCGGGTCGGCCAGGCCCTCGGGGGCGTTGGCGGAGGGCCTGGGGCACAGCACCGTGACGGCGGTGATCTCCTGGCCGAGCAGCCAGCGGACGACGTCCATCTCGTGCGTGACGGAGTCGTTGATCAGCATGGCGCTGGTGAAGCCGGGCGCGGAGCCGGCGTTGCGGTGCCGGTTGTGCAGCATCAGCGGGCGGCCGAGTTCCCCGCCGTCCAGCAGGGACTTGAGTTTGATGTACTCGCTGTCGTAGCGGCGCATGAAGCCCACCTGTACGCGGCGGTGGCCGAGCCGTTCCTCGGCCCGCAGTACGCGCAGCGCGGAGGCGGCGTCGGGGGTGAGGGGCTTCTCGCACAGGACGGGCAGGTCGCGCGCGAAGGCGGCGAGCAGCGCGGCCTCGTGGGCGGGGCCCGGGGAGGCGATCAGCACCGCGCCGACGCCCGGCCCGGCCATCGCCTCGGCGAAGTCGCCGTAGGCGGCGCATCCTTCGACCCCGGCGGCGACCGCCTTGGCGCGGTCGGCGTCGAGATCGGCCACGGCGGCCACGTGGGCGCCGTTGGTGACCTCGTCGAGGCGGCGCACGTGGTCGGCGCCCATCCGGCCGGCACCGATGACGGCGACGCCGAGGGAGTCCTGCTGAGTCATGGGGGTCCTGGTGTGGTCGGGGCGTGGGTGGTCGGCGGCTCGATGCGCGGGTGGTGGCGCCCGGGCGCCGGGCCGGGCGGCGGGCCGGACCGAAACGGCGGCCGTCGTCGGTCCGGCCCGCCGGGCGGGTCCCGTCAGCGGGTGCCCTTCGCGGCGTACGTGGCGGTCTTCGCCTTGCTGCCCGCGTCCGACACCGCCTGCACCGCCGTCAGCGCGACCGGGGCACCGAGCGTGACGACCTCGTCGATCGAGGTGTCCCGCTTGAGCTTCGCGGTGATGGTCGACCGCACCGAGGGCGTGTCGGCGCCGTTGACGTACAGGACCTGGATCCTGCCCGAGAAGGTCTTCTCCACGCCCGCGCACCGGGCCTCCAGGGCGACCTGCCCGTCGTCGACCCCGGAGTTGAAGCCGACCACGGGGATGCCGGCCTTCTCCGCCTTGGCCACGGCGTCCTTCATCGCGGGCTGCGCGCCCTTGCGGATGGTGTCCCAGAACGTGTCACCCGGGACCGCACGGGTGATCATCGCCACCGTCATCCGCGGCGTGGTGGCGCTACCGGCCGAGACGTCGCTCGCACTCTCCTCGGCCTTCTTGCCACCGGTACCGCTGGAGCACCCGGCGAGGGGCAGCGTCGCCGCGGTGGCGACGGCCGGCACGGTGGTGAGCCTGCGGGGACGGGGGCGGAGCGAACGGTTCATCTTTCGGCACCTCACTGTGCTTACTACGTCTGTGCTGACTAGGACTGTGCTGACTACGGGGCAGGAGTGGCGGCCGGGGCGTGCGGCAGGGCATGGCGGTGCCCCGGTCGTCGTGCGGGAGGTGATGGCGACTGCGCGACTAGAACGTTCTAAGCGAGCAGTAGCAGTACGCCAGTGTCCAAATGTCCTGTCAAGGGTCTGCGCAGAGTTCTGGACTAGAACGTTGCAGTCTTCTTGACCGGCGCTTCCGTCCCTCGTCTACGATCGACCCGGAGGACCGGCGAGGGTCAGGAAGTTCCGATCGGGAAAATCCCATCCGGAAGTCGCGTTCAGGAAGTCTCGTTCAGGAAGGCGAAGGTGCCACCGACTCCCGCGGTACCGGACGGCAGGCGGCCGACGCTCACCGATCTCGCGGCGCGGGCGGGCGTCTCCACCGCACTGGCCTCCATCGTCATGCGGGACGCCAAGGGTGCCAGTGCCACCACCCGGGAGCGGGTGCGGCAGGCCGCGCGGGAGATCGGCTACCGGCCCGACAGCAGGGCCCGGCTCCTGCGCAGCAACCGCTCGCACCTGCTCGGCGTCCAGTTCGACCTGCAACAGCCCTTCCACGCCGACATGGTGGAGGCCCTCTACGCCGCGGCCGAGTCCGCCGGGTACCAGATCGCGCTGAGCGCCGTCGCCCCCAGCCGCGGTGAGCGGCACGCCGCGGAGACCCTGCTTGCCGACCGCTGCGAAGCACTGATCCTGCTCAGCCCGCACGCCCCCACGGCCCGACTGGCCGAGCTGGCGGCCCAGTTGCCGGTGGTCTCCGTGGCCCGACGGCTGCGCCCGCGGGCCACCGGCGTCGACGTCGTCCGCACGGCCGACGACGAGGGTGCCCGCCAGGCCGTCGACCACCTGGTGGCCCTGGGCCACCGCGACATCGTCCACATCGACGGCGGCCGGGCCCCCGGCGCGGCCGAGCGGCGCCGCGGCTACCGGACGGCCATGAACCGGCACGGCCTCGCCGACCGGGTCCGGCTCGTGCCGGGCGGGCTGACCGAGGAGCACGGTGCCCGGGCTGCCCGCACGCTCGTCGAGTCGGTCTCCCGGCCCACCGCCGTCGTCGCCTTCAACGACCACTGCGCCATCGGCGTCCTCGACGCCCTGCTGCGCGCCCGGGTGCGGGTGCCCGAGGAGATCTCGGTCGTCGGATTCGACGACAGCCATCTGGCCCGCCTGGCCCATGTCGACCTCACCACCGTCGGGCAGGAGGTCCCGCTCCTGGCGCGCTCGGCGGTGGAGCGGGCCGTCGCACGGCTGGAGGGCGGCGCGAAGGGCGGCGACGGGGAGACCGTCCTCTCGCCGCGACTGGTCGTCCGCAGCACCACGGCCGCGCCCCGTTCTCGGTGAATCTGCCTACGGGCCACTGAGCGGGACCTGTTTTTGGAGGCCGGTCCGCGGCGGTGCCACGCTCCGAGGCGTACGGGTCCTCCCACGCGAGCCGCGGCCCTGTCCCCGGGCCGGTTCCCCTGCGCCGGAGAGGACCATTCCCCGCTGCCTATCCAAGAGAGACAGAGATGTCAGCATCTCAAGCAATCAGTACCGGCGTCCGCTCCGCCCGTCCCCTCCCCCTTCTCCTCGGCCTCCTGGTCCTTGCCGCCGCCGTCAGCGCCTTCGAGGCGACGGCGATGGTCGGCGCGCTGCCCGTGCTCATCGCCCACTTCCGCACCACCCTCGACCACGCGGGCTGGGCGGTGAACGCGTTCGTGCTCGTCGCCGCGTCCGCCGCGGTGGTCGGCGGCCGGCTCGGCGACCGCTACGGGCGCCGCCGGGTGCTCGTCGCCCTGCTGCTGGTCTCCGCTGCCGGGGCGGCCGTCAGCGCCGCCACGGACACGCTGACCGGAGTCGTCACAGGTCAAGCGATTGCGGGCGTCGCCGGTGGCGTCCTCCCGCTGTGCTTCGGGCTCGTCCGGGAGACCCTCCCGGGGCGGGTGCCGGTGGCGACCGCGGTGCTCGCGGGCGCCGCGACCCTCGGCGGCGCGACCGGCGCCGTCGTCGCCGAAGGGCTGCTCTCCGGCGCGGGCTGGCGTTACATCCCCGTCGTCACCGGCGCCGCCGCCCTGCTCTCCGGCCTCGCCTGCCTGCTGCTGCCCCGCCCGGACGCGGCACCGGAGGCCCAGCGGGTCAACTGGCTCGGGAGCGTGCCGCTCGTCGCGGCGATCTCCCTGGTGCTGTTCGGCGTGCAGGGCAGCATGACCCGCTCCTGGTCGGACGGGCGGACGATCGCCTCGGTCGTCTGCGGCCTCGTGCTGCTGGCCCTCTGGGCGGCGTGGGAACTGCGCGCCGAGCATCCGGTGGTCGACCTGCGGCTGCTCACCGGTCGGACCTCCCTGCTGACGCTGCTGGCGACCGCGGTCCTCGCCATCGACGTCGTGGGGGCCTCCGCCCTGCTCCTCCAAACCCTCATGCAGACACCGGAGTTGGCGCCCGTCGGACTCGGGCTGAGCGCGCGTGAGGCGTCCTGGCTGCTGTTCGGCACCGCGACCCTCGGGTTCCTGCTCTCCCCGGTCAGCGGCTGGGTGTCCGCGCGTGCGGGCGCCCAGCGGTCGCTGGTCGTCGGCAGTCTCTTCGGCGTGGTCAACGCGCTCTCCCTCGGGCTGTTCCATTCGAGCCTCACGGGAGTGGTCGTCTCGCTGGTGTTCCTCGCCGTGGCGACGTCGTTCGTGCTGGCCGCGATCCCGACGCTGATCATGGAGGACACCCCGGTGGGCAGCACCGGCGCGGCCACCGGGCTGAACGTGGTCGTACGGACGCTCTTCGCCACCGTGGGCACGTCGTTGGCGACGGTCTTCCTGACCCACTCCCTGGTGGCCAGGACCCCGTTCAGCAACAGCGACGCGTACGTCGAGGGGTTCACCCTCCTCGGCGCCTGCTCCGCCGCGGGCCTCCTGCTGGCCCTGTGCATCCGCCCGGGCGTGCGCGCCGACGCCCGGCGACGCTCGGCGGTCCTGACGACGAAGGTCTGAACGCACGGATCCCGCACCCCCTCCGGCTGTACGGGGGGTGCGGGATCCGCGGGCGGGCGCGGGGTGTTTTCCCGGCGTCAGTCCGACGCGGGCAGCGGCTTGGCGCTCTTCACCACCAGGGGCACGCCTCCCACGGCGAGGGTGCCCCGCCCGGGTTTGGTGCACAGCAGCTCGACGGTGCCGTCCCCGGTGGCGTACCGCTTGCCGAGCAGGGTGCCCGCCGAGTGGTCCGGGTCGGGCGCGCTCCTCAGTGCGGGGTCGGCCTGCGCGGAGTCGACCATCGGCCGTCCCCCGCACGTCAGTTGCCGGTCGCCGGCGGTCCAGCGGACGACCACGACGCTGGTGTCGTCCACGGTGCTCGCGAGCATCATCCCGATCCGCGGTGTCATCGCGACCCGCTCCTCTCTTCGGTCCTGGCGGGCTACTTCCGGGTGGCGTCCTACCGGGCGGGGGCCCGGCCGATGACCCCGTCGGCCTCCAGCGCGGTGATCTCCCGCTCCGTCAGGCCGAGTTCGGTCAGCAGTTCGTGGTTGTGCTGTCCCAGCAGGGGAGCGGGGCGCACATGGTGGCGGTCGGGGCCCCGGGAAAGCCGTACCGGCAGGGTGCTGTAGCGGGCCCGGCCGCCCACGGGATGGTCGACCTCCTCGAAGAAGCCGCGGAACCGCAACTGCTCCAACTCGGCCTGGCGGTGCGGCTGGAGCACCTTGCCGACGGGGACACCGGCGGTCCAGAGGCGGTCGACGATCTCGTCCGCGCCGCGCTCCCGGCACCAGGCGGCGAGGTGCCCGTCGATGGCGTCGTGGTGCGCGTGCCGTCCGGCGGCGGTGGACAGGTCCGGGTCCGCCGCCCAGCCGGGACGGCCGAGCGCGTCGCACAGCGCGTCCCACTGCGCGTCGGTGGCGACGGCGACGGCGACCCAGGAGTCCTCCTGGCCGAACTCGTCCTCGTCCGCGGTGAGATAGAGGTTCTGCGGGGCCGCACCAGGACCCCGGTTCCCGGCCCGCTCCAGCAGGGCGCCGTACGCCGAGTGCTCGACGACCTGCTCGGCGGCCACGTTGAGGGCCGCGTCGACCATGGCCGCCTCGACCAGGGCCCCTTCGCCGGTGCGGCGGCGGTGCTCCAGGGCCAGCAGCAGGCCGTTGAGCGCGTGGACGCCCGCGTTCGGGTCGCCGATCGAGTACGGCTCGACCGGGTTCTGGTCCGGGTGGCCGGTGAGCCAGGTCAGTCCGGCGGCGTCCTCGATGACGAAGGCGAAGGCGGCGTTGTCGCGCCAGGGCCCGTCGAGGCCGAAGCCGGGCATCCGGACCATGATCGCGTCGGGGCGCAGGGCCCGCACCGCCGGGTAGTCCAGGCCGAGTTGGTCCAGGACCCGCGGGGTGTAGTTCTCGACGACCACGTCGCAGGTCGCGATCAGCCGGCGCAGCAGGTCCCGGCCCTGCTCGGTGCGGATGTCGAGCGTCAGGCTCTTCTTGTTGGTGTTGAGGCCCGCGAAGATCGGCGACCGCTCCCACCACTGGTCCACGCTCGGCGGCAGGCCCGCGATCAGCCGGGTACCGTCGGGCCGGGCGGCGGACTCCAGGTGGATCACCTCGGCCCCGAGCATGGCGAGCACGTGCGTGCACGAAGGACCGGCCCAGAACGCGGTCATGTCCAGGACCCGCAGACCGTCGAACGACAGCCCCGCGCCCCGCTGTTCGGGTACCGGGCGGGCACTGCGGCGGCTCTCCGTGTGCTCGCCCAGACGCGGCGCCGGACCCGGTGGCCGCAGCCGGGCGGGGTCCAGCCGGAACGGGGCGGCGGGCTGGAGGAAGCCGTCGCGGGGGTTGGGCCGGAAGGTCCCGCGGGCCTCGAAGTGGTCCATGGCCGGGGCGTTGGCGCCGTTGACCACCGCGGAGTTGGGGATGCGGAACGCCGTGGCCAGCTCGCGGATCTCGGCGACCGTCCGGCCGGCGATCCACTCCTGGATCACCGGGGCCAGCTCGGTGGCCCGCGCGACGATCGAGAACGGGTTCTTCTCGTCGATCCACTCCGGGTGCCCGACCATCGCGCACAGGTCGAAGAACTGCTGGGCCGTCGCACAACCGAGCGCCACCAGCCCGTCCTTGGCGGTGGCCACGCCCGGCATGTTCAGCCGCCGGGTCTGCTGCCAGGGCCGGTCGAGCATGTCCCGGAACGTCACCGGATGGTAGGTCAGGGACAGGACATGGGCTTCGAGCATGGAGAGGTCGACCAGTTCGCCGGTGTCGGGCGCGCGCAGTCGTACGGCCAGGGTCGCGGCGGCGGCGTACGCCCCCGACACCCAGTCGCCGACCCGGCCGCCGACGAAGACCGGGGCCCGGTCCGGGGCGCCGCAGCCGAGCCCGACGATGCCGCCGGACCACGCCTGGAGGGTGAACTCGGTGGCGGCGCGGTCCCGCCACGGCCCGTCGAGGCCGAACGGCGTGATCGAGGTGACGACGAGGTGCGGGTGGGCGCGGTGGATCTCCCGCGGGGACAGCGGCGCGCCCGGCGACCACACCACGACGTCCGCCGACTCCAGGAGCCCGCGCACCAGCTCCGGATCGCCGACGACGCTCTCCTTCGAGCAGGCCAGAAAGCTGAACAGGGCGCCGTCCGCGCCGGGGGCGATCGTGGCTCCGGAGGCCGACCAGCGGCGTAGCGGATCGCCCTCGGGGGGCTCGACCTTGACGACGTCCGCGGCGCCGTCGGCGAGCAGTTTGGTGCAGTAGGCGCCGGGGACTCCGGTGGAGAGGTCCACCACGAGGCAGCCGGTGAGCGGTGGTCGGCCGGGGGCGGGGCTCATGCGTCGTCGCTCCCGCGCTTGCGGCCCGACCTGCTGAGGCGGAAGTCCGGGGGGTACTTGTCGTCGTTGTCCCGGACCGCGTTGGGGATGCCGCCGTCGATCGTCTCCTCGTCGAGCATCAGGTCGTTGCCGTCGGCGCGGGCGATGCCGCCGATCGACTCGAACAGCCCGGTGAGCACGGAGCCCATGTACTCGCCCTGGTGCTGTTTGAAGATCTCGAAGAACACCTTCTGCATGAACACCGTGTCGGTGGGGCGGGTGCGGGCGCAGGCCAGCGCGTACTTCTCGACCTCCGCCTCCAGGTCGGCCCGGGGGACGACACGGTTGAGGAAGTTGCAGTCGTACATCTCCTGGGCGGTGAACGGCCTGCCGGTGAAGACCATTTCCTGGAATTTTCTGAGGCCCATGGTCTGCGCCCAGCTCCACATCCGGGGCGCCCAGCCGACGTACCGGAAGGAGGGGTGGCCGAAGAGGGCGTCGTCGGAGGAGATCACCAGGTCGGCGTCGGCCGCCTGGTAGAAGTGCCAGCCGTAGCAGTAGCCCTTGACCTCCAGGATGCTGATCTTCTTGAAGTCCTGGAGGCTGCGGCAGCCGCCCTCGGGGTGCGCGTACCACTGCGAGGGGGTGCCGCCGTAGCGGTAGGAGCCCTTGGGGGGATAGCGGACGTCGTCGTCCTCGTCGAGCCCCTGTTCCGCCAGGAGGGGGCCGGCGGTCGGGGCGGCGTGCATCTCCATGGTCTCCGCGATGTCGGCGCCGGTGCCGAGGTGGTCGCCGACGCCCCGGATCACCAGGACCTTCACCTCGTCGTCGACGTTGGCGCGGTGCAGCAGCCGGGCGAAGCGCAGCCGGGCCGCCGCGGTCGGGGCGTTGAGGTGGTCGGGCCGGTCCAGGGTGAGGGTGGCGATCTTCGTCTTGGGGTCCTTCTCGTAGCGGATGATCTCCTCCGCCGAGGGACGGTCGCTGTCAGCCATGTGCGGGGATCCTTTCCCGGGCGCAGCACGGCGGGGCGGGGCCGTGGAGACGGCCCCGCCCCGCGCGACTACGGCTTCCAGAGGGGACTCGACGTGAGCAGTTCGGCTCCGTCGGGGGTGATGAGCACGGCCTCCCGGCCCAGGACGGCGCCCACGCCCTCCTGCCAGACGTAGCCGGTCACGGCGAGCGCCATGCCGGGTTCGAGCCGTTCCTCGGCCGCGGTGAGCGGCAGTCCCGAGGCGACCACGGGCGGGTCGAAGCCCAGGCCCAGACCGCGGGCGACGGGCATCGGGGGCAGCGGTTCGCCCACCGTGTCGTAGGCGGCGAGCAGATCGCTCGCGGGAGCGCCCGGCCGGCAGGCGTCGACCAGCCGGACCCACAGTTCCTCCCAGCGGCGGAACAGGGCGGCGGTGGCGGCTGTGTCGGTGGGGTCCCCGCCGTCGGCGGGCCAGGTGCGGGCGACCTCGCCGATGTAGCCGCCCGCGACCACGCCCGCGGTGAAGGCCACGAGGTCGCCCGGGCGTACTTCTCCGTCCCCGCCGACCTTGCGCCAGGGGTGTTCCCGGGAGGTCACCCAGGCCGCCTCCTGGGTCGCCGGTGTGCTCACGCCACCGGCCGCCGCGGCCTCCAACAGGACGCCGGACAGGTGCCGTTCGGTCGCGCCGGGCCGCAACTCGGCCACCGCCTTGGCGAGGCTGGCCTCGGCCACGTCGACGGCCTCCCGCAGGGCCGTCACCTCCTCGGCCGTCTTGACCCGGCGGGCGGCGCGCATCGCCGGTTCGCCGTCGACGAGTTCGGCCACCGGGAAGGCCAGGGGCAGGAGTTGGAGGAACATCGGCGAGATGGTGTCCGTGCCCACCCGCCGGGCGGTGGCCGTGCCCTCGATGCCCCGCAACGCCGTCACCCAGTTCATCGGGTTCCAGGTCAGGGCATACAGCTGCGCGTGCGGGATGTCGTCGGGGATGCCCTCGTCCCACGTGCTGAGCATGTGGACCTCCCCGGTGGCGCGCACGACCACCGCGGCGGGGGCGAAGGGATGGGTGCCGGCGGTCCACAGGCCGCGGGCGCCGGTGACGTAGCGGACGTTGGCGCTGCGGCCGAGGACGAGGACGTCGAGGTCGTGGGCTTCCATGTGGGCCAGCGCGCGCTCCCGCCGCCCGAGGCGGAGAGCGCGGTCGTCCGGCAGGACCTCAGTCGCCATAGGGGGTGTAGGGGTAGTCGGTCAGGGCGGTCCAGCCCTCTTCCTCGATCACGAGGACCTCCTCGCTGCGGTAGCCGCCGGTGCCGTCCTCCCAGACAACGGGTTCGAGCACGAGCACCATGCCGGTCTCCAGCACCAGGTGCTCGTCGAACTCCTCGCCCAGGTCGGTGCCGACGAAGGGCATCTCGGCGGGGTCGGTGCCCATGCCGTGCCCCAGGTAGAAGTGCGGAAGCCAGGGTTTCGTACCGCCGCCCGCGGCGACGGCGGCCCGGGTCAGGTCGGCGGCGGTGGCGCCCGCCCGCAGGACGTCCTTCACCGCGGTGTGGATCTCCCACCACTTGGTGAACTGCGCCCGCTGGCGCGGGTTCGGGTCCTGCCCGACGATCCAGGTCCGGCCGAAGTCCGAGCAGTACCCGGCGTAGTTGATGCTCACGTCGGTCCACAGCACATCCCCCTTCGCCAGCTCCCGCTCGGTCGTCAGCAGCGGGAGGGCCAGGTCGCCGTGGGTGGTCCACACCCCGGCCGCCCGGGAGTCCGGCATCACCTGCCAGATGGGGTCCAGCACGTTGGCCAGCGCGCCGTGTTCGTAGGCGTGGCGCACGAACGCCGCCGACAGGTCGATCTGCCGCATCCCCGGTGCGAGCGACGCCTCGATGCCGTCCATGGCCCGCTCGGTGATCCGCAGGGCGGTACGGATGCAGGACAGTTCGTCCGGGGTCTTGATCAGCTTGGCCGCGGTCAGCACCCCCGCGGCGTCGGCGGGCGGACCGCCGGGGAACAGCGCCTTCTGCGCCCGGCGCATGGCGCCGGTCACCTCGTCGACCGCCACCGCCGCCCCGTCCGGCACGAGTCCGGCGAGGGCGGCGGCGAAGGTGCGCACCCCTTCGTCGAACTCCAGGTAGACCGGCGGATGGAAGTGGACGGCGGGCGGCGCGTCCGCGAGGGTGCCCTCGCGGAACGGCATGAACAGGTGCGGCCACGGGTCGTCCGCCACCACCACGGCGACGGGCCGGTCGACGTGCGCCAGACCGGAGTCGCCCAGCGGCCAGCTCACCCCGGTCGCGTACGTCACCGCGGCGTTGCCGAGCAGGACCAGCGCGTCGACGCCCTGCTGAGCCATGGCCGCCCGCAGCCGCGCGCCGCGTTCACGGTTCATGCGGTCCAGGTCGGGTGCGGCCGGAATGTCGATGGCGGTCACGGCCGTCTCCCGGGCAGAACCGGCGAAGTCGACAGGGTCATGGGATCTCGCCTCGCTTTCCGGCCTACAGGCCGAGGTATTCCATGACGTTGCCGCTGACGATGCGCGCCGCCTTCTCGGGCCCGACGGCGTCCACGACCAGGGCGATCGACTTCTCCGAGTAGCCGAACGTGCTCTCGTTGTGCGGGTAGTCGGCGGACCACATGACCCGCTCCGCGCCGATCAGGTCGAGCAGCCGCAGCCCGAGCGGGTCGACCATGAAGGACGCGTACATGTGGTGGTCCCAGTAGTGCCGGACCTCGTGCTCCACCGGCCGGTCCAGCATGTGCCGGTAGGAGGCGAGGAGGTGCTCGGCGTCCTGGAGCGCGGAGGGGATCCAGTTCACGCCGCCCTCGAACCAGCCGACGCGCAGCCCCGGATGCCGGTCGATGATGCCGCCCAGGACGTACCGGCCGAACATCTCCCGGTACGGCGCCACGTTGGCGACCATGCCGACGGCGATGGCGTTGACCTCGCAGGGCGCCTTGAGCCCGGTCTCGCCGATGTGGTGGGAGACCGGCAGCCCCGCCTCCTCGATCGCGTCCCAGACCGGGATCATCGCGGTACTGGAGTAGTCGATGGGCCTGCCCTCGTCGTCCTGCCCCGGGGACAACGGCAGGAGGAAGGTCTTCAGCCCCAGGCCCTTCATCTCCTCAAGGGTCCTGCGGGCCCCCTCGGCGTCCCACCAGTTGATGAGCCCGACGCCGTAGAAGCTGCCCGCGGAGCGGGCCTGGAGTTCGGCGATGTACTGGTTGTAGATCCGGAAGCACAGCTCGCGGATCTCCTTGTCGGGGTAGTGGAAGAGGGCCAACAGGGCGTTGGGGAAGGCGAGTTCCCTGACGATGCCGTCCGAGCGGAGTTCCTGGAGGCGCCCTTCGAGGTTGTCGCTGCCGGCGCCGGTCAGCGGGTCGTACTGCATGAGTACGTGGCTGAACTCGCCCGGCAGGAACGACTTTCCGCCCATGCCCAGCTCGTAGGCGCCGTCCTCGTACCAGACCCGTGGTGCCTGGTCCTTGAGCCGCTCGGGGAAGCGGTCGTAGAAGATGTCCTCCGCGAGCGAGATGTGGTTGTCGGCGGAGAACACCTCGGTGCCCCGGGGCAGGCCCAGGGAGCCGGCGGCGTGGCCGTGCCGCTCCTTCGGCGGGCCGAAGCCCTCGGGGGGATAAAGGGTGGACGACTGGCTGGACATCTTTGTCCTCCATGGTGATCTGCGGTTTCACGTCTGCGCGACGGTCATGCGGTGGCCGGCGGGGGCTTGAGGCCCGCCGTGGTGCCGCCGTCGACCGTCAGCACGGTTCCGGTGACGTGCGGCGAGCGGTCGCCGCCCAGATAGGCGACGGCCTCCGCGACGTCCCGGGGCGTGCCCAGCCGTTGCAGCGGCTGGATGGCCGCCATCCGGGCCCGGATCGCCCGGGTGGCCTCGTCGGCGTCGTCCGCGTCCGCGCTCGCGGAGGCGGTCGCGGTGGCCAGGAAATGCGTGGGGATGCCGCCCGGCGCGATGCAGTTGACCCGGATGCCGTACGGGGCCAGGTCGATCGCCGCGCACTTGCTGAAGTGGACGACCGCCGCCTTCGAGGCGCGGTAGGTCAGCACGCCGGAGCCGGCCTGGACACCGCCGATGGAACTGACGTTGACGATGGCGCCGCCGCCGTGCTCCGCCATGTGCCGGGCGGCGGCCCGGGTGCCCGTCATCACGCCGAACAGGTTGACGCCCAGGACGTGTTGGAAGTCGGCGAAGTCCTCGTCCAGGAGGCCCTGGTGCATGGCGCCCGGGATGCCGGCGTTGTTGACCATGAGGTGCAGCCCGCCGAACTCCGCCACCGCGAAGGCGACGAGTTCCTCGGCCTGCCCGGCGACCGCGACGTCCGTCTGCCGGAACCGGACGTCCGGGCCGTACTCGTCGGCCAGGGACTTGCCGAGGTCCCGGTCGAGATCGGCGATCACGACACGGACCCCGTCCTCCAGCAGCCGCTCCACGCTCGCGCGGCCCAGCCCGCCCGCACCACCGGTGACCACGGCGACCCTGCCCGACAGTTCTTCGGCCATCCTGCTCGATGTCTCCTTGTGTATAGAGGGGGTACGGCGCCGGTTACCAGGTCACCGGCAGCACGTAGACCCCGTAGGCGAGCCGGTCGTGCTTGAACTCGATCTCGTCGAGCGGGGCGGCCAGGGCCAGGGTGGGGATGCGGCGGAAGAGGGTGCCGTAGACGATCTGGAGCTCCACGCGGGCGAGTTGCTGGCCCACGCACTGGTGGATGCCGAAGCCGAACGCGTTGTGGTGGCGGGCGTTGGCGCGGTGCAGGTCCAGCAGGTCGGGGTCGGGGAAGACGGCCGCGTCCCGGTTGGCGCTGAAGAGTTCGACGACGATGCCCTCGCCCGCGCGGATCACCTCGCCGCCGATCTCGATGTCCGCGGTGGCGATCCGCCGCTGGCCGCCGTGGATGATGCCCAGGTAGCGCAGGAGTTCGTCCACCGCGCCCGCGACGACCTTCGGGTCGTCGGTCCCGCGCAGCAGCGCCAGTTGCTCGGGGTGCTCCAGCAGCGCGACCGTGGCCAGGGAGATCATGTTGGCGCTGGTCTCGTGGCCCGCGACGAGCAGCCCCATGCCCATCATGGCCGCCTCGGCCACGTCGATGTCCCCGGCGGTGACGCGGGCCGCGATGTCGGACAGCGCGTCGTCCGCGGGTTCGGCGATCTTCCTCTCGACCAGCCGCACCAGATAGCCGTTGAGCTCCGCGAAGTTGCGCATGCTCTCCTCGGCGGTCGCGTTGTGGGCGATCCCGCGGGCGGCGTTCTCCTGGAAGAAGTCGTGGTCCTCGTAGGGCACGCCCAGCAGTTCGCTGATCATCAGCGTGGGCAGCGGCAGCGCGAGCGCCTCGACGAGGTCGGCCGGGTTGGGGCCGGCGAGCATCTTGTCGACGAGGTCGTCGGTGATCTTCTGGATGGTGGGGCGCAGCGCCTCCACCCGCTTGAAGGTGAACGGGCCGGTCATGATCCGGCGGTAGCGGGTGTGCTCGGGGGCGTCCGAGTTGAAGACGGACCGCGGGTGGTGCGGCGCCGAGGCCGCCATGCCCGCGTGCCAGTGCGGGAAGCCCGGCAGCCGCTCGTCGACGCTGACCCGCGGATCGGCCAGCAGGGTCCGCTGGGCGGCGTGGCCGGTGACGATCCAGGGTGTGCTGCCGTCCCAGATCCGCACCCTGGCCAGCGGTTTCTCGGCGGTGAGCGCCCGCAGCGCCGGGGGCGGGTCGAACGGGCAGCCTTCCCCCCGCGGCATCGGCCACTCGGGGACCGGGATGGGGATACCGGTGGCGGGGCTGGTGGGTGCGTCGGGCATGGTCATCCTTCGGGGGGTGTCGGCCGGGTGGCCGAGGGGGTCGGCCGGGTCGTCATTCGGTGAGGTGGATCGCCGACGCGGGGCAGACGGTGGCCGCGTACCGGACGTCGTTGGCCAGTGCGGCGGCCGGGGCGTCGGTCAGCAGGACGACGATGCCGTCCTCCTCGCGCTGATCGAACACGTCCGGCGCGGTGGCCGCGCACTGACCGGCCGCGACGCACCTGTCCTGCTCGACGGTCACTTTCATGGGCTGCTCCTCGCCGTGGGGCACAGCGGCGGGCGGGCCGGTGGTGGGGGGCCACCGGCCCTTGGGGAGGGGTGAGCGGTGGTGGTGGACCGGTGTGGCCATGGGTTTCGTCGGCCGCGCCACTGAGTGAACTCCGGCTCCGAAGCTAAGTCAATCGGTTGATTCAAAATCTCTTGTGGAGATGCCCCGGCGGTGCCGCGGTCAGCGCGTGCTCGTGACGGGCGCCGTCCACAGCCCGACGATCGCGTCGACCAGACCGGTGGCGGCCCCCTGCCAACTGGCCCTCGGCGTCGGGGTGCCCAGGGCCAGGGCGCGCTCCCGCTCGGCGCACATGTGCAGGATCAGGTTCCGGGTCATCGCCGTACGGTCCGCGCGCACCCGGTCCGGCAGGTCGGGCAGACACCGGTGGAGACCGTCGAGGATCTGCCGCCACACCGGAAGCGCGAGCGTCTCGTCGACGACGATCTCGTGGAACGCGGGGTCGGCCATCACCTGGGCGCAGAACCGCGCGTACCAGGTGGGGCTGCCCAGCTCCGCCAGGTACTCGGTCGTCGGCCGCACCAGGCAGCCCACCCAGTCCCGGAGTTCGGCGGAGTCCCCGGTCTCGGCCAGCAGCCGCCGGCTCGCGTGCTCCAGCCGCTCGGTGTGGTGGTGCGCGATTGCCCGCACCAGGTCCGCCTTGGTGCCGAAGTGGTACCCGACCACCGCGGTGTTGCGCTGCCCCGCCGCCTCGCCGATACGGCGGTTCGACACGGCGTACACCCCGCGCTCGGCGAAGAGCCGCTCCGCCGTGTGCCGGATCAGCTCCCGGGTCGCTCCGGCCTGCTCGGCCCGGCCGCTCCTGCCCGTCGCCATGTCCGTCACCGTAGCGTGAGGCGGCGCGGCCGGACACCGTCGCGACGGCACCGGCGTGCGCCGGCCGCGCCCGGCGAGGTCCCCTGGACGGAAATCAACCAGGAGATTTAAGTTTTGCACCCGGTGGCCTCCGGGACGGAGGCCGTGGCACGGGCGTGACGTCCCGGCAGGGGGGGCCGATGGCGAGCAGGACACGGCGGGACGAGCGGGTCACGGCGACGCGGGAAGCACTGCTGACGGCGGCGGAACGGCTCTTCGCCGAGCACGGCGTGTACGCGGTCGGTAACCGCCAGATCAGCGAGGCCGCGGGGCAGGGCAACAACACCGCGGTCAACTACCACTTCGGCACCAAGACCGACCTGGTGCGCACCCTCGTCCGCCGGCACGCCGAGCGGATCGAGGTCGTCCGGGTCCGCATGCTGGCCGGCGTCGGCGACTCCGCCGAACTCCGGGACTGGGTGGAGTGTTCGGTCCGCCCCGTCACCGGGCACCTGGCGGAACTGGGCCGGCCCAGCTGGTACGCCCGGTTCATCGCCCAGGTCACCGCCGACCCCGCCCTCTACGCGATTGCGGAGGAGGAGTTCTACGGCGCCTCCCCGGCGCTGTGGAAGGTGGACGACGGCCTGACCCGCTGCGTGCCCGCGCTGTCCGCCGAGGTGCGCGCCGAACGGGCCCTGATGACACGGCACTTGATCGTCCAGATGTCCGTCGAGCGGGAGCGCGCCCTCGCCGACGGGAGCCCCGCGCCGACCTGGGACGACACGGCCGTCGGCCTCGTCGACGCGATCGTCGCGCTGTGGCGGGCACCGGTGACACGCGACCAGTGACCCCGTTCCACTGAGCGGGAGGGGCATCGCCACGACCGGGGCCCGAACCTACGGTGAGCAGCGGCCGGCGCCCGGGAGAGGGCCGCCGCACCGCGGAGTGGAAGGGGAAACCGTTGACCCACTGGGACCACTCGACCGATTTCTTGGTGGTGGGGAGCGGCGCGGGCGTCGTGGGAGCGGTCCGCGCCCGCGCGCTCGGCAAGGACGTGCTCGTCGTGGAGAAGACCGATCTCTTCGGCGGGTCGACCTGCATGTCGGGCGGGGTGATGTGGCTGCCCCGCAACCCGCTCATGCGCCGCGAGGGCGTGCCCGACTCGACCGAGGACGCGCTGAGGTACTTCGAGACCGTCGTCGGCGACGGCGTGCCCACGTCGTCGCGCGCCCGCAGGCTGGCCTACATCGACGCCGGTGGCGAGATGGTCGACTTCCTGGAGTCCGAAGGCATGGAGTTCCGCCGCTGCGAGGGCTACAGCGACTACTACTCCGGCGTCCGGGGCTGCGAGGGCGGCTCGGCGCGGGGCCGGGCGATCGAGGCCAAGGCGTTCGACAAGAAGCGGCTCGGCTCCTGGCAGGACCGCATCCGCCCCGGCGTCTCCGACGGCCTCGCCGTCTACACCGGCGAGGCGGCCCCGATGATGCTGATGCGGACCCGGGCCGGGCTCGCCGTCCTGGCCAGGGTGGGCCTGCGCACGGTCCTCGGCCGGATCCGCGGGCAGCGGCTCGTGACCAACGGGGCGGCCCTGACCGCCCGGCTGCTGCGGATCCTGCTGCGGCGGGGCGCCGCCGTGTGGCTGGAGTCCGCGCTGACCGATCTCGTGGTCGAGGACGGCCGGGTCGTCGGCGCCGTCGTCCACCGCGACGGCCGCGACCTGCGGGTCCAGGCGCGGGACGGGGTACTGCTCGCCGCCGGGGGCTTCGCCCGCGACCCGGAGATGCGCGAGCGGTACGCGGACGGCCGCCCCACCAGCGACCGGTGGACCTCCGCCAACCCGGGCGACACCGGCGAGACGATCCGCATCGCCATGGCGCACGGCGCCGCCACCGACATGCTCGACGAGGCATGGTGGATGCCCTCGTGGATGATGCCCGACGGAACACCCAGCATGTGCCTGTCCGAGCGCAGCAAGCCGGGCTCGATGATCGTCGACGCGCAGGGCCGCCGGTACTTCAACGAGTCGGTCGCCTACCAGGAGGCCGGACAGCAGATGTACGCGCACGAGCGGGAGTCCGGCGGTGCCGTCCCCTCCTGGCTCGTCGTCGACTCCCGGCACCGCGGCCACTACGTGTTCGGGATGGCCCCGCCCGGCCGGACGCCCAAGGAGTGGATCACCAGCGGCGCGATGAAACGCGCCGACACCCTGGAGGACCTCGCCCGCCAGTGCGGGATCGACGCCGACGGCCTCCTCAAGACGGCCGAACGCTTCAACCGGTTCGCCGCGACGGGGGTCGACGAGGACTTCCACCGCGGCGAGGGCGACCACGAGAAGTACTACGGCGACGCCACCCACGGGCCCAACCCCGCCCTCGGCCCCGTGGCGAAACCGCCGTTCTACGCGGTCGCCCTGTACCCGGGAGACCTCGGCACCAGCGGCGGAATCGTCTGCGACGAGTACGCCCGGGTCCTCGACACCGCCGGGAAACCCATCGAGGGGCTGTACGCCACGGGCAACTGCACCGCCTCCGTGATGGGCCGCAAGTACCTGGGCGCGGGCGCCAGCATCGCGGCTTCGGCGGTCTTCGGATACGTGGCGGCGAACCACGCCTGCGCCCAGCGGCGGGCGCCGTAGCGGTGGGCGCGGCGCGGTGCCGTGCCCGTCCGTGCTCATGGGCGGGTGCTGTGAACGGGCCGATTTCCCCGTGCAGGGCCCTTGGTCCGTGAAGCACCGCGTTGGTACCTTGGCGCCCACTCCAAACTGGAATGGATTCTAGTTTCAGCAGAGAGGCGCCGACGATGACGTCTGCCCTTCGCTCCGACCCCCGCCTTGCGACCGAACGGCCCGTGCTGCCTCCGTCGATGATGGAGCGGGTGACGCTGATCATGGACCTCTTCGAGTACCCGCAGACCCGCCTGACCCTCGAAACCGTCTCCCGGCACACGCGGCTGCCGCGCTCCACCGCCCACCGCATCCTCGACCAACTGGTCCGGCTGGACTGGCTCCACCACACGGAGTGCGGCTACGCGCTGGGCCCCCGGGCGCTGGGGCTCGGCGGCCGGGAGAACGGGCACAACGCGCTGCGCGTCGCCGCGGCACCCCGGCTGCTCGACCTCGCCGTCCGGACCGGGATGGTCGTCCATCTCGCGGTGCTCGACGGGCCCGACGTCTACTACCTCGACAAGATCGGCGGCCGGGCGGCGGTGGACTGCCCCTCGCGCGTCGGCGGCCGGGCTGTCGCGCACTGCACCGGCCTGGGCAAGGCGATGCTGGCCTGGCTCGCCCCGGAGGAGATCGACGCCCGCTACGCGCAGGTGATGGTGCGGCGCACCGACCACAGCATCGGCCGCCTGGACGACCTGCACCGGGAACTCGGCACCGTTCGCTGTCGCAACGGACTGGCCGTCGACCAGGGGGAGTGCTTCACGGGGATCGCCTGCCTCGGCCTGGCGATCCGCGGACCGGAGGGACCGGTCGGCGCGATCTCCGTCGTCGGCGACGCGCGCGCGGCGGTGGAGCGGGTCGCGCCGCTGGTGGTGGGCGCGGTGCGGGCCGTGTCGGAGGAGCTTCTCGCCGCCCGGCGGGCGCGGGGGCCGGCGGTGTGTCGTGACGCCACCACCGTGGCCTCGGCGGACGGGCCGGCACCGCGGGGGCCGGTACGGCGTCCGGTCGCCCCGCGGGCTCTGGGGCTTGCCTGAGCGGCCCGGATCGGCGAGGGCGGGCCGCTCTGAGCAGCCTGGATCGGGAGGGGGCGGGCCCTACGCGCCCCCCCGTCAGGTCAGTCCCCGGTGCCGTTCTCGAAGCTGGCGAAGTACGCGGCGGCCATGTCCTCGTCGCCGTGGCCCTGGGCTTCGGCGCGGGCGAAGCGGGCGGCGCCGGCGGCGGCGAGGTCGAGCCGGACACCGTTTTGTTCGCCCGCCTCCACGATCAGCCGGGCGTCCTTCGCGGCCGTGGTGACGGCGAACGACGCCGGTGACAACCGGTCGTCGAGGACCAGACCCGCCTTCGCGCGCAGGTAGCCCATGTCGAGGGGGCCACCGGCGATGGCGTCGAAGAAACTCCGCGGGTCCACGCCCAGCGCCTTGGCCAGGGCCAGCACCTCACCGGCGGCGTTGGTGGTCGCGAGCACCCAGCTGTTGGCCACGAGCTTGAGCCGGGTGGCCCCGGCCGCGGCGCCGTCCTCGCCGGTCCACACGGTCCGGGCGCCGACCGCGTCCAGCACCGGCGCGATGGCGTCCCGGCCCGCGACCGGCCCCGCCGCCAGGACGAGCAACTGCCCGGACTCGGCGGGCTGCCGGGTGCCCAGCACCGGCGCGTCGAAGAACACCAGACCGTGTGCGTTCGCGAACGCCGCCAGCTCGCCTGTCGACTCGATGCCCGCGGTCGTCGACTGCACCCACGCGGTACCGCGCCGCAGGGCGGGCCCGGCCTCGCCCATCACGTCCCGTACGGCGGCGCCGTCGTACAGCATCGTGAGGATCACGTCGGCGCCCTCGACGGCCTCGGCCGGGGTGCCCGCGACGTACGCGCCGTCGGCGGCGAGCGGTTCGGCCTTGGACCGGGAGCGGTTCCAGACGCGGACGGTGTGCCCGGCGCGGGCGAGGTTGCGGGCCATCGCGGCGCCCATGATCCCGGTCCCCAGGACGCTTACGGTGAGCTTCTCGGTCATGACGTCGGCTTTCTGTCGCTGGTCCGTGCGGGGTCACCTACCACTGTGCCCCGGGAAACGGGGCGGGGCGTCGGCGGGGACCGGGTCGTCGAGGCGGTCGAGGCCGTCGAGAGCTGTGCCCGATAACTCTTGGGTGGGGAGGGGGAGTTACGCGCCTTCCTCATCCCCGTACAGCCGTTCGTCCATGCCCGCCATGAGGGCCTGGTGGCTGCGGCGGACGTGCTCGCGCATCAGGCGTTCCGCGCCGTCGCCGTCCTTGGCCCGGATCAGGTCGAGGACGCGGTGGTGCTCGTGGTCGGACTCGCTCAGCCGGCCGGGCCGGGACAGGGAGGTGCGGACCAGGCGGGCGTACGCCAGCTGGTTCATCAGCGTGCGGTAGTGCGCCTCCAGCTTGGTGTTGTCCGCGCCGACCACGATCAACTCGTGGAACTCGTGGACCAGTTCGGCGTACCGCTCGGCGTCGCCGCCGCGCACCGCCTCGTCGGCCTCGCGCATGTTCGTCTCCAGGCGGGCCATCTCGGGGACGTTGCCGCGGAAGGCGAGCAGCCGCGCCGCCGCGCCCTCCAGCAGCTCCTTCATCTGGAAGAGTTCGGTGATCTCCCGGCGCGACGGTACGGCGACGAAGGTGCCGACCCGCGGCCGTACCTCCACCAGCCCCTCGATCTGCAACTGCTTGAGGGCCTCCCGGATGGGCGTGCGGCTGACGCCGAACGTCTCCGACAGCGCCATCTCGGACAGGCTGGAGCGCGGCGGCAGTTCACCGCTGATGATCATCTGACGCAGTTCTTCGGCGACCCGGGCCTGCATGCTGGTCTGTTGCAGTGGCTTCCGCGCCCGTCCAGTGGGTTGTTGCATGGTACGTGAACGTAATGGGCCGAGGTGTACGGCGTCAACCGCTCGCTGTGGCGTCGACTGCCATGCAAGGGAGTGCGGGGGTGCGTCCATGGTGGCGTGGCGTCCGTGGCCGGCCCGCCTACGACCGCAGTACGAACGGGTCCCCGGCCGGTTCCTCGCTCGTGTTGATCCACACGCTCTTCAGCCGCGTGTACTCCCGGACGACCTCCGTGCCGTGCTCGATCCCCGAACCGCTGCTCTTGAACCCGGCCCGCGGCGACATCGGCGACATCGACCGGTACGTGTTCGCCCACACCGTGCCCGCCTCCAGCCGTGACGCCATCCGGTGCACCCGGTTGACGTCCCGCGTCCACACACCCGCCGCCAGGCCGTACGCCGAGTCGTTGGCGATCGTCAGGGCCTCCTCCTCGGACGCGAACGGCATGACCGTGGCGACCGGGCCGAAGATCTCCTCCCGGCACACCCGCATCGAGTTGTCGGTGCCGGTGAAGACCGTGGGGGAGTAGAAGTAGCCGTCCAGACCGGTGTCGGGGCGGGCGCCGCCGCAGACCACCTTGCCGCCCTCGGCCAGGCCCAGTTCGACGTACGACTCGACCTTGGCGAGCTGGCCGGCGATGGCGAGCGGGCCCAACTCCGTTGCGTCCTCCAGCGGATCGCCGATACGGATGGTCGCCGCGCGGGCCGTCACCCGCTCCAGGATCTCGTCGTAGACGTCCCGGTGCACCAGCACCCGGCTGCCCGCCACGCACGTCTGGCCCGCCGCCGCGAAGATCCCCGCGATCACGCCCATGGCCGCCGAGGGCAGGTCGGCGTCCGGGAAGACGATGTTCGGGGACTTCCCGCCGAGTTCGAGCGTGCACCGTACGAAACGGTCGGCGCAGGTGCGGGCGATACGGCGGCCCGTCTCGGTCGAGCCGGTGAACGTCACCTTCGCGACGTCCGGGTGCTCGGTCAGCGGGGCGCCCGCGGTGGCGCCGAAGCCGGTCACCACGTTGACCACGCCCGGCGGGAAACCGGCCTCCTCGAACAGGGGCGCCAGCGCGAGGAGGGACGCCGAGGTGTGCTCGGACGGCTTCACGACCACGGTGTTGCCCGCGGCGAGCGCGGGGGCGAGCTTCGTGGCGGTCAGCAGCAGAGGGGAGTTCCAGGGGGTGATCGCGCCCACCACGCCGACCGGTTCGCGCAGGGTGTAGTTGAGCAGGTCCCGGCTGGCGCCCGGGACGACCTCGCCGTGGATCTTGTCGGCGAGACCGGCGTAGTAGTGGAAGTACTCGGGCAGGCCCGCGAGTTGGGCGCGCATCTCGCGGAGGAGTTTGCCGTTGTCGAGGGTTTCGGTGCGGGCGAGTTCCTCGGCGTGCTCGCCGATTCGCTCCGCCAGGTTGCGCAGGAGCCGGCCGCGGCGGGTCTGGCTCAGGTCGCGCCAGCGGGGGTCTTCGAAGGCGGTTCGGGCGGCGGATACGGCTTGGGCGACGTCGGTCGCGTTGCCGTCCGCTGCCTCGTACCAGGGTTGGGCTGTGGTGGGGTTGAGGCTTGTGAAGTACTTGCCGGATGCGGGGGGTGTCCATTCGCCGGCTATGTAGTGCTGGTGGCGGGGGAGTTGGGGCATGGTCGTCGCTCCTTGACTGCGGGTGGGTTCGTGGTTGCTCGCGCCCGCGCGGCGGAGCCGCACAATGTCACAGCCCCGCGCCCCTAAAGGGGCGCTGCCGTGGCTGTATGGTCCAGGATCGGCCTCGTTAGCTCCTCCGGTCGCTCCAGCGGCAGCAAGTGGCGGGCCCCCGGCACGATCACCGCGCGGGCCCCGGGGATCCGGTCCGCCAGCCGCCGTGTCATCGCCGGAGTGGAGCCCGGATCGTCCGCCCCCGTCACCGCCAGCGTCCGCGCCGTGATGTCCGGCAGCCGGGGCCACAACTCCGCGTCCCCCGTGGCGAACACGTCGTAGCAGGCCAGGTACGACGTACGGTCGTTGCCCAGCAGCGTGGTGAGGACCGACTGGGCCAACTCCGGTTCCCTGGAGCGCCATTCGGGGGAGAACCAGCGGTCCACCGCGGTGCGCGCTGAAGCCGCGAAGTCCTCCTCGGCCCGGGTCCGGCGCGTCGCCACCGCCGTACGTTCCTGGTCCGAGCGTCCGGCGACCGAGCTGACGAGGGTGAGGGAGGCCGTCAACTCTGGCTGTACGAGGGCCAGTTGCTGGGCCACCAGTGCGCCGAGCGAGAAGCCGACGACGTGTGCGGGGCCGTCGAGCAGTGTCGCCACGTCGGTGGCCAGGTCCGCGAGCGACAGCCCCGCCGACGCCCGCGGCGAAGCCCCATGGCCCCGCAGGTCCACCACCGTCACGCGATGACGCGCCGCCAACGCGGGCAGGCACCGGTGCCACATGGTCCGGTCCAGGCCCACGCCGTGCAGCAGGACGAGGCTCGGGCCGGCGCCGTGGGTCTCGTGAGCCAGTGCCGCCGGCACGGTCAGCGTTCCGTCGACAGGGGGGCCAGCCGTGCCTGGGGGCGGCCCTGGGCGGCTGCCGCGAGGCCGATGACGATCTCGTCGGCACGGGGGCCGTCCGGGACGCGGGCCTCGATGCTCTGGTGGTGGGAGCGGATCGTCGCGTCCGTGATGTGCTTGAGCGGGATGTCGAAGACGCTGCCCGCCGCCGCCCGCTTCTCCACGGCAGGGAGGAGCGTGGTCGCCTTGGCGGCCAGGCGGAAGTGGTCGCCGAACTTCAGCGTGTGGATCAGCGCGCTGCCGTGCTCGATCTCCCCGTCCAGGCCCACGATCGCCGCCTTGCCGTACGCCTGCACGGGCGCGCCCAGCGCGGCCACCACCCGTGGGGCCAGCAACTCGCCGAGTTTCGGGGCCACTTCGTCGATGCCGGGGAGCAGGTCCGCGACGAACTCCTGCCCCGCCCACGGGTTCTCGATCACCGCGAGCACCACCGCCGTACGCGCGGGCGGGTCGACGGGACGGCCGCCCTCGCTGTGGATGTCCTCGGTGTAGGTGATGATCTTGCGGACGTTCATCGGACGTTCTCCAGCTTCTCCAAGTCGCCGTCCCCGCGCGCCTGTTCGAGATCGGCGAGGCGGACGACGGGGTCGGTACGGCGGTCTCCGATACGGGCGTTGGGGCGGGGCCCCGAGGCCGCCGCGGCGATCACGAGGATCTCGTCGGGGCGCGGCGCGTCCGGCACCCGGATCTGCACCGTCTGGTAGTGCGAGCGGGTCGCGGCGGCCGTCTTGTGCCACAGCGGCACGGTGAGCGGTTCGCCCGCCGGGAGCCGGTCGTCGCTGAACACGATGATCGACGTGCCCTCGGTCAACTCCCGCAGTACGTTGCCGAAGTAGGGCGTGTGGATCAGGGCGCCGCCGTGCTCGACCTCCCCGTGCAGACCGACCACGGCCGCCTTCCCGAACGCCTCGATCCGGTCCACGCCGCCCAGCGTCTCGATCAGCCGGGCGGTCAGCAGATGGGCCAACTCCGGTGCCACGTCCGCCACTTCGGGCTGGAGATTGGCGACGAAGCCGCGGCCGGCCCACGGGTTGCGGATGACCGCGGCCGCCGCGACCCGCCGTACCGGGGTCGCCACCGGGCGCCCCAGCTCCAGGAGCACCTCGTCGACGACGGTCACCACCTTGCGTACGCCCGCGCGGGTGCCGCTCACGCGGTGAACTCCGGCATGACCTTCTCCGCGAAGAGTTCCAGGCTGCGCATCGCCCTGCGGTGTTCGAGCCCGGGGTGCGTGGTCCACAACAGCAGGTGTTCCAGGCCGACTTCGTCGCGGAGTTCGGCCACCTTCCCGGCGACGTACTCGGGGGTGCCGACCAGCAGGTTGCGTTCGTGCAGGAAGTCGAAGGACAGCTCGTGCGCGGCGGTCAGCTCCTCGCCCGCCTCCATCAGGTTGCCCAGGCCGCGCCAGTGCATGATCCAGCGGTACGACGTCATGAGCGCCTCCTCGAAGTCGGCGCGCGCCTGCTCCATCGTGTCGGCCACGTACACGTCCCGGACCAGGCCGATGCCCTCGCCGAGCGCGAACTCCCGCCCCGACGCCCTGCTCGCGGTGTGCCGGTACAGCTCGAAGCGGTCCTTCAGCGCCGAGACCGGCGGCAGCCAGAACAGGCCCTGGACGCCGTCCGCCGCCGCTGCCGCGATCGAGCGTGGGCTGTCGATGACCTGCCACAGCGGCGGGTGCGGGCGTTGCAGCGGGAACGG
Organism: Actinobacteria bacterium OK074; assembly: GCA_001298575.1. Lineage (GTDB taxonomy): Bacteria > Actinomycetota > Actinomycetes > Streptomycetales > Streptomycetaceae > Streptomyces. The sequence goes on from LJCV01000055.1 coordinate 99,676, forward strand.
CGTGACCTGCATCTTCGTGATCACGCCAGCGGTCGTGTAGTCGTCGGTGGCGGGGGAGAGCGGGTGGTGCCAGCGCACGCCGGGCGCCGGGAACTCGTAGAAGCGGCCCTTGTGGGAGAAGAACTCGCCGCTCCACGCCTTGCGCAGGATCTCGACGGTCTCCTCGTACAGCGCGCGGTTCTGCTCCTGGTCGCGCGGGTCGGCCAGCGCGTTCAGGTTGAGCGCCTCGCGGCCGTACAGGCCCCGGCCCAGGCCGACTTCGACCCGGCCGCCGGAGAGCTGGTCGAGCAGCGCGATGTCCTCGGCCAGCCGCAGCGGATGCCAGAAGGTGGCGATGCTCGCGGCCTGGCCGATGCGGATGCGTTCGGTGCGGGCGGCGATGTCGACGCCCATGAGGACCGGGTTCGGGGTGATCTCGATCGCCTCGTGCCCGAAGTGATGCTCGGTGTACCAGGTGGACCAGAACCCGGCCCGGTCCGCGGCCACCGCGAACTCCCTGACCTCGTCCATGACCTGGGCGTACTCCCCGAGCCGTCCCGGCGCTCCGAGGTTGTGGAATATCGAGAACCGCATCGGGTGTCCTTCCCACTTCGGCTGTGCCATGGCAGCGAGGCTAGGTCGGCGCTCGGGACCCGTCAAGGGTTAACTCCCCGGAAACAAGCTTGACCTGTGTATTTGACGACGCCACCTGCGACTGCGCGGCTTTTCGCGCCCAGGTGTTGACAGGGACGTACCCCCTCCCTACGGTCCTCTGCCATACAAGAGCTGACCGATGGGACCACCATGACCCACACTCTTGACCGCCCGGCCGCCCCCGCCGACCGCACCTCCCGGCTCCGCTCCGCCTGGCGGGCCGCCTGGGACGAGGGGCACCTCGACGCCCTCGACGACCTGCTCAGCCCCTCCTACGTCCGCCGCCGCGGCCCCGCGGGCACCGCCCAGGACCGCGAACAGCTCAAGGACTCCATCCGCGCGGTGCGCGACGCCTTCCCCGACCTGCGCACCGAGATCGAGGACATCGTCGAGGACGGCGACCGGCTCGCGGTCCGCTGGCGCAGCACCGGCCGGCACACCGGCACCTTCCTCGGCGTGCCGCCCACCGGGAGGCCCGTCGAGGTGTCCGGCGCGACCTTCGCCCGCTTCGACGGCCGCGCGGTCGCCGAGGAGTGGGTGACCTTCGACTCCCGGCAGCTCCTGGAATCGCTCGGCATCATCACCACCGGCCACCGGGCCGCCGTCGACCCCGACCTGGTGCGGGGCGTGCACCGCAAGTTCATCACCGGGGTCACGGTGGTCACCACGGACGACGACGGCGCCCCGCGGGGCCTGGCCGTCAACGCGTTCGCCAGCATCTCCCTCGACCCGCCCATGGTCCTCGTCTGCGTCCAGCGCGGCTCCGCCACCCATCCCGCGCTGCACCGGGCGAGCCACCTCGGCGTCAGCATCCTGGCCGCCGACCAGCTCGACGTGGCGAAGGTCTTCGCCACCAAGGGCGAGGACAAGTTCGGCCGGGTCTCCTGGACGCCGGGCGCCTTCGGCGCGCCGCTGATCGACGGCGCCTGCGCCCAACTGGAGGTGGAGATCGGCGAACGCCTCGAAGCGGGCAGCCACACGGTGTTCACCGGCCGGGTGGTCACCGCCCGCCACGACGACCTCGCCCCGCTGGTCTACAGCGGCGGCGGCTTCTTCGACATCTCGCACACGGCGCCACTGCCGTGGTGATCCCTACCAGCAGGAGCGCCTCATGACAGAAGCGACACCGGCGCCGGTCTACGGCAGCGCGGTCACCAGGGTCGAACCCTTCGGCGTCGACCACATCCCCGACAACGAGCGCCACGGCACGCCCAGTTCACAGTTCTTCGTGTGGTTCGCCGCCGGACTCAACTTCCCGGTCATCCTGCTCGGGTTCAGCGCCGCCTGGTTCGGGCTGAGCTTCGGCGCCGCCACCGCGGCCATCGTCGTCGGGGCCGCGCTCGGCTCCCTGCTGATGGCCGTGATGTCCCGCATGGGCGTACGGCTCGGCGTGCCGCAGCAGATCCAGGCGCGCGGCCCGCTCGGTTTCTTCGGCAACTTCCTTCCCGTCGCGTACATCAACGTCTTCGCCGGGATCGGCTGGGCCTCCGTCACCGTCATCCTCGGCGGCAAGGCGTTCGCGGAGCTGACCCACCTGCCGTACTGGCTCTGCGCGTTGGCGCTCACCGCGGTGGAACTCGTGGTGTCCGTCTACGGCTACAACATGATCAACTACCTCCAGCGGGTGCTCACTTACGTCCTCACCCCGCTGTTCCTGCTGATCACGGTGGTGGCCGTGGCGCGCGGCGGCAGCCTCTTCAAGGCGGACCCGCACGCCGACGGCTACATCGGCGCCACCGGCGGCTGGGTCACCTTCGGCGGCTGGTTCCTGTCGTTCCTGGTCGCCTGGGCACCCTTCGCCTCCGACTACTCGCGCTACCTCCCCGACACCCCGGACGTGGTCGGCCGCACCGCCCGGTACACCGGGCTCGGCAACTTCGTCACCATCTGCTGGCTCGGCATCCTGGGCGTCGTGGTCGGCGGCAGCGCCACGAGTTCCGACTCCATCACCGCCCTGCACGAACTGGCCGGCCCCTTCGCCGTCCCCGCCCTGCTCGCCGTCGGCCTGTCCGCGCTCGCGCAGAACTTCCTCAACGTCTACGGCGGCGCCATCTCCGTACAGACCCTGAAGGTGCCCGTCACGCGCACCCAGGCGGTCACCGCCATCTGTCTGCTGGCCTTCGCGATCAGCCTGTGGGGCGAGTCGGGCACCGAGGACAAGTTCAAGGTGTTCCTCAACCTCACCGCGTACTTCATCGCCCCGTTCGCGGCCGTGCTGCTGCTCGACTTCTACCTCGGGGGCCGCTGCGACCCGGCCCGGATCCCCGAACTCTACGACCGTTCCCGGGTGTTGGACTGGGGCTTCGTCGCCTGGGCGGGCGGGGTCGCGGCCTCGGTGCCGTTCTGGCAGTCCAGCTTCTACACCGGGCCGTTCTCGACGGCGTATCCGGGCGCCGGGGACCTGAGCATGTTCGTCGCGGGCGGGGTCGGGGCCGTCCTGTACCTGCTGACGTACCGGCTGAAGCCGCTGTGGGTGCGCGGTGTGCCCGACGGTGCGGCGGTCGTCAACGAGGCGTCCGTGACCGTCTCCTGACGATCTGTCAGGACCGGTAGACCGGAGCCGGGTCCCGCCTCGCCGGAGGTGGGGCCCGGCTCTTTCGGGGGTGAGACCCGGCTCTCCGGAAAGCGGCGCCGGGCTCCTCGGCTTACGAGGAGCTTCCCTCGCGGAAACGTCTCCGTAACCCCGCAAGTGTCTACTCTTATGCAACGATGATTCCTAGCAGTAGACATCAGGGAGAGGCCCATGAGGACCGACCCGGAAGCGGACACCCCCGACCTCGACCTCGCCGAACTCGTGCGCGCCGACGGCGTCCAGTTCGTCCTGGCCGTCTTCGTCGACCTGACCGGCAAGCCCTGCGCCAAGCTCGTCCCCGCCGAGGCGATCGAGGAACTCCGGGACGAGGGCGTCGGGTTCGCCGGTTACGCGGTCGGCGCGCTCGGCCAGCAGCCCAGCGACCCGGACGTCATCGCCCGCCCCGACGTCCGCTCGTACACCCCGATACCCTTCGTGAAGCCCGGCCTCGCCCTCGTGCACTGCGACCCCCACGTCAACGGCGCACCCTGGCCGTACGCGCCCCGGGTCATCCTGCGCAGCCTGCTGGAGAAGGCCGCCGAGCGCGGGCTGTCCCTGTCGGTGGGCGCCGAGGTCGAGTACTTCCTGGTCGACCGCGACGAACACGGCGTCCTCCGCGTCGCCGACCCCAAGGACACCGCCGACCGGCCCTGTTACGACGCCCGCGGTCTGACCCGGATGTACGACCACCTCACGGCCGTCTCCACCGCGATGAACAGCCTCGGCTGGGGCAACTACGCCAACGACCACGAGGACGGCAACGGCCAGTTCGAGCAGAACTTCAAGCACGCCGACGCCCTCACCACCGCCGACCGGGTCATCACCCTGCGGTACCTGGTCTCCGTGCTCGCCGAACGGCGGGGCATGACCGCCACGTTCATGCCGAAGCCGTTCACCGACCGCACCGGCACCGGCATGCACCTGCACATGTCGCTGTGGCGCGGCACCGAACCCGCCTTCCCCGACGCGGCGGACGCGCGCGGCCTGGGCCTGTCGCCGCTGGCGTACTCCTTCGTCGCCGGACTCGTCGAGCACGCCCGCGGCCTCCAGGCCGTCATCGCGCCGACCGTCAACTCCTACAAGCGCACCGGCGCCGTCTCCACCCGCTCGGGCGCCACCTGGTCGCCCCGCGTGGCCAGTTACGGCGGCAACGACCGCACCCACTTCATCCGCGTCCCCGACGGCAACCGCATCGAACTGCGCGGCGGCGACGGCGCGGCCAACCCCTACCTCGCCGCTGCCGCCGCCCTCGCCGCCGGGCTCGACGGGATCGAACGCGGCCTCGACCCGGGCGAACCGGGCGCGGGCGGCAAGGGCCCCGAACTCCCGCCGACCCTGCTGCACGCCGTCGAGGCGCTCCAGGCCGACGACGTCGTCAGCGGCGCCCTGGACGCGGCCGGACCCGGCGTCAGCGGCTACTTCGCCGATCTGAAACGGGAGGAGTTCTTCGACTGGCACTCCACCGTGGGTGCCTGGGAGCTGGACCGCTACCTCACCGCGTTCTGAAGGGACTTGAGATGTGCGGAATCGTCGGGCTCCATCTGCGGGAGCCCGCCCTCGAACCCCGGCTCGGTGAGCTGCTGACCGCGATGCTGGGCCAGGTCGTCGAGCGCGGCCCCGACTCGGCGGGCGTCGCGGTCTACGGCGACCCCCGGCTGTCCCCGCCCGGCCGCGCGGTCGTCTCGCTGCTCGGGGTCACCACCGCCGAGGCCGGGGCGGCGCTGCCGGGCGCGGTCGCCCTCGCGGCCGACGCCACCACCGTCGTCCACGCGGACCTGCCGGTCGGCGAGCTGCTCGACGCGGTGGCGCGGGAGCTGCCCACGGCCACCGTCATCGGCTCCGGCACCGACATGGCCGTCCTCAAGGGCACCGGAAATCCGGTGGAGTTGGCGGAATCCTTCGGCCTCGCCTCGGTCACCGGCCGGCAGGGCGTGGGCCACACCCGGATGGCCACCGAGTCGGCCGTCACGCCCGAGGGCGCACACCCCTTCTCCGTCGGACCCGGCCAATGCCTGGTGCACAACGGGTCGTTCGCCAACCACGCCACCATCCGCCGCGAACTGCGCGCCCAGGGCGTCGCGTTCGACAGCGAGAACGACTCCGAGGTCGGCGCCCGGTTCGTCGCGCACCAACTCGCGCAGGGCGCCGACCTGGAGAAGGCGCTCAAGCTGCTGTGCGAACGCTTCGACGGCTTCTATACGTTGGTGGTCTCCACCGCCGACTCCTTCGCCGTCGTCCGCGACGCCATCGCCTGCAAGCCCGCCCTGGTCGCCGAGACCGACGCGTGGGTCGCGATGGCCTCCGAGTACCGGGCGCTGGACGTCCTGCCGGGCATCGAGAACGCCCGCATCTTCGAACCCGAGCCGGAAGAGGTGTACGTATGGCGACGCTGATCGACCTCGCCGAGACCCCGGTGCGGGAGCTGAACCAGGCCCTGCACACCGGCCCGGCGACCTCCTGGCGCGTCCTCAACCCGCGCGGCGCGCACGCCGTGGCCTGCGGTATCCGCGAGGACGCCACCGTCGACGTCGAGGGCCATGTCGGCTACTACTGCGCCGGCATGAACCAGCGCGCCACGGTCACCGTCCACGGCAACGCGGGCACGGGGGTCGCCGAGAACATGATGTCCGGCACGGTCCGCGTGCGCGGCAACGCCTCCCAGTCCGCGGGCGCCACCGCCCACGGCGGCCTGCTGGTCATCGACGGCGACGCGTCCGCGCGCTGTGGGATCTCCATGAAGGGCGTGGACATCGTCGTCGGCGGCAACGTCGGCCACATGAGCGCGTTCATGGGGCAGGCGGGGCGGCTGGTCGTGTGCGGCGACGCGGGCGACGCGCTGGGCGACTCCCTCTACGAGGCCCGGATCTACGTCCGCGGGACGGTGAAGTCGCTGGGCGCGGACTGCGTGGAGAAGGAGATGCGGGGGGAGCACTTGGCCGAGCTGGCGGAGCTGCTCAAGGCGGCGGAACGGGACGAGGATCCGGCGGACTTCCGACGGTACGGGTCCGCTCGTGCGCTGTATCACTTCAAGGTCGACAACTCGGCTTCGTACTAGCTCAGTTGAGGGCTGTTCCTAGTCTGCGGGCCGTCTGTGGCTGGTCGCGCCCACGCGGCGGAGCCGCAAAATGTGACAGCCCCGCGCCCCTATCGGGGCGCGACACCTCACTCAAGTTGAGAGGACCTGTACCGGTGGAACCCGCATCCCACGGCCTGCGCGAGTCGGCGACCTTCGACCGTGCGACCATCCATGCCATCCAGCGTGCCGCCGAGACCGGCATCTACGACATCCGCGGCTGGGGCGCCAAGCGCAAACTGCCGCACTTCGACGACCTGTTGCTGCTCGGGGCCTCCATGTCCCGCTATCCGCTGGAGGGTTACCGCGAGCGGTGCGACACGGACGTCGTCCTCGGCACCCGGCACGCCAAGAACCCGCTGCGGCTCGCCACCCCGGTCACCATCGCGGGCATGAGCTTCGGCGCGCTGTCCGCGCAGGCCAAGGAGGCACTGGGCAGGGGCGCTTCGGAGGCGGGCACCTCCACCACCACCGGCGACGGCGGCATGACCCCCGAGGAGCGCGGCCACTCCAAGCACCTCGTCCACCAGTACCTGCCGTCCCGCTACGGCATGAACCCCGACGACCTGCGTGCCGCCGACGCCATCGAGGTCGTCCTCGGGCAGGGCGCCAAGCCCGGCGGTGGCGGCATGCTGCTCGGCCAGAAGATCACCGAACGGGTCGCGGGCATGCGGACGTTGCCCGTCGGCATCGACCAGCGCAGCGCCTGCCGCCACCCCGACTGGACCGGCCCCGACGACCTCGCCATCAAGATCCTCGAACTGCGCGAGATCACCGACTGGGAGAAGCCGGTCTACGTCAAGGTCGGCGCCACCCGCACCTATTACGACGTGAAACTGGCTGTGCACGCGGGCGCGGACGTGGTCGTGGTGGACGGCATGCAGGGCGGCACCGCCGCCACCCAGGACGTGTTCATCGAGCACGTCGGCATCCCCACCCTCGCCGCGCTGCCCCAAGCCGTCCAGGCGCTCCAGGAGCTGGGCGTCCACCGCGAGGTGCAGCTGGTCGTCTCCGGCGGCATCCGCTCCGGCGCCGACATGGCCAAGGCCCTCGCCCTCGGGGCGGACGCGGTCGCCATTGGCACGGCGGCGCTGATCGCGCTCGGCGACAACCACCCCAAGTACGACGCCCAGTACCGCGAACTCGGCTCCGCCGCGGGCTACTTCGACGACTACCAGGACGGCCGCGACCCGGCCGGCATCTCCACCCAGGACGAGGAACTCGCCGCCCGCCTCGACCCCGTCGACGCCGGCCGCCGCCTCGCCAACTTCCTGCGGGTGATGACCATGGAGGCCCAGACCCTCGCCCGCGCCTGCGGCAAGGCCCACCTCCTGCACCTCGAACCCGAGGATTTGGTCGCCCTCACCATCGAGTCCGCCGCCATGGCCCGCGTCCCGCTCGCCGGCACGAGCTGGATCCCCGGGACGGGTCTGTGATCGCCGTCGTCGGTGCCGGGCTGATGGGCGCCGCCACCGCCTGGCAGCTGGCCCGGCGCGGCCACGAGGTCACCCTCGTCGAGGCGTACGACATCGGTCACCGGAACGGGAGTTCGCACGGCAGCTCGCGGATCTTCCGGCGCGCCTACGCCGACCCCTTCTACGTAGGGCTGACCGGGCAGGCGTACGAGCGGTGGCGGGAGCTGGAGGAGGACGCTTCAACTCCCTTGCTGCGCACGACCGGTGGGCTCGACCTGGGGGAGGGGCGCGACCCGGAGGCGCTGGCCGGGCTGCTGAAGGCGGCTGCGGTGCCGTGCGAACTCCTCAGCGCCGACGCGGCCGTTGAGCGCTGGCCGCACATCCGCTTCGACGGGCCGGTGCTGTACCACCCGGACGCGGGCGTGGTCGACGCCGACGCGACCGTCGCGGCCTGTGTGCGACGGGCCGCCGGGCTGGGGGCCGAGGTCGTCACCGGGAGCCGGGTCACCGCGATCGACGTGACCGACGGACCGGGCAAGGCCGTTGTGCGCACCGACGACGGGCGCGAGATCGTCGCCGACGCGGTCGTCGTCGCGGCCGGTGCCTGGCTGCCCGACCTGCAACTGCCGTTCGCGCTGCCTCCGTTGCGGGTGACACAGCAGCAGGTGTTCCACTTCCGGCAGCGGGACCCGGAGGTCGCGTGGCCGATCCTCGTCTCCAAGGACCGGGCGATGCAGGTCTTCGGACTGCCCTCCGGCAGCGACGGCGGTCCGCTGCCCGCGGTCAAGGTCGCCGAGCACGACCGCGGCACACCCACCACGGCCCGTACCCGCAGCGGCGCCCCCGACCCGGCCTCGCGCGAACGGATCCGCGGCTTCGTGCGCACGCGGCTGCCGGGACTCGACCCGGACCCCGTGGCCGAGGCCACCTGCCTCTACACGACCACCCCCGACGACGACTTCGTCCTCGACCGGCACGGCCCGCTGGTCGTCGCCTCGCCGTGCTCGGGCCACGGCGCCAAGTTCGCCCCGCTCATCGGGGCCATGGCGGCCGACCTCGCGACCGGCCGCACCGAACCCCACCCCCGCTTCCGCGCGCACCGCGCGGGCTAGGATGCGCCGGTGACCGAGCGCGACGACCAGCCAGACCAGCCGAAGGACCAGCCGGACGAACGGCCGGAGAACTCCGCCGACTTCGACGACAAGGCGCTGGAGCGCGTCATCGCCGTCCGGGCCCGCGAGTACCGGCAGGCCGCCGGTGCCTCCGTCGGCGAGATGGCACAACGCGTCGGCATCTCCAAGGCCATGCTGTCGAAGATCGAGAACGCCCAGACCGCGTGCAGCCTCACCACGCTCTCCCGCCTCGCCCGCGGCCTCGACGTCCCCGTGACCGCCCTCTTCCGCGGCCTGGACGACGAACGCGAGGCGGTCTACGTCCCCGCCGGGCACGGCGCCCGAATCGTCCGCCGCGGTACGGGAGTCGGCCACGAGTACGCCCAACTCGGCTCGCTGCGGGGCGCGCACAAGCGCATGGACGCCCTGCTGGTCACCCTCACCGAGTCCAGCGAGGTCTTCCCGCTCTTCCAGCACGCGGGCACCGAGATCATCTACATGCTGGAGGGCGTGATGATCTACGGCCACGGCAGGTCCAGTTACACCCTGCGTCCGGGCGACGCCCTCCAGTTCGACGGCGAGGCCCCGCACGGACCGGAACGGCTGGTCGAACTCCCCATCCGCTTCCTGACGGTGACGGCGTTCGGCGACAGCCCGCAACACTGAAACCCGGCTTTAATCAGCCATGAGAGTGTCCTGTAACGCACGATGGGTCTACTGCGGTGAAACGAAGTTTCCCTTTGTTGAACCTCTCCGCGGAGCGTGCGCATGGACACCGGAAGTACCGCTTGGATGCTCGCGAGTACGGCACTCGTCTGTCTGATGGTGCCGGGACTGGCCCTCTTCTACGGTGGCATGGTCGCCGCCAAGAGCGTCCTCAACATGATCATGATGACGTTCGGGGCGGTCGCCCTCGTCGGCTGCATCTGGGTCGTCTACGGCTTCTCGGCCGCGTTCGGCGACTCCATCGGCGGCGCCGGAATCCTCGGCGACGTCACCGAGTACTTCGGCATGAGCGGCGTGATCACCGACGACCCGAAGGCCGTCGTCCCGCTGTCCGTCTTCGCCGCGTTCCAGGCGCTGTTCGCGGCCCTCACCGCCGCCCTGATCTGCGGCGCGATCTCCGACCGCATCAAGTTCGGCGCCTGGATGGTCTTCACCGGGATCTGGGTCACGCTGGTCTATCTCCCCGTCGCGCACTGGGTGTTCGCCTTCGACGGCAAGGGCGTCACCGGCGGCTGGATCGTCAACAAGCTCGGCGCGATCGACTACGCGGGCGGTACGGCCGTGCACATCAACTCCGGTGCCGCCGCCCTGGCCGTGATCCTCGTCCTGGGCAAGCGCATCGGCTGGCAGAAGGCGGGCGGCACGGAACGGCCGCACAACCTGCCCCTGGTGATGCTGGGCGCGGGCCTGCTGTGGTTCGGCTGGTTCGGCTTCAACGGCGGCTCGGCGTTGACCTCTTCGAACGCCGCCTCCGTCGTCGTCCTCAACACCTTCACCGCCACCTGCTCCGCGATGCTCGGCTGGCTCGTCGTCGAGAAGGTCAGAGACGGCCACGCCACCACCCTGGGCGCCGCGTCCGGCGCAATCGCCGGACTCGTGGCGATCACCCCGTCCTGCGGCGCCGTCTCCCCGATGGGCGCGCTGCTGCTCGGCGCGATCGGCGGCGCGGTGTGCGCGCTCGCCGTCGGCCTCAAGTACCGCCTCGGGTACGACGACTCGCTCGACGTCGTCGGCATCCATCTCGTCGGCGGCCTCACCGGAACGCTGCTCGTGGGCATCCTGGCCACCTCCGACGCCCCCAACGGCGTCGACGGCCTGCTCTACGGCGGCGGCTTCTCCCTCCTCGGCAAGCAGGCCGTCGGCGCCTTCGCCGTCCTGCTGTACTCCTTCGCCGTCACCTGGGTCATCGCCAAGGCGCTCGACAAGACGATGGGGCTGCGGGTGCGCCCCGAGGTCGAACAGGGCGGCGTCGACGTCCACTTGCACAAGGAGAGCGCGTACGACCTCGCCCACCCGTCGGCCTCGGACCTGGTGCCCGAGCCCGCGGGCTGAGCAACCGGGCCTATGCGTCGGCGGGTTGCCCGGCGGCGCCCGTGACGGCGTCGACGACGTGGCGCAGGAACCCGGCCGCGGTGCCGCCGTCGCAGACGCGGTGGTCGAAGGTGAGGGACAGGTGGACGGCCTTGCGAATCTCCAGGCGGCCGTCCACCGCCCACGGCCGCTCGGTGATCCGGCCGACGCCGAGCATCGCGGTCTGCGGGTGGTTGAGGATCGGGGTGGCGCCGTCGACCCCGAACACACCGTAGTTGTTGAGCGTGAACGTGCCCCCGGTGCGGTGCTCGGCCGGGAGCGCGCCCTGCCGGGCGAGGGCGGTCAGCCGCCGCAGCTCGTCCGCGAGGGCGTCCGTCGACAGCCCGTCGGCGCCCCGGACGACGGGGACGACGAGGCCGTCCTCGGTCTGCGCGGCGAAGCCGAGGTGCACCTCGGGCAGCCGGACCAGTTCCGAACGGGCGGTGTCCACACGGGAGTTGAGCGCCGGATGGGCGGCCAGTGCGCCGAGACACGCCTCGGCGAGCAGCGCCAGCAGCCCCGTCCGCCGCCGGTCGCGGGCGGCGAGCAGCGCGGTGGCGTCGGCGTCGGCCCAGATGGTGACGGCGGGGGTGTCGCGGTGGCCGCGCAGGAACTTGTCGGCGGCGGGGTCCAGGGGCGCGCGGCGGGGGGCTGATACGGGATCGGGCAGCGAGACCGGCCGTACCCCCGTCCCGTAACCGGTGAGCACGGCACCCGAGCCGGGCGCCGGATCGGCTTGCGGGAGGCCCGACGTGGACTCCCGCTCGGTCACCGTCAGCAGCGGCGCCCCCACGCCCACCATGTCACCCTGCCCGCAGTGCAGCGCCGTCACCGTGCCCGCGAACGGACTCGGCAGCGTCACCACCGACTTGGCCGTCTCCACCTCCGCGACGACCTGGTCGTACGCCACCGCGTCCCCCACGGCCACCCGCCACTCGACGAGTTCGGCGTCCGCCAACCCCTCGCCCAGGTCCGGCAGTTGGAAGGTCCGCGCGACGGTCTCGGCGGCCTCCGGTTGGCGGGCGGTTGTCGTGAGCGGCGGCCGTCGTACCGTCCCGGCGGCCGGCAGGATGCGCCGCAGTGCGGCCAACACCCGTCCGGCGTCCGGGAGATGGGCGCCCTCCAGGAGCGGCGGCGGATACGGGATGTCGAGCCCCGTGACACGCAGCACCGGCGCCCGCAGCGCGTCGAAGCACCGCTCCTGCACCCGGGCCGCGATCTCCGCGCCGACCCCGGCGAAGCCCTGCGCCTCGTGCACCACCAGACAACGCCCGGTCCGCCGCACCGAGTCGGCGAGCGTGCCGTCGTCGAACGGGACGAGGGTGCGCAGGTCGACGACCTCCACGTCCCAGCCCTCGGCCGCCGCCTGCCCGGCCGCCGCCAGCGCGATCGGCACCGACTGGCCGTAGGCCACCACCGTCGCGTCCCGCCCCGGGCGCCGGATCGCGGCGGTCCCGAACGGCTCGGTGCGGGCCGGGAGCCGGACGTCCTCCTTGGTCCAGTAGTGCCGCTTGGGCTCCAGGAACACCACCGGGTCCGGGTCGTCGATGGCCTCCCGCAGCAGCGAGTACGCGTCCGCCGCGGTCGCCGGGGTGACCACCTTCAGGCCGGCCGTGTGCGCGTAGTACGCCTCGCTGGAGTCGCTGTGGTGCTCGACGCCGCCGATGCCGCCGCCGTACGGGATCCGCACGACCAGCGGCAGGGGGAGCGAACCGCGGGTGCGGTTGCGCATCTTGGCGATGTGGGAGGCGATCTGCTCGAACGCCGGGTAGGCGAACGCGTCGAACTGCATCTCCACCACGGGCCGGAACCCGGTCATCGCCATGCCGACCGCGAGCCCCGCGATCCCGGCCTCGCACACCGGGGTGTCGAAGCAGCGCCGGTCGCCGAAGGCGTCGGCGAGACCGTCGGTGACCCGGAAGACACCGCCGAGGCGGCCGACGTCCTCGCCGAAGACGACGACACGGTCGTCCGCGGCGAGCGCGTCCCGCAGGGCGGAGTTCAGCGCCCGCGCCATCGTGGTGCCGGTGGCCGCCGCGGGCCGGGCGGCCGTGCTCGTGCCGGTACTGATCGTCATGTCAACACCCCTCCAACTCGGCGCGCAGCGCGTCCCGTTGCTCCGCCAGCTGCGGGGTCGGCGTGGCGAAGACGTGGTCGAACAGGGTCATTGGGTCCAACTCCGGTTCGGCGGCGAGGCGTTCGCGGACGTCGGCGGCGTACGCCTCGGCCCCGGCCGCCGCGTCGGCGACGGCCGCGTCGTCCAGCAGGCCGCGCCCGCGCAGGACCGACTCCAGCCGGGCGATCGGGTCCCGGGCGCCCCAGTGCTCGGCCTCGGCGGCCGGCCGGTAGCGGGACGGGTCGTCGGCGCTGGTGTGCGGGCCCATCCGGTAGGTGTGCGCCTCGACCAGCCAGGGGCCGCCGCCCGCCCGCGCGTCCTCAACCGCCGTCGTCAGCACGGCGAGTACGGCCGCCGCGTCGTTGCCGTCGACCTGCTCGGCGCGCACGCCGTAGCCGACTCCCTTGTAGGCGAGGCTCGGTGCGGCGGTCTGCGCGGACAGCGGCACGGAGATCGCGTACCGGTTGTTCTGCACCAGGAACACCACGGGGGCGCGCAGTACGCCCGCCAGGTTGAGGGCCTCGTGGAAGTCGCCCTCGCTGGTGGCGCCGTCGCCGACGAGCGCGAGGGCGACCGTGTCGGTGCCCTTGAGCCGCTCGCCGTGGGCCAGTCCGGTGGCGTGCGCCGCGTGGGTGGCCAGCGGGGTGCACTGCGGCGCGGTGCGGTGCCGGAGCGGGTCGTAGCCGCAGTGCGCGTCGCCGCGCAGCAGTGTCAGCGCTTCGACCGCGTCGATGCCCCGGCTGACCAGGGCGACGCAGTCGCGGTAGGTGGGAAACAGCCAGTCGGTGGCGCGCAGTGCGAGCGCCGCCCCCACCTGGCACGCCTCCTGGCCGAGGCTGGAGGGGTGGACCGCGAGCCTGCCCTGCCGGGCGAGCGCCGTCGCCTGCTCGTCGAAGCGCCGCCCGAGGACCATCGCGCGGTAGGCCGCGAGCAGTTGGTCCGGGCCGGGTTCGGCGTACGACCGGGCCGGGTCACCCCCCTCGTTCAGCCGGCTGAATTCAGCGGTTTTTCCATTGGCTGGAAAAAGAGAAAAGGGAACCGGCGAGGGCAGCCAGGGGAATGGGTCTACCCGCTCCGTCGCATCCGTATTCGTCGGTGCGCCATCCATTTCCAGACACCCCTTCCAGCGGCGTATACGCATCGGATACTCACCCGTTGCCGACGCAATCTCAACCCGCCCAGGGAGACGGCGAGATGACGGTGAGTTGAAATTTTCCCAGGTGGCGGCCGTGATCCGCGGCCCCGTTCGACGGGATGTCAGCCCGATGTACCGCAGAAGACATTTGCTCATCCCCTGATATTTCCCGTCGGTCGGTTCCAATGGGACGGCTAGGCGCGGCACTGCGGAAGGCAAGGGAAAATGTCCCGAGTACACCCGGGAACACGGCACTACACAGTTGTCTGTTCAGCATGCGGAACACGCTACGAAGACGACGGTCTCCTTCTCGACTGCCAGGTCCGGCACGAGGCGGCGTTTCTGCGCACCGAGTACGGCACGGCCGCGCCACCCCCCGCCGCGGCCGCCGGACTGTTCCGGCACGCCGGGCTGCTGCCGGTGGCCCGCACCTTTCCCGGCGTGCCGGGCCCCGTCGTCCACCACGCGGCCGAACTCGGCCGCCGGATCGGCCTGAACCGGCTCCACGTCGCCTTCAACGGGTACTGGCCCGAGCGCGGGGCACACCTGCCGACCTGCACCTTCAAGGACCTGGAGGCGTACACCGTGCTGGGCCGGCTGCCCGCCGCGCCGCCCGTCCTGGTGATCCCCTCGGCGGGCAACACCGCCGCCGCCTTCGCCTGGGCCGCCACCCGCCACCAGGTGCCCTGCCTGCTGGTCGTGCCCGCCCCGGCGCTGGAACGGATGCGCTTCCCCGCCCCGCTCGACCCGTGCGTGCGCCTCGTCGTCCTCGACGGCACCGCCACCTACAGCGACACCATCGCCTGCGCCGACCTGCTCGCCGCCCTGCCCGGCCACCACGCCGAGGGCGGCGCCCGCAACGTCGGCCGCCGCGACGGCCTCGGCACCGTGATGCTGGCCGCCGCCGAGGCCCTCGGACAGCTCCCGGAGACGTACGTGCAGGCCGTGGGCAGCGGCACCGGAGCCATCGGCGCCCACGAGGCCGCGCGCCGCATCCGTACCGGCGGCCGGCGGCTGCCGCGCCTGCTGATGTGCCAGAACCAGCCCTTCGCGCCCCTCTACCACGCCTGGCGCTCCGCCGGACCGGCCCCCGCGCACCGCGAACACGAGCCGCTGGCCCGCGAACTCACCAACCGCCGCCCGCCGTTCACCGTCCGCGGCGGCGCCCGCGACGCCCTCGTCGAGAGCGACGGCGACGTGCTCTGTACGGACAACGAGGCCGCGCTCGCCGCGATGGCCCTCTACGAGGAGGTGGAGGGCATCGACATCGAACCCGGCGCCGGAGTCGCCCTCGCCGCGCTCGCCGACGCCGTCCGCACCGGCCGCGTCCGCCGCGACGAACTGGTCCTGCTGAACATCACCGGCGGCGGCCGGGCCCGCCAGTCCCGCGACCTGCCGCTGGTCGCCGCCGAACCCTGGCTGCGCGTCGACTGGCCCGGCGGCGACGACGCCCCCCGGGCGGTCGCCCACCAGGTGACACAGCGGCTGTCGCTCCTTCCCGCGGCCACCGGAGCCGGCCGATGACCGACCTCCGGGCCCGGGAAACCTCCCTCGCACAGCGCTCGATGTGGTTCGGCCAGCGGCTCGACGAGGCCGGATCCGCCTACAACGTAGGCGAGTACACCGAGATCCACGGCCCCCTCGACCCGGCGCTGCTCGCCGAGGCCGTACGCCGGGTGGTGGACGCCACCGAGGCGCTCAGGACCGGGTTCACGGCCGACGACGACACCGTCCGCCAGTCCGTCACCACCGCCCCGGGCCGGAACCTGCCCGTCGTCGACCTCACCGGCGAACCCGACGCCGCCCTCGCCGCACGGGCGTGGATGACGGCCGACTTCGCCACCCCCTTCGTTCTCGACGGCCAAGGGCTGTACCGGTACGCGCTGTTGAGGCTCGCCGACGACCACTGGATCTGGTACCAGGCGTACCACCACATCGCCATCGACGGCTTCAGCTGCTCCCTCGTCGCCCGACGCGTGGCGGACGCCTACACCGCGCTCGCCGCCGGGGTCCCGCACACCCCGCCGCCCGCCCCGCTGGCGCCGCTGGTCGCCGAGGACGACACCTACCGCGACGGCGAGCGGTACGCCGAAGACCGCGCGTACTGGACGGCTGCCTTCGGCGACCGCCCCGATCCGGTGAGCCTGTCCGCCCGGCCGCCGCGGGTCGCCGACGGCTTCCTGCGCCGCACCGCCCATCTCTCCGCCGCTGCCGGTGAGTTGGTGCACGCCGCCGCCGAACGCTCCGCGACCCGCTGGTCCCGCGTCGTCCTCGCGGCGACCGCCGCCTACCTGCACCGCCTCACCGGAGCGCGCGACATCGTCCTCGGCCTCCCCGTCACCGCCCGGGTCAGCGGGACCGAACTGGCCACCCCGGGCATGGCGTCGAACCTGCTCCCGCTGCGGCTCTCCGTCCGCCCGGACACGGCCGTCGACGACCTCGTACGCCAGACCGCGCACGCCACCCGCGACCTGCTGGCGCACCAGCGCTACCGGGGCGAGGACCTGCGCCGCGAGGTCGACTGGCCGCAGGACGGGCCGCGTTTCTTCGGCCCGGTCGTCAACATCATGGCCTTCGGGCCGGAGTTGCGGTTCGCCGGGCACCCCACCACACGCCACAACCTGTCGACGGGAGCCGTCGAGGACCTCGCCTTCAACGTCTACGACCGCTCCGACAGCAACGGCATCCGCGTCGACTGCGACGCGAGCCCGGCCCACTACACCGAGGCCGAACTCGCCTCGCACCACCGGCGCTTCGTGAACTTCCTGGAGCACTACGCCACCGCTGCCGCCGACCCCGGCCGCGTCGTCACGGTCGGCGAGGTGGAGACGCTGCTGCCGGGGGAGCGGGAACTGCTCCTGGACGAACGCGACGAACGCGACGACCGCGCTGTACCCGAGGGCCCCTCGGCCACGCTGCACGGGCTGTTCGCGCGCCGGGCCGCGGACACCCCCGACGCGACGGCCGTGGTGCACGAGGGAACCCGCCTCACCTACGCGGAACTCGACGAGCGCGCCAACCGGCTCGCGCACCTGCTCGCGGAGCAGGGCGCGGCCCCCGAACGGCTGGTCGCCCTCGCGCTGCCGCGCTCGCCGGAGCTCGTGGTGGCCGTCCTGGCGGTGCTCAGGACCGGCGCCGCGTATGTGCCGATGGACCCCGAATACCCGGCGGACCGGCTGGAGTTCATGCTGGCCGACGCGGCTCCCGCCCTCCTGGTCACCACGGCCGACGCCGCCCCGGCGATCCCCTCCGGCGAGATCCCCGTGGTGCGACTGGACGCGCCGGAGACGACGGCGCACCTCCTCGCCCGTCCGGCCACACCACCGCGGACACCGTCCTCGACCGGCGGCCACACCGCGTACGTGATCTACACCTCGGGTTCCACCGGCCGCCCCAAGGGCGTCGCGGTCCCGCACTCCAACGTCGTCCGCCTCTTCGACGCCACCCGCCACTGGTTCGACTTCGGCCCCGACGACGTGTGGACGCTGTTCCACTCCTACGCCTTCGACTTCGCCGTCTGGGAACTGTGGGGACCGCTGCTGCACGGCGGCACCCTCGTCGTCGTGCCGTTCGCGGTCAGCCGTGAACCCGCCGATTTCCTGCGGCTGTTGGCGCGCGAGCGGGTCACCGTGCTCAACCAGACACCGTCGGCGTTCGGCGAACTCGTCCGCGCCGACGCCGGTTTGCCCGACGTCGGCCGCCAACTAGCGCTCCGGTACGTCGTCTTCGGCGGCGAGGCCCTCGACCCGGCCCAGGTCGCCGACTGGTACACCCGGCACGCGGACGACGCGCCCGTCCTGGTCAACATGTACGGCATCACCGAGACCACGGTCCACGTCACCGGACTGCCCCTGACCAACGACCTGGTGCGCAGCCGCCCGGCCTGCGTCGGCCGTCCCCTGCGCGACCTGCGCGCCTACGTCCTGGACGCCGGGCTGCGGCTGGTCCCGCCGGGGACGACCGGCGAACTGTACGTGGCCGGACCGGGCCTGGCCCGCGGCTACCTGGGACAGCCGGGACTGACCGCCGGGCGGTTCGTGGCCGACCCGTTCGGCGCGCCCGGGGAGCGCATGTACCGCAGCGGCGACCTCGCGCGGAGAGGAGCCGACGGCCAACTGGAGTACCTGGGCCGCGCGGACCACCAGGTCAAGATCCGCGGTTTCCGCATCGAACTCGGCGAGATCGAGACGGTGTTGGCCGCCCACCCGGACCTGGACCGGGCCGTCGTCCTCCTGCGGGACGGCCGGCTCGTCGCCTACGCCGTGCCCGAGGGACCGGCCCGGCCCGACCCCGCGGCACTGCGCCGGTACGTCGGCGCCACGCTGCCCGAACACATGGTGCCCGCCGCCGTGGTCGTCCTGGACCGGCTGCCGCTGACCGTCAACGGCAAGCTGGACAAGGCCGCCCTGCCCGAGCCGACGGCACCGTCCGGCGAGAGCCGGGCCCCGCGCACCCCGCGGGAGGAGATCCTGTGCGGGCTGTTCGCCGACGTCCTCGGCCTGGCACCGCACCAAGTGGGCGCCGACGACCGCTTCTTCGACCTCGGCGGCGACTCCCTGCGGGCCATGCGGCTGGTCGGCCGGATCAGGTCCTTCCTCGGCACCGAACTCCCGCTGCGCGACGTCTTCCGCACCCCCACCCCCGCCGCCCTCGCCCGCCTGACCGGCAGCGCGGCGCCCGCACGCCCCGTCACCCGGCCGCTGCCGGGCACCGTCCCGGACCTGGCTCCGCTGTCCTCCGCCCAGCAACGCCTGTGGTTCCTGGACCGGTTGGAGACCTCTGGCTCGGCCTACCACATCCCGCACGCCGTACGGCTGACCGGCGCGGCCCTCGCCCCGGACACGCTGCGCGAGGCGCTGGCCGACGTCGTCGCCCGGCACGAGATCCTGCGCACCGTCTACCCGGACACCGACGGCACCCCGCGCCAGCGGCTGCTGGACCCGGCGCGCGTCCCGTTGGGCACCGAACCCGTCACGGAGGCGGAACTCCCGCACCGGATGGCCGAGTTGGCGGGCCGGAAGTTCCACCTCGCCGACGACCTGCCGTTCCGGGCCCACCTGCTGGTCCTGGGCCCCGAGGACTGCGTCCTGCTGCTGGTGGCCCACCACATCGCAGCCGACGGCTGGTCCCTGGAACCCCTCGTCCGCGACCTGGCCACCGCCTACCGGGCCCGGAGCGAGGGCCGGGCCCCGCAGTGGAAACAACTGCCGGTCCAGTACGCCGACTTCGCCGTCTGGCAGACCGAACTCCTGGGGGCAGACGAGTTCGGAGACCGCCAACTCGCCCACTGGACCCAGGCGTTGACCGGGCTCCCGGACGACCTCGCCCTCCCCGCCGACCGGCCGCGCCCGGCCCGCGCCACCCACCGGGGCGGCAACATCCCCGTACGGCTGGACGCGGCGCCGCACCGGCGGCTGCGCGAGCTGGCCGGGGACACCGGCACGACCCCGTTCATGGTCGTCCAGGCCGCTCTCGCCGCGCTGCTCACCCGGCTCGGCGCGGGCACCGACATCCCGCTCGGCACCCCGGTCGCGGGCCGCGGCGACGAGACGCTGGAAGACCTGGTCGGCTGTTTCCTGAACACCCTCGTGCTGCGCACCGACACCTCCGGCGACCCCACCTTCCGCGAACTCCTGGACCGGGTCCGGGAGTTCGACCTCGCCGCCTACGCCCACCAGGACCTGCCGTTCGAGCAGCTGGTGGAGGCCCTCAACCCGCCCCGCTCACTGGCCCGGCACCCACTGTTCCAGGTCATGCTCGCCTTCCGGCCCGGCGACGAACCGCTCCCGGACCTGCCGGGTCTGACCGCCCGCGCCCTCCCGGTGGACGTCGGCGCGACCAAGATCGACCTGACCTTCAACCTCGGCGAACTGCGGGCCCCAGACGGCTCCCCGGCGGGCGTCGAGGGCGTCCTCCAGTACAGCGCCGACCTGTTCGACCGGACCACGGCCGAGGAACTCGCCGCCCGCCTGGAACGCCTGCTGCGCGCCGCCGTCGACCACCCCGACCGCGCCATCGGCACGCTCGACATCCTCACCCCGGCCGAACGCCACCGCCTGCTCGTCGAGTTCAACGACACGGCACGGGCCGTACCGGACACCACCTTCCCCCGGCTGTTCGAGGAACGCGCCACCGAAACCCCGAATGCCGTTGCGGTACAGGACGCCGAGGGGAGTCTGACGTACCGTCAACTCGACGTCCGCGCGGACACCTTGGCCCGCACCCTGACGTCGTACGGCGCCGGACCCGGCCGTGTCGTCGCCTTCGTGCTGCCCCGTTCGGTCGACCTGGCGGTCGCCGTCCTCGCCGTTCTCAAGGCGGGCGCGGCCTATCTCCCGCTCGACCCGGACCACCCGGCCGAACGCACCGCCTACCTGCTGTCCGACGCGGCCCCCGTGTGCGTGATCGCCCGCACGCCGCTCGCCGTGGTCATCGACTGCCCGGTGGTGGCACCCGATACCGCCCCGGACGACCCGGACACCCGCAGCATTCGCCTCGCCGAGGCCAGGCCCGCCGACCCGGCCTACCTGATCTACACCTCCGGAACCACCGGGCGCCCCAAGGGCGTTGTGGTCGAGCACCGCAACCTCACCACGTACGTGGCCCGTTGCGTGGAGGAGTACCCGAGCCTGCGCGGCACCTCGCTGCTGCACGCGACGATGTCCTTCGACGCCACCGTCACCACGCTGCACGGGGCGCTCGCCGCGGGCGGCCGGGTGCACATCGCCGCCTTCCACGAGGCGGGCGCCAACCCGCCGCCGGGCGGCTACACCTTCCTCAA
Source organism: Actinobacteria bacterium OK074 (assembly GCA_001298575.1). Taxonomy (GTDB): domain Bacteria; phylum Actinomycetota; class Actinomycetes; order Streptomycetales; family Streptomycetaceae; genus Streptomyces. Next base: position 120,589 of record LJCV01000055.1, read on the forward strand.
GGCCACCCCCAGCCACCTCCCGCTGCTGCCCGCGCTCCCGCACGACCTGTCGCCCGCCGAGGAGTTCATGCTCGGCGGCGAGGCCCTCGTCGGCGAAGCCCTGCGCTCCTGGCGCCACGAGCACCCGCACGTGCGCCTGGTCAACCACTACGGCCCCACCGAACTCACCGTCGGCTGCACCGACTTCCGCATCGAACCCGGCGACGACCTCCCGTCCGGACCGGTGCCCATCGGCCGCCCGATGTGGAACACCCGCGCATACGTCCTGGACCCGCGCCTGAACCCCGTACCGGCCGGTGTCGAGGGCGAGTTGTACGTCGCAGGCGACCACGTGGCCCGCGGCTACCACCGACGCCCCGGCCTGACGGCCGAACGCTTCGTCGCCGACCCCTTCGGCCCGCCCGGCGAACGCATGTACCGCACCGGCGACTTGGCGGTACGGCGGGCCGACGGCACCCTGGAACTGCGTGGCCGCGCCGACGGCCAGCTCAAGATCCGGGGCCTGCGGATCGAGCCCGGCGAGATCGAGGGCGTGCTCACCGCCCACCCGGCCGTCACCCAGGCCGCGGTGGTGGTCCGCGAGGACCGGCCCGGCACCCGCCGCCTGGTCGGCTACGTCGTCGGAGCCCCCGACACCGACGTACGGGCCCTGCACGCCCACGCCGCCGGGCAGTTGCCCGAACACATGGTCCCCGAGGCCCTCGTCGTCCTCGCCGCCCTGCCGATGACCCCCAACGGCAAACTGGACCGCACCGCCCTGCCCGCCCCCGCGGCCACCGCCCCGGAGGCACCCGGCCGTACGCCGCGCACCGCGCACGAGGAGACCCTGCACGCGCTGTTCGCCGACGTCCTCGGCCTCCCGGCCGGCCAAGTCGGCGTCGACGACGGGTTCTTCGACCTCGGCGGCGACAGCATCACCTCCATCCACCTCGTCAGCCGCGCCCTCACGGCCGGACTGCGGCTCAGCCCGCGCGACGTCTTCGAGCAGCGCACGATCGCCGGACTCGCGGCCGTGGCCGCCGCCCGCCCCGCCCCGGCACGGGACCAGGAGACGGGGGTCGGTGTCCTGCCCCTCACCCCGGCACTGCACCGGCTGCGCGAACGCGGCGGCCCCATCGGCGAGTTCAGCCAGTCGGCGCTGTTCGTGACACCGGCCGGGGCGGAACGGGGGCGTCTGGTCGCCGCTCTTCAGGCCGTGCTCGACCATCACGACGTCCTACGGCTGCGCCTGACGGCCGACACGAACGGTAGTTGGACCGCTGAAGTCCCGCCGCCCGGATCCGTGGACGTGGCCGCCCACGTGGAGCGCGTCGCCGTACCGGACGGAGACTTCGCGGAAGCACTGCGGGACCGGCCGGCGCCACAACTGCGCCCGCACGACGGAGAGTTGCTGCACGCCGTCTGGTTCGACGCCGGAGCCGGCCGCCCCGGACGGCTCCTCCTGACGATCCATCACGCGGCCGTCGACAGCGTGTCCTGGCACATCCTGCGCACCGACCTCGCCACCGCCTGGCGCGGCGAACCGCTGCCGGAACGCGGCACCTCCTACCGTGCATGGGCCCGGCTCCTGGAGCGCGAGGCCCGCACCGCGCGCCGCATCGCCGAACTGGACGTGTGGCGGCGGGTGTTGGACGCCCCCGAGCCGCTGCTCGGTGCCCGGCGCCCCGACCCCGCGCGGGACGTCACCGGCACGATGCGCCATCTCACCCGGGAGCTTCCGGCCGACACGACCGACGAGTTGTTCACCACCGTCGCGCCCGCCTTCCACGCCGGACCGGACGACGTCCTGCTCGCCGCGCTGGCGACCGCCTTCGTACGGTGGCGGCAAACCCGGGACGGCCACCCGGCGCTGCTGCTCGACATCGAGCGGCACGGCCGTGAGGAACTCGCGGACGGGGTCGATCTGTCCCGCACGGTGGGCTGGTTCACCAGTATCGTGCCGACCCGGCTCGACCTCGCCGGGCTCGACACCGCCGACCCGGGCCCGGTCCTCAAGGCCGTCAAGGAACAGGTGCGGGTCGCGCCCGAGCACGGCATCGGCCACGGCCTGCTCCGCCACCTCAACCCGGACACCGGCCCGGCCCTCGTCCAACTCCCGCAGCCCCAGGTCGGGTTCAACTACCTCGGCCGCGCCGCCCGTCCCGCCGAAGGCGACTGGTCGCCCGCGCCGGAACAACTGCCCGGCCTGGGCGCCGCCCACGACCCGGACACGCCCGTCGCGCACGGCCTGGAGATCACCGCCCTGACCGCGGCAGACGGCCGGCTCACCGCCACCTGGTCCTGGGTGCCCGGGATCTGGGCCGAGGAGGACGTGGCCGCCCTCGCCGACCTGTGGTGCGAGGCGCTGACCGCGCAGACCGGCAGGACCGCCGCCGCGGGCGGACACACGCCGTCCGACCTGCCGTTGGTGTCCCTGTCCCAAGCAGAGATCGACGAACTCGAAGCCGAGTTCGCGAACGAGTGGAGGTAACCCCGGTGACTCGGTCCGGTATCGCCGACATCCTGCCCCTGTCGCCGTTGCAGGAGGGGCTGCTCTTCCACGCCGTGTACGACGACGAGCGGACCCCCGACGTCTACGCCGCCCAACTCGTCCTGGAACCAAGGGCCCCCGTCGCCCCCGCCGCCGTACGCGCCGCCGTCCAGGCCCTGCTGGACCGGCACCCCAACCTGCGTGCCTGCTTCCGGCGCCGGGAGGCCGGGGCCCCGGTCCAGATCGTGCCCACCGACGTCGAACTGCCGTGGGCCGAGGTCGACTTGACGGCACTCGACGGGAGGGAGCGCGAGAAGGAGTGGCGGCGGCTGCTCGACGAGGAGCGCGCCCGCCGCTTCGACCTGGCTCGGCCGCCGCTGCTGCGCTGCCTGCTGGTCCGCTGGGACACCGAGCGGTACCGCCTCGTCGTCACCAACCACCACATCCTGCTGGACGGTTGGTCCAAGCAACTCCTTGTGCGCGAGTTCGGCGCCCTGCACGCGGGCGAGCACCCGACGGCGCTGCCGCCCGCGCCCGCCTACCGCGACTACCTCGGCTGGCTGGCCCGACAGGACCGCACGGCCGCCGAGACCGCCTGGCGCGAGTCCCTGGAGGGAGTCGACGAGCCCACCGTGCTCGCCCCGGCCCCGACCGGCGGCGCGCCCGCGACCGTGCTGCCCGACGAACTCGTCGTCGAACTGCCCGAGGAACTGACCGCGACCGCCGAGCGCACCGCCCGCGCCCTGGGCGTCACCCTCAACACCCTGGTCCAGGCGGCCTGGGGCGTCCTGCTCGGGCGGCTCACCGGCCGCGACGACGTCGTCTTCGGGCAGGCCGTGACCGTGCGCCCGCCCGAACTCCCGGGCATCGCCTCCATGGTGGGGTTCTGCCTCAACACCGTGCCGATGCGCGTGCGTTGGGACGAGCACGGCACCGTCGCCGACCTGCTCACCACGCTGCGCGACCGGCAGGCGGCCCTGCTGCCGCACCAGTACCTCGGCCTCGCCGACATCCGGCACGCCACCGGCACCGGCGACCTCTTCGACACCCTCCTCGCCTTCGAGAACCACCCCGCCTCCAGCGGCCCCGGCGCCACCGCCGTCACTCAACTCGCCGGGCGCGACGCGACCCACTACCCGCTGACCCTGGCCGTCCTGCCCGGCCGCCGCATCGCCCTGCGGCTGTCCTACCGGCCCGGCCTGTACGACGAGTCGGGCGCCCGCGACCTCATCGACCGGTTCGCCGCCGTACTGCACACCCTGGCCGCCGACCCGGACCGCCGGGTGGGCTCGGTGGACATCCTGCTGCCCGGCGAACGCACCCGGATCCTTGAGGAGTGGAACGGCGAGGCCGCCACCGACACCCCGACCGGAACCCTCCCGCAGCTGTTCGCCCGCCGGGCCGCCGAGACCCCCGACGCGACCGCCGTCGTCCACGAGGGCACCCGCCTGACCTACGCCGAACTGCACCACCGCGCCGAGGAGTTGGCCCGTCTGCTCGCCGCCCGGGGCGCGGGCCCGGAGCGGCTGGTGGCCCTCGCGCTGCCCCGCTCGCCGGACCTGGTGGTCGCTATCCTGGCGGTACTCAGGACCGGCGCCGCCTATCTGCCCATGGACCCCGACTACCCGGCGGACCGCCTTTCCTTCATGCTGGCCGACGCCGCCCCGGTCCTCCTGGTCACCACGAAACCCGTCGCCCCCGACCTGCCCCCCTCGGACATCCCCCTGGTCCTCCTCGACGAGGACATCGCCGACGACGGCGAAACCGCCCTGTCGGAACCGGTCCTGACGGGTGATCAGGCCGCCTACGTCATCTACACCTCCGGCTCCACGGGCCGCCCCAAGGGCGTCACCGTCTCGCACCGCAACGTCGTCCGGCTCTTCGACCACACCCGGCACTGGTACGACTTCGGCCCCGACGACGTGTGGACCCTGTTCCACTCCTACGCCTTCGACTTCGCCGTCTGGGAGATGTGGGGAGCACTCCTGTACGGCGGCACCCTCGTCGTCGTGCCGTTCGCGGTGAGCCGTGAACCCGCTGATTTCCTGCGGTTGTTGGCGCGCGAGCGGGTCACCGTGCTCAACCAGACACCGTCGGCGTTCGGCGAACTCGTCCGCGCGGATGCCGGTCTGCCCGACGTCGGCCGCGAACTCGCCCTGCGGTACGTCATCTTCGGCGGCGAGGTCCTCGACCACACCCAGGTCGCCGACTGGTACACCCGCCACGCGGACGACGCCCCCGCCCTGGTCAACATGTACGGCATCACCGAGACCACCGTCTTCGTCACCGGACTCCCGCTCGACAAAACCCTGGTGACGGAGCGTCAGTCAGGTGGCATCGGGTGGACCATCCCCGACCTGCGCTCCTACGTCCTGGACACCGGGCTGCGGCCCGTACCCCCGGGCGTGACCGGCGAGTTGTACGTCGGCGGCGCGGGCGTCGCGCGCGGCTATCTGGGCCGCCCCGGGCTGACCTCCGGGCGGTTCGTGGCCGACCCGTTCGGCGCCCCCGGCGAGCGCATGTACCGCACCGGCGACCTGGTGCGCTGGACGCCCGACGGTGAACTGGACTACGTCGGCCGGGCCGACCACCAGGTCAAGATCAGCGGCTTCCGCATCGAACTCGGCGAGATCGAAACGGTGTTGGCCGCCCACCCGGGCGTGGCCCAGGCCGTCGTCCTGGTCCGCGACGGCCGTCTCGTCGCCTACCTGGTCGCCGACGGCCCCGCCGGACCCGACCCGGCGGCCGTGCGCCGGCACGCGGCCGACGCGCTCCCGGCGCACATGGTGCCCGCGGCCCTGGCCGTCCTGGACCGGCTGCCCCTGACCGCCAACGGCAAGCTGGACAAGGCCGCCCTGCCCGACCCCGCGGACACGCGCGGCACCAGCCGGGCCCCGCGCACCCCGCAGGAGGAGATCCTGTGCGGGGTGTTCGCCGACCTCCTCGGCCTCGACCCGCACCAAGTCGGCGTGGACGACGGCTTCTTCGCCCTCGGCGGCGACTCCCTCCAGGCGATGCGCCTGGTCAACCGGGTCCGCAGTGCCCTCGGCGCCGCCCTGCCCGTCCGGGCCGTCTTCGAAGCGCCCACACCCGCCGGCCTCGCCGCCCGGCTGACCGGGGCCGACGACACCCGACGCCCCGAACTCGCCCCGCGGGAACGGGGGATGGCACCCCTCGCGCTCTCGTACGCGCAGCAGCGGCTGTGGTTCATGAACCGCCTCGGCGGCGGCAACACCACCTACACCGTCTCGTGGGCCCTGCGGCTGACCGGCCCCCTCGACCCGGCGGCCCTGGAAGCGGCCCTCGCCGACGTCGTCGCCCGCCACGAACCGCTGCGCACCCTGCACCCGGACTTCCAGGGCGCCCCCTACCAGCGGATCCTCGACCCGCGACAGGCCAGGCCCGAACTGCCCCTCGTCCAGGCGACCGAGACGGAACTCCCCGCGCTGCTCACCGCCGCCGCACGCCGCCGCTTCGACCTGGCCGCCGAAACACCGCTGCGCCCCACGCTCTACCGGCTCGACGACGACGTGCACGTCCTGCTGCTCGTCATCCACCACATCGCCGTCGACGGCTGGTCCCTGGCACCGCTCTCCCACGACCTGGAGACCGCGTACACGGCCCGGCGGAGCGGACAGAGCCCGTCCTTCGCGCAACTGCCCGTGCAGTACGCCGACTTCGCGCAGTGGCAGCGCGACCTGCTGGACGAGACGGCGGCGGGGGAGGGACTGAGGAGCCGTCAGATCGCCTTCTGGCGGGAGGCGCTGAGCGGCATCCCGGACGAACTCCCGCTCCCTGCCGACCGGCCCCGGCCCGACCAGCCCAGCGGGCGCGGCGGCCGGGCCGCCCTCGCCCTCGACGCCGGGACGCACACCGCGCTCACCGAACTCGCCTCCTCCGCGCGGGCCACCCTCTTCATGGTGTTCCAGGCCGCCTTCGCCGCGCTGCTGACCCGGCTCGGCTCGGGCACCGACATCCCCATCGGCACACCGGTCGCCGGGCGCCCCGACAGCAGGCTCGACGACCTGGTCGGCTTCTTCGTCAACGACCTGACCCTGCGCACCGACACCTCCGGTGACCCCACCTTCCGTGAACTCCTGGACCGGGTACGGGAGTTCGACCTCGCCGCCTACGCCCACCAGGACGTCCCGTTCGACCTGCTCGTGGACGCCCTCAGCCCTGAACGCACCCTGGCCCGCCACCCCCTGTTCCAGGTCGTGCTCTCCTTCACCGGACACGCCGCCGATGCCGCCCCCGACCTGGCCGGACTGACCGTCGCCCGCGAGAGCGTCGAGACCGGGGCCGCCCCCTTCGACCTCGCCTGCTACCTGCGCGAGGACCGGCACGACGACGGCTCCCCGGCGGGCGTCGAGGGGATCGTCGAGTACAGCACCGACCTGTTCGAGCCCGCGACCGCCGAACGGCTCGCCCGCCAACTCGCCCGCCTGCTGGCCGCAGTTGGAGCCGACCCCGACCTGCGCCCGGCCGACGTCGACCTGCTCGGCGACGACGACCCCCGGCTCCTCGACGGCTGGAACACCTCCGGCGACGAGGCCGGACCCCGCCCCGCCGCGCTCGCCGAACTCTTCCGCGCACAGGCCCGGCGGACCCCGGACACCCCCGCCCTCGCGGCGGACGGCACCGAGCTGTCGTACGCCCAACTGGAGGCGCGGGCCGAGGACGTGGCGCGACTGCTCGCGGGGCAGGGCATCGGACCCGACGACATCGTGGCCGTGGTGCTGCCCCGCTCCGCCGACCGGATCGTCGCGGTGCTCGCGGTCGCCCTCGCCGGAGCGGCCTTCCTGCCGGTGGACCCGTCGCTGCCGCGCGAGCGGATCGAGGCGATGCTGACCGACGCCCGACCGGCCTACGTCCTGCGGGACCTGGCCATCGAGGGGGCTCCGGCGAAGCTGCCCGACGCCCACCACCCCGGCCATGCCGCCTACGTCATCCACACCTCGGGTTCGACCGGTACGCCCAAGGGTGTCGTCGTCGAGAACCGGGGCCTCGCCGCGCTCGCCACGACGCAGCTGGAGCGGTTCGAACTCGGCGTCGGCGCACGGGTGTTGCAGTTCTCGTCCCCCGGGTTCGACGCGTCGGTCATGGAGTTGCTGATGGCCTTCGCCACCGGCGCGACCCTCGTCGTACCGCCCGAGGGCCCGCTGGTCGGCGAATACCTCGAACGGGCCCTGACGAACGGGCGGATCACCCACGCCCTCATCCCACCCGCGGCCCTCGCGACCCTGACCGAGACCGAGACCGGAGACGGGGCCGAGACCGAAGACGCAGACGGGACCGGGAGCGAAGCCGCGAGGACCGGGACCGGGAGCAACGCCGAGACCGAAGGCGTCCTGCTGCCCCAACTCCTGCGCACCCTCATCGTGGGCGGCGAAGCCTGCCCCGGTGCCCTCGTGGCCCGTTGGGCACCCGGCCGCCGGATGGCCAACGCCTACGGCCCGACCGAGTCGACGGTGTGCGCGACCATCAGCGTGCCCCTCGCGGGCGACCAGGCGCCGCCCATCGGCCGCCCGGTCACCGGCACCCGGGCGCACGTCCTGGACGCCGCGCTGCGCCCCGTACCGCCGGGCGTGGTCGGCGAGTTGTACCTGTCCGGCACCGGAGTGGCCCGCGGCTACCTGGGCCGGTCCGGGCTGACGGCCGGGCGGTTCGTGGCCGATCCGTTCGGCGCACCCGGCCAACGCATGTACCGCACGGGCGACTTGGCCCGCTGGTCGGCAGACGGCGAACTGGAGTACGCGGGCCGGGCCGACGACCAGGTCAAGATCCGCGGCTTCCGCATCGAACCCGGTGAGATCGAGGCCGTACTCGCCCGCCATCCGGACGTGGACCGGGCCGCCGTACTCGTCCGCGAGGACGAACCGGGGGAGCGGCGGCTGGTCGCGTACGTCGTCCCGGCCGCGGCTGCCGCCCCCGACGCGAAGGCCCTCCGCCGGCACGCCGAACTGGCCCTGCCCGACTACATGGTGCCCGCCGCCTTCGTCGTCCTCGACGTCCTGCCGCTCACCCCCAACGGCAAGCTTGACCGCGCGGCGCTGCCCGTTCCGGAGCGCGCCCCGGCCCCCGACCCCGCCGGGCGGAAGCCCGCCACACCGGCCGAACGGATCCTCGCCGGACTCTTCCGCGAACTGCTGCGCCTGCCCGAAGTCGGCCTGGACGAAGGCTTCTTCGCGCTCGGCGGCGACAGCATCTCCTCCATCCGGCTGGTGAGCCGGGCGGCGGAGGCGGGCGTCGTCATCAGCCCGCGGGACGTTTTCGAGCACCAGACGGTGGCCGCACTCGCCGCCGTCGCCCGCGGCGCGGCCGACGGCATCGCCACCGCCACAGATACAACAGATGACGACGACGGCGTCGGCACGATCCCGCTGACTCCCGTCATGCGGTGGCTGCTTGAGCGCGGCGGCCCCATCGACCGCCTCAGCCAGTCCGTCCTCCTCACGGTCCCGGCGGACGCGGACCTGCCCCGCCTCGCCCGGGCCCTGCAAGCCGTCCTCGACCACCACGCGATGCTGCGGGCCCGCCTCACGCCGACGCACGAGCTGGAGGTCGCACCGGCCGGGACCGTACGCGCCGACGACGTACTCGAACGCCGGGACGCCACAACAGCGGCCACCGACCCGAGCGGCACCGGCCTCCACGCCGTCATCACCGAGGAGTTCGACCGCACCCTCGCGCTCCTCGCCCCCGCCACCGGAGCGATGATCCGCGCCGTATGGTTCGACGCCGGACCCGACCGTCCCGGACGGCTCCTGCTGCTCGCGCACCACCTGGTCGTGGACGGCGTGTCCTGGCGGATCCTCGTGCCCGACCTGGCGGCGGCCTGGGCTGCGGTCGAGCAGGGGCGCACCCCGAAGCTGCCGCCGGTCGGCACGTCGTTCCGCCGCTGGTCCGCGCTGCTCGGCGAGGAGGCGCACCGCCCCGCGCGGACCGCCGAGGCCGAGCTGTGGCGCCGGGCGCTCACCGCCCCGCGCACCCCGCTCGGCACGCGCCCGCTGGACCCCGCCCGGGACACGGCCGCCACCACGCGCTCCCTGCGCCGCACGCTGCCGACCGCGACGACCGGACCGCTCCTGACCACGGTCCCGTCGGCGTACCGCACCGGCACGCAGGACGTGCTGCTGACCGGCCTCGCCCTGGCCGTCGCCGACCGGCAGGGGGCCGGGCACGTCGTCGTCGACGTCGAGGGGCACGGCCGCGAGGAGCTGACCGCCGGACTCGACCTGTCCCGCACGGTCGGCTGGTTCACCTCGCTCTACCCCGTCCACCTCGACCTCGACGGCGTCGACGTCCGCGACGCGCTCACCGCGGGACCCGCCGCCGACACCGCCGTCGGACGCGTCGCCGAGCACCTGCGCGCCCTGCCGGACCACGGCATCGGCCACGGTCTGCTCCGCCACCTCAACCCCGAAACGGCCGCGACTCTGGCCCAACTCCCCACCCCGGCAATCGGGTTCAACTACCTCGGCCGCTTCACCGCCCCGGCCGACACCGCCACCGAGTGGGCCTTCGCCCCGGAGTCGACGGCGGTCGGCAGCGGCATCGACCCCGGTCTCGGCGCCGCGCACACCCTCGAACTCAACTCGGTCGTCCACGACACCGACACCGGCCCCCAGTTGGTGGCGGACTGGACCTGGCCCGACGGCGTCCTGACCGAGACCGAGGTGTCCGCCCTCGCCGACGCCTGGTTCGCCGCCCTCACCGCACTCGCCGCCCGGGCCGCGCACACGGCGGACCCGCAGCCGTCGTCGGCACTGTCCTGGGACCCGGTGACCGACGACGAGTTCGACGACCTCACCGCGGGCCTCGACGACTGACCGATGACCGACCGCCCAAGCACACACGGCGCGCCCGACCGCGCCGGCGCCCACAGAAGGAAGGACGGTGCAGACGCCTTGACGCAGCCCACGACGCCCGCGCGGCCCGCGTCCGCCGACGTACTGCCCCTGACCCCGCTCCAGGAGGGCATGCTCTTCCACGCCCTCTACGACCGCGAGCGCGGCGCCCAGGACATCTACCTCGTCCAACTGGTGTTCGACCTCGACGGCACCGTCGACCCGGCCCGGCTGCGCGCCGCCCTCCAGGCGCTCCTCGACCGCCACCCCAGCCTCCGCGCGGCCTTCCGGCGCCGCCGCGGCGGTCGCCCGGCCCAGGTCGTACCGCGCCGCGCCACCCTGCCGTGGACCGAAACCGACCTGAGCGGCCCGAGCGGCCCGAGCGGTCCGAGCAGTCCGATCGGCTCGGACGGCGACGCGGCCTGGGCCCGGCTCCTCGACGAGGACCTCGCCCAGGGCTTCGACCCGGCGACCCCGCCCCTCCTCCGCTGCACCCTGGCCCGCACGGGCGAGGACCGCTACCGCCTCCTCCTCACCCACCACCACATCCTGCTCGACGGCTGGTCCGTCTCCGTCCTCCTGCGTGAACTCCCGGCCCTGTACGAGGCGTTCGGCGACCCGACGGCCCTGCCGCCCGCCCCGCCGTACCGCGCGTTCCTGGAGTGGCTGGACCGCCGGGACCGTACGGCCGCCGAGTCCGCCTGGCGGGAGGCGCTGTCCGGCGCGACCGAGGCGACCCGCCTGGCCCCGCACGCCCCCGACGGCCGCGGCTCCGGCGAACTCGCCCAGGCCCGCACCGAGTTGGCGGCCGACACGGGCGCGGCCCTCACCGCGCTGGCCCGGAACCTCGGCGTCACCGCCAACAGCCTGGTCCAGACGGCCTGGGCGATCCTGCTCAGCCGCACGACCGGACGCGACGACGTCGTCTTCGGCGCCACCGTCTCCGGCCGTCCGGCCGAACTGCCCGGCGTCGAGTCGATGGTCGGCCTGTTCGTCAACACCGTCCCGACCCGCGTACGACTGCGCCCCGACGAGCCGTTCGGCGCCCTGCTCCGCCGGGTCCAGGACGGTTACGTCCAGCTGCTCGACCACCACCACCTCGGCCTCGCCGAGATCCAGCGCGCGGCGGGCGTCCCCGAACTCTTCGACACACTCGTGGTGTTCGAGAACTACCCGATGGACGGCGGGAGTCCGGACGGGGACACGGCCGGCCGGGGCGCCCTGCGGATCCTCGGCACCAGTGGCCGCGACGCCACCCACTACCCCGTGACCCTCGTGGCCCTCCCCGGCCCCCGCCCCCGTTTCCGCCTGGCCTACCGCCCCGACCTCTTCGACGCGGACTGGGCCGAGGCGACCCTCGACCGCCTCGCGGGGATCCTGCGGGCGATGGCGGCCGACCCCGAACTCCCGCTGGGCCGCCTCGGACTGGCGTCCCCGGACGCGCACCCCCGCCACGACCCGGCCGCCGAACCCGCCCCCGCGACCCGCACGCTCACCGACCTCTGGACCGCCCAGGTCGCCGCGACCCCGGACGCCGAGGCGGTGCTCGACCACGGCACCACCCTCACCTACCGCGAACTGGACGCCAGGGCAGGGCGGTTGGCCCGTCGGCTCGCCGCTCTCGGTGCCGGACCCGAACGGGTCGTGGGCATCGCCCTCCCGCGCACCGCCGACCTGGTCGCCGCCGTGCTCGGCGTGCTGAAGTCCGGCGCCGCCTACCTGCCGCTCGACCCCGCCTACCCCCGCGACCGCCTCGCCTACATCGTCGACGACGCCCGCCCGGTCGTGGTCCTCGCCACCGCGGACACGGCGACGGCGCTGCCCGCGGGCACCCCGCTGGCCCTCCTGGATGACGACGAGCCGGAGTTGACGGCCACTCAGGAGCCGCTACAGACAGCCGACTTGGTCCCCGACAACCTCGCCTGCGTCACCTACACCTCCGGCTCCACCGGCCGCCCCAAGGGCGTGGCCGCCACCCACCGCGGCATCGCCGAGTTCGTCGCGTGGACCCACACCGAACTCGGCCAACAGCGGCTGGCGAAGGTGCTGTTCTCGACGTCGCTCAACTTCGACGTCTCCGTCTTCGAACTCTTCTCGCCGTTGCTGTGCGGCGGCCGAGTCGAGATCGTCGACAACCTGCTGGCACTCACCGCCGAGAGCCGTGAGAACCGCGAGGACCACGACCCCTGGGACGCGACCCTGATCAGCGGTGTGCCCTCCGTGATGGCAACGGTCGTCGCGGACCGCCCGCACATCCGCCCCCGAGTCGTCGCACTCGGCGGCGAGCCCATCCCCGAACAACTCCTCGCCGACCTCGAATCCGCCTTCCCCGGCGCCCGGATCATCAACTTCTACGGCCCCACCGAGGCGACGATCTACGCCACCGCCTGGCAGTCCGACCTCGACCCGTACGCCAAGGACGGCCCTCCGCCGCTCGGCCGCCCGCTCGCCCGCAACCGGCTCCGCCTCCTCGACCAGGCCCTCCAGCCGGTGCCCGACGGCGTGCCCGGCGAGGTGTACCTGGCGGGCGGCGGCCCGGCCCGCGGCTACCTGGGCCGCCCCGCCCTGACCGCGGAGCGGTTCGTGGCCGACCCGTTCGGCGGCCCGGGGGAGCGCATGTACCGCACGGGCGACCTGGCCGTGCGCGGCCGTGACGGACGGCTGCGCTTCCTCGGCCGGGCCGACCACCAGGTGAAGATCCGCGGCTTCCGCGTCGAACTCGGCGAGATCGAGGCGGTGTTGGCCGCCCACCCGGCCGTGGCGAAGGCCGCGGCGGCGGTACGGGAGGACCGGCGCGGCGAGAAGCAACTGATTGCCTACGTGGTGCCGACCGGGGAGCCGGCCGCCGACGAACTCCGCGACCACCTGGCCCGTGCCCTGCCCGCCCACATGGTCCCCTCGACGGTCGTACGACTCGACGCGCTGCCCCTGACCGCCAGCGGCAAACTGGACCGCAAGGCGCTGCCCGCGCCGGAGGCGCCGACGACCGCCGCGCACAGCGCCCCCACCACCGTGACGGAACGCCTCCTGCACGGCATCTTCGCCGATGTCCTCGGCCTCGACCCGCTCCAAGTCGGCGTGGACGACGGCTTCTTCGACCTCGGCGGCCACTCCCTGCTGGCCCCCCGCCTCACCGCCCGGATCCGCAGCGACCTCGGCGCCGAACTCCCCGTACGCGCCGTGTTCGACACCCCGACCGTGGCCGCCCTCGCCACCCGGCTGTCCGGCGACGGCACGAGCACCCATCCCACCGCCGCCCTCGACACCCTGGTCCCCTTCCGCACCCGTGGCCGCCGGGAACCCCTCTTCTGCCTCCCCCCGGCCTCCGGCCTGGCCTGGGGCTTCGCCGGACTCGCCCGCCACCTCGACCCCGAACGGCCGCTGTACGGGCTCCAGTCGAGCGGCCTGATCCCGGGGGAGCGCCGGTCGAGCGGCCTGGCCGAGACGGTCGCCGACCACACGGCACGGATCCGCGCGGTCCAGCCGCACGGGCCGTACCACCTCCTGGGCTACTCCATGGGCGGCCTCGTCGCCCACGGCGTCGCCACGGCACTCCAGACGGCGGGGGAACAGGTCGCACTCCTCGCGATGCTCGACTCGTATCCCGGGACACCGGGGACGGTCGGGCCGCGCCCCTTGAGTCGTCCGGCGCTACTGCGCAACCTTCTCGGCATCCTCGGCCGCCCCCTGCCCCCGGACGACGAACCACCGCTGACCGACGCCCGGTTCACGGAACTGGTCCGCCGCGTGCCCGACCTCCCGGGCGGCCTCGACGACGCCGAACTCGCCGCCCTGGTGGCGGTGACGGCGGACAACGCGCGCCAGATGGCGGAGTTCGACCCGGCGCCGTACCGGGGCGACCTGCTGTTCTTCAGGGCCGCCGGGGAACCGCACCCGACCCCGCACCCGGCCGGAGCGGCGGCCTGGCAGCCGTACGTCGAGGGCCGCGTCGAAGGCCACGACATCCCCTGCACCCACGCCGAGATGACCCGCCCCGGCCCACTGGACCGCATCGGCCCCCTCCTGGACCGCCGACTGCGCGCCAGCACCGGCCGCACGACCCCCTGACCACCCCGATTCCCAGCCACCAGCCCATCCGCCTGACCCCATCCCGACCGGAGGAACCCCACATGACCACCAACCCCTTCGACGACGACACCATCGAGCAGTTCGTCCTGGTGAACGACGAGGGCCAGCACTCCCTGTGGCCCGCGTTCGCCGAGATCCCCGCCGGGTGGACGGTCGCGCACGGCCGGGCGAGCCGGCAGTCCTGCCTGGAGTACGTCGAGGCGCACTGGACCGACATGCGGCCCAAGAGCCTCGTCCGGGCGATGGGCGCCTGACCGGTCGCCGGACGGCGGATGTCTGACGGGGCGCAGGGCGGCCGATGTCCGGCGACCGGCCGCCGGGCGGTGGATGCCTGACCGGCCGGTCGGGTCAACTCCCGCCGTCCGTCAGCCCATAGACCCGCAGCGCGTTGTCCCGGCCCGCCCACGTGGCGATCCGCAGCGCGTCCGGGAGGCTCAACTCGTCGGCGTCCACGCGGTCCTGGAGCAGCGCGCCCAGGCCCTGCCGGAACGCGAGGGCGCCGAGGTGGTGGAACTCGGCGACCCCGTACCCGTCGGAGCTGTACAGCAGCTTGTGGAACGGCGTGATCTCCAGGGCCTCTTCGAGGATCGCGCGGGCGCGGGCCGGGCCGACGTAGTGCAGGCTCAGCCCGACGTCGAGGTACACCTGCTCGAACACCGCGGCCAGATAGGCGGCTTGGCGCTGGTAGGGCCAGCAGTGCAGCAGCAGGACCGGGATCGTTCCGGC
Organism: Actinobacteria bacterium OK074; assembly: GCA_001298575.1. Taxonomy (GTDB): domain Bacteria; phylum Actinomycetota; class Actinomycetes; order Streptomycetales; family Streptomycetaceae; genus Streptomyces. Next base: position 135,724 of record LJCV01000055.1, read on the forward strand.
GGTCAGGTGCAGCCAGTCGGTCAGGAGGGTGGGGTCCACCCGGTGCATGCGGATGTCGTTGTCGCCGAACCCCACGTGGAGCTGGAGCGGCAGCCCCAACTCCACGGCCGTCCACAGCAGATGGCGGACGAGGACGGGATCGCCGAGCCTCCCGGACCCCGCCGCGAACCACCGCCGGGCCGCACTCGCGACCTCCGTGGCCGACGGCCGCCGCGGATCCAGGTCGAAGCCCGTGCGGTACGCGGCCACGGACTTGACCGCCACCGCACCCCGCTCGGCGACGGTCCGGTGCACGGCGGCGGTCAACACGGCGCCGTACTCGCCCGGTTCGACCCCGGCCGCCGCCACGTCCTCCGCGACGCGCTCCAGCCGGACGACCTCGTACGCGCTCCCGGCACCGGCCGCGGCGGCCAGCTCGGCGGGCGTGGTGAGCCCGTCCGGCGCGAACCCGGTGTCCACGCAGAACGCCCCGCACCCGGCGGACGCGAGGAACCGCCGGTTCACCTCCCGCCAGCCCAACTCGGCCCGCCGGTCCAGGTATTGGGCGGCGGGCGCGTGCCGCTCCAGGTCGAGCAGCGGAGCGCAGTGCCGCCGTAGGGCGATGCCCACCGGGCTGTCGAACGACGAGACACCGGGCCAGGCGCCGCCCTCGGTGATCAGCGACTCGAACCGCTGCGCCGCCAGGTCGGCGGTGAGCACACCGTGGCAGTGATGATCGACGAGCGGCAGCGCGGCCAGCGCCGCACGCACAGGACCCGTCACGACCCACCACCCCCAACGAGACCCGTCACGACCGAGTACCCCCAACCACCCTCATCCGCTCAGTACTTCCACCGGTACGCGGTCGCCACCCCGGCGTCGTCGAGCGCCGCCACCGCCGCGCTCTCCCCCTGCCGTACGGCGATCACGGCGTCCGCGAGCACCGGGCCGAGCGCGGCGCGCAGCCGCTCGTCCTTGCGGAACTCCGCCACGGCCTCGTCGAGCGAGGTCGGCAGCCGTCGAACGCCCAGGGTTTCGGCCTCGGCGGGGGCGAGCCGGGCCGGGTCACCGGTGATCTCCGCGGGCAGGGCCGCGGCCGACTCCAGGCCGTCGAGCCCGGCGGCGATCAGGCAGCCGAGGGCGAGATACGGGTTGGCCGCCAGGTCGACCGGCTTGACCTCCAGGTTCGCCGCCCGCTCGCGGCGGCCGGCCGTACCGGTGACGATCCGGACCGCCGTCTCCCGGGTCTCGTGCCCCCATGCGGTGAACACCCCTGCCCACTGCGAGGGTTTGAGCCGCAGATAGCTGACCGGACTCGGCGCGGTGACCGCCGTGAGCCCCGGCAGATGCGCGAGCAGACCCGCCACGAACGACTCGGCGTCGGCGGTCATGCCGTACCGCCCCGGCCCGCCCGCGTGCAGGTTCACGCCGTCGCGCCACGCCGACAGGTGGACGTGACCGCCGTTGCCGACACCGGTCGCCAGGACCGCGGGGGAGAAGGAGACGACGAACCCGTGGCGCTGCGACACCGCCCTGATCGTCTGCCGCACCAGCAGGCTGCGGTCGGCCGCGGCCACCGGGTCGAGCGCGGCCACCGAGATCTCGAACTGCCCGGCGGTGTACTCCGGGTGGATCTGGTCGACCTCCACGCCCTGCGCCGCGAACGCCGCGTACAGGTCGGCGGTGTAGTCGCTCAGCGCGACCTGCCGGATCGCCCCGTACGCCGGACCCGTCACGGCGGGCTCGTACGCGCCCCCGGGCGCATCCGGCTGGCCGATCATCCACTCGACCTCGATGGCGGCCTTGAAGGCGAGCCCGTGCCGGGCGGCGGCATCGCGCACGGTCCGGCGCAGGAAGGTGCGCGAGCACCCCGGATGCGGCTCGCCGTCCTGGGTGATCCGGTCGACCGGCACCCAGGCCCAGCCGGGCTGCCCGGCCAGCACGACCAGCCGGTCCAGGTCGGGGTAGAGGCGCAGATCGCCGTCGGGGGAGCCGAGGACGTCGGTGGTGACGACGGAGTCGTCGGCGAGGAAGGTGTCGAACACCGGCGACATGCCGACGCCCCAGGCGGCGGCCTCGGCCAGCCCGCCGACGGGGATCGTCTTCACCCGGGTGATCCCCGCGGTGTCGACGTAGGCGAGGACCACCCCGCGCATGTCCCGCCCGTCCAGCTCCGACTCCAGCGCGGTGGCCCGCTCCACATCGCCCGGGCGCCCGCCGGGGACGGGGTCGGCAAGGGTGGTCATACGTCCTCCTCGACATGGTGCACGGCGGGGTCGCGCGACGGCCGTACGAGCGTAGCGTGCCCGGACGATCATCCTCCGTGATCCGCCGGCGTGGGCCGGGGGACCGCCGCGCGCACCGGCGTGAGCAGCGCCAGGCCCGCGATGAGCAGGAAGCAGACGCCGACGAGCAGGGCCACCGTCGGCGCGCCCCGATGCTGCGCGACCCAGGTGAGCAGGACGGCACCGATCGGGGCGGCCGAGTTGTGGAGCGTCCAGTACGCCGAGGTCACCCGCCCCAGCAGTTGCTCGGGGGTCACCTCCTGGCGCAGCGACATGGAGCACGTGCTCGCCATGGCGCCGAAGCCCAGGAACACGGCGGTCAGCAGACCGATGCCCGGCACGGTGTCGACCGCGCCGAGACACGCCACGGCGACCCCGCACACCGCGACGGAACCGATCCACGTCGGCCCGAACCCGAGCCGCCGCCGCACCGGGGCCACCAGCAGGGCGCCGGTGATCGATCCCAGCGCGCCCACCGCGAAGACGGTCCCCACCGCGCTGTCGCCGCGGCCGAGTTCGTGTTCGAGGCGGTACACCAGGATGTCGTTCAGGCCGAGTTCGAAGAAGCAGTACGCGGTCAGCAGCACGGTCAGGGCCCGCAGCACCGGATGCCGCCACAAGAACACCGCCCCGGCGCGCAGTTCGTCCCACAGCCGCCGCCCGGCGGTCGCGGCCTCGGCCTCGGCCTTCACACCGTCGCGGACACCACCGGGCAACCTGATGGACGCCAGACACAACGCCGACACCCCGAAGCTCGCCGCGTCCACACCGATCGCCGCCGCGGGCCCGAACCAGCCCGCCACCATCCCCGCACCCAGCGGCCCCACCACCCCGGCCGCGGCGGCGGTCGCGTTCAGCCGCCCGTTGGCCTCGGTGACCCGGGTCTCACCCACCAGAGCCCGTACGACGGTGACGTACGTGACGGCGAACAGCATCCCCGCCGCGGCACCGAGCGGCAGCACCACGTACAACAGCCACACCTGCGCCCCGAACGCCCAGACCACCGGCACCACCCCGTACAGCACCAGCCGCGCGAGATCCGCCCCGATCAGCACCCCCCGCCGGTCCGTCCGGTCCACCACGACCCCCGCGAACACCCCCGCCACCAACGAGGCCACCCCCGCGACAGCCGTCAACGACCCCATCTGCGCCACAGATCCAGTGGCCCGCAGTACCAACAACGGCAACGCGACGAGAGAGAACGAGTCCCCGAGGAAGGACAACGTCTGAGCGGTCCAGAAGACGGCAAAGGCACGGTCGCGATGGAGGGGCCGGGGCGCGGGGGAGGGAGGGGGAAGATCGGGCACGGGGAGGAGGGTACGACGCCGACACGCCCCAACGCCCGTAAATAACGGGAGGGTTGACCCTACTAAGGGGCGCGGGCTGTGACATTGTGCGGCTCCGCCGCGTGGGCGCGATCAACCACAACGCACCCGCGGCCAACATCCATCGACAACCCCTACGGCGCTCATGGGCTACAACTCCCCCCGGCCGTATAGGAACCGGCCTCCCGCCCCGCCGCACTCACGTCCCCCCGCCGCACCGCCTCCACAAGCCGCCCGTGATCCATGTACTGCTCCGCCAACAACTCCCCACCAAAATGCCCCCGCAGAGACTCCCGAATCACCTCCCCCAGATCCGCATACAACTGCACCAACACCGTGTTGTGAGACGCGGCGACCACCGCAAGGTGAAACGCGGTGTCCGCGTCCACGAACGCGTCCCGTTCCCCGGACGCCCAAGCCCGCTCCCGCCGCGCAAGCAACGCGTCGAGCCGCTCCAGATCCTCCGGCGTACGCCGGGCCGCGGCCAGCCGCGCGGCCCGCGCCTCCAGCGCGCCCCGCACCTCGGCCACATCGTCCGTGGCCGCGTCGGCGAACCGGCTGCGCATCATCCCGGCCAGTTCGCTTGTCGCCCGCACGAACGTGCCCGAGCCCTGCCGGATCTCCAGCAGCCCGGTGTGCGCGAGGGCCCGGACCGCCTCCCGTACGGTGTTGCGCGCGACGCCGAGCTGCTCGACCAGCTCGGGTTCGGTGGGGATGCGGGTGCCCACGCGCCACACTCCGGACGTGATCTGCTGCCGCAGCCGCGTGATCACCTGGTCGGAGAGGACTTCCCGGCGGGCCACTGGACGAAGGGTCATCCCCTGAGTCTATGAGCAGAGGGCTGGACATCGGGTCATCCCATGAATCTATGATGGGTTCATGGCGGCCGACGAAGTCACGGACACGGGCACCGACACCAGCAGGGCGAACGGCGCGGTGGAAGACGACAGCGGCACCGCCACGCGGCGCGCTCCGGCCGCCGGCCGGGGCCTGGTCGCCGTCGCCCTCGTGCTGGCCGCGCTGAACCTGCGCCCGGCTGTCACCAGCCTCGGCCCCGTCCTCGAAGAGGTGCGCGACTCGCTCGCCATGAGCGGCACCGTCGCCGGACTGCTGACCTCGATCCCCGCCGCGTGCTTCGCCCTGATCGGCTCCCAGGCACCCCGCCTCGCCCGCCGCTACGGCACCGGTGGCGCCGTGGCGGCCGGTGCACTGGTGCTCACGGCGGGACTCGCGCTGCGGGCGTTCGCCGCGAACACCGCGCTGTTCGTCGTGCTCAGCGGGTTCGCCCTGGCCGGGATAGCGGTCGCCAACGTGCTGCTGCCCGCCGTGGTCAAGCAGCGCTTCCCCGACAAGGTCGGCCGCATGACCGGCCTGTACTCCATGGCCCTGAACGCGGGCGCCTCCTCCGCGGCGGCCGTCACCGTCCCGCTGAGCGGGGCCTTCGGCGGCGACTGGCGCTACGGACTGGGTGCCTGGGCGGTGCTCGCCGCCACCGCCGTACCGCCGTGGCTGATGCTGGCCCGGTGCCGGGAGGCGCCCGCGGCCACCGCGGCGGCGGCCGTCCCCGGCGCGGTGCGGCCCCCGGCCCACCGGATGTCGCGCGACCCCACCGCCTGGGCGCTCACCGTCTACTTCGGGCTCCAGGCGAGCGCGGCGTACATCGTCATGGGCTGGCTGCCGCAGATCTTCCGGGACGCGGGGCTGTCGGCGGAGACCGCGGGACTGCTGTTCTCCGTGACCTCGCTGCTCGGCGTGCCGCTGTCCTACGTGCTGTCCGCCGTGGCCGGGCGGTTGCCGGACCAGAGCGGGATCGCGGTGGCGATCGGCCTGTGCGGGGTGGCCGGCTGGGCGGGCCTGTGGGCGGCGCCCGCGAGCGCGCCGCTGCTGTGGGCGGTCCTGCTCGGCGTCGCCAACTGCTCCTTCCCGCTGGCCCTCACCATGATCGGTATCCGGGGCCGGGACAGCGCGACGGTCGTGCGGCTGTCCGGCTTCGTGCAGAGCGCCGGGTACCTGTTGTCGATCCCGGGCCCGGTCGTCGTCGGCGCCCTCTACCAGCACACCGACGGCTGGCGTGCCCCGCTGGCCTTCGTCGGGCTGCTCATGCTGGCCCAGATCGCGGCGGGCGCGGTGGCGGGCCGGAACCGCCGGATCGGCTGACGGCTCCGTCCGCACAGGTCGGCATATGCCTTGACTTCGACGGGTCATGGCGGCACATTCCTGACTCCGCATCAGATCCGGGGCGCATCGAACGAACCGAACGCTTCACCGAAAACCGCACGGCGCCCCAACTCCCCGCCCGCGCAGCCAGGTTGGAGCGATCCGTCATGCCGAACAAGAACGCGGACGACAACAGACCGGAACCGAGCGACGCGGCCGGCGGCCCAGCGGCCCCCGCCCCCGGGCATCCGGCACCGCCCCCCGCCCCCGGCCCCTCCCGCCGCCAACTCCTCGGCGGCACCGCCGCCACCGCCGCCACCGCCCTCGCCCTCACCGCCGCGGCCACCGCCCTCCCGCAGAGCGCCCACGCCGCCGACGTCCCCCTCCTCGGCACCTACGACGTCGTCGTGATCGGCTCCGGTGCCGCCGGGATGACCGCCGCGCTCACCGCCGTCCACCAGGGGCTGAGCTGCGTGATCCTGGAGAAGGCGGCCACCTTCGGCGGCTCCGCGGCCCGTTCCGGCGCCGGTATCTGGGTGCCGAACAACCCGGTGATCCTCGCCGCCGGGGTCCCCGACACCCCGGCCAAGGCCGCCGCCTACCTCGCCGCCGTGGTCGGCGGTGACGTCCCCGTCGCCCGGCAGGCCGCCTTCCTCGGCCACGGGCCCGCGATGATCTCCTTCGTCATGGCCAACAGCCCGCTGCGCTTCCGCTGGATGGAGGGCTACAGCGACTACTACCCGGAGCTGCCCGGCGGACTGCCCAACGGACGCTCCATCGAACCCGCCCAGTTCGACGGCAACCAACTCGGCGCCGAACTCGCCAACCTGAACCCGCCGTACCTGCAAGTCCCGGACGGCATGGTCGTGTTCAGCGCCGACTACAAGTGGATCACCCTGGCCGCCGTCAGCGCGAAGGGCACGGCCGTCGCCGCCGAGTGCCTCGCCCGCGGCACGACGGCCGCCCTGCTGGGCCAACAGCCGCTCACCATGGGCCAGTCGCTCGCCGCGGGCCTGCGCGCCGGACTGCTCGCCGCGAACGTCCCCCTCTGGCTGAACACCCCGCTCACCGACCTCTACGTCGAAGGCGGCGCCGTCACGGGCGCGTTGGTGACCAGGAACGGCGCACCCGGCCTCGTGCGGGCCCGGCGCGGGGTGATCGTCGGCTCCGGCGGCTTCGAGCACAACGCGGCCATGCGCGCCCAGTACCAGCAGCAGCCCATCGGCACCGACTGGACCGTCGGCGCGAAGGAGAACACCGGCGACGGCATCCTCGCGGGCCAACGCGCGGGCGCCACCCTGGACTTGATGGACGACGCCTGGTGGGGCCCGGCCATCCCGCTGCCCGCCGAACCCTACTTCTGCCTCGCCGAACGCACCCTGCCCGGCGGCCTGTTGGTGAACGCGGCCGGGGCGCGCTTCGTCAACGAGGGCGCCCCGTACAGCGATGTCGTGCACACCATGTACGAGCGCGACACCACCGCACCGGACATCCCGGCCTGGCTGATCACCGACCAGAACTACCGCAACCGCTACCTCTTCCGGGACGTCCTGCCCACCCTGCCCTTCCCCGACGAGTGGTACGACGCCGAAGCCGCGTACAAGGAGTGGACCCTGGACGCCCTCGCCGCGGACATCGGCGTACCCGCGGCGGCCCTGCGCGCCACCGTCGACCGCTTCAACTCCCTTGCGCGCGGCGGGACGGACACCGACTTCCACCGCGGCGACAGCGTTTACGACCACTACTACACCGACCCGGCCGTCACCCCGAACTCCTGTCTGGCCCCGCTGTGGCTGCCGCCGTACTACGCTTTCAAGATCGTGCCCGGTGACCTCGGCACCAAGGGCGGCATGGTCACGGACGCCCGCGCGCGGGTACTGCGCGCCGACGGCTCGGTGATCCCGGGCCTGTACGCGGCCGGGAACGCCAGCGCCGCGGTGATGGGGCACAGTTACGCGGGCGCCGGTTCCACGATCGGCCCGGCGATGACCTTCGGGTACATCGCGGCGCTGGACCTCGCGGCGGGAGGATGCCCGGTTCCCGCCACTCCCGGAGCGATGAGCAAAGCGGCAACAAGGGGTTCATATAGGCTGCTCGCCCGGTTCCACACAGCCCTAGAGTGCCTGGAGAGTCACCTGTGACGTCAGCGATCGCCCCTTCCGCGGAGCCCTCCGTCGAGACGGACTCCGCGGACGAGGGCTACTGGGTCGAGCCCGCCGCCGTGCCCGAGACCGAGACCGCCGCGGACACCACGGAGTCGGCCGACGTGCCCGCCGACGCCACCGTGCCGGCCCCCGCCGACGCCGTCGACGACGCCGAGCAGGACCCGGACCCCGTCGACGTACCCGAGTCGATCGCCCGTGACGCCCGCGAGTTCGGGGTCTACGCCAGGACCGGCGGCTGGGCGTTCGCGCTGAAGGTCGCGCGCAGTGTGCGCCCCGGCGGCCAGTCCGCCGACGAGACGCCCAAGATCTCCGCGCGCCGCTTCGCCGAGCTGGCGGAGTGCTCGCCCGAGCGGGTCATGCGTTACTACAAGGCGTGGGACATGGCCGCCGACGACGGCGTCGTACCGCAGTTCGAGGCCCTGGTGCCCGGCGAGGACGTCGAACTGCCCGACGCGGACGTGTGGATCACCTACTACAGCTCCCGCAACAGCGCCACCTCCGTGCGCGGCACCGCGATCACGGCGGCGGCCGAGGCCGAGGGCATCCGCCCGACCAAGGCCCTGGAGGTCGCGGAGAACCCCACCGCGCTGCGGGCCGCGATCCTCGCCGACCCCTCCACCGCGAACGCCGCCCGCGCCGCGCTGCTGGACCGGGTCAAGGAGGACCCGGCGCTCCAGACCGAACTGGCCCGGGACATCGTCCGCGCCGACGAGCTGAAGAAGGCGGTGGCCAGCGAGAACCAGGTCGCCGGCCGGATCGGCTACGTCCGCCAGATCGTCGAGAAGGGCGAGGTGAAGACCCCGGCCGGGCAGACCATCGAGGCGTCCGCCGAACTGCGCGCCGAGGCCGAGCGCCACCTCTCCCTCCTCGACGAACTCGACGACGACGAGGAAGCCGGGCAGTGGGCCTCGGAGGCGTACGACACCGTCAAGGAACTCGTCGTACAGGCGGTCGAGGCGGACCCCGAACTGCGCCTGACCGAACGCCGCACGAAGTTCTACAGCAGCCTCCAGAAGGCCACGAAGGTCTTCGAGGAACTCACCTTCGACGACGTCGACGACCTCGACAGCATCTACGAGGACGACATGCTCCAGCGCCTGGAGGAACTCCAGCAGGCCATCGGCACCTGCATCACGGCCCTGCGCAAGGCGGCCCCGGCGCAGCAGTGATGGCTTGAGCAGGCCCCCGCACCCCGATCCGGCGCGGAGCGCCGGACAAGGGGCGCGGGGACCTGCGCGACCAGCCACAGGCAACCCGCAGACCGACGACTAGTCCTGCCGAACCTCCGCGATCGTCACCGGCCGGTGCTCCTGCAACGACAGCGTGCAGGCGTCCGCGATCCACCCGGCCTCCAGCGCGTCCGCCACCGTGCACGGCGACGTCCGCTCCCCGGCCACGACCTCCGTGAACGCCGTCAGCTCCGCCCGGTACGCCGCCGTGAAGCGGTCCATGAAGAAGTCGTGCGGCGTCCCGGCGGGGAACGTCACCCCGGGCTCCACCGACCGCAGCGGCAGCTTGTCCTCCAGGCCCACCGCGATGGAGTCGTTGAAGCCGTGCAGCTCCATGCGGACGTCGTAACCCCGGGCGTTGTGGCGGGAGTTGGAGACGACCGCGATGGTGCCGTCGTCCAGCGTCAGCACCGCGCCCGTGGTGTCCGCGTCGCCCGCCTCCTTGATGAACTCGGCGCCCTTGTTGCCGCCGACGGCGTACACCTCGGTGACCTCGCGGCCCGTCACCCAGCGGATGATGTCGAAGTCGTGCACCGAGCAGTCGCGGAAGATGCCGCCCGAGGCGGCGATGTACGCGGCCGGCGGCGGCGCCGGATCGAGGGTGGTGGAGCGGACGGTGTGCAGCGGGCCGAGTTCGCCGCTGCGCACGGCCGCCCGCGCGGCCACGAAGCCCGCGTCGAAGCGCCGGTTGTAGCCGATCTGGATCTCCACACCGCTGTCCTGGACGGCCTTGAGGACCTCGACGCCCTCGGCCATCGTGCGCGCCACCGGCTTCTCGCAGAAGACCGGCACGCCCGCCCGGACGGCCGCGAGGATCAGTTCGGGGTGGGCGTCGGTGGCCGCGGCCACCACCACGCCGTCCACGCCCGCGGACAGGACGGCCTCCGGCGAGTCCGCCACCTCGGCGCCGAACCGCTCCGCGGCGCGCTTGGCGGCGTCCGCGAACGGGTCGGTGACGACGAGGGAGTGGACCGCGGACAGCCCCGAGAGGGTCTCCGCGTGGAACGCGCCGATGCGGCCGAGGCCCATGATGCCGATACGCATGTGCTGCTTGCCTTTCCAAGGGGGTTGTACGGGCGGGGATCGGCCGTACCGGGGAGGAAGTCGGAAACCGGATCCGCACTGTCAGTCGAGGGCGCCGACCACGTTCTGGTCCCAGTCGATGACGGAACCCGTGACCACGCCGCTGCGGTCGGACAGCAGCAGGACGACGAAGTCGGCGATCTCGTCCGGATCGCCGAGCCGCCCCATCGGCAGCGTGCGCCCGGCCTGTTCGCGCCAGTCGTCGCCCGCGCCGTGGAAGGCGCGCTGGGTGGCGTCCTCGCCCTCGGTGGCCGTCCAGCCGATGTTCAGGTCGTTGACGCGGACGCGGTCCCAGCGGTGGGCGTGCGCCGCGTTGCGGGTGAGCCCGGCCAGGCCCGCTTTCGCGGTGGAGTAGGCGGCCAGGTTCGGCGGCCCGCCGTTGCCGCAGTTCGAGCCGATGTTCACGATCGTGCCCGGGGCCTTGCGCGCGACCATGTCCGCCACGGCCGCCTGCATCGCGAAGAACGGGCCCCGGAGGTTGATCGCGATGTGCGCGTCGAACAGCTCCGGCGTCGTCTCCAGCAGGGTCCCGCGCGAGGTGAGCCCGGCCGCGTTGACCAGGCAGTCGATCCGGCCGTGCGCCGCGACCGTCCGCCGCACGCTCTCGCCCGCCTGCTGGGGGTCGGAGAGGTCGGCGCGGACGTACGACGCCTTCGCGCCGGCGGCCACCAGTTCGGCCACCAGGGCCTCGCCGGGCTCGGGGCGGCGGCCGGCGACCGCCACCTCGGCGCCCTCGCGGGCCGCGGCGCGGGCCTCGGCCGCGCCGATGCCCTGGGTACCGCCGTTGACCAGGACGACCTTGTCCCGCAGCAGTGTCATCAGTCGTTCGCCTTCCGGCTCGTGCGGCGCTCGGCGCCGCTTCGCAGGGCGGTGCGCAGCGCGTCCGCCGTCCAGTTCTCGCGCAGTGCGCGGTGCACCAGGTCCGCCTGGGAGGGCGGGGCCATGCCGTCGACCGGCTGGTCGAGGTCGAGGCTGGTGGGGAAGGGGTGGCCCGCGGCGCTCGCCGCCACCACCCGCGCAGCCAGGCGTCGTCCGCGCCCGCGGCCCGGCGCTCGACGAGCACCGGGTACACCGCGTTCACCACGGCCTCGCGGTCCACGCTCTCCATCGCGCGCCCGAAGGGCGACGACACCTGGAGCAGGTTGGCCATCCGCCCGATACCCGCCGAACGGTTGGCCCCGGCGCCGTGGAACAGCGCCGGGTCGAAGAACACCGCGTCGCCCTTGGCCGGCGGCAGCCGTACGTGGTGGGCGTCGAAGTACGCCCGGCGCGGCGAGGGCGAGGATCTCGTTGGCGTAGTAGTCGGCGAAGGGACCGGGGTCCTTCAGGGCCGTCTCCTCCAGCGCGTTCCCCACCCGGTCGCCCGCACCCGGCTTCGCGAAGTGGTCACCGGCCGCGGCACCCGACGCGCGCTGCTCGGCGATCACCTCCTCGACGACGGCCGTGGCCCGGTCCAGCACCGCCGGGTCGGGGGAGGCGCGGCGGAAGACGACGACACCGGGCCCGTCGGCCCAGGCGTGCATCAACTCGGCCTGGATGTCCGGGAGTTCGTGATCGGCGGCGGCGCGCAGCCGGTCGCTGTCGTAAAAGAGGACACCCTGCTCGACCGCGTCCGCGTGCGGGTGGTCGACGGCCTCCGTGGTGCGCTCGACCAGGGAGCGGAAGGCGTCGAGGTCGCAGTCGGCGGCGGACGGCCAGGACCTGGGCCCGGCGGCGAGGGGGGACATCTCTGTCCTTTCACGAACGGTGGGTACCGGGACGGAGGGGAGGCGGCTCGTGCCCTTTCCGATCGGCTGATGACATTCTGAGCAGCGCGGACCCTTCCAACAACCATCAGCGACCCGTCAAAAAGCCCTCAAGGAGAACCATGGGCCAGCATCCGTACCCCCTGCGGGAGATCGCCCGGCAGGCGGGCCTGAGCGAGGCCACCGTCGACCGGGTGCTCAACGGGCGCGGCGGGGTGCGCGAGAGCACCGCCTCCGACGTGCACCGTGCGATTGCCGAGCTGGACCGGCAGAAGACGCAGGTCAGGCTGGTGGGCCGGACCTTCATGGTGGACATCGTGATGCAGGCGCCGGAACGGTTCACCTCCGCCGTGCGGGCCGCCCTGGAGGCCGAGCTGCCCGCGCTGCACCCGGCGGTCGTGCGCTCCCGCTTCCATCTGCGCGAGACCGGTCCCGCTCACGAGCTGATCGCGGTGCTCGACCGGATCGCCCGGCGCGGCTCCCAGGGCGTCTTCCTGAAGGCACCCGACGTGCCCGAGGTCGCCGCCGCCGTCGGCAGGCTCACGGCGGCGGGCATCCCGGTGGTGACCCTGGCCACCGACCTGCCGGGCAGCGACCGGCTCGCCTACGTCGGCATGGACAACCGGGCCGCCGGGGCCACCGCCGCCTACCTCGTCGGACAGTGGCTCGGCGACCGGCCCGGCAGCGTGCTCATCAGCCTCAGCAGCGGCTTCTACCGCAACGAGGAGGAGCGCGAGATGGGCTTCCGCGGCGCCCTGCGGGTACTGCGCCCGCGCCGCGCGATAGTGGAGATCGACGAGGGCCAGGGGCTCGACGCCACCCAGTACCACCTCGTGCGCGCCGCCCTCGAACGCGAACCGGGCATCCGCGCGGTGTACTCCATCGGCGGCGGCAACCTCGCCACCCTGCGGGCCTTCGCCGACCTGGACCGCACCTGCGACGTGTTCGTCGCGCACGACCTGGACCACGACAACACCCGGCTGCTGGCCGACCACCGGCTGTCCGCCGTGCTCCACCACGACCTGCGCCAGGACATGCGGGACGCCTGCCAGGCCGTCATGCGGGCCCATGACGCGCTGCCGCCGGCCGAGGCGCCCCGGCCGTCCCCGATCCAGATCGTGACGCCCTACAACATGCCGCCGGAGGGGCCGGGGGGCGGCGCGGAGTGAGCCGGACGGTCCGGCCGTCACGACCGGACCAGCAGCTGGAACTCGAAGGCGTAGCGCGAGGCCCGGTAGATGTGGGTGCCGTACTCGACCGCGCGGCCGGTGTCGTCGTACGCCGTGCGCCGCATGGTCAGCAGGGCGGCGTCGGTGGGTTCGCCGAGCCGCTCGGCCTCCTCGGCGGTGGCCCGGCGGGCGCCGACGGTCTGGCGGGCGCTGTGCAGGGTGATGCCCGCGCCGCGCAGCATCCGGTAGAGGCCGGTCGCCTCCAGCCGGGCCGTGTCGAGGTCCAGCAGCCCCTCGGGGACGTAGTTGGACAGGAACGCCACCGGGCTGCCCTGGGCCAGCCGCAGCCGCTCCACCAGGTGTACGTCGGAGCCCTCGGCCATGCCCAGCGCGGAGGCGACCTCGGCGGGGGCGGGGCGGATCTCGTTGCGCAGCACCCGGGTGGCGGGGTGCTGGCCGGCCGCCTCCAGGTCGTCGTAGAGGCTGCTCAGTTCGAGCGGGCGTTTGACCTGGGTGTGCACCACCTGGGTGCCGACACCGCGGCGGCGGACGAGCAGGCCCTTGTCTACGAGGGTCTGGAGGGCCTGGCGCACGGTCGGCCGGGACAGGCCGAGGCGGCCGGCGAACTCGATCTCGTTGCCGATGAGACTGCCCGGGCCGAGCGTGCCGTGCTCGATCGCCGCCTCCAGCTGGCGGGCCAGCTGGTAGTAGAGCGGCACCGGGCTGCCGCGGTCGAGGGTGAAGTCGAGTCCTGCCGGAAGGGAAGCGGTCACGGACCGAGAATATGCGGCCGTCCGGTTGACAGGAACCCTTGTCATCACATTGTCCTGACAAGAAATGCACGCCACCGCCCGCGGTAATGGCCCGAAAATAGGAGATGGTGTTCGGGAGGGATGGACCGCTGCGGCTGCGCCCCAGGTCGGAGGGGGTGACGATGGTCGGGGAAGGGAGACGCCGGCCGGTCTGCCCGCGCAGATCGTTGCGTATAGTCTCGTCCCGCTGAAGTCATATGAATGGCTCAAACGAAAACAGGGAGCTGGCATGCGATCGCATGATTGCTGGCGCGTGCCCGGAATCGTTCGATCTCCGCACCGGCCGGTGCGTTCGGGCCTTCCGGGCGCGCAACTGGCCCGCTGTGTACCAGATGTTGGCCTTCCGGCCGGTCCATGTCAAGAGTTTGTCCGTACATTCTGACCTCCAAGTGAAATGATGTCTTAACAAAGTATTGACAGGTGGCGCGGTACGGGCTTGTATCCCGTCCCAACACAACAGCCGCGTTCACCGGTCTTGGGCCCGGACACCACCAGGCCCATACCGGGGCCGATGCTCCGGCGCCGGCCCGGTTCCTTTGTTCCCTTCCCGTCGCACAGTGAGGTGCAGGAAAGATGGATCGCACGCACCACCGCCGTTCTCGCAGACTCGTTCCCATCGTCGCGATGGCGGCGGCTTCGGCTCTGTTCATGGCCGGGTGCTCCAGCAGCTCCGGCGGCAAGAAGGCCGAGGAGAGTTCCTCGGGCGCAGCCGCGGGCAAGGCCACCACCCCACGTATGACGGTCGCGCTGGTCACCCACCAGGCTCCCGGTGACACGTTCTGGGACACCGTCCGCAAGGGGGCGCAGGCCGCCGCGGACAAGGACAACATCAAGCTGATCTACTCGGCCGACCCGAACGCGGCCAACCAGGCCAACCTCGTCCAGAACGCGATCGACCAGAAGGTCGACGGCATCGCGGTCACCCTGGCCAAGCCGGACGCCATGAAGGACGTCATCACCAAGGCGGAGAACGCCGACATCCCGGTGGTCGGCCTGAACTCCGGCATGGACGTGTGGAAGGACTACGGTCTGCTCTCGTTCTTCGGCCAGGACGAGTCCGTGGCGGGCGAGGCATTCGGCAAGAAGCTCAACGAGACCGGCGCCAAGCACGCCCTCTGCGTGATCCACGAGCAGGGCAACGTGGGCCTGGAGGCGCGCTGTGCCGGTGTGAAGAAGACCTTCAGTGGCAAGCTGGACATCCTGTACGTCAACGGCACGGACATGCCCTCGGTGAAGTCGACGATCACCGCCAAGCTCAAGCAGGACAGCTCCATCGACGAGGTCGTCACGCTCGGTGCCCAGTTCGCGCTGACCGCCGTGCAGTCGGTGTCCGACGCGGGCAGCAAGGCGAAGATCTCCACCTTCGACCTCAACAAGGACCTGATCAAGTCCGTCCAGGACGGCGACATCCAGTTCGCGGTCGACCAGCAGCCGTACCTCCAGGGCTACCTGGCGGTCGACTCGCTGTGGCTCTACAAGAACAACGGCAACTACAGCGGTGGCGGCGAGGAACCGGTCCTGACCGGTCCCGCGTTCGTCGACAAGGACAACGTCGACAAGGTCGCGGCGTTCGCCGCGAAGGGCACCCGGTGATCTGAGATGACGCAAGCAACGGCACCGGCGACGAGCCCCTCGTCGTCGGCCCAGCCGGCCGGAGAGAAGGACGGCCGGACCGCCCGGCGGTCCCTGGGACGCAGGCTCCTGGCCCGTCCCGAGGTCGGTGCCTTCATCGCCGCGGTCGGCGTGTACCTGTTCTTCTTCGCGGTGGCGCCCTCCTTCCGCGACGTGGGCGCGCTGTCCACCGTGCTCTACCAGGCGTCGGTGATGGGCATCATGGCGTTGCCGGTGGCGCTGCTGATGATCGGCGGCGAGTTCGACCTGTCGGCCGGTGTCGCCGTCACCAGCTCGGCCCTCACCGCCGCCATCCTCAGCTTTCAGCTGACGATGAACGTGTGGACGGGCGTGTTCGTCGCGCTGATCGCCTCGCTGGCCATCGGCGCCTTCAACGGCTGGCTCCTGGTCAGGACCGGGCTGCCCAGCTTCCTGGTCACCCTGGGCTCGTTCCTGATCCTCCAGGGCTCCAACCTCGCCGTCACCAAGTACTTCACCGGCAACGTCGCCAGCGACTCGATCAGCGACATGGACGGCTTCGGCCAGGCCAAGAACGTCTTCGCCTCCGAGTTCAGCGTCGGCGGCGTGGACTTCAAGATCACTATCGTCTACTGGCTGGCGCTGGCCCTGGTCGCCACCTGGCTGCTGCTGCGCACCAAGTTCGGGAACTGGATCTTCGCCGTCGGTGGCAACAAGGAGAGCGCCCGCGCGGTCGGCGTCCCGGTGAACTTCACCAAGATCGCCCTCTTCATGGGCGTCGGCGTGGGGGCCTGGATCGTCGGTATGCACCTGCTGTTCTCGTTCAACACTGTGCAGTCCGGCGAGGGCGTGGGCAACGAGTTCCTGTACATCATCGCCGCGGTCATCGGCGGCTGCCTGCTGACCGGCGGTTACGGCTCGGCGGTCGGTTCGGTCATCGGCGCCTTCATCTTCGGGATGGTCTCCCAGGGCATCGTCTACGCCAACTGGAACCCCGACTGGTTCAAGGCATTCCTCGGCGTGATGCTGCTCCTCGCCGCCCTCGTCAATCTGTGGGTCCGCCGCCAGGCGACCCGGAGGTGATCGGTTCCATGACAAGCAACGGACCCACCGCGGGCGAGATCCTCCTGGAGGACGAGAAGCCCGCCTCGGACGGCCCCATCGTCGAACTGCGCGGCACCGGCAAGGCGTACGGCAACGTCCGCGCCCTGCACGGCGTCGACCTCTCTGTCGGCGCCAGGCAGGTGACCTGCGTCCTCGGTGACAACGGCGCGGGCAAGTCCACACTGATCAAAATCATCTCCGGGCTGCACCAGCACACCGAGGGCGACGTCCTCGTCGACGGTGCGCCGGTGCGGTTCACCAGCCCGCGTGAGGCGCTGGCCAAGGGCATCGCCACCGTCTACCAGGACCTGGCGACGGTGCCGTTGATGCCGGTGTGGCGCAACTTCTTCCTCGGCTCCGAGATGACCAAGGGGCCCTGGCCGGTACGGCGCCTGGACATCGCCCGGATGAAGCAGACCGCGGACACCGAGCTGCGGAACATGGGCATCGTCCTGGACGACCTGGACCAGCCCATCGGCACCCTGTCGGGCGGCCAGCGCCAGTCCGTGGCCATCGCCCGCGCCGTCTACTTCGGCGCCCGGGTGCTGATTCTCGACGAACCCACCGCCGCCCTCGGCGTCAAGCAGTCGGGGGTGGTGCTGAAGTACATCGCCGCCGCCCGCGACCGCGGCCTCGGGGTCATCTTCATCACCCACAACCCGCACCACGCCTACATGGTGGGCGACCACTTCAGCGTGCTGCGCCTGGGCACCCTGGAGTTGTCCGCGGCCCGCAACGAGGTGAGCCTGGAGGAGCTGACCAACCACATGGCCGGTGGCGCCGAACTCGCCGCGCTCAAGCACGAGTTGGCCCAGGTACGCGGAGTGGACGTCGAAGAGCTGCCCGAGAAGGAGGACCTCACGGCGCCCGTCGTGGCGTCCGGCGACTCGAAGACCTGACCCGTGCGCCGCGCCGCCGGGCCGGACGCGGTCGGCCGCGGCGGCCCGGACCGGGGCCGCGGCCTTCGGTGTGCGGGTCCGGTCGTGCGGGTGCGGTAGGGTTGAACCCGTGATCACGCGGTTCGCCGCGTGTGTCACGGCCGGGACGTGGCGCAGCTTGGTAGCGCACTTGACTGGGGGTCAAGGGGTCGCAGGTTCAAATCCTGTCGTCCCGACTTGTGCAGGAACAGGTCGGAGGCTGTATCGGGGCAACCCGGTACAGCCTCTTGGTCGTTTCTGGGGACCGGATGCCGCGTGTCTCCGGGAACCTGATGCCGCTCGTCGTCTCCGCTCCGTGGGCCGTCCTCGCGCTGTGATCCTCGACCGGGGCCGGTCCCGGGGCGCCGACGTCCGCTTGCAGGGTACGGAGCTGCCAGGCCCCGGGGACGGCACGGCGCTGACGTCGGACGGCGCGAGTGGGGGAGAAGAGGGGGATGCGGTCGTCCCTCGCCGTCACAGAGTGCGCTGTCCATCGCGCGACTCGGGAGACGACCGCCCGTTCGGGGGTGCCTACGGAGGCGGTGGGCCCTCTCCTTGTGTGGCGCGCAGGTCGGCGAGGAGTTCGGCCTGGCCGGCCAGGACGCCGGAGAGGATGGTGCGGGCGACGCGGAGGAGTTCGGCGACGTGCGGGCTGGTGAGGGAGTAGTAGACCGTCGAGTGTTCCTTGCGGGTGACCACGAGGTTCGCGCGGCGCAGGACGGCGAGTTGCTGGGAGAGGTGGGCGGGTTCGATGCCGACCTCGGGGAGCATTTCGGCGACCGCGTGCTCGCGTTCGCTCAGCAGTTCCAGGACGCGGATGCGTGCCGGGTGGCCGAGTGTCTTGAAGAACTCGGCCTTGAGTTGGTAGAGCGGCGTACTCATCGGGCCGTCACCTCCCCGGCACTCCAGCACGGCCCCGTGGGCCGGACTTCGATGCATCGTGTCCACCTGCTTGTCGAGAACATGCGGCCCATCCTCACCCGTGGCTCCGGCAGGACCGAAACCCGTGGCTCCGGCAGGACCGAACCGAAGGGAAGGGGAGCGCGGTCCTGCCGGAATCGCGCGATCATGACATCGCGAGTTGCCGACATTGGCAACTCCACACGTTCTGGTGCGGAAGGCGCGGGCGGCATGGGCATCGTGACGGTCACTCCCCGGTCCGGTCGTCCCCGGTGTCCCGGCCGGGCCACCCCGTCGTACGCCACTGCCGTGCCTGTCCCGGCTTCTCGTGCGTCGCGCTGTGGGCGGCGAACGCGGCGGCCAGGTCGCTGTGGACGGGGATGTGGGGGCAGTCGCCGGGTGGGACCAGTGAGCCTTCGGCCGGTATCGCGGCCAGTTCGAGGCTCCGGCCCGCGTCGGCGAGGCGGTGGGCGGCGGCGATGATGGCCAGTTGTCCCTCCGTGGACCAGCTGCGCAGGTCGGTGAGGTCGAGGACGAGTGGGCCGGTGCCGCGGACGACGGCCCAGCCGACCGCGCCCTCGAAGCGGCGGACCGCGGCCGGGCCGAGGTGGCCGGTGACGGACAGGATGCCGAGGTCGTTGCCGGTGTCGACGGTGTAGCGCCACTCGATGGTCATGACGGTGGACTTCCTTGTGCGGGGCGGTCGTTGCGAGGGTGAGTGGTCGGGTTCAGAGGGGCAGGGTGATCCAGATGCTCTTGCCCCTGGCGTCGGCGTCCGCGCGGACGACCGCGGTGCCGCCGAGTTGCTGGGTGAGTTCCATGACGATGCCCAGGCCGCTGGTGGTGGTGAACGGCCCGCGCAGGGAGGGCTGGTGGGGATGGCGGTCGTGGACGGCGAAGGCGAGGCAGTCGGGGCCGGCGGCGTAGGTGATGGTGAGTTGGGGGGAGAGTGGTGCGGCGTGGCGGATGCTGTTGGTGACGAGTTCGGCGAGGATCAGCAGGGCGGGGTCCACGGCGGGGTGGCGCAGTCCTATGCCCCATTCGGTGAGTGCCTGTTCGGCGGTGGTGCGGGCGACGCGTACGGCGGAGGGCACGTTGGGCAGGGTGAGGACGTGCCGGCGGGGGAGGGCGGCGGCCCGGGGGACGGTCACGGCCGCGGGCGGGCGAGGCGGAAGCCGGTGACGGTCTGGGGGTGCAGGCGCAGCAGTGTGTCGTGCGGTCCGTGGGCCCAGCCGGGCAGGGTGCGGCGGTAGTGGGCCTGTTCGTCGGGGTCGGTCACCACGTCGGCGGGGCCCGCGACCGTCACCGACCAGCCGGTTCCGGTCGTGGTGCGGATCTCGTCGACGTGGTAGGTCGCCGTCACGGGGACGGCCCTGGCGGGGGCGGGTGTGCGCACGACCAGGCGTCCGAACTCCCACAGGTGCCGTGCGGGGCGGACGACGGCCTGGCCGCGCCGCGCGTACACCAGGCGTCCCAGGGTGCTGCCCTCCAGCAGCCACAGCGCCTCGGCGCCGGAGATCTCGGCCATGCGCGGGATGTCGTCGGTGGTGCTCATCGCAGGGCGTCCTCGTCGGTCGTCGTCGTACGGGCGGGGCGGGCGGGCAGGATCCCGGTGTGTTCCAGGTGGTCGTGGGCGGCCTTGATGGCCTCCGGGGTGGTGGCGTAGTCCCGGCCGTCGTGCAGCAGCAGTTCCAACGCGCCGACGGAGTCGAGGACTTGGCGCTGGCCGGGGCGTATGCCGGAGGCCATGACGGTGATTCCGCGACGGCGCAGTTTGTGGACGGCGTCCTTGAGGACGAGGGCGCCGGTGGCGTCGACGGTGCTGATGCGGGACATGCGCAGGATCACGACCCGGACGTCGGCGACCTCGCTCAACTCCAGCAGGAAGCGGTGCGCGGCGGCGAAGAACAGGGGGCCGTCGAGGCGGTAGGCGACGATGTGCTCGGCGAGCAGTGCGTGTTCCTCGGCGCTGTGATCGCCTCCCTCCAGGGGGACTTCGTCCAGCCGGGCCTGTCCGGCGACGGCCCGCAGGGCCAGCGCACCGGCGACCACCAGGCCGATGATCACCGCGTACACCAGGTCCAGGGCGAGCGTGGCGGCGGCCGTCAGGGCGAGGATCAGCGCGTCGGAGCGGGTGGCCCTCGCCATCGCCCGCAGTGAGCCGACCTCGACCATGCGGATCGCGGTCGCGATCAGCACGCCCGCGAGCGCGGCCAGCGGGATCTTCGAGACCAGGGGTGCGGCGGCGAACACGATCACGGCCAGGACGGCCGCGTGGGTGAGGGCGGCCAGGCGGGAGCCCGCGCCGGTGCGGACGTTGACGGCGGTGCGGGCAATCGCTCCGGTCGCGGGCACCCCGCCGAACAGGGGCGCGGCGATGTTCGCGAGGCCCTGCCCGAACAACTCCCGGTCCGGGTCGTACTTCTGACCCACCGTCATGCCGTCGGCGACCGACGCCGACAGCAGCGACTCCAGCGCGGCCAGCGCCGCCACCGCCACGGCCGGGGCCAGCAGGGTGCCCAGCGAGCCGGGGTCGAGGAAGCCGAGCGAGGGCGCGGGCAGCCCGGACGGCAGCGCGCCGATCGGCTTCGCCCCGTCCAGGTGGGTCGCCTGCGCGACGACGGTGGCGGCGATCACGGCGAGGATGGAGAACGGCACGGTCGGCCGCCACCGGGCCCCGGCCAGCATCACCGCGGCCACGGCGGCGGCGAAGGCGACGGCCGTCCAGTTCGGGTGCGCCGCGAACTCCGCGGCGGCCCGCCAGGTCACCACCAGGACCTGGTCACCGTCGGGCTTGGCCACGCCGAGGGCGCCCGGCACCTGCTGGAGCCCGATCACGCACGCGATGCCGAGCGTGAAGCCCTCGACGACGGGGGCGGGCACGTACTGCATGTACTTCCCGGCCCGCAGTACCGCGAGGGCGACGAGCAGGATGCCTGCCATCAGGCCGACGGTCAGGACACCGGCCGTGCCGTGCTGGGCCACGATCGGTACCAGGACGACCGTCATCGCGCCGGTGGGGCCCGAGACCTGGAGGTTGGAGCCGCCGAAGACGGCGGCGAGCGCGCCCGCGATCACGGCGGTGGCCAGGCCCGCCTCGGCGCCGAGCCCGGAGGAGACCCCGAAGCCGAGGGCGAGCGGCAGCGCCACGATCGCGACCGTCAGCCCCGCGAGCAGATCGCGCCGCGGATCCCGCCGCACCGCGGCCAGGTCGCCGCGCCCCGGCAGCAGCGCGCCGAGCCGGGCCCGCACGCCGCGCAGCACCGCGTTGCCGCCCGGGGCGGCGGTCATCGGGCACTCACCCCGGTCTCCCGCACCCGGATCCGTACGGGAGGGCCGGGCATCCGGAAGGACCCGGTCCTGGCCTGGTACAGCGGAACGGACACGACGCCTGGCTCCCTCTTGCGGATGTCCCCGCCGTGAGGCGGACGCGTAGGCCGTGCCCGCGGCTACCTGCGGGCACAGCCGACTTAGCATCTAACCAATTGCGAAAATTGGCAATTCTGATATCCGTCGTGATGGCAAGTACACTGCGGCGGTGACCGAGATCCTGCCCCCGTGCCCCACCTGCTCCAGCGCGTACACCTACGAGATGGGCGCGCTCCTCGTCTGCCCGGAATGCGGCCACGAGTGGTCGCCCGCCACCGCGGCGCAGGCCCCGGGCGGCCCCGGTGAGCGGGTGGTCAAGGACTCCGTCGGCAACGTCCTCGCCGACGGCGACACGGTCACCGTGGTCAAGACCCTGAAGGTCAAGGGCAGTCCGAGCGGCATCAAGGCGGGCACCAAGGTCCGCAACATCCGCCTCGTCGACGGCGCCGACGTCGTCGACGGCCACGACATCGATTGCAAGATCGACGGCTTCGGCGCCATGCGGCTCAAGTCCGGTGTGGTGAAGAAGGGCTGAAGCACGGTCCGCGTCAGCCGGTCCGGTGGCCCCAGCTCGGCCCCACCAGGTTCCACTCCGTGCCCCAGGCGTCGATACGCCGGCGGTCCAGCCGGTACCGTGCGGCGGCCCCGGCGCCGAACGCCGTGCCGGTGAGGGCGAGCGCGGCGGTCAGGCCCAGGAAGGCCGACTCGACACCCGCCTCGGTCGCGCTCGGCGGTGCGGCGGTGGGGGCGCCCGCGGTGTTCAGCCAGATCACGACGGTGGATCCGGCCTTCTGCCCGGTGTCCACCAGGGTGCTGCCCGTCCGGCGGGTGCCGTCGGCGGCCGTCCAGCGGACCCGTGCCTTGATCAGGTTCTGCGTGCCGCCGATCGCCGGGGTGGGGGACGGGGTGTCGGTGAGGAGCACGGCCCGTACGGTGTGCCGCTCGGCGCGCTGACCGGCGAACACCTCGTCGGCGGCGTGGGAGGTCACCAGGCCGGCGAGCGTGCCGCCCACCGCGACGACCACCCACACGGCCAGCACGATCCACGCCTCGACGACGTCGTCACGCCGTCGCAAAGGGTTGCTCCGCAAGCGCCACAGCCGCTTCGTCGTACGCCCGTTCCTGCTCATGGAGCTGCGCCTCCTCCTCGTGGTCACCACGACGGTGTCAGTCGGGAAGGCGCCGTGGCATGGGCCGTACGGGCGTTTTCGGGTACCCGGTCGGCACCGACCGAATCCCGTGTCCCGACGGGCCGTTCAGCCCACCGCGGCGGAGGCGTCGCCGGACCCCGGTGTCCGGGCCAGGGCGTCCGACAGCCGTGCGTGGACCTCGAAGACGTCGTCGAGGCGGGTGTGGTGCAGGAGCCGCAGGAAGCCGGTGTCGCCGGTGACCAGCCGCAGGCGTCCCTTCCGCGCCGCGGTCCGGCTCCGGGCCCGGCACAGGGCGCTCAGCCCGGCGCAGTCGATGAACGACAGGGAGCGCAGGTCCAGTACGAGATCGGGGCGAGGGCCGCCGGTCAGCGCGTCCAGCCGTGCCGACAGCGGCTGCGCCGTGAGGAGGTCTATCTCGCCGCGCAGCTCCACCACGGTCGTCCCGGCGATCACGCGCTCGGTGTGGTGCGGCGCGGCAGTGGTGTGGATCTCGGTCATGGTCCGAGCCAACCGGGCCGTTGGGCCCGCGCGGAAGGGCCGATCGGACCCGCCCACCCGTTCGAGAGCGGGGCCACCCGGCCCCGTCCCGGGGGTTGGACGCGGCGGAAGGGCTTGCCGTGGGCGGCCCCGGGCGCCGGAGCGTCGCGCGGGAAGGGACCCTTTCCGGCCGCGGAGGGACCGATGGGCCCTCACCTTCGGCGTCCGCGCCGCGAACGATGGGCTGAAATACCGCGACACCACGGCCGCTGTATCGGGCGAGGGACGGACTGGCTGATGTATCCCAACGACGGTTTCCGCGAACTGGACCGGCGAGAGTGCCTTCGGCTGCTGACGCAGGTGCCCGTCGGCCGTATCGTCCACACCCGCCAGGCCCTGCCCGCCGTCCTGCCGGTCAACTTCTGTCTGGACGAGGACGGCGCGGTGGTGCTGTGCACCTCCGCGGCCTCGGAGCTGGTGCGGGCCATCGACGGCTCGGTGGTCGCCTTCGAGGCCGACGAGGTCGACGCCACGGCACAGTCCGGCTGGAGCGTCGTCGTGACCGGCCTGGCCACCACGGTGACCGACCCGGCCGAGCGCGAGCGCCTGGTGCGCACCGGCCCGCACTCCTGGGCGCCCTCCGCGGCGGAGGTCTTCGTCCGCGTCGAGCCCGAGCTGGTGACGGGACGCGAACTCGTGGGTGGGCGTTCGATGTACGGGCTGCGCCGCATTCTCTGAACGCCGGGGCCGTACGGCCCGCGGCAAAGGGGCCGTACGGCGGGCCGGCGGGTTCCTGCGGCCCCTGACCCGTGCGTCCGCGCAGGACGAGCATCGTCCGCGCCGGACAACGTGAGCACGGAACAGAAGGGAAGCGGGACATGACTCTCCATCATGTGGTCGTCGGAGTGGACGGGTCGCTCGTCGCCTGCCGGGCACTGGACCTGGCCGCGGACGAAGCCGTACGCCACGGAGCCGAACTGCGGGTCGTGTACGCGGTGCCCGACAGCGACGAGGCCGGACCCGTCCTGGCGTCGGCGATCACCCGCGTCGGCGCACGCCACCCCGGGCTGCCGGTGGTGACCAGGGCCCCCGTCGGCGGTGTGGTGCGGGCGCTCGCGCACGAGAGCGAGGGCGCGGAGCTCACCGTCGTGGGCACCCGGGACCTGGGCCCGGTCGCCGGGCGGCTGTTCGGCTCGGTGAGCCTGCGGCTGGCCGCGCACGCGCACAGCCCGTTGCTGGTGGTCCGCGGAGACCACCCGTGCGACGACGGCCGCGCGGTGCTGCTGGGCCTGGAGGACGACTCCGACGCCGCCGCGGCCGCCTACGCCTTCCGCGAGGCGGAACGGCGCGGGACACCGCTGCGCGTCCTGCACGCCTGGACGCACCGGCACGTCGGCCCCGAACTCCCCTCGCTGGTCCCGGCGTCGAGCCCCGGCCAGGAGCGACTCGCCCGGCGGGACCGGGCCGAGAACGCCGTGCCGCGCTTCGGCATGGCCCGGCTGCGGGAGCGGCACCCCGGCGTCGAGGTGGAGAGCCGCACGGTGCGCACCGCACCGGCGCACGCCCTGCTGGAGGCCACCCGCGAATCCGCCGTCGTGGTCGTCGGCGCCCCCCGCCGTCCCCACCGGCTCGGCCCCCGGCTGGGCCCGGTCGCGCACACCCTGCTGCGCCGCTCCCACTGCCCCGTGGTCCTGCTGCCCATCGCCGAATGACCGCACCGGGCAAGGACGTTCGGTCCCTCGTCCGGGCCGTGCGGCCCCTACGGCGGTGCCGTCCGAAGCGAGACAGTCGAAGCGCCACGAGAGTCGCCGAATCCAGCATGTCGTTCCCTCGAAAGGGATGAGCATCATGGCAATCCACAACCAATCGCACCACCGCATGGGGTTCCGCTTCCCGTCCCTGCACCGCACCGGTACGGCTCCGGGGACCGTTGCCGACACGGCGGCGACCACGGCCAGTGCCTACGCCTTCGCGTCGCTGCGCCTGCTCACCGGTTTCGTGTTCCTGTGGGCGTTCCTGGACAAGACGTTCGGCTTCGGTTACGCGACCGCGTCCGGGAAGGGCTGGATCGACGGAGGCTCGCCGACCAAGGGGTTCCTGAGCTCCGTGGCCGCGGGGCCGATGGAGTCGACCTTCCACTCCTGGGCCGGTGACGCCTGGGCGAACTGGCTGTTCATGCTCGGTCTGCTCGGTATCGGTGTCGCGCTGGTCGCGGGTGTCGCGCTGCGGTTCGCGGCCGTCGCGGGGACCGCGATGATGGCGCTGATGTGGATCGCGGAGTGGCCGCCGGCCAAGCACCTCTCCGACGGGTCGCTGAGCATGTCGGCCAACCCGTTCGCGGACTACCACCTCGTCTACGCCGTCGTCCTCATCGCCCGCGGGGCCGTGGGCGCGGGTGCCACCTGGGGGCTGGGCAAGGCATGGGCACGGCTGCCGTTCGTCGGCCGCAACGCCTGGCTCAAGTGACGGCCGGCCGTTCGGTGGTCATCCGGTCATCCGGTCATGCGAGGGGCTCGGGCGGCCGGTCGGAGGAGGTGAGCAGGAGTCCGGTGACCAGGTCCGGGCGGATGCGGACCGCGTAGTCCATCGTCTGCCGTACCCAGGGGCGCAACATCTCCTGGTACCGGGCCAGTTCGTGGGCGTCGGTCACCAGGTGGGCGTAGCCCGTGACCACCACACTCCAGCCGAGGTGGGTGTCGGGGTCGATGCAGTCGGCCTCGTAGGCCACGACGACACCCGGGCCGTCGGCCTGGAGGGTGCGCGAGGTCAGGGCCGCGCCCTCGTGCGTGCGGATGACGACGGCGCCGTCGTCCACGATGTGGTTGACCGGCCGGATGGTCGGCAGCGCGCGCCGGGTGAAGGCGATCCTTCCCAGGGACACGCTGCCCAGCAGCCGCAGCGCCTCCGTACGGTCGAGCTCGACGCGGCGGCCCGGCGGCCCTGTCTCGGGCGGCCGGGCGGGGTCGGGGAGCGGGGGAAGGCTCTGTACGGGTTCGTCGCTCACTGCTTCGTGTCTCCGGCAGACGGGTCCACCAAGGTGCCGAGATGACGGCGGGTGGGGAGGGATATTGGTTGGACCAAGCCATTCGAAGGGTGTCGGAGCCCGTCGGAACAGGGCCGTTCGGCCCTCACCCACGTCCGGTCGGCCCTTGTCGCCGGGGCCCGCCGCGCGCGGGCGGCGGGCCTTCGCAGGCGAGGGCGGCGAGGCCGTCGACCACCCCGACGAGGCCCTTCGGCCGTCGCACGGCCCGGATCGCCGCCGGGATGTCACCGCGGCGTTCCACCGCGCCCTTCAGCGCGGTCCTGGCCCGAGGCGGTCCGGGCCTCCTGTCCGTGTACCGGATCGGTTGCGGAGACCACCCCGAGAACGGGGGTGCGTCACGGGGTGCGGCGGTCGTCGGCGGGGCGGGCGCGCCACGGGGGCGGGGTGGCCGACCTGCGGGCCGTGTCCGTGCGGTGCGCGACGCGGTCCAGACGGTGGCGCAGCCGGTCCTGCAACCGGTCCGCGAGTTCGTGTGCGCTCGCCTCGTGCGCGTGCACGATCACGAGGTCGCCGCCCACACGGATCTCGACCCCGGCGGACCACGGCTGCTCGACGTGGTGGGCCGCAGCCCTGGCGATCCGCACCTCGCCGCCGACGGGCGCGAGCCCCGGCCGGTCGAGGACCACGCTCAGCTTGGCCCGCAGGTAGGCGAGGGCCTCCTCGTCCACATCGCCCTCGGTCCGCACGTCCACGGTGGTGGGCAGGGTGTCGTCGCCGGTGTGCCTGCCGCCGGTGTCCTTGAGCGTCATCTGATCCACTCCCTCGATCGTTCGTCAGCGGTTCCAGACTGGCCCCGGCACCTGCCGCGCACACAGGGCCGTCCGGTCCCGTGATCGGGCCCGTGGGGCCCCTTCACCCTGGGACGGCGCCCGGCGCGCGCTCTCCGCAGTGCTTCGTCGGGAGGCTTGATTCCGTATCCCCGCCGGCTTCCGACCGATACCGTGGCAACCGGGACGACCGGCTGTCGGTGTGCCATGGCGATCTGGAGGATCACCGGTGGGAAGCCCTGATCAGGAGTCCCGGGAAGCCCGCGTGCGGCTGCCGCAGCTGAGGCTGGACGAACTCCTGGCGGAACTGCAGGCCCGGCTGGACGCGGCCCGGGGTACGCGGGACCGGGTGCACAGCCTGCTGGAGGCCGTGCTCTCGGTCGGCCGGGAGCTGGAGTTGGAGCAGGCCCTCTACAGCATCGTGGAGGCGGCGGCGGTTCTGGTCGACGCGGAGTACGCGGCCCTCGGCGTGATCACCTCCGACGGAAAGGCCCTGTCGGCGTTCCACACGGTCGGGGTCTCCGAGGAGCAGATCGCCGAGATCGGCCCCTTCCCGCAGGGCCACGGCATCCTGGGCGAGCTGATCCGGCACCCCGAGCCGCTGCGGCTGGCGAAGATCTCCCAGCACCCGGCCTCGTACGGCTTCCCGGCCCACCATCCGCCGATGAACAGCTTCCTCGGTGTCCCGATCCGGGTGCGCGAGCAGGTCTTCGGCAACCTGTACCTGACCGAGAAGCGCGGCGGGGCGCAGTTCGACGAGGAGGACGAGTCGGTGCTGTCGACGCTGGCGGTGGCGGCCGGTGTCGCGATCGACAACGCCCGCCTCTACGAGGAGTCCCGGCTGCGCGAGCGCTGGCTGCTGGCCAACGCCGAGGTCACCCACAGCCTGATGTCCGGTGGCGCGCGGACCGACGTCCTCGCCCTGATCGCCGAGCGGGCCGGCGAGATCACCGGATCGGCCCTCGCGGCGGTGGCGCTGCCGATGGAGGACACCGGGTCGCTCGTCGTGGAGATCGCCGTCGGGCTGGACTCCGAGGTGCACCAGGGGCTCGTCCTGTCCATGGACCACAGCCTGATGGGGCTGGCCTTCTCCGGCGCCGCCCCCGTCACCAGCGCGGACGTCGGCAACGACGGCCGCATCTCGCCGGAGCCGCCGCGCTTCGGGGGACTCGGCCCCGCCGCGGCCGTGCCCATCGGTACGGGCGAGGCGGGGGTGCGCGGTGTGGTCCTGCTGGCGCGGGAGACCGGGCGGCAGCCCTTCACGGCGACGGAGACCAGGACCTTGCAGGACTTCGCCGCCCAGGCCGCCGTCGCGATGGAGCTGGCCGACCGCCGCCGGGACGCGGAGGAGATCGCGGTTCTCCAGGACCGCGACCGCATCGCCCGCGACCTGCACGACCTGGCCATCCAACGGCTGTTCGCCACCGGCATGACCCTGCAGAGCGCCGGCCGCTTCATCGAGCACGAGGAGGCCGCCGAGCGCGTCGTGCGGGCGGTGGACGACCTGGACGAGACGATCAAGATCATCAGGTCGACGATCTTCGGCCTGCGGGCGCGCGACGGCGGCGCCGGTACGGGGCTGCGGGCCCGTGTCGTACGCGCGGCCGGCGAAGCCGCTCCCGTGCTCGGCTTCGCCCCCAGCGTCCGGATGGAGGGCCTGGTCGACACCGACGTGCCCCGGGAGACCGCCGACCACGTCATCGCCGTCCTGTCCGAGGCCCTGACCAACATCGCCCGGCACGCCCGCGCCGACCGCGCCGACGTCGCCCTGGTGACCGACGGCCGGGAGGTGCGCCTGACGGTGACCGACAACGGCGTGGGCATTCCGGCCGAGGGCCGTCGCAGCGGGCTCCTGAACATGGGGGAGCGGGCCCAGCAGCTCGGCGGAGAAGTGAACTGGACGACTCCGGCGGGCGGCGGTACGACGTTGGAGTGGCGGGTGCCGGTGACCGGGGAGTAGGTGCCCGCTCCGCCGTGCCGGAACGCCCGTCCTGGGCGGCTCGGGGCTCGGACGGCGGTTTCCCTGTACTTTCCTGTGCCTGCCTGAACTTCCTGTGCCTGCCTGAACCTCCTGTACCCGCCTGAACTTCCTGTATCTGCCTGTAGTTCCTTGTACCCGGCACGCCGACGACCGCCGACGCGTGCGCCGTTCTCCGTCCGCCGTTCTCCGTGCGTCGTTCTCCGGTCAGGACCTCGTGTGAGTCCGAGGGGCCCGCCCGCCGGGGCCGTTCGGCCCCTACAACCTGGCCCGATGTGCGGCTGAGGTGGGGGTGACGGATCCGGAGAAGGCATGTGGGAGGTGCGATGGAAGCTCCCGTCACCGCCTCGGCACCCGCCCTGCGCGCGGCACACGAGCGGTTCGTGACGACGCCCGGAGCGGTGCCGCGGGTACGTGGCCTGGTCGCCGACTCGTGGCGGCGCTGCGCGGTGCGTGGCGTCCACCCCGACGGCAGCCGGCTGCCGCCGCTGCGCGCGACCCTCGCGGAACTGGCCGCGTACCGGCGCACCCATCCGCTGGCCGCGGCCCTGCCCCTGTTCCGGGAACTGCTGGGGGCCGGTGCCGCCGACGACGGGCACGTCTTCGCGGTCGCCGACACCGACGGAACCCTGCTGTGGGTCGAGGGCGACACCGCGACGATCGAGCGCGGCGAGCGGATGCACTTCGCCGAGGGCGCCGTGTGGTCCGAGGCCCGGGCCGGGACCAACGCCCCCGGTACCGCACTGGAGTTGGGCCGCCCCGTCCAGATCGTGACCGGCGAGCACTACAACTCCGCCGTGCACACCTGGTCGTGCGCCGCCGCCCCCGTACGCGACCCGGCCACCGGACGCGTCCTCGGCGTCATCGACCTCTCCGGCGGCGGCACCATCGCCACACCTCCCGCCCTGGCCGCCGTACGCGGAGCGGCTCTTGCCGCCGAGGCGCACCTCGCCCGGACGCCGGCCGTGTCCACGACGGTGCCGGTGCCCGCCGGATGCGGCGACGGCGTGCGGCTGAGCGTGCTGGGCCGGGACAGCGCCCTGCTGGAGTCCGGCGGGCGCGTGCTGCGGCTGAGCCCGCGGCACAGCGAGATCGTGCTGGCGCTGGCCCTGGCCGGCCACGGGGTGACGGGCGACCGGCTCGCCGTCGAACTGTCGGACCGGGAGGTGCCGTCCTCGACCCTGCGGGCCGAGATGACCCGGCTGCGTGCCGTCCTCGGTCCCGCCCTGCTCGGCTCCCGGCCGTACGCGCTGCTGTGCCCGGTGCGGAGCGACCTCGGCGAGGTCTGCGCGCTGCTCGCCGAGGGACGGGTGGCGCAGGCCCTCGCCCGCTACCCCGGTCCGCCGCTGCCGCGCTCCGACGCGCCGGTCGTGGTGGAGCAACGGCGGTGCCTGGAACAGCAGTTGCGCGGTGCCGTGCTCGGCAGCGGCGACCCCGGGCTGGTGCGCCGCTGGGTGGACGCCGACTGGGGGACCGACGACGCGGTCGCGTGGTCGGTGCTCGCCCGCGCCCTGCCGAACGGGTCGCCGCAGCGTGCCGCGGCGGCGGCCCGGGCCCGCGGGCTGGACCTCGCCGAGGCCGTACCGCCGCAGGTCGTACGGCATGCAGCGGTGTTGCAGCGTGCGCGTTCCTAGCGTGTTCCTCATCACCACGAACGTCGTGATGAGGAACCCGGGAAACACGAGAAAACCGAGAAACACGAGAAACACGAGAAATTCGAGGAAATTCGAGGAAAGGGGACGGTCATGAAGTACCAGCCTCCAGGCCGGGCGGGCAGCCCCGTGGACGTCGCGCCCCGCTACGAGAACTTCATCGGCGGCAAGTGGCAGGCACCCACCACCGGCGAGTACTCGCCCAACCTGTGCCCCGCCACCGCCCAGCCGATCTGCGAGGTCCCGAAGTCGGGACCCGAGGACATCGAACTCGCCCTGGACGCCGCGCACGCCGCGCAGCCCAAGTGGGGCGAGGCGTCCGCCACCCAGCGGGCCGCCGCCCTCAACGCGGTCGCCGACGCCATCGACGCCCACCGCGAGGAACTCGCGGTCGCCGAGAGCTGGGAGAACGGCAAGCCGGTCCGCGAGACCCTCGCGGCCGACATCCCCCTCGCCGCCGACCACTTCCGCTACTTCGCGGCCGCCATCCGCGCCGAGGAGAGCTCGATCACCGAGATCGACAAGGAGACGGTGGCCTACCACTTCCACGAGCCGCTGGGCGTGGTCGGCCAGATCATCCCGTTCAACTTCCCGCTGCTGATGGCCGCGTGGAAGCTTGCCCCGGCACTCGCCGCCGGCAACGCGACGGTCCTCAAGCCCGCCTCCCCGACCCCGTGGTCCATCCTCAAGCTGATGGAGGTCATCGGCGACCACCTGCCGCCGGGCGTCCTCAACGTCGTCAACGGCCCCGGCGCCCGGATCGGCAAGGCGCTGGCCACCAACAAGCGCATCGCCAAGGTCGCCTTCACCGGCGAGACCACCACCGGCCGCCTGATCATGCAGTACGCGGCCCAGAACATCATCCCGGTCACGCTGGAGCTGGGCGGCAAGTCGCCGAACATCTTCTTCAACGACGTGGCCGCCCACGACGACGACTTCCTGAACAAGGCCGTCGAAGGACTCGTCCTGTACGCGTTCAACAAGGGCGAGGTGTGCACCTGCCCCTCGCGCGCACTCATCCAGGAGGACATCTACGAGGAGTTCATGGCCCGTTGCCTGGAGCGCATCCGCGCCATCAAGCAGGGCGACCCGCTCGACACCGCGACCATGATCGGCCCGCAGGTCTCCAGGCAGCAGATCGAGAAGATCGCGTCCTACGTCGAGATCGGCCTCAAGGAGGGCGCCGAACTGCTGATCGGCGGCCACCGGCCCACCATCGGCGGCGAGTTCGAGGACGGCTACTTCTACGAGCCGACCGTCCTCAAGGGCCACAACAAGATGCGGGTCTTCCAGGAGGAGATCTTCGGACCCGTCCTCGCCGTCACCACCTTCAAGGACGAGGCCGAGGCACTGGAGATCGCCAACGACACGCTGTACGGCCTCGGGGCCGGCGTGTGGAGCCGCGACACCGGCCGCACCTACCGGATGGGCCGCGCCATCAAGGCCGGCCGCGTCTGGACGAACTGCTACCACCAGTACCCCGCGGGTGCCGCGTTCGGTGGCTACAAGGTCTCCGGCATCGGCCGCGAGACGCACAAGATGATGCTGGAGCACTACAGCCAGACCAAGAACCTCCTGGTCAGCTACGGCACCAAGCCGCTCGGGCTGTTCTAGGGGAGCGCAGCGACATGCCCGGAACAGTCGAGAACGGCACCGTCGGGCGCGTCACCGCAACGCGTGCGGCGCGCAGGGCCATCGCGGTCCTGCGCGCCGCCCACGGCCGGCCCGTGATGTTCGTCCAGTCGGGCGGCTGCTGCGACGGCAGCGACCCGATGTGCTTCCCGGGCGGCGAATTCGCCCTGGGAGACGGCGACATGCTCGTCGGCGTGGTGGACGGCTGCACCTTCCACGTGAACGCGGACCAGTACGAGGCACACGGCCGCCCCTGCTACGTCCTGGACGTGGAACCGGGCATGCCGGGTGGCTTCTCCCTCGCGGCCGGAGAGGGGCTGCATTTCGTGACCCGGGTCAAGGCGGCCCGGTGCGGGACCACTTGAGGAGCAGATCATGAAGGCAGCAGTCGTCACCGACTTCGGGAAGCCGCTGGAGATCCAGGACCTTCCCGTCCCCGAACCCGGCCCCGGGCAGGTGCTCGTGCGCATGGAGGCGTCCGGGCTCTGCCACACCGACATCCACGCGGCCCACGGCGACTGGCCGGTCAAGCCGCATCCGCCGTTCGTCCCCGGCCACGAGGGCGTCGGCCCCGTCCAGGCCGTCGGCGCCGGCGTCTCCCACGACCTGATCGGCAAGCGGGTCGCCGTCCCGTGGCTCGGCTCGTCCTGCGGCACCTGCCGCTACTGCGTCTCCGGCTGGGAGACCCTCTGCGAGAGCCAGGTCAACTCCGGCTACTCCGTGGACGGTTGCTACGCCGAGTTCGCCGTCGCGAGCGCGGGCGCGGTCGTCCGGGTCCCCGACGGCGTCACGTCCTTCGACGCGGCGCCGCTGACCTGCGCGGGCGTCACCACCTACAAGGCGATCAAGGTCGCCCGGGTGGCCCCGGCCGAGCGGGTCGCCGTCTTCGGCGTCGGCGGTCTCGGCCACCTGGCCGTGCAGTACGCGCACCTGGTCGGCGGGTTCGTCACCGCCGTCGACCTCGAACCCGACAAGCTCGGCCTCGCCCACCAGCTCGGCGCCGACCTGACCGTCAACGCCCGTACGCACGACCCGGTCGAGGAGATCAAGAAGGCCGGCGGCGCGGACGTGGCCGTCGTGCTGGCCGCCGCGCCCAAGGCGTTCGAGCAGGCGTACAAGTCGCTCAACCGCGGCGGACGGCTCGTCATGGTCGCCCTGCCCGCCGACAACGCCGCGATCAACGTGCCGATCTTCGAGACCGTGCTCGGCGGGATCTCCGTCATCGGCTCCATCGTCGGCACCCGCCAGGACCTGGCCGAGGTGTTCGCGCTGCACGCGGCCGGACGTACCCGGGTGATCGCCGAATCCCGGCGCCTGGAGGAGGTCAACGACTCCTTCGACGAGGTCCTCGGCGGCCGGGCCGAAGCACGGCTCGTCTTCGAGTTCTGACGCCCCGGCACCCACCGGGCCACAGGAAAGGCAGCAGAACATGCCAACCGTCACCGTGGGAGCCGTACGGGAGCGGGCGCCCGGCGAACGCCGGGTCGCCCTGGTCCCCGAGGCCGTAACCCTCCTGCGCCGGGCCGGAATCGACGTCCTCGTCGAGACCGGGGCCGGCTCCGGCGCCTGGTTCACCGACGCCGACTACACCGAGTCAGGCGCCACCGTCGTACCCGCGCAGGAGCTGTACGCACGCGCGGACGCCGTGCTGTGCGTCGGCCCGCCGGACGCCGAGCGCGCCGAGGCGCTGCGCCCCGGGCAGACCCTGATCGGGCTGCTCGAACCGCTGCGCCACCCCGCCCTCGTCGACGGACTGACCGGGCGCGGGGTGCGCACGGTGAGCCTCGATCTGCTGCCGCGCACCCTCAGCCGCGCCCAGTCCATGGACGCGCTGACCTCGCAGGCCAACGTCGCCGGGTACAAGGCGGCGGTCCTCGCCGCCGACACCTACGACCGCTTCTTCCCGATGCTGACCACCGCGGCGGGCACCATGCGCCCGGCGCAACTCCTCGTCCTCGGCGCCGGAGTGGCCGGGTTGCAGGCCATCGCGACCGCCCGCCGTCTTGGCGCCGTCGTCTCGGCGTACGACGTACGGCCCGCGTCCCGAGGAGAGGTGGAGTCGCTGGGCGCCCGGTTCCTCGACATCCGGACCGCCCAAGCGCCCGAATCGGACGCCGAACGGACCGGCTACGCACGGGAGTTGACCGACCAGGAGCAACAGGCCCAGCGGGCCGCGCTGGACGGGCACATCGCCCGCTCCGACGTCGTCATCACCACCGCCCAAGTGCCCGGCCGCAAACCGCCGTTGCTCGTGAGCGCCGAAGTCGTCGGGCGGATGAAGCCCGGCTCGGTCGTCGTCGACCTCGCGGCGAGCGAGTTCGGCGGCAACGTCGAGGGCACCGAGGCCGACAAGACCACCGTCCTGGACAACGGCGTCACCCTGATCGGCGCCGGCCGGCTGCCGTCCGCCATGGCCACCGCCGCGTCCACCGCCTACGCCCGCAACCTCGTCGCCCTGCTGCGCCACCTGGTGCGCGACGGCGAACTCGTCCTCGACCCGGCCGACGAGATCACGGCCGCGCTGACGGGCACACCACCACAGACGGGAGGTACCTCCTCATGAACAACCTCGACCTCCTCACCGCCATCACCGTCTTCGTGCTGAGCGTCCTGGTCGGCATCGAGGTCATCAGCAAGGTGCCGGCGACCCTGCACACCCCGCTGATGTCCGGGTCCAACTCCGTGCACGGCATCGTCGTCATCGGCGCGATGCTGATCGCGGCCGGGTCGCACACCTGGCTCGGATACGTCCTGGCCTTCGTGGCCATGGCGTTCGGCGCGATGAACGTGGTCGGCGGGTACGTCGTCACCGACCGGATGCTGGAGATGTTCAAGGCCCGGCCGACCGCCGGAACACCCGGCAAGCCCGCCGCCGGTACACCGGACGAGGCCACCGCCAGTACACCGGACGAGGCCACCGCCGGTGCACGGGGCGAGGCCGTCGTCGGCGCACCGGACAAGGAGGTGTGAGCGCCATGGACACCGTCTCCAACGCCGTCCACTACGTCTTCCTGGCCGCAGCCGCCTGCTTCGTGCTCGGCCTGCACCTGATGAACCACCCGCGCACCGCCCGCCGCGGCAACACGCTCTCCGCCGGGGCCATGGCCGTCGCGATCGGTGCCACGGTGTGGCTCGTCGTCCACGAGGGCCGGATCACCAGCACCGGCTGGCTCGTCCTGGCCGGCGGCGGTCTCGTCGGCGCCGCGCTCGGCCTGTGGGCGGCGCGCGAGATCAAGATGACCGCGATGCCCCAACTGGTCAGTCTCTTCAATGCCGTTGGCGGTGGCGCGGCAGCCCTCATCGCGGTCAACGACCTGCTCCAGGCCGACCACCCGGCCGCGCTGGGCGCCCGCGTGT
The DNA here is from genome assembly GCA_001298575.1 of Actinobacteria bacterium OK074. Taxonomy (GTDB): domain Bacteria; phylum Actinomycetota; class Actinomycetes; order Streptomycetales; family Streptomycetaceae; genus Streptomyces. Next base: position 171,610 of record LJCV01000055.1, read on the forward strand.
CGCTGCCGGGCGCCCTGGACATCGTCATCGGCGCGGTCACCTTCTCCGGATCGCTGGTCGCGGCGGGCAAACTCCAGGGCCTGGTGTCCGGAGCGCCGGTGGTGTTCCCGGGGGCGCGGCTGCTCAACGTGCTGCTCCCGGCGTCCTTCGCCGTCGGCACCGTCTGGCTGGTGCTGGCCCCGGACTCGCTCACGGCCCTGTACGGACTCGTCGTGGTGGCCCTGCTGTTCGGCGTGACGATGGTGCTGCCGATCGGCGGTGCCGACATGCCGGTGGTCATCGCCCTGCTGAACGCCTTCACCGGGTCGGCGGTCGCGATGGCGGGCTTCGTCCTCGACGAGACCGCCCTGATCATCGCGGGCATGCTCGTCAGCTCCTCGGGCGGCATCCTCACCAAGCTGATGGCCGACGCCATGAACCGGTCCATCGCGAACATCGTGATCGGCGGCTTCGGCACCGGCGACGGCGCCCCGGCGGCGGCCGGCGCGGGCGGGGCCTCCGCCCAGGTGCGCGCGGTCTCCGTCGACGACGTGGCGATCCAGCTCGCGTACGCGCGCAAGGTCGTCTTCGTCCCCGGGTACGGCCTCGCCGCCGCCCAGGCCCAGCACGAACTCGGCGACCTGGCCAAGCTGTTGACCGAGCACGGCGTCGACGTCAGCTACGCCGTCCACCCGGTGGCCGGCCGCATGCCGGGACACATGAACGTGCTGCTGGCGGAGGCGAACGTGCCGTACACACAGCTCAAGGAGATGGACGAGATCAACCCCGAATTCCCGCAGGCGGACGTGGCGTTGGTGATCGGCGCCAACGACGTGACCAACCCGATCGCCCGCCGCCCCGGCAACGCGATCTCGGGCATGCCGATCCTGGACGTCGACAGGGCCAGGAGCGTCGTCGTCATCAAGCGCTCGATGGGGCACGGCTACGCGGGCGTCGACAACGAGCTGTACACCGACCCGAAGACCGGGATGTTCTTCACCGACGCGAAGAAGGGACTGGCCGAACTGAAGGCGGCCGTCGGCGAGTTCGACGGCTGACGTACGACGGAAGGGGCCCCCGCGCTGTCCGGCGCGGGGGCCCACGTCATGGCCGGTGCTCACTCCTCCGGCACCATCCCGATCGCCCCGCTCGGGCACTCGGCCGCACACAGCCCGCACCCCTTGCAGTAGTCGAGGTCGATCGAGAAGCCCTTCCCCGGACCGAGCTTGGTGATCGCGTTGTCCGGGCAGACGCCGTAGCAGTTGTCGCACTCGAAGCAGTTTCCGCACGACATGCAGCGGCGGGCCTCGAACAGCGCGGTGGACTCGTCGAGTCCGTGCACCACCTCGTCGAACGTCGAGACGCGCCGGGCCAGTTCGAGCCGGGGCCGGACGGAGGCGGGCGCGTCCGCGTAGTACCAGGTGTTGAGGTTCTCGAAGGCGGCCGGGTCGTGCTTGGCGCCCGGGTCGTACGAACTCCCGCGCAGGTAGGCGTCGATGTGCCGGGCCGCCTTCTTGCCGTGCCCGACGGCCACCGTGACCGTGCGGTCGGCGGGCACCATGTCGCCCCCGGCGAAGATGCCCCGGTGCCCCGTCATCAGTCCGTCGGCGACCTGGACCGTGCCGTGGTCGACCGACAGGCCGGGCACGCTCTTCAGCAGCGAGAGGTCGGACTCCTGGCCGAGGGCGAGGACCACCGTGTCGGCCTGAAGCTCCTCGAACTCGCCCGTGGGCTGCGGGAATCCGGTCTCGTCCAAGGCCATCCGCTCGATGGTGAGGTGCCCCTCCTCGGCGTGCTTGATGGTGGAGAGCCACTTCATCCGCACGCCCTCCTCCAGGGCCTCCTCGACCTCGACGTCGTGCGCGGGCATCCGGTCCCGGGTGCGCCGGTAGACCACCACGGCGTCGGTCGCGCCCAGCCTGCGGGCGGTACGGGCCGCGTCCATGGCGGTGTTGCCGCCGCCGTACACCGCGACCCGCCGGCCCAGCAGGGGCCGGTCCGCGCCCTCCATGCCGCCGAGCAGCGCCACCGCGTCGAGGATCCTCGCGCTGTCACCGGCCGGGATGTAGGCGCGCCGGCCGATGCCCGCGCCCACGGCCAGGAACACCGCGTCGAAGCCCTCGTCCCGCTGCGCGGCGAGCACGTCGTCGACCCGGGTGTTGAGTTCCAGGGTCACGCCCAGCGCGACGATGCGGTCGATCTCCGCGTCCAGGACCTCGCGCGGCAGCCGGTAGCGCGGGATGCCGTAGCGCATCATCCCGCCGGGCTGCTCCTGCGCCTCACGGATCGTCACCTCGTGCCCGAGCAGGCGCAGTTGGTACGCCACCGACAGTCCGGCCGGGCCCGAGCCGACGACCAGGACCCGCTTGCCGGACGTCACCGGAGGTGCCTCGACACTCCAGCCCCGCTTGATCGCCTCGTCGCCGAGGAAGCGTTCGACCGAGTTGATGCCGACGGCGTTGTCCACCTGCACGCGGTTGCAAGCCGTCTCACAGGGGTGGTAGCAGACCCGGCCCATGACGGCGGGCAGCGGGTTGTCCCGCATCAACTGGCGCCAGGCGGACTCGTAGTCGCCGCTCTCCGCGTGGAACAGCCACTGCTGGATGTTCTCGCCGGCCGGGCACGCCTGGTTGCACGGCGGCAACCGGTCGACGTACTCGGGGCGTTCGGTCCGCCAGGCCCCGGTGTGGTTCGCCAGACTGGAACCCACGTCCAGGGTGATCGCGAACGGCTTCTCCTTCACGACGTCTCCTCCTGTGCCAGCAGCCCGAAGCGGGCGATGTTGCGGTCCGCGGTCCGTTGCAGATGGGCGATGACATCGGTGCGCACCTCGGGCCTGAACAGGTGCGCGTACCGCTTCTGCGGGCGCAGGTACTCCTCGACCGGCACCCGCCGCCGGATCGGCGTGACGTCGGTGACCAGGCCGTCCACGGCCTCGAACACCGGGAACAGGCCGGTCTGTTCGGCCAGCCGCGCGATCTTCACCGTGTCGCCGGACGCCGTGCCCCAGCCCAGCGGGCAGGGCACCAGCACATGCAGATAGCGGGCGCCGCGCATCCCCATCGCCCGGTGCACCTTGGCCTCCAGGTCGCGCAGCCCGGCCACGGTCGCGGTGGCCACGTACGGGATCTCGTGCGCCATCGCGATCAGCGGCAGGTTCTTGCCCTGCCCGAAGGGGGCGCCGGGCTCCTCGCCGACCGCCTGGGTGGTCGCCGTGCGCGCGGCCGGGGGAGTGGCCCCCGAGCGCTGCACGCCGGTGTTCATGTACGCCTCGTTGTCGTAACAGACGTACAGGACGTCGTCGTTGCGCTCGAACATGCCCGACAGACAGCCGAGCCCGATGTCGACGGTGCCGCCGTCGCCGCCCTGTCCGACCACCCGGATGTCGGTGCGGCCCTTGGCGCGCAGCGCGGCGGCGACGCCCGCGGCGACCGCGGGCGCGTTGCCGAACAGCGAGTGCAGCCAGGGCAGTTGCCAGGACGTCTCGGGGTAGGGGGTGGAGAAGACCTCCAGACAGCCGGTCGCGTTGACCGCGATCACCTTGCCGCCGGACGCCCGTTGGGCCGCGTCCAGGATGTAGCGGGCGCCGAGCGCCTCGCCGCACCCCTGGCAGGCGCGGTGCCCGCAGGTCAGCGCGTTGGCGCGGGCCGGGTCGGCCTGGTCGGACTGCGACTCGGGGCCCAGCAGCCGGTTTCCGGCCGCGAAGCTGCCCACCTGGTAGAACTTGACCTGTGGTGCGGCGCTCATCGGTTGCTCCCCACATCGCGCAGGATGTTCTCCGCGGAGGGGCCCGACCGCCTGGTCCGTGCCATCCGCGCCAACTCCCGCTCCACCAGCTCGGTGTTGAGGTCCAGGAACGTCAACTGCTCCAGGCGTCCGGCGATTGCGTCGTCGAACAGCCGGTGCAGCGACTCCTTGGTGATCGGCCGCCCGCCCAGCCCCGCGACCACGGTGTGGCCGTCGAGCTGGATCCCGGACAGCGCGGTGCGCACGTTCGCCGACACGATCCCGCCGATGCCGACCGCCAACGCCCGCTCCAGCACGACGACGTGGCGGGCGTCGCCGAGCACGGCCCGGACCGCATCCAGCGGGAACGGCCGGAACGACGTGATCGCCAGCGCCCCGATCCGCACCCCGCGCTCCCGCATCTCGTCCACGACGTCGCACACGGTGCCGAACACCGAGCCCAGCGCCACGACGATCGTCTCGGCACCCTCGCAGCGGTACGGGTGGACCAGGCCGCCGGAGTCGCGCCCGAAGACCTGCCGGAACTCCTCGGCGATCCGCGGGATCGCCTCCAGCGCCTGCATCTGCTTGGCGTGCGCCAGATAGCGCACCTCGGTGAATGCCTCCGGCCCGACCATCGCGCCGATCGACACGGGCTCCTCCGGGTCCAGCACCTGGCGCGGCTCGTACGGCGGCAGGAACGCGTCGACCTGTGCCTGCTCCGGCACCTCGATCCGCTCCCAGGCGTGCGTGAGGACGAAGCCGTCCATGCACACCATCACCGGCAGCGACAGCTCCTCGGCCAGCCTGAACGCCTGCGGGTGCAGGTCGGCGGCCTCCTGGTTGTCGCGGGCGTAGAGCTGGATCCAGCCGGAGTCGCGCTGCGACATGCTGTCGCTGTGGTCGTTCCAGATGTTGATCGGCGCGCCGATCGCCCGGTTGGCGACCGTCATCACGATCGGCAGGCCGAGCCCGGAGGCGTTGTAGAGGGCCTCCACCATGTACAGCAGGCCCTGGCTTGCGGTCGCCGTGTAGGTGCGGGCGCCCGCCGCCGAGGCCCCGACGCACATCGACATCGCGGCGAACTCCGACTCGACGTTGACGTACTCGCAGGGCTTGAGCACACCGGACTTCACCAGGCGGCTCAGCTCCTCGACGATGTGCGTCTGCGGTGAGATCGGGTAGGCCGCGATCACCTCCGGCCGGCAGTACGCGACGGTCTCGGCGACCGCGCGTGAGCCCTCAGTCTGCTTGAGCATGGGCCTGTTCCTCCCGCTGGGCGGTGCTGACGTGGTCGTACGCCTCCCGGGCGGCGGCTGAGTTCGCGGCTCCCAGCTCGCCGGGGAAGCGTTCCTGGACGGCGGCGGCGAGCGAGTCGATCGACACGCACCCGGTGAGCGCGGCCAGCCCGCCCAGCAGGACCGCGTTCGGCACCGGCCGCCCGAAGTGCCGCAGCGCGAGCGCGGTGGCGGGGACGGTCAGGGCGCGGCCGGGCGTGATGACGTCCGCGAGCCCCAACTCCGCTATCGGCAGTGGTGAGTTGATCAGTATGCTGCCGCCGGGGCGCAGCCCCTCGAAGACGCTCACCTGGTGCAGCAGCGTCGCGTCCTGGATCACCAGCGCGTCGGGCCGCATGACGGGCTCGCGCACCCGGATGGGCCGGTCGTCGATGCGGCAGAACGCCATCACCGGCGCCCCCGTCCGCTCCGAGCCGAAGCTCGGGAACGCCTGCGCGTGGCGGCCCTCCAGAAACGCGGCCACCGACAACAACTCCGCGGCCGTGACGGCGCCTTGGCCACCACGGCCGTGGATGCGGACCTGGAACATGGCGTGTCTCCTCTCCCTCCGACGGGGCCTCGGTCCAGTCGTACCGCGGGGACGGGCGGCCTTCTCAGGGGCCGAACGTCCCTGGTGACGGACCGAGGGGCACCCCGCACGAGGGAGAAAGCCGGGCGGTCAGCCGTGCGGGACGACCGCGATCGGGCAGCGGACGTGGTGCATCACCGCGTGGGCGACCGGCCCGGTGTGCGTGCCGAACCCGGCGGTGCGGATCCGGCGGCCGACGACCAGCAGACAGGAGTCCGCCGCCGCGTCCAGCAGCGACTGCGCCGTACGGCCGTGCTCCACGCGCCGGTCGACCTCCACCGCCGGGTACTTCTCCCGCCACGGCCCGAGCACCGTGTCCAGCTCCCGCTCGGCGGCCTCCCGCAGGGGCGCGGTCTCCGGGCCCGGCCCTAGGGCGAGCGGCGGTCGCCACGCGTGGACCACACGCAGCGGCGCGGACCGCAGGACCGCGCTCTCGAAGGCGAACGCGAGGACCTCCTCGCACTGCTGCTCGGTGTCCACGCCCACCACGACCGGGCGGTACGGGGCGTGGGCCGACGGCAGTCCGTCGGCCCCGGGCACCCGTTCGCTCTCGGGGGTGGCGTCGGCCCGGACCAGCACGACCGGCCGGACCGCGCGGGCCACCGTCGCCAGCGCCACGGAACCGGCGAAGAACCCGCCGAACCCGCTGAACGCACGGCTGCCCAGGACCAGCAGCCCGGCCTCCGCACCCGCCGAAACGAGGGCGTCGGCCGGGGACTTGGCGATCTGCTCCACGTCGGGACGGACCTGCGGCCGGCGCTCGCCGAGCCGCTCCACGGCCTCGCGCAGAATCCGCCGCGCCCAGTACCGGGGCGCGTCGAGCTCGGGCAGCGTCGACGGCTCGGGCGACGCCGCCTCCCACGCGTGCACCAGCCGCAGCGGCGCACCACGGCGCAGCGCCTCTCCGGCCGCCCAGTCGGCCGCCGCGAGGCTCTCGCGCGAACCGTCGAGTCCTACGACAACGGGGCGCACCACGGTCAACACCTCCCCGGATCGGTGCCCGCGGGCCGGGCCGCGGGCCCTGCGTCTCCAGGATCGCCGCCGCCGGACCGGGGCGGCAGGGCCCGCCGGGACCCAAGCGGGGGCCACTCGGCCTCGGCACCGGACGCCTCCGGGACCCGGACCACCGCGAAACCTCCCACGTGATCGCTCGCCAGGGCCGACGGGGTCGCGCACGGGCCCGGTCGGCCCACGCACACACCCACCCGTGCGCGCGACGCTGGAGGTGAGGAACAAGGAGAAGGAGAAGGAGGGAGACATGAGCGGCATGATCGAGCGGCTGCCCGGCTGGACGACACTTCCCGACCTGTTCGGCTGGGTGGAGGCAGGACTTCCCGGCGCGCACACGGTTCCCGGACTGCACGGCATCCGGATCGAGGAGCACCTGGCGGACGGGACGTATGTGCTGCGGGCCGAGCTTCCGGGCATCGACCCCGCCAAGGACGTGGAGATCACGGTCACGGAAGGCGTGCTGAGCCTGCGGGCCGAGCGCGGCGAGGAGACCACGGAGAAGCACCGCACGGAATTCCGCTCCGGCACCTTCGCCCGCTCCGTCCGGCTGCCGGCCGGCGCCAAGGGCGACGAGGCCACCGCCGGGTACAAGGAGGGCGTCCTGACCATCACGGTCCCCGTGCCCGAGACGAAGACAGGCACGAAGACCATCCCGGTGCGGCTCGGCTGAACGCGCGTACCGCGCGGACATCGCGTCGCATCCCGTGTGCGTGACCGGCCTGCGGGCCGGTCACGCACACGTTTTACGTTTACGGGAGGGCGGGAGGGGGTGTCCGGACGGTGTCCGCGGGGGCGGCAAGCCCCGGTCGGGCGGAGTCGCGAGGCGCCCGGCCACCCGGGTCACCCTGGCCACTCAAGTCACCCGCGTCCGCTCCACGTTCACGACCGCCCTCGTACGCCCCCGCTCCCGGCGAGCGACGACGACTCCACGGCCCCGGGCCGCGACACCGGCCGAGACACGGGCCGGTCGGGCGCCGGTACGGTCACCACGGGAACCGTCGCGTACCGCAGGCACTCGCGGCTGACCGCGCCGACCGACGGCAGCCCGAAGCCGCCGTGCGCCCTTCGCCCCAGGGCGAGCAGCAGCGCGCCGCGCGACTGGCGGAGCAGCACCCGCACGGGCGGCCCCTCCACCACCACGCCGCGTACGACGGCGCCGATGCGCGGCCCCAGGGCCTCTCGCACGGCGGTGGCGAGCACCTCGGCGGCCCGCTCGCGCTGCTCGGCGGCTGTCGGGCGGGCGGCGGCGGGGGCGTAGGGGGCGTATCCGAACGCGGCCTGTTCCCAGGCGTGCACCACGACGACCTCCGTGTGCCGGGCCCGGGCCTCGTCGGCCGCCCAGCGCAGTGCCGCCATGGACGCCTCGGACCCGTCGACGCCCACCACGATGCCGTTTCCCCCGGTGCGTTCGGTCATGACAGCCTCCTTCGGGATGCCTCCGGCCACCACCGTGCTCCGGACCGGGCGGCGGACGCGCGGGCCGAGGGGTTCCGTTCTCGTGCCCAACGGGCCCTTGCCGTTGCCCGCGGAAAGGGCCCGGCACGGCGCTGCGCGGAGCCGGGCGGGACATACCGGTGTGCACGGACGCGGACCGACCCGCGGGGACAGCGGCATGGGGCCGGTTGGTCCCGGGCGAGGCCCCAGCGGCCCCTCCTTCTCCGGTCGGCGAGGGACGACGCTGGTGGCCGGGAGCGACCCGGCAACGGGGAGGAGCGGATCATGCCCGCGCCCGTCACGGCCGGAGCGGACGGATCCAGAACCTCCTGGTCCACCGCCCTCGCCGGTCCCGTGCCGCACGTCGCGATCCACCACCCCGGCTGCCCTGCCGTCGTGGTTCCGCACGACCGAGGAAGTGAACTCCGTGATGATGTACTGGAACCAACACGACATGAGCGGCTGGGACTGGTTCGCGATGTCGATCGGCTCGGTCCTGCTGTGGACCGTGCTCGTCGCCGTCGCCGTCCTGCTCTTCCGCACCCTCAGCCGCGGCACCCAGCACCCGCACACCCCCGCCGCGCCGCCGCCCGAGCGGGTGCTCGCCGACCGGTTCGCCCGCGGGGAACTGGACGAGGACGAGTACCGCAACCGCCTGGCCGTGCTGCGGACGGACGGATCGAGGCAGACCGAGCGCTGACGCCGGCGACGGCACCGCACGACGACCGCCATGACCGTCAAGGAGCGACGACCTCCCGCTCAGCCCGTGGGCGGGAGGCTGTGCCGGACGAGCGCGCGCCAGTGGGCGAGGCTCTCGCGGCTGTCCCGGGCTTCGGGGGTGCCGGGGCCGAAGCGTCGGTCCAATTCGGGGAGCAGGCGCGTGAGTTCCTCGATCCCGTACGGGACATCCCCGGCCGCCGCGGTCCAGTGGGCGGCGCGGCTGCGGCAGCCGAGGGTGAGGTAGGCGTGTTGTCCCACGGCCGTTTCGCTCGTCCTGGCGAGGTCGTGGAGCCCTCGGGCGGCGGCATGCGGGTCGCCCGCCATGCCGGTCCAGGTGCAGAGCCGCCGACGCAGCAACACGGGGACGAAGCCGGTCCCGTCGCCGGTGGACCCTTGCAGGCGTACGACGGCATCGAGCATGCGGACGGCTTCCGCGGGATCTCCCAGAAGGCCGACACAGGATGCGAGGTCGAACTGAGCTAAGATTGCTGCGAGATGAGCGGTGCCGTACTGGTCTTCCGCCAAGTGCTGGAGCTGACGGAACAGGTCCGCGGCCTCCGCGTACTGCTCGGCCTCCCGTAGGGCGTAGGCGAGTTCGGCGAGCGCGCCTTCACGGTCTTTCGTGCGGGTAAAACGCCGATCGTCCCGTAGCTGGCGCAGCAGCCCGATCTGTTCGTCCCGTCGGCCCATACGACTCAGGCAGTGAGCGTGCCGGACAATGCTGCCCAGCATCTCGGTCGCGTCAACTTGCTTCAGCGCGGCCCACTCCTGGATCTGCTCGGCCAGTTCGGGCTCGACCGCGGACCACTCTCCGAGATGTCCCCGACGCCATGCGATGGCCGTAGGAGTTCCTGGGCCTGCCGTATTCCTTCGCGGACGTCGATGCCCCAACCGGTCCAGTTGGCGAGTGTCAGCCGTGCATCCAGGGTCTCCAGATGCTCGGATCCCAACTGCGCCGTGCGCTCCCGCACCGTATTGATCAAGAGCTCTCGCGCCCGGTCGTCGCCACGCCACACGGAGACAAGGCTGACGAGGCCGTCCAAGGCATAGGCGCGGCGCTCGTGATCAGGATGTCCGAGCGCCCGCAGCCAAGCGGCGTGAGCCTGTGCGAAGCAGCACCAGTCCCCGGCGAATTCCGCCAGGTCGACGGCCTCGTCCTCGGTGGCGAACGGGACGAGTGCGTCCAGGGCCGCGGCCGGCGGCGGGTCCTTGGGGAGGGCGTCGATGAGGTAGTCGAACGCCGTGTACGCGCCGTCGCCCTCCGGGACGAGGGGGCTGCTGGTGGCGTGCACCGGCGTGGTGGCCCAATCGAGGGCCGACGTCAGGGATTCGGGACGCAGTCTGGTGCCGCCGCGCTGCTCCAGGACGGGCTGGGCGACCCGGGCGAGGAGAGTCTCCGGCAGCGGGCGGTGGACGGCGCACCGGCGCGCGAGGACCGCGGCGGCGACCAGGGCCGCCCCGCGCGGACGGTTGCCCACCGCCCAGGCGTTGCACCATTCCTGGAGCAGTTGCGGTCCGGCGGCCAGGTATTCGGCGAGCCCGAACCGGTCGATGTGCTTCAGCGCCTCGCGGATGCGCGGATCGGCCGTGTAGACGTCCTGTCGGGCGTCCGCCTGCTCGCGAGGGGACCAGGCCCGGGCCAGATGGATCGTCTCGGCCAGCCGGAGAACCTCCTCGCCGCCGCGTCGGCTGTCCACCGTCGGCGGGCCGTGGACGGAGCCTCGGACCGTGCCCGTCAGCCGGGTGTACTCCTCGGCCCGCAGCGTGGCCAGGACGAGGTGCGGCCGGCGTCCGCCGTGCAGCAGGTTCTGGATGTGCGTGGGGGACAGCCCGTCACCGCCGAGGAACCTCTCCAGGTCGTCCAGCCAGACCACCGCCGAGCGACGGACGGTCCGGGTCGCGTCGAGCGCGGCCGGCACTCCCGCCGTCCCGTTGGGGACGATCAGTGGCCGGCCCCTCGCCCGCACGAGCATCGCCTCGTGGGCGGTACGGGTCTTGCCCGCCGTCGATTCCCCCACCAGCAGCACGAACCGCCCCGGAACCAGAGACTCCTCCAACCGGTCGCTGACGTCCCGGCGGACGAACGGCGGCAGCTCCGCGGACATGCCCGGACCGCTGGCCGCCCGGTGCACACCCAGCTCCACCGGATCCACCGCTCCCACCACGGGGAGCCGTCTCCCGCTGCCCAGGTACAGCAGACCCGACCAGGGCACCGCGGTGGCGGTCGCCGCGTCATGGCGCCTGACACCCTGTTCGGAGAACACGCCGGCCACGACGGCGGCACTCGCCGTCACAAGGGTCGCCCACACCCCGGGCAACCACACTCCGGACAGAGCGGCCACCGAGCCGGCGAGCAGGGTCGCCCCCGCGACCAGGCCGCAGCCTTCCCACCCCCGCGCGCCGCCGCGCCCGCGTCGCATGGCTGTGAGTATGAAGCTGTCCGCAACACTTGAGTCCGCCGTATATTGGCCAATTTTCGGCGAGTTGTCGGGTCGTACGGCCTCGGGCCGCCGCGAGGGGTTCGCGCCGCCGGGCGCGTGGGCAACGGGGATACGGATGAGGACGAGTACCGTCTTCCGCGTTCGGCCTCCGCTTCACGGATCAGCCCGTGGCCTCCGAGTCCGCGAGGGACAGGGCTTCTTCTCGCGTGGCGAGCGGGGTGAACCGGCCGATGAGATGCCCCGCGCGCAGGATTCTGAGAATCATCGGATGGGGGCAGACGAGGAGCAGCCATCCGCTCCGCTCCGCGACCCGCCGCTCGGCGCGGCACAGCAGCCGCAGCCCGTAGCAGTCGAAGAACTCGACCGGGGTCAGGTCGACCACCACGGTCCGCCCGGGAGCGGTTGTCGCGGCGTCCAGATCCGGCAGGATCTGCTGGGCGGCGGCGATGTCGATCTCGCCGTGGAACTCGATGACGGTGCATCCGTCGACCTGTTGGACGCGGATGTGCCCAATGGGCCATGCGTTGTTGACCTGTTGCACGGCGTTTCCCCCGGTGAGCCCGGCTGCCCGATATCCCGGGAGCGGGACGCTTCTTCGGCCACCAGGGGCTGGGGCGGCAACAGGCCGTCAGAGTACGGCCCATTGCGACCTCTTGCATGACAAATTGCTTCCGCACAAAGGGAGTTCACTCGGTCGGGCGATTTTCTGCGCATCTGCTTGACGGGGTTCGCCTCGGCCCTCCGGGGCTTGTGGACACCACGGAGGGCCGAGCCTTTCCAGGCGGGTGCTTTGCGGACGGGTGCTTTGCGGGCGGGTGCGGTCACACGCTCTCGGGCACGCCGTTCGGCGCGGGGCTGGGCAGCGTCTTGGCGAGGTCGGCGGGCAGCGCCGGGGCGGTGGCCGCCGATGTCTCCCGGGCCAGGAAGGCGCCGAGTTCGCCGATGGTGCTCATGAGGGGCGCGGGGAACACCACGGTGGTGTTCTTGTCGACGCCGATCTCCACCAGGCTCTGCAGGTTGCGCAGTTGGAGGGCCAGCGGGTGGGCCATCATCGTGTCCGAGGCGTCGCCGAGCGCGGAGGCGGCCAGCGACTCGCCCTCCGCGTTGATGATCTTCGCTCGCTTCTCCCGCTCGGCCTCGGCCTGGCGGGCCATGGCGCGCTTCATGGTGTCGGGCAGCTGGATGTCCTTCAGCTCGACCAGCGTGACCTGAACGCCCCATTCGACGGTGGCCACGTCGAGGATCTCGCGGATGTCGAGGTTGATGCGGTCGGTCTCGGAGAGCGTCTCGTCGAGGGTGTGCTGTCCGACGACCTTCCGCAGGGTGGTCTGGGCGATCTGGTTGATCGCCGCGTGCACGTTCTCGACCGCGATGACCGACTTCACCGCGTCGACCACCCGGAAGTAGGCGACCGCGGACACGTCCACGCTCACGTTGTCCCGGGTGATGATCCCCTGGGACTGGATGGGCATGGTGACGATCCGCAGTGACACCCGGTGCAGGACGTCCACGAACGGGATGATGAACCGCAGCCCCGGATCCCGGGTTCCCACCAGGCGCCCGAAGCGGAACAGCACTCCCTGCTCGTACTGCTTGACGATTTTCACGGCCATCGCGAGTGCCACGGCGGCGAGAACCGCGGCGACGACCAGAAGGAAGATCAGGACTTCCATGTGCTGCTCCTCAGAATGAGGACCACGCCGTTGTCTCACGAGGTCCCGGGGACGGGGTGGCGGCGCGCGGGCCCCAAGGGCACCGGCGCGTTGTCCGTGCGGCCGGGCCGTCACGTGAGCGGACCGCGGCCCCCCGTGTACCCAGCATCCCTCGCCGCGCGTGTCTGCCGCTTGGGCCGAACGGGCCCCGACGCACGGGGGGACCGGACGGGTCCCACCGTGCCCTTTCCGGCGGTGCGGCCACCACGGGTCAACGAAGGCGGGAGAGCACGGCCCGCACGGCAGGCGCGAGGAGCCGCGGCACACCAGCAGGCGGGTACTGCCCGGGCCGAGGGGGAATGCCGTCGACGGCCCCGGAGCGCGGCGTGCTGCCGGCCGCCGGAGGCGGTGGGTGCGGTGAACGAGCCGGTCCGCCGTGGCGGTGCCCGATGGCCCGGCCCCGGGCGGCGGCCGTGATCGCCCGCGCCCACCTCCTGAAAGCTCGCCATCGGCGACGACCGGTCGCACGTCGTCACCGGCACCGAACCCGACCGGCTCTCCGAACGGGAACTGGCCCAACTCCCGCGCTCGGAGGGCGAAGTGGCCTTCGCCCGCAGCGCACCCCAAGCCCTGCCTCGTCAACCGCCGTTCAGCGTCGCCGTCTTGGAGTAGTTGTCGTGCCAGGCGGCCTTCGCGCCCGAGTCTCCGATGCGGTAGACGTCCACCATGGCTCCGACCGCGACCGCGAGGGCGAGGGCCACGACCGCGCCCCGTACCAGGAGCGAGGGCGACCACGCGGTGCCCGGTGTGCCGTCCGGGGCGGGGGCCGAGCGGCGGGCCGTCCACCAGACGGCGGCCGAGAGCACGAAGAGGCCGGCGGCCCACGGCAGCAGGCCGTCGCCGAGTTCGGCGTGCTTGCGCACCAGCGGGTCGCTGCCGACGTGCTGCTCCAGCCATTCCCCCGCGTGCGTGGCCAACGGCACGCTCGCCAGCGTCACGAGCGCGAGGACCGGCAGCAGCAGACCGAGCCGCCGGGCACCGCCGGGCCAGGCCGCGCACACCACCAGTGCCAGGGCGCTCAGGGGGACGAGCACGATGACGAAGTGCACGAACAGGACGTGCGCGGGCAGTCCGTTGATGACGGTGAGACTCATGAGGCCCTTTTCCGTGGGTGGTTGGCCGGGTCGGGTCGGATACGCGTGGCCGGGAACCCCGGCACCGTTTCACAGGGATCTCTCAGTTTCCTCTGGGCGGGGAGCCGAACTCCGCGCGTTTCCAGCGGTACTTACGGTGCCAGGGAGAAGTAGTTCTCCTCCTCCTGGACGAAGTGCAGGCGCAGCACGGTGTGCAGCCCGTAGAGACAGGCGCGCAGGTCGTCCAGCCGTTCCGGGGCCGGGGCCCCGTCGGCGGCGGCCAGTTCGAGGTGCGTGGTGACACGGCGGGTCAGCCGCTCGATCTCGGCGTGGGCGCGGCTCATCGTGGCGGTCGATTCGGCGCCGCCGAGCGTGGGCGCGAGCGCCGGGTAGAGCTGGTGCTCCTCGGCGTACTCGTGCGGCAACAGCCGCTCGGTGAGCAGCCGGTGCACCTCGACGACGGCGGCGAGGGCTTCCGGCCCGGTGCCGTCGGAGAGCCGGTCGGCCGCGGCGCGCACGGCGTCGACGACGTCCCGCAGGTCGTCGTGCTCGGCCGCGAAACGATGGATGAGCGCCTCCGTGGCGGGCTGGAGCACCGGCCGTACCGCCTTGCCGACCCGCAGCGCCCGCAGGGCGTTGAGGATGACCGCGGCGTCGATGCCCTCCTGCAACAGGGCACCGGCGGCCGGCGGCAGCAGGCCGAAGGCGGCCGCGGCCATGGCGGCGAGCGACATCAGCATGCCGCCGAGCGCGCTCTGCACGGCGATGCTCCGGGTGCGTACGGCGATGGCGACGGCGTCGGCCAGGCGGTCCACCCGGTCGGTGGTGAGGACGATGTCCGCGGCCTCGGAGGAGGCCGTGGCACCGCGCGCGCCCATGGCCACCCCGATGTCCGCGGCCGCCAGCGCCGGTGCGTCGTTGACGCCGTCGCCCACCATCACGGTGACCGCGCGGGCCCGCTCCGCGTGGACCGCGGCGACCTTGTCGGCGGGCGTCAGCCCGGCCCGTACGTCGTCGAGACCGAGGACGGCGGCGATCTCGCGGGCGGGCTCGGCCCGGTCCCCGGTGAGCATCACGAGCCGGTCGATGCCCGCCGAGCGCAGCCGGCGCAGTGTGCGCGGCGCGTCGGGGCGCAGGGGATCGCGCAGCAGGACCGCGCCCACCGGGACGCCGTCGACGGTGACCCAGGCGACGGCCGCCCCGTCCAGCAGGGCGCGGTTGTCGGCCGCGCGCGCCCACGGCGGCTTCCCGGCGTCGGTGTCCAGGCGGCCGACGGTCGTCCGGTGTCCCCCGACGAGACCGGCGACACCGCGCCCGGCCTCCTCGGACACGTCCTGGGCCGTGGCGGTCTCCAGCCCGCGTTCGCGCGCGGCGTCGACGACGGCGTGCGCGAGGACGTGCGGGGAGTACTGGTCGAGCGAGGCGGCCAGGCGCAGTACGTCGGCCGGTCGCCGCCCCGGCGCCGCGACCACGTCGAGGACGTGCGGCCGGCCGCGGGTGAGCGTGCCGGTCTTGTCGAGCAGGAGGGTCCGGGCCCGGCCGAGGTTCTCCAGGGCGCCGCCGTCGCGGATCACCATGCCCAGCCGGGAGGCCCGCGAGAGCCCGGACACGATGGCCACGGGCGCCGCCAGCAGCAGGGGGCACGGCGTGGCGACCACCAGCACGGCCACCGCACGCACCGCGGAACCGCTCACCAGCCAGGCCAGTCCGGCCGCCGCCAGCGTCAGCGGGAGGAACCAGGCCGCGTAACGGTCCGCCAGCCGGACCACGGGAGCGGACTCGGCGCCCGCCTGCCGGGCCAGCCGGACGATCTCGGCGTAGGTGCTGTCCTGCTCGGTCGCCGAGGCCCGCAGCTCGAAGGCGTTGCCCGCGTTGACCACACCACTGCGCACCGCCTCGCCCCGCCCACGCACCACGGTCGAGGATTCGCCGGTGAGTACGGATTCGTCCAGTACGGCGTCGGCGTCGGCCACGCGTCCGTCGACCGGGACGACCTCGCCGGGGCCCACGACGAGCAGGTCACCGACGCGGACCTCGGCCAGCGCAACCGTGCGGACCGCGGAACAGGTGCGCCGCCGGGCCGTGCGCGGCGCGTGCTCCAGCAGGGCCCGCAGATCGTGCGAGGCCCGGCGCCGCGCCACGGTCTCCAGGGTGCGGCCACCGGCGAGCATGAGCGCGATCAGGGTCCCGGCCAGGTACTCCTGGACGGCCAGGGTGCCGCCGAGCGCGAGCACCGCGATCAGGTCCACGCCGGTCCGGCCGTGGCGCAGCGCGTCCAGCACCCAGCCCACGGCGGGCCCGACCGCCACGACGGTGCCCAGCCCCCAGCACAGGTCGGCGAGACCGGGCGCCCCCACGAGACGGCAGACGCCACCCGCGGCGAGCGCCGCGGCCGTGACCGCCAGGAGCAGCGGTTCGGCTTTCGGCGGCAGGAACAGGGCGGTGGACAGACGGCGGCCTTTCACGGCTCACCTCCGGTGTCGGCGCAACGGGCGGACGGACGGCGACCGCCCGGGTATCCCCACGCTCAGCCTCGCGGCCCGGCACACCTCGGGGCGAGGGCCGGTCGGAGTGCGGATGAGGTCCGTCCGGCCCCTGTCCGCGAGCGGCGGACCGCACCGCCCTGCCGCGGCGGCTCGTTCGCCGCCGGGTACGCCCGCGGCGGACCCGGCCGTCAACTTCCCTACCGCTGACCGTAGTTGGCTACGGGGCGGACTCCGTTCGGCCGCTCTCCGCCAGCACCTGACGCACCGTACGGCGGGGCGAAGGGGGTCCCTGTGGGCCGTAGCCGAGGCGCAGGATCGTCTGGGCGTGCGTGCACCGGCCGTCGACGAGCTGTGCGCGCAGGTCGGGCCACTCCAGCGCCTGGTGCAGCAGCGACGTGCGGACGCCGTGCGCGGTGGCCACCAGCAGGACGCGTTCGAGGGCCTCGCCGGCGCGCAGCCAGTCCGTCCGGCGGTCGTGGCGGGTGGACAGCACGGCGAGGGTGGGCCGCCGCTCGAAGGGGCGGGCGGCCAGCACCATCGGGTGTCGGTGGGCGCCGAAGTCCCGCATCGGCACCCGGTCCAGGGAGTCCTGCGGGCCGATCGTCTCCGGCGGCATGCCGAGCGCCTCGCCGTTCGGCGGGTGCACCCAGCGGCGGCTCTCCACGGCCCGGTCCGCGTCGGCGGTGTTGCGCCGCTCCGCCTCCCGGGTCAGCCTCAGCAGACGGTCGGCCTCCGCGGGCCTGGCGAGATCCAGCACCGCGCCCTCCGCCCGGGCCGCCGCGGCCAGTTCGGCCAGTACGGAGGCGGGCACCTGCCGGTCGGAGAACGGGAAGCGGCTGCTGTGCCGGCGCCACAGGGCGTCGTACAGCAGCGGTTCCGCGGACGGCCGTACGGCATCGGCGAGCCGTACGGTCGCCAGCAGGTCCGGTTCGTCGGGCCGGGGCAGCAGCCGGGTCACGGGCCGCAGGCCGCAGTGGGCGACCGCGAGCCGCAGGTTGAGCAGCGCGCAGCCGACCGAGACGTACAGGGCGCGGCCGGACGGATCGGCGTTCCGCAGGCCGCGTTCCGCAGGCCGCGTTCCGCGACGGCCCGGATCTCCAGCGTCACCGTGTCCGGGTCGAGCCGGAACCGCCACGGCTGGGTGTTGTGGATCGAGGGCGCGGCGACGGACGCCGCGATCAGCGTCTCCAGGGCCGGGACGTCGAGCACCGTGGTGGACATGAGGTCTCCTCCCCGCCCCGCGCCCAAGAGGCGGCCGGGCCGTTCGGTGTTCCTGCCCAGGGTGGTGGCACGGCGGGCGCCGGGGGAGGGGCCGGACGGCCCCGGGGGCCCGGCGGACGGGCCCCGGTGTGCGGGTCAGCCGCCGGGCCGCTCACCGGACTCGGGCTGCTCCAGGTGGGAGGCGAGGACGGCCGCCTGCACCCGGCGCTGGACGCCCAGCTTGGCCAGCAGCCGGGAGATGTGGTTCTTGACGGTCTTCTCGGAGAGGTAGAGCCGCTTGCCGATCTCGCGGTTGGTGAGCCCGTCCCCGATCAGCGCGAGGATCTCCCGCTCGCGGGAGGACAGGCTCGCCAGTTCGGGCGCGACCGTCGGCGCCGCGACCGGCTCGGCCCGCAGGGAGCGCATCAGCCGGGCCGTCGTCGCCGGGTCGAGCATCGACTGGCCGGAGGCGACGGTACGGACCGCCGAGACCAGGTCGGAGCCCTTGATCTGCTTGAGCACATAGCCCGACGCCCCGGCCATGATCGCGTCGAGCAGGGCGTCCTCGTCGTCGAACGAGGTCAGCATCAGCACGGCCAACTCCGGCATGCGGTCCCGCAGTTCGCGGCAGACGGTGATGCCGTCGCCGTCGGGCAGGCGTACGTCCAGGACGGCGACGTGCGGCCGCACGGCCGGGGCCCGCACCAGCGCGTGGGCGACGTTCTCGGCGTCGCCGACCACCGAGATGTCCGGCTCGGCGTCCAGCAGGTCGGACAGACCGCGGCGGACGACCTCGTGGTCGTCCAGCAGGAAGACACGGATCGGGTCCTGCGCGCTGAAGGTGCGTGGCTCGGTCATGTCGACCCCTTGTTCCCCGGAACGTGACGGACTGCGGGCGGTCTGTAAGGAGATCATCACCCGCGCGGGCCCGGAGCACCAGGGCCGACCGGCCCAACCGGCGCGCGCGGTCTGTCCTGACCGGCCCCCGCGCGGTGGACCTGTGGCCCCTCCCGGCCGTGGCCGGCCGCTGGCACCGTCCTGCTGAGACGGACTCGACGGTGCCCGTGAAGGGGTGTGACCGATGCGGAAGACCAAGCGCGTGAAGGTCCTGGGGTGGCGGTGGCGGCGCAACGAACTGCGGCGGCACAGCGACGCGGTGGAGGCGTGGATTGTCCTGGCCACCTGGGCGTTCGCGATGGCCGCGGGGGTCGTCGCGGGTGTGGCCGGTGCCCAGGCCGTGGCCCTCTCGCAGGCGCGGAGCAGCGCGGAGCGCCGGCCCGGGACCGCCGTGCTGCTGGACGGCGCGCCGAGCCGGGTGCGTGAGGTGGCCACCGGGATGTACGACGACCACGTCAAGGCGCAGGTGCGCTGGACCGACGCGCGGGGCACCGTCCGCATCGCCACGACGGACGTGCAGGCCGGGACCGCCGTCGGCAGCACCGTCCCGGTGTGGACGGATGGGCACGGCCGCCTGGTGGGCGCACCCGTGAGCCCGGCCGAGGCGACGGCCCGCGCGGTGGTGGCCGGTACGGGCATCGCGCTGACCGGTGGACTGTTCGTGCTGGTGGGCGGGGGACTGGTACGGCTGCGGGTGGAGCGGCGGGCCACGGACCGGTGGGGCGAGGAGTGGGCGCGGACCGGTGAACGGTGGGGGCCGAGGACCGGCTGAGACGCCGTTGCCTCGTCGGTGGCCGGTGGCCGGCGGGGCAACGGCTTGTTTTCGTCGTCGTTGCCTCGGCTTCGGCCGGGCTCGCTTCGCCTCGTGGCGAGCTCGGGGCCGTCGAGCCCGAACTCCCCTGTGGGCGCGTGCGGTTGGCCCTGTCCCCCGAGCGGCCATGGGCCACCCGGCCCGCGGACCGGGCCGTCCGGCGCCCCGGGGGAGCCCTTCGGCACCCTGCGCCACGGGGCGCCCGGCGGTTCGATGGAACCGGTAAGAGGCACTCGGCGGACAGAGGGGGTGAACACCGTGGGCACGACCCTGACACCGGAGTTCTGGAGGCTGTTCGCGGTCCTGCTGGTGATCGCGACCGCGGCCACCGTCGTGCTCAGCGCCGCGTTCGACGCGCTGGTGCTGCGGATACGGGCCCGCCGGACACCGCGGCCGCCGCAGATCACGCGGGTGGTCCGGACGGCGCGGCCGGCACAACGGACTCCCGTCCACCACTGACACCGTTCGCGAAGTCGAAGTGAAGGGTCCCACCATGCGCATCGTCGTCGCACTCGGCGGCAACGCCCTCCTGCACCGGGGCGAGCCGCCCGAGGCGGACGTCCAGCGGGCGAACGCCGTCCGGGTCGCCACCGCGCTGGCCCTGCTCGCCCACGAGCACGAACTCGTGATCACGCACGGCGACGCGGCCCAGGTCGGACTGCTGGCCGCGGAGAACACGGCCGACGACCCGGAGCCGAGCGCCCCGTGCCCGCTGGACCTGCGCGGAGCCCGGACCCAGGGTCTGGTCGGCTCCCTCCTGGCCTGCGCCCTCCACGACGCCATGCCCGGCCGCCGGGTGGCCGCGCTGGTCACCCACACCCTGGTGCGCGGCGACGACCCGGCCTTCGACCGGGCCACGACGTTCGTGGGGCAGGCGTACCCCCGGGACCCGGCCCGCTCGCTCGCCCGCAGGTACGGCTGGCACATGGCCCAGGACATCGGGGGCTGGCGGCGCGTGGTCCCCTCGCCGGATCCCGAACGGATCCTGGAGACCGAGACCGTCAGCACGCTCGTCGACGCCGGCACCCTGGTCGTCTGCGCGGGCGACGGAGGGGTCCCCGTGGTGGCCGACCCGGTCACCGGCGCGCTGCGCCGCGTCGAGGCGGCCGTCGACAAGGACCTCACGGCGGCCCTGCTCGCCGAGGACCTCAAGGCCGACTTCCTGCTCGTCCTCACCGACGTCCCGAACATCTACGCCGACTACGCCACCCCGCACCGCCGCCCCCCCCTCGACGCCACCCCCGCCGACCTGCGCGGGGCCCACTACCCGGCCGCCTCGATGGGCCCCAAGGCCGAGGCCGCCGCCCGGTTCGTCGAACGGACCGGCGGGCTGGCGGCGATCGGTGCGCTGGACGCCGCGTACGACATCGTGCACGGCCGCTCCGGGACCCTGGTGCGGCCGGATCTGCCCGAAAGCTAGGGGCAGTTGGCCGGGCCTGTTGCCCAACGTCCGGGCGCCGATGCCGGTCCGGCCGAGGCGCAGCCGGAGGGTGTCGGGGAAGTCGTTGTTCATGGCGAAGTTCTGGCTGAGTTCACCGCGATGCGGACCGAGAGGTCGCTGAACCGCTTCGACCAGCAGGAGCCCGCGGTCTTCGGCGTGACGTCACTCTTCGCGACAGCCGGCGTGAGTTCGCACCACGCCGAACCGAAGCGGAACTCCGCCGTGTTGGCCATTGTTTTGACGCCCACGTGTGACGCGAGGGCCTGTTCGCACCCCACCGCCGAGCCGTCCGCGCAGGCTCGGCCCAACACCCGTTGCCCGCCCGGGACCTCCGGCTCCGATGGGCCAACAGGCCCTGTGGAAGGGGTCGTTCAGCCCGGCGGCGGCGGACCATCGGCATCCGGTGGCGGACGGCGCGGCGGCACCAGAGTGAGTGGTGCAAGGAACGCAACGCCCCGGCACGGAGAACGCCCCGACCCATCGAAGGGATCACGATCATGGCCATGCACGAGCACCCCCACCGGAGTCTCGGGTTCCACCTGCCCGCGTTCCGCAGGAACCAGGTCGCGTCCGACGGCGCCGAGACGTCCGTCGCCACCGCGACCACCGTGCGGGCCTACGCCTTCGCGTCGCTACGCCTGCTCACCGGTTTCGTGTTCCTGTGGGCGTTCCTGGACAAGACGTTCGGCTTCGGTTACGCCACTCCGTCCGGCAAGGGCTGGATCGACGGCGGCTCGCCCACCAAGGGCTTCCTGAGCGGAGTGGCCGCGGGACCGATGGAGTCCACCTTCCACTCCTGGGCCGGTGACACCTGGGCGAACTGGCTGTTCATGCTCGGTCTGCTCGGTATCGGCCTCGCCCTGGTCGGCGGCATCGCGCTGCGGTTCGCCGCCCTCGCGGGCACCGCGATGATGGCGCTGATGTGGATCGCGGAGTGGCCGCCGGCCAAGCACCTCTCCGACGGGTCGCTGAGCATGTCGGCCAACCCGTTCGCGGACTACCACCTCGTCTACGCCGTCGTCCTCATCGCCCTGGCCGCCGCCTCCGCGGGGGACACCCTCGGCCTCGGCCGGCTCTGGGCCAAGCTGCCGTTCGTCAGCCGCAACCACTGGTTGCGCTGACTGCGGGAGGCACGGCGGGCTCTCCTGCGAGGGTCCGCCGTGTACGGCTGCCCGTTGGGCCGGTCGGTCCCCCTCGGGGACCTGCGGCCCCTGTGGCGGGGGCCTTCGCCGCACGACGCTGGAATCAGACACCTGTTCAGGAGGAAGAACCATGATCCGCACTGTTGTCGCAGGTCTCGACGGCTCTCCCGAAAGCCGTGCCGCGGCCGAGTGGGCGGCCCGCGAGGCGAAGCTGCGCGGTCTCTCGCTGAAGGTCGTCAACGTCTGGGAGCCCGTTCCGGACCCGATGGCCCAGGCCCCGCTGCTGGGCGCCGAGACGCAGCAGCACTGGAGCGAGCGCGTTGCCCGGGAGGCGGGCGAGGGGCTCCGGCTGCGCCACCCCGGGGTGGAAGTGACCGTGGAACAGACGGGCGGCCGTCCCGCCGACGTCCTGGTGGACGCGGCGAAGGACGCCGAACTGCTGGTCCTCGGCTCCCGCGGGCTCGGCGGACTCGGCGGTTTCCTGGTCGGGTCCGTCGGACTGTCCGTCGCCGCGCACGCCGAGGTGCCCGTGGTCTTCGTCCGCGCCCTCGCACAGGCCGCCGACGAGCACGCGCCGGACCCGACGGGCATCCCGTCCGCCGCGACCGCGTTCCGCCCCGTGCTCCTCGGCCTGGACACCGCGCGTCCCGCCGACCCGCTGATCGCCTTCGCCTTCGAGGAGGCCGACCGCCGCGCCACGGCCCTGCGGGTGGTGCACGGCTGGACCCCGCCGCCCTACTACGCCTACGCCCTGGGCGCCGACTTCGAGCTGCACGCCGACCTCGCCCGGCAGGAGGCCGAGGAACTGACCGCCCTCCTGCGTCCGTGGCGGCAGAAGTTCCCGTCCGTCGACGTCACCGAGGAGACCCCCGCCGGCAGCGCCCCGGCCGCCCTGGTCGACGCGGCCCGCGAGGCATCCCTGGTCGTCGTCGGCCGCCGCATCCGCCGGGGCACGTTCGGTGCCCACATCGGTCCCGTCACGCACGCCGTGCTGCACCACGCCACCGCCCCCGTCGCCGTCGTCCCGCACGACTGACGCCCGTCCCGAAGGAGCAGCAACCATGAAGGCAGCAGTCGTACGGGCCTTCGGTGAACCCCTGGTCATCGAGGAGCGCCCCGATCCCGAGCCCGGCCCCGGCCAGGTCCGCGTCCGCGTCGAGGCGTCCGGGCTGTGCCACACCGACATCCACGCCGCCCGCGGCGACTGGCCCGTCAAACCGAATCCGCCGTTCGTCCCCGGCCACGAGGGCGTCGGTCTCGTCGAGGAACTCGGCGAAGGCGTCACGCACTTGAGCATCGGCCAGCGGGTCGCCGTGCCCTGGCTCGGCCGGGCGTGCGGGCGGTGCGAGCACTGCCTGTCCGGCTGGGAGACGCTGTGCGAGCGGCAGGTCAACACCGGCTACGGCTGCGACGGCGCGCACGCCGAGAAGATGCTCGCCTGGGCCGACTTCGCCCAGCCCGTGCCCGACGGCGTGAGCGCGTTCGAGGCCGCCCCGCTGACCTGCGCGGGCGTCACCACCTACAAGGCGCTCAAGGTCGCCGGCGTACGGCCCTCCCAGCTCGTCGCCGTCTCCGGCGTCGGCGGGCTCGGGCATCTGGCGGTGCAGTACGCGAAGATCGCCGGAGCCACCGTCGCCGCGATCGACGTCACCGACGACAAACTCGAACTCGCCGCCGAACTGGGCGCCGACCTCGTCATCGACGCCCGCAAGGACGACGTCGGCCAGGTCCTCAAACAGCACGGCGGCGCCCACGCGGCCATCGCGCTCGCCGTGAACGAGGCCGCGTTCGCCGCCGTCAACTCCGGCCTGCGGCGCGGCGGGAAGCTCGTCATGGTCGCGCTGCCCGCCCACGGCACCGTCCAGGTCCCGATCTTCGACACCGTCCTGAACGGGACCTCGGTGATCGGCTCGATCGTCGGCACGCGGCAGGATCTCGACGAGGTCTTCCAACTGCACGCGGCGGGCCGCACGAAGGTCGTCCACGAGACCCGGCCGCTGGCCGCCGTGAACGAGTCCGTCGACGCGGTGCTGCGCGGCGAGATCAAGGCCCGGATCGTCTTCGACCTCGGAGCGGGGCGGTGAGCGCGGTGACACTTCCGCTGATCGTGGGCGTGGACGGCTCCGAGCCGAGTCTGCGCGCCGTCGACTGGGCGGCCGACGAGGCCCTGCTGCGCGGGATCCCGCTGCGGGTGGTGTACGCCTCGCTGTGGGAGCGCTACGAGGGCACCTCGCTCGCCGGGGACCTCGGCAAACCCTCGGAGCAGGTGCTGGCCGACGACATCGTCGACAGCGCCGCCCGCCGGGCGCGCCGCCGCCATCCGGACCTCGACGTGAGCGTCGACGTGGTCCCGGAGGAGCCCGAGTACGGGCTGGTGCGCGAGGGGCGGCGCGCTACCGCCCTGGTTCTCGGCACCCGGGGCCGCAGCGGCCTGACGGACCTGGTCCTGGGCTCCGTCAGCCTGACCGTGGCCGCCCGCGCCGACTGCCCGGTGATCGTGCTGCGCGGCAGCCACGACAACCGGGCCCTGTCCGGCACCGACGGACGGATCGTCGTGGGCGTCGGTGACGACGCCAAGGAGTCGCCGGCCCTGCGCTTCGCCGCCGACGAGGCCCGCCGCCGCGGGGTGCCCCTGGAGGCCGTACGCGCCTGGCGGTGCCCCGCGTACGAGTCCAGCGACCACCCGCTGATGGCCGGGGAACCCGCCCGGCTGCACGAGGAGCACGCCGTCGAGGCGCTGGACGCGGCGCTGGCGGACCTCCCCGCGGACGTCGAGGTGCACGGGCGCACCGTCGAGGGCCACGCCCGCAAGGTGCTGCTGGAAGCCTCCGCGGGCGCCGGCCTGCTGGTCGTCGGGGCCAGGCGCCGCGACGTCACCTTCGGGCTCCAACTCGGCCGCGTCGCCCACGGGGTGCTGCACCACGCGGACTGCCCCGTCGCCGTCGTACCGCACCGGGTGTGAGGGCCGGGACCGGTCCAGCGGCGCTCGCCCTTCTGAATCCCCGCGCCACGCAAAGGAGTTCACCGACATGACCGTACGCGTCGGCATCAACGGCTTCGGCCGTATCGGCCGCACCTATCTGCGCGCGGCACTCGACCGCGCCGAAGCGGGCACCCAGGACGTCGAGGTCGTCGCGATCAACGACATCACCTCGCCCGCCACACTCGCCCATCTCCTGGAGTACGACTCGACGTTCGGGCACATCGGGCGCGAGGTCGCGCACGACGACAGCTCGATCACCGTCGACGGCCGGCGCATCGCCGTCACCGCCGAGCGCGACCCGGACGCCCTGCGCTGGGCCGACTACGGCGCCGACATCGTCGTCGAGTCCACCGGCCGCTTCCGCGACCGCGACTCCGCCGCCCTGCACCTGAAGAGCGGCGCCCACACGGTGCTGCTCTCGGCGCCGGGCAAGAACGCGGACGCGACCATCGTGATGGGCGTCAACGACGGCACCTACGACCGCCACCGCGACCGGATCGTGTCGGCCGCCTCCTGCACCACCAACTGCGTCGCCCCGATGGTGAAGGTGCTGCACGAGGCGTTCGGCATCGACCGCGGTGTGATGACGACCATCCACGGCTACACCAACGACCAGTCCCTGATCGACAGCCCGCACAAGGACCTGCGCCGGGCCCGCTCGGCGGCGCTCAGCATCATTCCGACCAGCACGGGCGCCGCCCGCGCGGTGGGGCTCGTACTGCCGGAGCTGGCGGGCGCGCTGGACGGGATCGCCGTCCGCGTGCCGGTGGAGGACGGCTCGCTCACCGACCTCGCCGTGGTCCTGAAGCGCGAGGCGACCGCGGACGCGGTCAACGAGGCGTTCGCCACGGCCGCCGAGGGACCGCTCAACGGCATCCTGCGGGTGTCGAAGGCGCCCATCGTCTCCCGCGACGTCATCGGCGACCCCGCGTCCTGTGTCTTCGACCCGGCCCTGACCCAGGCGAACGGCACACTCGTGAAGGTCTTCGGCTGGTACGACAACGAGTGGGGCTACACCAACCGGCTCCTGGACCTCACGGCGCTGGTGGCGGACGACTGACCTGCCTTGGGACCGACCCCGAGGGGGACCGCTGCCGCGGGAAACTCACCCGCGGCCCGGTCCCCTCCGCCGACTCGGCCCGCCTTGTCCCGCTCGGGACGCCGAAGCGCCCGCCGCCGTCCGGTCGGTGCCGGAAGGTTGGGCCGACCGGCCCCCGCCGCACCCCGGACAGCCCATGGGAGCGTTCGCCGATCCGCTGGATGCTCGAAGTGCCGAGAGAGGCATGGAGGAGACCCCGATGACGGACGACACGCTCAACCGACCCCTGGTCCACGCCCTGCTGGCGGACGGCAGCACCGTGTGCATCCGCCCCGCGGCGCCGGGAGACCACGACCAACTGGCAGGGTTCTACGAGGAGATGTCCCCGGAGAACGTGCGGTTGAGGTTCTTCACGGTGAGCCGGCGGTCGGCCGCTCTGGCCGCCGACCGGGCCTGTGGCAGGCCCCACCCCGGCTACCGCGCCCTGCTGGCCGAGACCCAGGGCCGGGTCGTCGGCCTCGCCGAGTACGACACCGGCGGCGCGGGCCGGGACTCCGCGGAGATCTCCATCGCCGTCGCCGACGGACTGCACCACCGCGGCGTGGGCACGCTGCTGGTCGAGCACCTGGTCTCCGCGGCCCGTGCCGAGGGCATCGACACCTTCACCGCCGACGCGCTCAGCGAGAACCACGAGGTGCTCCGGCTCTTCGCCGACCTCGGCCTGCGCACGGAACGCCGCTTCGAGGGCCCCGAGACGCGCTGCACCATCCGGCTCACCGAGGACGACACCTACCTCGCGGCCGTGGAGAGCCGGGGCCGGGCGGCCGACGTGGCCAGCCTCCGACCGCTGCTGCGGCCGGGCGTCGTCGCCGTCGTCGGAGCCGGCCGCAAGCCCGGCTCGGTCGGCCGCGCGATCCTCCACCACCTGCACTCCGGCGGATTCACCGGGCAGCTCTTCGCGGTGAACCCCGGCGCCACCTCCATCCTCGGCGTCCCGTCCCACCCCTCCGTCGGCGCCCTGCCCAGGACGCCGGACCTGGTGGTTGTCGCCGTACCCGCCGAAGCCGTCCCGGCCACCGCCGAGGAGTGCGGTAAGGCCGGCGTACGGGCCCTGCTCGTGGTGACCGCCGGACTCGACAACGACCAGGCGCGGGCGCTGCGGTCCGCCTGCCACACCCACGGCATGCGCCTGATGGGCCCCAACTGCCTGGGCGTCTCCAACACCGAACCGGACCTGCGCCTGGACGCCACCTTCGCCGTCAACCACCCCCGCCCCGGCACCGCGGGCGTCGCCGTGCAGTCCGGCGGGGTCGGCATCGCCCTGCTCGACGGGCTGTCCCGGCTGGGCATCGGCGTCTCCTCCTTCGCCTCGCTCGGCGACAAGTACGACGTCAGCGGCAACGACATGCTCCAGTGGTGGGAGAGCGACGGCGCCACCGACCTCGCCCTGCTGCACCTGGAGTCCTTCGGCAACCCGCGCGCGTTCTCCCGCACCGCGCGCCGGGTGACGCGCCGGATGCCGGTGCTGACCGTCGACGCGGGCCGTACCGACGCCGGCCGGCGCGCCGCGGCCTCGCACACCGCGGCGGCCGCCACCCGCGCCATGACCCGCCAGGCCCTGTTCACCCAGGCCGGCATCACCGCGACCCGCTCGGTCGGTGAACTCCTGGAAACCGCCGCCCTGTTGCACTCCCAGCCACTGCCCGCCGGATCCCGCGTCGCGGTCGTCACCAACGCGGGCGGAGCCGGGGTCCTCGCCGCCGACGCCTGCGCCGAGGCCGGGCTCACCCTGCCGACACCCACCGGCGAACTCGTTTCCGACCTGCTCGCCGTCCTGCCCGAGGGCGCGGCGGTCGGCAACCCCGTCGACGCCACCGCCGCCGTCACGGAGGAGCAACTCACGGACTGTGTGGACCGGATCCTGCGGTACGGCGGTGTCGACGCCGTCCTCGTGGCCCTGGTCCCCACGGCGGTCGCCGAGGCGACCGGCGACGACCTGGTCCGGGCCCTCACCGGCGCCCCCGGACAGCGGCCGAAGCCGGTCGTCGCGGTCCGGCTCGAACAGGCCCTGCCCGTCGAGCTGCTGCCCGCCGCCGACGGCGCCACGGTGCCCGCCTACGCCGAACCCCAGGCGGCGGCACGGGCGTTGGCGCACGCGGCCCGCCGCGCGGCCCGGCTCGCCCGGCCCGCCGGGACGGTCCCCGACCTCGACGGCGTCGACACGGCCCGCGCCCACACCGTCGTCGAGACCTACCTCGACGCCAACCCCGACGGCGGCTGGCTCGACCCGCGCACCTGCGCCGAACTCCTCGCCTGCTACGGCGTTCCCCAGCTGCCGTGGGCCTGGGCGGAGACCGAGGACGAAGCCGTCGCCGTCGCCGAACGGCTGCGCGGCAGCGACGGCCGGGTGGTCATGAAGGCCCACTGGCCGGGGCTGCTGCACAAGAGCCAGCAGCACGCCGTCCACCTCGACCTGCGGGGCGACGGCGAAGTCCGCGCCGCCTTCCGGGACTTCGAGAACCGGTTCGCGGGACTGCTCACGGGCGTGCTCGTGCAGCCGCTCGCCGAGCGCGGCACCGAACTGTTCGCCGGCGTCGTCCAGGACCAGGTCTTCGGACCGCTCGTCCTGTTCGGCCTCGGCGGCACCGCGACCACGATCCTCGCCGACCACGCCGCCCGGCTCGCCCCGCTCACCGACCACGACGTGCACGACCTGATCACGGCCCCGCGCTGCGCCCCGCTCCTGTTCGGCGCGAACGGCAGCGGACCCGTCGACCTCCCGGGGCTGGAACAACTGCTGCTGCGTCTGTCCCGCATGGCCGGTGACCTGCCGCAGCTCGCCGAGGCCGACTTCAACCCCGTACTCGCGACACCGGGCGGCGTGTCCGTGCTCGATGCGCGCGTGCGTCTGCTGCCCGGCAGTGGGCAGGACCCGTATCTGCGCCGGCTCCGCTGAGGAGGGAACACCATGAAGCACAACAAGGTCGGCTCCGTGATGACCATGGACGTCGTCCGGGTCACGTACGGCACGCCGTTCAAGGAAGTGGCACGGCTGCTCGGCGAGTTCCGCATCAGCGGGCTGCCGGTGGTCGACGAGGACGACAAGGTCGTCGGGGTGCTCTCCGAGACGGACCTGATGGTCCGGCAGACCGAGACTCCCGACCCGTACGAGCCGAAGAGGCACCACCGGTTCGCCGGTCTGACCCGCGGTGGCAAGCAGCGGGCCGCGAAGGCCAGGGCCCGCACCGCCGGTCAGCTGATGACCAAGCCACCCGTCACGGTGGGCGCCGACGCCACCGTCGTCGAAGCCGCCCGGACCATGGCGCGGCACGGCGTCAAGCGGCTGCCCGTACTGGACGAGGAGCAGCGGCTCGTCGGCATCGTCACCCGCCGCGACCTGCTCCAGGTCTTCCTGCGGCCGGACGCGGAGATCCGCGCCGAGGTGATCGAGGAGGTGCTGGAGCGCACCCTGTGGCTGGCACCGGGCAGCTTCGACGTCTTCGTGGTGGAGGGCGTGGTCACGCTCTCCGGCCACATGGAACGCAGGAGCGAGACGGAGATCGCCCTCTCCATGACCCGCCAGATCGACGGGGTCGTCGGTGTGGTCGGCAAGCTCACCTACCGGCTGGACGACTCGCGCGCCCGGCCCGGGGAGCAGGCCCTGCACGGCGTCACCGAGACCTGGCTCCGGCACCTGTGAAGCGATCCGGCACCTGTGAACCGAGAGTGTGAGAGGAGGCGGCCGCCATGCCCACCAGCGTGCTGGTCGTCCACGGGACGACGAACGGATCGACCGCACGGATCGCCGAGGCCGTGGCCGAGGTCCTGCGCAAGGAGGGGCTCGTCGCCGACCTGGCGTCGGCCGGGTCCGTCAGGGACGTGACACCGTACGGCGCCGTCGTGGTCGGCGGCGGACTGTACGCCGGACGCTGGCACCGCGACGCCCGCCGCTTCGTGCGCCGCAACCGCCGCGCACTGGCGAAGCGCCCGCTGTGGTTCTTCAGCAGCGGGCCGCTCGACGCCTCCGCCTCGGAGCGGGACATCCCGCCCGTGCCCGGCGTACGGCGTGCCATGGCGTTTCTCGACGTCAGGGACCACGCGACCTTCGGCGGCTGCCTGGAGGAGGGCGCCAAGGGCCGCATCGCCCGGATGATCGTGCGCAAGGGGAAGGGCGGTGACTTCCGCGACTTCCCGCGGATCGAGGCGTGGGCGGCGGGGATCGCCCGCGAACTGGCGGGGGCGGCGGAGGACGGTTGAGTGAGAGGGATGGACGGGCCCCGGCGCGGAAGATGTGTGCCGGGTCTGTCAACAAGCGTTGGCCAACGGGTGTAGGCAAACACCCGTTGGCCAACAAGCGTTGACAAGCCTCCGCCCCCAACTCGCCAACTCACCGGCCAACCGGTCAACAGATCCGCGGCAATAGCTCACCAAGCGGCATGTCCACGATGCGCCGCGCGCCCACCAGCGTCCGCGTCGTCACGCGCCCTGGCGCCCCTTCCGGCAGCACCTCCCCGATCCGCACGGCCGACGCACCCTCCGCCACCGACCGCATCGCGGCCAGCGCGTCCTCGGTCGTACCCGCGTCGACGAAGGCGACCAGACAGCCCTCGTTGGCGACGACCAGCGGGTCCAGGCCCAGCAGATCGCACGCGGAGGCGACCGCCCCCGGCACCGGCACGGCACTCTCCTCGATCTCCACGGCGACGGACGAGTCACGGGCGATCTCGTTGAGGGCGGCGGCCAGCCCGCCCCGGGTCGGGTCGCGCAGCACGTGCACGGCGGCGCCGAGCGGCGTCAGCGCCCGCACCAGCCGGTGCAGCGGCCGGGAGTCCGACGCGATGTCGCCCTCGAAGCCGAGGCCCTCGCGGGTACTGAGCACGGTCGTGCCGTGCAGCCCGATCGGCCCCGACAGCAGGACCGCGTCCCCGGGCCGGGCCGCCGCGGCCGACGGCGCGAGGAGCGCGTGCCGCTGCCCCACGCCCGTGGTGTTGATGAACAGCCGGTCGGCCGCGCCCCGCCCCACGACCTTCGTGTCCCCGGTGATCACGGGCACCCCCACGTCCGCCGCCGCCTTCCCCAACGACTCCATGACGGCCCGGAGTTCGGCCAGCGGCAGCCCCTCCTCGATGATCAGGGAGACCGACAGCGCCAGCGGCCACGCACCCCGCATCGCGAGGTCGTTGACCGTGCCGTGCACGGCGAGCGACCCGATGTCCCCGCCGGGGAAGAACAGCGGGCTGACGACGAAACTGTCCGTGCTCATCACCAGCTCCGGGTGCCAGGGCAGCAGCGCGGCGTCCTCCAGCGGCCCCGCGCCACCGCCGACGGCGGGCAGCACCAGCCCGTCCAGCAGCTCCTCGGTGAGCCGCCCGCCGGCGCCGTGACCCAGCAGGACCACCTCGTCCTCGTGCGCGGGGGTGGGACATTGGATGTTCACGCCGTGCTCCTCGTGGGGATGCGTCCGGCCGCGTGGAAGGCGGCACAGGTGCCCTCGGACGACACCATGGGCGCGCCGAGGGGATGGCGGGGCGTGCAACGGGTGCCGTACGCCGCGCAGTCGGTGGGCAGCCGGGCCCCGGTGAGGATGGCGCCCGCGATGCAGTCGGCGTCCTCGACGGGGCACAGTCCGCCCACGTCGAAGCGGAGGGCCGCGTCGAACTCCCGGTACTCCTCGGCGAGTTCGAGCCCGCTGTCGGGCAGCTCGCCGATGCCGCGCCAGGCCCGGTCGGTCACCCGGAACACCCGGCGGACCGCGTCCTGCGCCGCGGTGTTGCCCGCCCGCCGCACGGCCCGCGTGTACTGGTTCTCCACCTCGTACCGCCCCGACTCCAGCTGCCGTACGGCCATGAGGATGCCCTCCAGCAGGTCCAGCGGCTCGAACCCGGTGACCACGACGGGGACTTGGTAGTGGGCGGCGATCGGCTCGTACTCGCGCCAGCCCATCACCGCGCACACGTGCCCGGCCGCGAGGAACGCCTGCACCTCGCAGTCGGGATCCTGAAGCAGCGCGGTCATCGCGGGCGGCACGAGGACGTGACTGACCAGCAGCGAGAAGTTCGTCAGGCCGAGGCGGGCCGCGTGCAGCACCGCCGTCGCGTTCGCGGGCGCCGTCGTCTCGAAGCCGACGGCGAGGAACACGACCTCCCGGTCCGGGTGCCGGGCCGCCAGGCGCACGGCGTCCATCGGGGCGTACACCACGCGGACGTCCGCGCCGCGTGCCCGCAGCGACAGCAGGTCGGTGTCCGAGCCCGGCACCCGCAGCATGTCGCCGAAGCTGGTGAACAGCACGCCGGGCCGGGCGGCGACGGCCATGGCCCGGTCCAGGGTCTCCAGCGGGGTCACGCAGACCGGGCAGCCCGGCCCGTGGATCATCCGGATCCCCGCGGGCAGCAGCTCGTCGATGCCCTGGCGGACCAGGGTGTGCGTCTGGCCGCCGCACACCTCCATGATCCGCCAGGGCCGGGTGGCGGTCCGGCGCAGCTCGTTCAGCAGCCGCCAGGCCAGCACCGGATCGCGGTACTCGTCGAGGTACTTCATCGGTGCGTGAGGTCGAGCCGGATGTCCACGACCCCCTCCACCGCCCGCACCGCCCGGGCCACCACGGGCACCAGCGTCCGGTCGGGCAGGAAGCCGCCGAGCGTGACCACGCCCTCGCTCACCTCGGCCGTCACCGCGGTCATGGCCGGCAGCCGGGTCAGGACGTGGCGCCGGACCTCCCCGGCGATCTCCTCGTCGGGACGGAGGAAGACCTTGAGCAGGTCGCCGCGGCTGACCACGCCCTGGAGCAGACCGACCCGGTCCACCACGGGCAGCCGCTTGACGTGCCGGCGCGCCATGATCCGCGCGGCCTCCGCGAGCGAGGCGTCCGCGTGCACGGTCACCGCCGGGGCGCTCATCAGCTCGCCCGCGGTCACGGCCCCCGCCTTGGTGCGCTGCGCGAGATCGCCCTCGTCGGTGTCCCGGAACTCCTCCTTGGCCAGCAGGTCCGCCTCGGAGACCACCCCGACGACCCGCCCCTCACCGGCCAGCACCGGCAGGGCGCTGACCTTCCACTGCGCGAGCAACTCGACGATCTCCTTGAAGGGCGCCTCGCTGCCGACGGCGACGACGGTGTGCGTCATCACGTCGCTCACGGTGTACGGGGATTCAGGCATCGCAGCCTCCTGTGGTGGTTCCCGAGGTACGCACGACGGTCAGGTCGAGGAAGTGGGTGGAGCACGAGATGCACGGGTCGTGGTTGCGGATCGCCCGCTCGCACAGGGCCGTCAACTCGGCGTCGTCCGGGTCGCGTTCACCGATCGCCGCCTGGGCCAGACGGCGCAGGTCGGCCTCGATCGCGCCCTGGTTCTGCGCGGTCGGCGGCACCAGCAGCGCACTGCGGACGATG
Source organism: Actinobacteria bacterium OK074 (assembly GCA_001298575.1). GTDB lineage: Bacteria > Actinomycetota > Actinomycetes > Streptomycetales > Streptomycetaceae > Streptomyces. The sequence continues at coordinate 204,958 of LJCV01000055.1, forward strand.
CCGTCGCCGTCGAGTTCGTAGCGGTGGTAGAGCAGCCCGCGCGGCGCCTCGGTGGCGCCGTGCCCGACGCCCGCGACCGCCGGGACCTCCGTGTACGGACGCGCGGGCGGCTGGTAGCCGTCGATGATCCGCAGCGCCTCGCCGACCGCGTACACGGTCTCCACGGCCCGTACGAGGATCGACCGGTAGGGGTTGCGGCACACGGCGCCCGCACGCGGATCGCCGAGCCCCGCCTCGACGGCCGCCTCCAGCGCCACCGGCGACAGCAGCCGCCCGCTGATCGCGAACCGGGCCAGGCAGCCGGTGAGATGGAGCCGCCCGTCGAGCCGGGAGTGCAGCGCGGTGGAGTGCGCGACATGCGTCTCGGTGACGTGCGCGGTGAAGTCCCGTACCGGGAAGGAGGTGTTGGTGCCGTCGGCCCTCAGCACGGTCGGGGTGCCGCCCTCGATGGCGTACGTGTCCGGCTCGGCCAGCGCGAACAGGTCGGCCTCGACACCCGCGTCCGGGAACTCGAAGCCCGCGACCCAGCGCACGGTCTGCCACGCGTCGTCGAGGGCCCGCTTCAACTCCTCGGCCACCGGCCGCAGTTCCGCACACGCCGGGGTCCGGTGGAAGCCGCCGAGGCGGACGTTCACCGGGTGCACGGCCCGGCCGCCGAGCAGCTCCATCAGCGAGTTGCCGGCCTTCTTCAGCCTCAGCCCCCGCTCGACCTCGGCGCGGTGCGTGCGCGCCAGCTCGATCGCGCTCGCCCGGCCCAGGAAGTCCGGGGCGTGCAGCAGGTAGATGTGCAGGGCCTGGCTCTCGATCCACTCGCCGCAGTAGAGAAGCCGACGCAGATCGCGGATCACCGGGTCGACGCTCACACCGCAGGCGTCCTCGATCGCCGCGCACGCGCTCATCTGGTACGCGACCGGGCAGATTCCGCACACCCGGGCGGTGATGTCCGGCGGCTCGGTGTACGAACGGCCGCGCAGGAACGCCTCGAAGAAGCGCGGCGGTTCGTAGATCTCCAGCCGGGCGTCGGTGACCGTGCCGTCGTGCACATGGAGGCTGAGCGCGCCCTCGCCCTCGACCCGGGACAGCGAGCCGACGTGCAGCACACGGGATCCGCGGTGCGTCACTTGCGTAACTCCTTGTCGAAAGCAGGGGCGTTGAAGGTGTGCAGGAACCGCACCACGGCGTCCTCGTCGAGGCCGTCGCGGCGCAGCAGCGGGATCAGCGCCGGCAGGTTCACCGACCCGGACGGGCCGAAGCAGCCGAAGCAGCCGCGCCGGTAGGCCGGGCACAGCGCCCCGCACCCGGCGTGCGTGACCGGGCCCAGGCAGGGCGTGCCGTGCGCGACGGTCACACAGACCGTGCCGCGCCGCTTGCACTCGAAGCACACGCTGTGATCGGGGACGTCGGGCTTGCGGCCGGCCAGGAACGCGGTGATCACCTCGATCAGCTGCCGCCGGTCGACCGGACAGCCGCGCAGCTCGAAGTCGACGTCCACGTGGGCCGACACGGGCGTGGAGGTGGCGAGCGTGGAGATGTACTCGGGGTGCGCGTAGACCGTGCGCCGGTACTCGTCCACGTCCGCGAAATTCCTGAGCGCCTGGATACCGCCCGCGGTCGCGCACGCCCCGATGGTCACCAGGTGGCGGGAGTCGGCCCGGATCGCGCGGATCCGCTCGGCGTCGGCGGCCGTGGTCACCGAACCCTCGACGAGGGACAGGTCGTACGGTCCGGGCGCCGTCGCGCTCGACGCCTCCGGGAAGTGCGCGATCTCCACCGCGCCGGTCAGCGCGAGGAGTTCGTCCTCGCAGTCCAGCAGGGTGAGCTGGCAGCCGTCGCAGGAGGCCAGCTTGAACACCGCGAGTGTGGGCGCCATCTCACAACTCCCTTACGGACAGCAGGGGTTCGGCCAGGTCCCAGTCCACGACCGGCCCGGCCCGGCACACCAGCACCGGACCGAGCTGACAGTGCCCGCAATGCCCGGTCGCGCAGCGCATGTTGCGCTCCAGCGAGACCCGGATCCGGTCGCGGGGCACCCCGCGGTGGGCGAGTTCGCGGGCGGTGGCGCGGATCATCGGCTCGGGCCCGCAGACGAACGCCGTCGTGGCGTCCGGCTCGAACAGCGCCCGGCCCAGCAGCTGCGTGACCATGCCGACGTCCCCGTGCCAGTCGGCATCGGGCCGGTCGACCGTCACCCCGGTGTACGCCGTGGCCCAGCTCTCGATCTCCTTCCGGCCGATCAGCTCGGCCGGAGTGCGCGCCCCCACCAGCACGTTGACCCGGCGGTACGCCGCCGGCTCGGCCAGCGCGCCCAGGATCAGCGGCCGCAGCGGGGCGAGCCCGATGCCGCCCGCCACGACCAGCACGTCCCGCCCGCGCGCCCGCTCCAGCCCCCAACTCGTGCCGTACGGGCCGCGGATGCCGACGACGTCACCGACCCGGGCCGCGCACAGCCCGGCGGAGACCGCGCCCACCGAACGGATCGTGTGCGCGAGCCCTCCGGTGGCCCGCACGGAACTCACCGAGACGGGGATCTCGCCGCGGCCGAAGCAGTGCACCATCGCGAACTGCCCCGGCACGAAGTCGGGCAGCGCCGCATCCACGGGTTCGAGCCGCAGCGTCACCGTGTCGCCGGTCTCCTGCCGACGGGCGACCACCCGGTGCGGGACCGGTAGGGCGGTCACAGCGGCTCCCTCGTCCCGTAGGTCCCGTACAGGTCGAGCAGCCGGGCGCGGGCCGCGCTCAGCCGGTGGGCCAGCACCCGGCCCACCCAGTGCTCGACGGCCTGGCCGAAGCCGGGGTCGTCCAGGCACATCAGGCGGACGGCGACCGCGTCGAACTCGTAGGCCCTGAGCCGGGTCACGGCCACGGCGCCCAACTGCCAGACGTACGGCTCGTACAGCCAGGACCAGCCGACGAGGTCACCGGTGCCGAGCGTCTCGACGACCGGCGGGCGGCGGCCGGGCACGTGCATGTCGAGGGCGGCGGTGCCGTTGCGCAGGATCCAGAACCGGTCGGCGTGCCCGCCCTCCTCGAACAGGCGGGTGTCCTGCGGGAATTCGGTCTCGTGGGCGATGCGCAGCAGCCGGTTGCGGTGCTCGACGGGCAGCGCGTGGTTCATCCGCAGGGCCATTGAGGGGGGCATCAGTCCGTCTCCGTTCGGTGTTCGGCCGCCAGCGCGGCGACTTCCTCGGTGATGTCGATGCCGGCCGGGCACCAGGCGATACAGCGCCCGCAGCCGACACAGCCGGACGAGCCGAACTGGTCGTGCCAGGTGGAGAGTTTGTGGGTGAGCCACTGCCGGTAGCGGCTGCCGGCCGAGGCGCGGACCGGGCCGCCGTGCAGATACGAGAAGTCGAGATCGAAGCAGGAGTCCCAGCGCTGCCAGCGCTCGGTGTGGTCACCGGTCAGGTCGGTGACCTCCTCGGTGGTGGTGCAGAAGCAAGTGGGGCACACCATCGTGCAGTTGCCGCAGGTCAGACAGCGCTCGGCGACCTCGGTCCAGCGGGCCGCGTCCGCGCTGCCGCTCAGCAGGGCGCGCAGGTCGGTCGCGGGCAGGGTGCGGCCCATACGGTCGCGGGCCGCGTCCACCGAGGCGCGGGCGGTGGCCTCCGTCACCAAGTCGGCCGTACGGTGCGGGACTTGTTCCAGCAGGCGGGCGCCCTCCGTGCTGCCGGCGCGCACCAGGAACCGGTGCCCGTCGCCGTCAACCACTTCGGTCAGCGCGAGGTCGTACCCGGGGTCGGCCGCGGGCCCGCCGCCCGCCGACACGCAGAAGCAGGTCGCGCCCGGCTCGGTGCACTCGGCGGCGATCAGCAGCGCGCGCCCCCGGCGCTCGCCGTACCCGCTGTCCTCGTACCGTCCGCCGGTCAGCACCCGGTCCTGGATCGCGATGGCCCGCAGATCGCAGGGCCGGACCCCGAGGAAGGCGTACGACGGCGGCTCGGCCTCGTGCTCGGTGAAGACCACGCGGCCCTCCGGCGTCCGGTCGGCGCTCCACAGCCGCTCGCGTGCGGGGTGCAGATACGTCTTCCAGGACTGCGGGCCCGCGCTGTGCGCGAAGGCGGCGCCGTCCGCGCGGGGGACCAACCGGTAGCGTCCGGCGTCCAGTTCGACGCCCCAGCCGTAGGGGAGCGCGTCTGCCGAGGTCAGTTCGGACAGCACGATCGCGCCGTCGCGGACGGTCGGCCCGACGACGGTGCGCCCCTGCGCCATCAGCGCCGCGACCAGGGCGTCCAGACCGTCCCGGTCGAGCACGGCCAGGGCTGCGGTGGCGGTCATGTCGGTCCTCCTCGTACGGGGCGGATCGGGCTCGTCCACCTTCAGGTTCCGCCGGGGAACGGCACCCGGGGCAGGGGCCGACCGGCCCTGGCGGACGGGCCGACCGGATCCGCCGAAAGAGGCTTGGCGGCCGGTGGCCCCCTCGAAGAGGCGCGGTGCGCGACCAGCCACAGACGGCCCGCGGTCTCAAGACGGCCCGAGGTAATCCGGCTCCACCCGGCGGAGCGCTACGGCAGCGGCTCGCCCAGCTCGGCCTCGACCGCCCCCGCCATCGCCCGCAGCACGTCGAGCGTCCGGTGCGCCTCCGCCTCGTCGACCAGGGTGATCGCGAAGCCGACGTGCACGACGACGTACGACCCGACGTCCGCCTCGGGCGTGCAGCTGAGGCAGACCTCGCGCCGGATGCCGCCGAAGTCGACCGTGGACATGAGCAGTCCGGCGTCGTCGTGGATCTCCAGAACCCGTCCAGGGATGCCCAGACACATGCGCGTTCACCTCTCCCCGGCCAGCCGTGCGGCCGCGACCGCCGCCTGCCCGTAGCTGATGCCGCCGTCCCCGACCGGGACCTGACCGCCGACCAGCACCCGCAGCCCCTGCGCGTGCAGCCGGCGTTTCACCTCGGTGAGCAGCCGCCGGTTGACGAAGCAGCCGCCGCCCAGGCACACCGTGCGCGGCGCGCCCTCGGCCACCGCCCGGGCGACGAGGTCCGCGGTGACGACCGCGAGCGTGAGCTGGAAGGCCGCGGCCAGCCGGGCCACCGGCTCCCCGGCGAGCTGCCGCTCCAGCAGGTCGGTCAGGGTGGGCGCGGGGTCGTACACCCACAGACCGTGCGCCCGCACGACGTGATGGCCGAGCGCCGCGGCGTGCTCGGTGCCCGCCGCCGCTTCGAGCAGGACGGCCGCCTCGCCCTCGTACCCCGCCCGGTCGCACAGGCCGAGCAGGGCGGCGACGGTGTCGAAGAGCCGTCCGGCGCTGGAGGCGCGCGGGCAGTTGACGTCCCGGGCGACCATCGCGCGCACCGCCGCCACCTCGGCCGGATCGAGCCGGTCGGTGAAGGCCCGGGTGAGCCACGGGTAGGGGCGCGGACGGCCCAGCGTCTCGCCGCCGAGCAGCTGCCCCAGAGCCGTCCGCCAGGGATGGCGCACCGCCGCGTCGCCGCCCGGCAGGGGAGCCGTCGCGAACCGGCCCACCCGGCGGTAGCCGCGCAGATCGGCGACGAGGATCTCACCGCCCCACAGGGTGCCGTCGTCGCCCAGCCCCAGCCCGTCGTAGGCCACGCCGAGGAACCGGCCCCGCACCTCGTGCTCGGCCGCGCAGGCCGCCACGTGCGCGTGATGGTGCTGTACCGCGATCCGCGGCAGCGGCTGGGCCTTGGCCCACCGCGTGGACAGATAGCCGGGATGCGGATCGTGGGCGAGGGCGACCGGTTCGACACCGGTGAGCCGCTTGAGGTGCTCGTACGACGTCAGGAACGCCTCGTGGGTCGCCGCGTCCGCCAAGTCGCCCGTGTGCGGCCCGAGATGGGCCCGGCCGTCGGCGGCCAGCGTGAACGTGTGCTTCAGCTGGGCGCCGACCCCCGCGACCGGCTCCGCGGCCGGCAGCGGCAGCGGGGCGGGGGCCAGGCCGCGCGCCCGGCGGACCGTGATCCGGGTGCGGCCGGTGAACTGCACCACGGAGTCGTCGTAGCGCGACCGGATCGGCCGGTCGTGGGTGAGGAAGCCGTCCGCGACCGCGGCCTGGCCGGCGCGGGCCGCCGCGTCCTCGACGGCGATGGGCTCGCCACCGAGGTTGCCGCTGGTGACCACGAGCGGCCGGGCCGTGTCGTCGAGGAGCAGCTGGTGCAGGCCGGTGGTGGGCAGGAACAGGCCGACGCGGGGCAGCCCCGGGTGCACCTCCTCGGCGAGCGGGTCCGCGCCGTGCGGGCGGCGCCGGGCCAGCAGCACCACGGGGCGCTCCGGGGAGGCCAGGGCCGCGCGTTCGGTGGCGCCGACGCGGGCCAGCCGGTCCGCCGCGCCGAGGTCGCGGACCATCACGGCGAACGGTTTCGCCGGCCGGCACTTGCGGCGCCGCAGCTCGGCCACGGCCGCCGGATCGCCCGCGTCGCACACCAGTTGATAACCGCCGAGCCCCTTCACCGCGACGATCCCGCCCCCGGTGACGGTCTCGACCGCCGCCCGCAGCGCCGCCTCCCCGCGCAGGTCCGCCCAGGCCAGCTCGGGACCGCAGTCGGGGCAGGCCACCGGCTCGGCGTGGAAGCGGCGGTCGGCCGGGTCGGCGTACTCCGCCGCGCACCGCGCGCACAGCGGGAAGCGGCGCATGGTCGTACGGACCCGGTCGTAGGGCAGGTCCTCGATGATCGTGGCGCGCGGACCGCAGTCCGTGCAGTTGACGAACGGGTAGCGGTGGCGCCGGTCGCGGGGGTCGCGCAGCTCGCGCAGGCAGGCGTCGCAGACGGCGGCGTCGGGCGGGATCTCGCGGGGCACCAGGTCCGGGGCCCCCGGCGCGCTGTGCCGTACGTGGAAACCGGCGCCGCACTCCGACTGCCCCGCGGCGCCGGTGAGCCGGACGTGGCGCACCCGGGCCAGCAGCGGCGCGTCGGCGCGCAGCCGGGCCGCGAACTCCTCGATCGCGGGCGGCGGCCCCGCGACCTCGCCCTCCACGTGACCGTTCACGTTGGCCACCCAGCCGTCCAGGCCGAGCCGGGCCGCCGTGCGGTACACGAAGGGCCGGAAGCCGACGCCCTGGACGGTGCCGTACACCTGGAAGCGCCGCACGCTCATGGCCGCCTCCCGACGGCGGCGTCCCGGTACCGGGCCAGCTCGTCCTCGACCGCCGCCACCAGCGGCTCCACGGCGTCCGCGACGGCGGGAGAGAGGCCGGTGCCGAACGAGCCGTCGGCGCCCTCCACGGCGTACACGACCAGCCGGTCCGGCAACAGCCCCAGCACACCGGCGAGTTCGACCGCCTCGCCGAGACCGAGACCGTGCGAACTGGTCGCGGACGGCAACACGAGCTGCCCGGCGTCCAGTTCGAGGCGGTGCACGCGACCCGGGGTGCCCGGATGCGCGTGGGCCGCGTCCACGACGACGGCGAGCGCGGCGCCCTGCCACAGCCCGATCAGCCGCCCGGGGTCGCCGTCACAGGTCGCGAACCCGGTGTCCGGGGACGGCGGTCCGGCCCCGGCGCGCTCCCGGAGCCGCTCGACCACGGCCCAGCCCACTCCGTCGTCGTGCCGGAACTCGTTCCCGACACCGACGACGGCGATCCGCATACGCGTCCTCATGCTCCCACCGTGCGCCGCGGCCGTCCGGCCCGGCAGGGGCCGAACGACCCGCCCGCGGGGGCCGACCCGCCCCCGCGGTCACCGGACCGGTACGACGGCGACCGGGCACCCGGCGTGCTCCAGCAGGACCGCCAGGGTCGCGCCCGACGCGGTGCGCCGTCCGGCCACGACCAGCGCGGAGTCCGCCGAGACGTGCACGAGGGCCTGCGCCGGGGTGAACAGCACGACGTCCTCCACCACGTCGACCTCCGGGTACTTCCCGCGCCAGGGCCGCAGCGCGTCCGACAACAGGTTCACCTCGTGGTCCTCCCAGGTGGCACGGTCCCGCTCGGACACGGCGAAGGAGGAGCGGACGGCGCCCGCGGGCAGCGCCCAGGCGTGCACCGCGTGCAGCGGTGCGCCGTGCAGCCGGGCCGCCTCGAAGGCGAAGCCGAGCGCACCGGCCGCCGGGTCGCGGGCGTCCAGCCCCACGGCCACCGTGCCGCGGTGCCGGGGAGGTGCCGTGCCCCTACGGGCCCCGGGCACCAGCAGCAAGGGCGCGGCGCACCCCGATGCCAGGGCCGACGCGGTCGAGCCGACGGCCGTCCCGCCGGGCCCGCCCTCGCCGCGCAGCCCCGCCACGACCAGCTCGGCGTCCCGGCCCGCCGACCGCAGCACCTCGGCGGGCGCTCCGGCGAGGCACGCTCCCCGGACCGTCAACGCCGGGTACCGGCCGGTGAGTTCGGCGACCGTCCGGTCCACCACCGCATCCCGGCGGTACGGCCCGCGTCCGTCCGCCGGGGTCACGTGCACCACCCGCAGGGCGAGCCCGCGCACCAGCGCCTCGTGCGCGGCCCGGTGCGCCGCCGCACGGCTGTGGTCCGACCGGTCGACACCGGCGACGATCACTCGTTCCATGGCGGGCCGCCTTCCTCCTGGGTGGCCTTCCAGAGTGCCCCCGCCGACCGGGCGGGTCCTGGGGCCGAACGGACCCCGGACACAGACCTGGCGGCCCATGTCCGCCAGCGGTCCGCGGGACGACGCTGAAGCCAGAAGCACCACCGAAGCAGCCCCCGTCCCAGCCAGCAGCCCCCCCCGTCACAGGAGGTACGCATCATGCTTCCGCCCGTCATGGCCGGCGTCGACGGTTCCGCCGAGAGTCTGGCCGCCGCCGAATGGGCCGCCCGCGAGGCGATCCGCCGCGACCGGCCACTGCGCCTGCTCCACGTCTGGAACCGGCACCCGGGCCAGGACGGCCCCGAGCCGGTCACCACCGCCGAGCGGCACCTCGCCCGGCGCGCCCTGCGGCAGGCGCGGGAGCGCGTCCTGGCCCTGAGCCCCGGCGTGCGCTGCGAGGACGAGCAGATCGAGGGCCCCGCGACCGCGGCGCTGCTGCACGCGGCCGAGGACACCGACCTGCTGGTCCTGGGCTCGCGCGGCCTGAGCGGGGTCACCGGGTTCCTGGTCGGCTCGGTCGCGCTGGGCGTGACCGCACGGGCCACCCGGCCCGTCGTCCTCGTCCGGGCCGACGAGCGGGCGGCCGACGAACACTTCCCGGCGCCCGACGGCGGCGACTCCACCCGCACCGGCTACCGGGACGTCGTCCTGGGCGTCGACCTCGGCGACCCGTGCGACGAGGTGATGGAGTTCGCCTTCGAGGCGGCCCGCACGCGCGAGGCACGCCTCCACGTCGTCCACGCCTGGCAGCCGCCCGCCCCGATCGGCCTCGGCCCCGGCGAGATCGCCCTGCTGAACGGCCCGCAGCGGGCCGAGGAGTGGCAGGGCTTCCTGACCGCCGTCCTCCAGGTGTGGCGCGAGAAGTACCCCGGCGTCGACGTCGTCGAGACGGTGGCCGAGGGCCGGGCCCAGTCCGCGCTGCTGCGCGCCTCCTCCGGGGCGGGCCTGCTCGTCGTCGGCCGGCACCTCACCGACCGGACCGTGGGTCCGCGCATCGGACCCGTCGCGCACGCCGCCATCCATTACGTCGGCTGCCCCGTCGCCGTCGTCCCCCACCTCTGAGAGGCCCGATCTCCGATGACCGCACCGACCACGTACGTGTACGAATTCGCCGAAGGCAGCCGGGAGATGGCCGACCTGCTCGGCGGCAAGGGAGCGGGACTGGCCGAGATGACCCGGCTCGGGCTGCCCGTGCCACCCGGCTTCACCGTCACCACCGAGGCGTGCAAGGTCTATCTGGAGACGGGCGAGGAGCCGCCCGAACTGGCCGTCGAGGCGGCCCGCGCGCTGGCCGCACTGGAGCGGGCCATGGGCCGCACCCTCGGCGCGCCCGACGATCCGCTGCTGGTGTCCGTGCGCTCGGGCGCCCGCTTCTCGATGCCCGGGATGATGGAGACCATCCTCGACATCGGCCTCAACGACCGCTCCGTCACCGGCCTCGCCAAGGCGTCCGGGCAGGAGCGGTTCGCCTGGGACTCCTACCGGCGGCTCGTCCAGATGTTCGGCCACACCGTGATGGGCGTGGACGGCGACCTGTTCGAACAGGCCATCGCCGAGCACAAGGCGCGGCGCGCGGTGACCGGCGACCACGACCTCGACACCGCCGAACTCGCCCTGATCACCGAGGAATTCAAGGCCATCATCCGCAAGGAGACCGGCGAGGACTTCCCGCAGGACCCCGCCGAGCAGCTGGCCCGCGCCATCCGGGCGGTCTTCGACTCCTGGAACGGCGAACGCGCCCACATCTACCGCCGCCGCGAACACATCTCCGAGTCCCTCGGCACCGCCGTCAACGTCCAGGCGATGGTCTTCGGCAACCTCGGCGCCACTGTGACATTCGAAAGCAGCGGCACCGGCGTCACCTTCACCCGCGACCCGGCCACCGGCGAACGCGGCATGTACGGCGACTACCTGCCCGACGCGCAGGGCGAGGACGTCGTCGCGGGCGTCCGCGACGCGCTGCCCCTGAGCGAGCTGAAGAAGCTCAACCCGCGCGCGTACGTCCAACTCGCCGATCACCTGCGCACGTTGGAGCGTCACTACCGCGACCTGTGCGACGTCGAGTTCACCGTCGAGCGCGGCAAACTGTGGATCCTCCAGACCCGCGTCGGCAAGCGCACCGCCGAGGCCGCCTTCCGCATCGCCCACGACCTGCGCGAGGAGGACACGATCACCGCGGACGAGTCCCTGATCCGCGTCGACGGCGCCGAACTGACCCGCCTGATGTTCCCCCGCTTCGACACCACCCCGGCCGACGTGCCCCTCGCACAGGGCGTCGCCGCCTCGCCCGGCGCGGCCGTCGGCGTCGTGGTCTTCGACTCCGCCGAGGCCGTACGGCGCGCCGCGGCCGGCGAACACACCGTCCTCGTCCGCCGCGAGACCACCCCGGACGACCTGCCCGGCATGATCGCCGCGGAGGCGGTCCTCACCAGCCGGGGCGGCAAGACCAGCCACGCCGCCGTCGTCGCACGCGGCATGGGCAAGGTCTGCGTCTGCGGCGCCGAAGCCCTCACCGTCGACCCGGCGGCACGCCAGTTCACCACGGAATCGGGCGTGTTGGTGCGCGAGGGCGACACCGTCTCCGTCGACGGCACCGCGGGCACCGTCCACCTCGGCGCACTCCCGCTGACCGCGTCGGACGTCGGCCGAGCCCTGGAGACCGGCACCGCGAACGGGCCGCTGACGGAGGCGGTCCTAGGGGCCCTCGCCCACGCCGACTCCGTACGCCGCCTGGAAGTCCGGGCCAACGCCGACACTCCGGAGGACGCCGTACGAGCCCGCGAGCTGGGCGCTCAGGGCATCGGCCTGTGCCGCACCGAGCACATGTTCCTCGGCGAACGCAGGGCGCTGGTCGAGGCGATGATCCTGGCCCGCGACGACAGCGCCCGCCAGAAGGCCCTCGCCGCCCTGCTGCCCCTGCAACGCGAGGACTTCACCGGCATCCTGACGGCGATGGACGGACTGCCGGTGACCATCCGGCTCATCGACCCGCCGCTGCACGAATTCCTGCCGGACCGCACGGAGTTGGCCGTACGCCTGGCCCGCACCGAGCACCCCGACCCGCACGACCGCGAACTCCTCGCCGCCGTCGAGCGCATGCACGAGCAGAACCCGATGCTCGGACTGCGCGGTGTCCGGCTCGGCCTGGCCGTGCCCGGGCTGATGGCCATGCAGGTACGGGCGATGGCCGAGGCCGTGGTCGCCCGACTGCGGGCCGGCGGCAGGCCGCGCGCCGAGATCATGATCCCGCTCGTCGACACGGTCGAGGAACTGCGTCTCGCCCGCACCGAGGCGGAAGCGGTCCTCGCCGAGGTCCAGGCGGAGACCGGCACGGCCCTCGACTGCCCGATCGGCACGATGATCGAACTGCCGCGCGCCGCGCTCACCGCCGGTCGCATCGCCGAGGCCGCCGACTTCTTCTCCTTCGGCACCAACGACCTGACCCAGACCACCTGGGGCCTGTCCCGCGACGACGCCGAGGCGTCCTTCTTCCCGCTGTACCTGGAGAAGGGCATCTTCACCGTGTCGCCGTTCGAGACGATCGACCAGGAGGGCGTGGGCCGGCTGGTGGAGATCGCCGTCGAGGCGGGCCGAGCCGTCAACTCCCGCCTGGAGACCGGGGTCTGCGGCGAACACGGCGGCGACCCGGAGTCCATCCACTTCTTCCACCGGGTGGGGCTCGACTACGTCTCCTGCTCGCCGTTCCGCATCCCGGCGGCCCGGTTGGAGGCCGGACGGGCGGCGCTCATGGACACGACCGGGGGCAGCGACAGCAGGTAGGCACGCAGGCGGGCGGGCGCGGGTTCCGTGAACGGAACCCGCGCCCGCTTCCCTTGTTCCAGAACGGCGCCGGTGTCTCAGAACAGCGCCGGTACGACGGCCTCGACGAGATGCGGCCCCGGTTCGTCGAAGGCACGGCGCAACTGGGCCGTGAACTCCTCGGCGGTGGTGGCCCGCGACGCCGGTACGCCCATGCCCCGGGCGAGGGCGACGAAGTCGAGGCCGGGCCGGGTCAGGTCGAGCAGGTCGTGGCGTGCGGGACCGGCCGCGGGCGAACCGAGGCGCTGGGACTCCATGGTGAGCACGGCGTACGAGCCGTTGGCGAAGATCACGGTGGTGATGTCGAGCCCTTCGCGGGCATGGGTCCACAGCGCCGAGACGGTGTACATGGCGCTGCCGTCGGCCTCCAGGCACAGCACCGGCCGGTCCGGACACGCGAGCGCGGCCCCGGCGGCGAGCGGCAGGCCCTGGCCGATGGCGCCCCCGGTGAGGGCGAGCCAGTCGTGGCGCGGCGCGCCCGCGGTGGCCCCGGGAAGCCAGAGCCCGGAGGTGTTGGCCTCGTCCACCACGATCGCCCCCTCCGGCAGCAGCGCCCCGACGGCAGCCGCGGCGGACTCGGCGGTGAGCGCACCGGTCGGCGGCGTCGGCCGTCCGGCTGCCCGGAGCACCGCGGGTGTGTCCGCGGCGACGGTGTCCGCCAACTCGCCCAGAGCCGCGGGGATGTCGTCGGCCGCCGTGGCGAGAGTGTGGATCCGGCAGTCGTCCGGCGCCAGCGGACCGGGCAGGCCGGGGTGGGCGAAGAACGCCACGGGGGTGCGGGCGCCGACCAGCACCAGGTGCCGTACGCCGTCGAGTTGGGCCATCGCGCCCTCGGCGAGGTAGCCGAGCCGCTCCACGACGGGCAGGCCCGCGCCGCGTTCCAGACGGGCCGGGAAGGTCTCGCACAGGAGGCGGGCACCGGTGGCGGCGGCGATCCGGGCCGCCGCGCGCAGCGCCGGTTCGCGGGTGGCCGCGCCGCCGAGGAGGAGCGCGGCGGGCTCGCCGGTGCGCAGGGCCGCGGCCACCGTGGCGACGGTCTGCCCGGACACGGCGGCGGGGGCGCGGAACGCGACCGGCGGCGCGGGCCGGGCGCCGTCCGACCAGGACACGTCGGCGGGCAGGATCACCGTGGCCACCTGCCCGGGGGCACCGCTCGCGGCGGCCACCGCCGCCGCCACGTCACCGCCGACCGTGGCGGGGTCCTCGCAGCGGCGCACCCAGCCGGAGACGGTACGGGCCAGCGCGTCGACGTCCGACTCCAGCGGCGCGTCGTACTTCTTGTGGAAGGTCGCGTGGTCGCCGACCAGGTTCACCACCGGGGTGGCGGCGCGGCGGGGGTTGTGGAGGTTGGCCAGGCCGTTGCCGAGTCCGGGACCGAGATGCAGGAGGGTGGCGGCGGGGCGGCCGGCCATCCGGCCGTAGCCGTCGGCCGCGCCGGTGGCGACGCCTTCGAACAGACAGGGCACGGCCCGCAGGGTGGGCACGTCGTCCAGCGCGGCGACGAAGTGCAGTTCGGAGGTGCCGGGGTTGGCGAAGCACACCTCCACTCCGGAGTCCAGGAGGGTGCTGGCCACGGCATGGGCACCGTTCACGGTGATTCCGCCTTTCGGAGGCTCGGTCGAGCGGGTTGCGGTTCAGTCGAAGAGGACACCGGGATCGAGTCGAAGAGGACACCGGGATCGGGGATCCCGTCGGGGTCGAAGGCTCGCTTGATCCCGCGCATCAGCTCTACCTTGGCCGGGTCTTCCGGCTCCAGGAAGTACCGCTTCTTCGCCGTACCGGTGCCGTGCTCGCCGCTGACGGCCCCGCCGGGGTCCGCTCCCGCCCGGAACAGCCGCCGTAGGACCTCGTCCCGCAGCTTCGCGTCCGGCTGGAAGACCGCGAGATGCACGTTGCCGTCCCTCGCGTGCCCGCAGCCGGTGACGATCGACGCGCTGTCCCGGGCGATCACGTCAGCCCCGGCGAGCAGCCGGGGCAGGGACGCACGGGGTACGACGATGTCCACGACCTCGTCGGCACCGGCCGGCTCGGCGGCCCAGAAGGCCCGTTCCCGCGCCTCGGTCAACCGGCGTGCCGCCGCTGCCGGCCGTACGTGGACGTCGGCTCGTCGGGCCTCCCGCCCCGGACGCCCGCGCATGGGGGTGCAGGGGAGTGGGGGAGTGGCGGGCGCGGAAATCGGTCCGTTCGCGGGACGGTCGCGCGGGCTCACCAGTGGCCGAGGACCTTCAGCCACAGGGCGCCCACGCCCATCCAGATGACGATGTTGGCGCCGGCCGCGATCAGCCCGGTGCGCCACCACTCGGCGAGGGTGACGTAACCGCCGCCGAAGAGGACGGGGGCCGGGCCGGAGGCGTAGTGGGTCAGGCCGCCGTACAGGGAGCTGATGAAGCCGAGCACCAGGGCGGCCATCACCGGCGGTGCGCCGGTGGCGACGGCGGCCGAGAGGAAAGCGGCGTACATCGCGGCCACGTGCGCGGTGTTGGAGGCGAACAGGTAGTGGGAGAAGAGGTAGACCAGCGTCAGGATCACGAACGCGGTCTGCCAGCCCACCCCGTCGGTGGCGTCGGTGATCGTGCCGCTGAACCAGCCGATCACCCCGAGTTCCTGGAGCTGACCGGCCATCATGACCAGGACCGAGAACCACACCAGCGTGGTCCAGGCCGACTTCTCCGCGACCAGGTCGCCCCAGGTCAGCACGCCGGTGACGAGCAGCAGGGCGACGCCGGTGAAGGCGGACACGGTGGCCGACAGGTCCCAGACCTGGCCGCCCACCGACCACAGCAGGAGCAGCAGGACGAAGACCGCGCCCATGGTCCACTCCTGACGGGACATCCGGCCCAGCTCCGCGAGCTGCGCCCGCGCCTGGCCCGGAGCCTCCGGAGTGGCGCGGAGAGTCGGCGGGAACACGCGGTACAGCAGCGCGGGGAGCACCAGCAGGGCGACCAGACCGGGCACGATCGCCGCCAGCGCCCAGGAGGTCCAGGTCAGGCGGATGCCGTGGTCTGCGGCGAGCTTCTGCACCAGGGGATTGGCCGCCATGGAGGTCAGGAACATGGCACTGGTGACCGTGTTGATCTGCATGGCGGTCACGGTGAGGTACGCGCCCAGCGCCCGGCGGCTCTCGTCCCCGGGGTGCGAGCCCGCGTTCGTGCTGAGCGAGCGGATGACCGGGTGGATGACACCGCCGGAGCGGGCGGTGTTGCTGGGCGTGGCCGGAGCCAGCACGAGGTCGGTCAGGGTGATGCCGTACGCCAGCCCCAGGCTGCTGCGGCCCAGGGCCCGCACGAACAGCAGCGCGATACGACGGCCGAGACCTGTCTTGGTGAAGCCCAGGGAGATGAAGAACGCGGCCACGATCAGCCAGATCGTCGGCTCGGAGAAACCGCCGAGCGCGACGTCCGGCTCCAGCGTCCCGGTGATCATCGTGACCGTCAGGCCGACCAGGGCGACCGCGCCCAGCGGCAGCGGTTGCAGGATCAGGCCGAGCACGGTGCCGGTGAAGATCGCCAGGACCGCCCATCCGCCGGACTTGATCCCGTCGGGCTGCGGCGACAAGTAGACGACCAGCCCGGTCAGCACCGGAACGAGCCACTTGAGCGCCGTTCGCGCGATGGCCGTCCTGGGCGGGGCGACACCGTTGGCGGGCGCCGCCCCGGCGGGTGATCCCTCGGAGTCTCTGAAGGGAGCCATCTCTTCCATCCCACAGGTAGGGTCCGGCGTTCCTCGGAATCCGCGGCCGGAACGGGATCGATCTTTCGGGTCCACGGTGCTGGAGCCGGGTACGGTCCGGCATCGGGCGACCGGCCCTACCTACGGGGGCCGAACGGCACCGGCCGACTCCCGTGTACGGAGGCCGACTCCGGCGTACGGAGGCCGAGTCGGGAACCGTGGAGGGCGGGTCGGGAACCGCGGAGGGCGGGTCGGGAACTGCGGAGCGCGGGTCGGGGAGTGCGGAGGGCGGGTCGGGAACGGCGGACCGGTCCGTCAGACCTTCCGTCCGGCACGGTCGTCGGTCCCGGCCGTCCGGTCCCCGCGGAGTCCGGGCTCGCCGCGGACGGGTCCGGTTACCACCGGGGCGGGGTGAGCCGCGAGGTGCCGGCCCTCGATGTCGACGTCGGGCAGGATCCGCTCCAGCGGGCGCGGCAGCCACCAGGCGGCCGGGCCGAGCAGGGACAGCACGGCCGGCACGATGGTCATACGGACCACGAACGCGTCCACCAGGACGCCGAACGCGAGCGCGAAGCCGATCGACTTGACCAGGACCTGGTCCGAGAGGATGAAGCCGCTGAACACGGCGGCCATGATGATCGCGGCGGCGGTGACCACGCGTGCGCTCGCCCGGAAACCGGCGACGACGGCCTGCCGCGGCGCCGCGCCGCGCACGTGGGCCTCGCGCATCCGGCTGACCAGGAAGACCTGGTAGTCCATGGCCAGGCCGAACAGGATTCCCACCAGCAGGATGGGCAGCAGGTTCACGATGGGGCCGGTCTCGTGGACGCCCAACAGGGCCCCCAGCCAGCCCCACTGGAAGACCGCGACCACGGCACCGAAGGTGGCGCCGATGCTGAGCAGGAAGCCCAGGGTGGCCTTCAGCGGTATGAGCACCGAGCGGAACGCCAGCATGAGCAGCAGCACGGCGAGCCCGACGATGATGGCCAGGTACGGCAGGAGGGCGTCGCCGATCTTCTTGGACACGTCGATGTTCAGCGCGGTGGTGCCGGTGACCGCGACGTCGGTGCCCGTCGACCGGCGCAGCGCCGCCTCCTTGCCCCGGATCGCGTTGACCAGATCCGTGGTGGCCCGGTCGGTGGGTCCGCTCCTGGGGATCACGGTCAGCAGGGCGGTCGACCCGTCGGCGCTGAGCACGGCGGCGCCGACCGCGACCACGTCGGGCAGGCCCCCGATCGCGGTGGCCACCCGCGCGGCCCCGGATCGTGCGTCGCCGTCCGTGCCGACGACCACGGTGAGGGGACCGTTGAACCCCGGCCCGAAGCCCTTCCGGACGAGGTCGTACGCCTTGTGCTGGGTGCTGGCGGCCGGGTAGGTGCCGTCGTCGGGCAGGGCCAGGCGCAGTTGCGACAGCGGCAGCGCCACGGTGAGCAGCCCGCCCAGCGCGACGACCAGCACGGGGATCCGGAACCGCGTCACGAACCGGGCCCACCGCTCGCCCAGGGGAACTGTGGCGCGACCGGTGGCGGGCCGCCGTCGGAGGAGACCGGCCCGGCCCCGGGCCACCCGGCGTCCGGCGAAGCCGAGCAGGGCGGGCAGCAGGGTCACCGCGACCAGCACCGCCAGCGCGACGGTCGCCGCCGCGGCCAGCCCCATCGAGCGCAGCACCGGGATGCCCACGACGGAGAGCCCCGCCAGCGCGATGACGACGGTCAGCCCCGCGAACACGACCGCGGAACCGGCGGTGCCCACGGCCCGCCCGGCCGCCTCCGGGCCCGTACCGTATTCCCGGGTCTCCTGCCGGAACCGGGAGACGATGAACAGCGCGTAGTCGATGCCCACCGCGAGCCCCAGCATCAGCGCCAGCACCGTGCTGTTCGCGTTGACGTCGACGACGCCCGAGGCGATGGCGACGGCCGACAGCCCCGCGCCGACCCCGACCAGGGCGGTGAGCAGCGGCAGTCCGGCCGCGAGCAGCGACCCGAAGGTGATCACCAGCACCAGTGCGGCGACCACGAGCCCGGCCAGCTGGGCCGTGCCCTGTTCCGCCTGGACTCCCAGGGCGGTCCCGCCGGCCTCCACGGTCAGCCCGGCCGCCCGCCCGGGGTCCAGCGCGCTCAGCAGTGCCTTCCGGTCGGCGCCGGTCACATCGCCGCTGGGCACCGCGTAGCCGACCTGGACCAGGGCGTAACGGCCGTCGGCGGACAGGGTTTTGGTCGCGTACGGGTCGGTGACCGAGACCACCTTCGGCGCACCCCTGAGCCCGGTGACCGTCCGCTCGACCGCCGCCCGGTCGACCACAGCCGTCAGCGTCGACCCGCTCGGCGCGACGAACACCACCTGCGCGGTGGCCCCGCCGACATGTGCGTCCGGGAATCGCTCGGTGAGCCGGCTGATCGCCTGCTGCGACTCGGTGCCGGGTATCTCGAAGGAGTTGGACATCTTGCCGGACAGGGTCGCGGCGCCGGCGCCGGCCAGCGCCATCAGTACGACCCAGAGGCCGAGCACGACCCATCGCCGCCGGTAGGAGAACCGGCCGATCTTGTAGAGGAAGGTTGCCATGACGTCTCCAGCCCTCGGTGCGATCCCGATCAGGGATGCGCCGAAGCTAGCCGTCCGGCAAGGCGGAAACTATCCGACCGTCAGGTACACAAGGTGCCGGTCGGCTGATTGCAAACATGTCGACCGTACGGTACAGAGCCTGCCGACCGGCAGGGCGGGAACGTGCCGACCAGTCCGTTGTGGCCGCGCCGACCGCCGAACTACGGTTGAGTAGGCAGGGGCGGAGCCACCGCACCGGCTCGCACTTTCGGGAGGGAACGTGGTCGCCGCACCGTCAGGCACCGCCGCACGGGCGGACACCGGCAGCGGGGAAGGCACCCGGGACCGGATCCTCGGCGCCGCGCTCCGGCTGTTCGCCGAGCACAGCTTCGCCGGTACGTCGCTGCAGATGATCGCCGACGAGACGGGCCTCACCAAGGCGGCCGTGTACCACCACTTCCACACCCGGGAGGACCTGCTCAGCGCCCTGGCCGAACCGGCGCTGACGGAGATGCGGGCGGCCATCGAGGCGGCCACGGCCCAGCGCACCCCCAACTCCAGGGCCGAGCGCATGCTCACCGAGTTCGTCGACCTGGCACTGCGCCACCGCAAGTTGACGGCGATGCTGGCCACCGACCAGGCGATGATCCACCTCTTCCGGACCCAGGGACACTACGACCAGTTGGTCGGGCGCCCGCTCACCCTGCTGGCCGCCTCGGCCCCCGATCCGGCCGGCCGGATCAGCGCGGCGGTGGCCCTGGCGGGCATCGCCATCACCGCGGGCCGCGAACCGGCCGGCGACCTGGACGACGACACGGCACGCAAGCACCTGGTCGACACCGGCCGCCGCATCCTCGGCCTGCGCGCTCCGCGCACTTCCCGCTGAGCCGACCCGGCACCGGGACCGCCCGCCCGGCGGCCCGCCCTCGGCGGAAGCCCGTTGCCCTGTGGCAGAAAGGGCCGTTCGGCCCTGCCGGGGGGCCGGAGGGGCAGGACCGAGCCCCTGACCGGCCCTGCCCCGCGGCGAGCCACCGCACGAACATCGGCAGAGAGGAACCCGAGAGCGGAGCAAGGGAGAGAACCTGCGATGACAGCGACCGTGACAGCCGGAACGCACGCGTCCGAGGCGTGGCGCGGCTTCGCCGGCACGCCCTGGCGCGAGCACGTCGACGTACGCGACTTCATCCAGGCCAACTACACCCCGTACGACGGCGACGCGTCCTTCCTGACCGGCGCCACCGATCGCACGCGAGCCGTGTGGGAGAAGGTCAGTGCCCTGCTCCCGGAGGAAAGACGCAAGGGCGTCCTGGACGTCGACACCGCGACCCCGTCGACGATCACCTCGCACGCGCCCGGTTACATCGACCGTGAGCGGGAGTTGATCGTCGGACTGCAGACCGACGCCCCGTTGAAGCGGGCGATCATGCCGAACGGCGGCCTGAGAATGGTCGAGAACGGTCTGAGGGCGTACGGCTACGAGCCCGACCCCTTCGTCACCCGGGTCTTCGGCACCTACCGCAAGACCCACAACGACGGCGTCTTCGACGCCTACACCCCCGAGATGCGGGCGGCCCGCAGGGCCGGGATCATCACCGGCCTGCCGGACGCGTACGGCCGCGGCCGGATCATCGGCGACTACCGCCGCGTCGCGCTCTACGGCACCGCCCGGCTGGCCGAGGCCAAGCGCGCCGAACGCGCCCTGCTCGCCGACCTCGCCGCCACGGCCGACGTCATCCGTGACCGCGAGGAACTCGCCGAACAGATACGGGCGTTGGACGAACTGGCCCGGATGGCGGCCACCTACGGCTGCGACGTCACCCGCCCCGCCGCCACCGCCCGGGAGGCCGTGCAGTGGCTCTACCTCGGCTACCTCGCGGCGGTGAAGGAGCAGAACGGCGCCGCGATGTCGCTCGGCCGTACCTCCACCTTCCTCGACGTCTACCTCCAACGCGACCTGAACGAAGGCGTGTTGGACGAGTCCCGGGCCCAGGAGCTGATCGACGACTTCGTGATCAAGCTGCGGATCGTACGGTTCCTGCGCACCCCCGAGTACGACGCGCTGTTCTCCGGCGACCCGACCTGGGTGACGGAGTCCATCGGCGGCATGGGCGCCGACGGCCGGACCCTGGTCACCCGCACCTCCTTCCGCTTCCTGCAGACCCTGTACAACCTCGGCCCCGCCCCCGAACCCAACCTGACCGTCCTGTGGTCGTCCCGACTGCCGTCCGGTTTCAAGGAGTTCTGCGCCCAGGTCTCCATCGACACCAGCGCCGTCCAGTACGAGTCCGACGACCTGCTGCGCCCGCACACCGGGGACGACACCGCGATTGCCTGCTGCGTGTCGGCGATGGCGGTGGGCAGGCAGATGCAGTTCTTCGGGGCACGGGTCAACCTGGCCAAGGCCCTGCTCTACGCGGTCAACGGTGGCCGGGACGAGATGACCGGCGAACAAGTCGCTCCCGCGGCACCCCGGTTGACCGGGGAGTACCTGGACCACGAGGAACTGTCGGCGGCGTACGACCAGGTCCTGGACTGGCTGGCGCAGACGTACGTCGACGCGCTGAACGTCATCCACTACATGCACGACAAGTACGCCTACGAACGCCTGGAGATGGCCCTGCACGACCACCCGGTGCACCGCTTCATGGCCTGCGGCATCGCGGGTCTCTCGGTCGCCGCGGACAGCCTTTCCGCCGTCAAGTACGCGCGGGTGAAGGTGTTCCGGGACGCCACTGGGCTTGCCGTCGACTTCCGCACCGAGGGCGACTTCCCCGCGTACGGCAACAACGACGACCGCGCCGACAGCATCGCCGTCGGCCTGGTCGAGTCGTTCATGGCCAAGGTGCGCAGGCACCCCGCCTACCGGGACGCCGAGCACACCCAGTCCGTGCTGACGATCACCTCCAACGTCGTCTACGGCAAGCACACCGGCAACACCCCCGACGGCCGCCGCGCCGGACAGCCCTTCGCCCCCGGTGCCAACCCGATGAACGGCCGCGACCGGCACGGGGTGGCGGCCAGTGCGCTCTCGGTCGCCAAACTCCCGTACGAGCAGGCCCGCGACGGCATCTCGCTGACGACGACGATCACCCCCGAGGGGCTGGGACACGCGCCCGACGAACGCGCCGGCCACCTGGTCGGCATCCTCGACGCCTACACGGCCGCCGGCGGCTTCCACATGAACGTCAACGTCCTGGACCGGTCCACCCTGGAGGATGCGATGGAACACCCGGAGAAATACCCGGAGTTGACCATCAGGGTCTCCGGCTACGCCGTCAACTTCGTCCGCCTGACCCGCGAGCAGCAGCTCGACGTGATCAGCCGCACCTTCCACGGATCGCTGTGAGCGCGATGACGACGACCGGCCGCATCCACTCCTGGGACCTGTCCACCGGAGTGGACGGTCCCGGCACCCGGTTCGTCCTCTTCGTCAGCGGCTGCCCGCTGCGCTGCCTGTACTGCGCCAACCCCGACACCTGGCACATGCGCGACGGACGGGAGGCCACCGTCGACGACGTGATGACGGAGATCGAGAAGTACCGGGACTTCGTCACGGTGGCCGGGGGAGGGGTGACCGTGACCGGCGGCGAGCCACTGCTCCAGCCCGCCTTCACCGCCGGGATCCTGCGCCGCTGCAAGGAGTTGGGCCTGCACACCGCGCTCGACACCTCCGGTTTCCTCGGCGCCCGCGCCACCGACGAACTCCTCGCCGACACCGACCTGGTGCTCCTGGACATCAAGTCCTTCGACATCACCACCTACCGCAAGCTGACCGGCGGCGAACTCGCCCCCACCCTCAATTTCGCCACCCGCCTCGACCGCCTCGGCGTCCCGATGCGGATTCGCTACGTACTGGTCCCCGGCTGGACCGACGATCCGGACTCGGTGGACGCCCTCGCCCGTTTCGTGGCGGGACTCGGCGCGGTCGAACGGGTCGATGTGCTGCCCTTCCACAAACTCGGTGCCGCGAAGTACGAAGCCCTGGGAATCCCCTTCCCGCTGCGCGACAGCCCGGTGCCCGACCTCGCCCGGATCGAGGGCGTCCGCGACCACTTCAACAGGCATGGGGTCCGGGCCTGTTGACCGCCGGGCCACGACGCAGCCGTGGCTTCCGGCGAAAGTCCTGTGCGCGGGCCGTCGTCCGGATGGTGGGGTGGCGCGGTGAGCAACCACGACGAGACGGTGGCCGTGCGGCCGTTGACCCTGGCCTGGGTGTGCCGGTACCTGGAGGTCGGTGAACGGATCGTCGGAACCGAGGTGCTGCACGGCGGCAGCACCGCCGAAATGCGGCGGCTCCCGGGCTGGTCGCTGTCGATCCGGCCGCCGCGCAGTGCGCGTATCCGTCGCTCCTGATGACGCGTCTGGCGGGCCGGACGGTCCTGGACGACGTGGGACTGGCGGAGCGTGTCCCTCTGCCGGCGCGCCAACTCGTGGCGATCCACGCGGTGCGGCCCACCCAACAGCCCCGGAAATACGAGGCGTTGACGCCGGCCGACACCGTAGTGGTTCCGGGACTTCCACCCCGGCAACGTGCCGTCCCCCGGCCCGGCAGGTGCCCGGATCACCGGCGTCGTCGACTGGGCGGCAGCCTCCTGGGGCCCGCGGTTCGTCGAGGCGTACGAGGAGGCCGGCGGGGTGCTGGCGGCGACCGCGAACGAGCGGCTGTACTGGCAGGTCCGGGCCGCACTGGCGTTCTCCGAAGACGTGCGGTCGGCGGTGCGGACCTGGCGGGAGGCAGGAAGGGCGGAACGGACGACGCGAGCCGTCGAGGAACGGCTGGATGCCTACGTCACCGCCCTGATGGACGCGCTGGGCTGAGCCGAGGCGGCCGGGGCGCGGGCACGGCGGCGAGAGTGCCCGCCCGGGCTGCCGTACCCGGGGGCTCTGCGACGCCCCCGAATTCGAACGGCGATATCACTCGCCGTTACGGCTCCCCGTGATCGCCGCCGCGGCCCGGAATTGGCGGGCGGCTCATTGACCCGCCATTTTCCCGCGCACGGTTCCGTCGACCGGCCGGGCAGGCAACACCGATGTTCGTTAGGGGCACCGATGTGCCTTCTTACGTGCACCGGCCGGAGCCGAGACGATACCGGGCAGAGGCGGAAAGGACGAGTTATATGGCCATGGCTGAGACGAGCGGTCCCAACCCTGTAGAAGTGGGGGCCATGTACGACCAGTTCGACACAATGGACGTGTTGCATTTCGGATACTGGGAGGACGAGGACGACCAGACCCCCGTCGCGGAGGCCGCGGACAGGCTCACCGATCTGGTGAGTGGGCGGGTCGGTGCCGCCGCGGGCAAGCGGCTGATAGACGTCGGCTGCGGCATAGGCACCCCGGCGCTGCGGGTGGCGAGCCGCACCGGCGCCGAGGTCGTGGGCATCACCGTCAGCGGCAAGCAGGTCGAGCGGGCGACGAAGTCGGCCGAGGCGGAGGGCCTGACCGGGCAGGTGCGGTTCGAACTCGCGGACGCGATGCACATGCCGTTCCCGGACGGCTCGTTCGACTCGGCGTACGCCCTGGAGTCCATCATCCACATGGACCGCGAGACCGCGCTCAGGGAGATCGCCCGGGTGATCCGGCCCGGCGGCCGGATCGTACTGACCGACGTGTACGACCGGATCCCCGCGCCCGAGGGGCAGCCCTCGCTGATGCACTTCCTGGCTCAGGCGTGGATGATGAGCCCGCTGATCGGCCGGGACGACTACCCGGCCCTCGCCGAGGCGACCGGGCTGCGGCTGGTCGAGGCCACCGACATCAGCGAGCAGGTCCTGTGGCGGACGCTGCGGATGATCGCCCAGCAGATGCGGACCGAACAGCCCGTCCTCGTCCCGGACCAGATCGTGGAGCAGATCGACGCCGGGCACGCGGGAGCCGTGCCCGACCTGCCGGGCATGCTGGAGAACGCGCAGGAACTGGGCTGTCTGCTGGTGGTCCTGGAACGCGACTGAGCCGATGCCGTTGCGCCGGGTTCGGCGAAGGGCCGGCCGACGGGGAACCTCCCGTCGGCCGGCCCTTCACCGTATGTCTGCCGGCGCGGTCGGCGCCCGTCAGTGCGGAAGCACCGTCGTCGTCGCGACGACCGCCTCGGACTCGGGCAGGCAGTCGAGCGTCGTGTCCATCCACGTCGTGATGACGATCTCGCCGGGAGTGAAGGTGTAGACCCCGGGGGCCGAGGCGGTCAGGGAGGCCGTGCCGCCGTCCTGGAGCACCTGCTCGCCGATCGGGACCGCGTCCTCGTTGGTCAGCCCGGTCGCCGTCACGCTGGTGGTGACGGGGCCGCCGACGCCGATGGCCAGGGTGCCGACGACTCCGCCCGCGGGCACGTCCACCTTCGTCGGGTCGACCGACTCGATCGCGGCCTTCAGCTTGATGGTCCGGCCCTCGAACACCTTCTTGGGTGCCTTGACGAAAACCGTGAAATCCGCTTCACCAGCGGGATAAGGCGGCTCGGTGCAGGAGTACGTAATCGTCACGCCCTCGGACGATGCGAAAGCGGGGGTTGCCGCGGCGGGAAGGGAAACCGCCGCGGCGGTCGCGCCGACAGCGATCGTGGCGCGGATCCGACTTCTGTTCACGCTGAGTTCCTCTGATCAAAGGATTGGGCATCGCAGAAGGTATCGGTGGAGCCCGTGATGCAGTACCCCTACCCTGCCCCTACCTCCGGAATTCCGGATTCCGTTCGACCGGAATTCCGGGTTCCTTTCGAAAGGAACCCGGAACAATCTCCGGAACTCATTTCTCCCGTACGGCAGTGAGGAACAGGAAACTCGCCGGACAGGATTGTTCGCGTACGGACATACCGGCGCTCTCCAGCCAGCCGCGGACCGCCGCGAGGCCGGGTACCGAGACGCCGGGATGGACCCGGTTCTGGAAGTGGTGGACCACCGGGTCCGCGGTCGGCCTGAAGGTGAACAGGGTGAACGTGCCGCCCGGGCGCAGGCAGCGCCCCACCTCGCTGATCGCCTTCGCCGGGTCGGGGATCGCCTGGAGGGCGTTCCAGCAGTTGACCGCCCCCAGCGTCGCGTCCGCGAACGGCAGGCCGTGCGCGGACGCCCGCACCGCCAGGACGTCCGGGAGCGCCTGGTGGAGCCGGCCCAGCATCGAGGACGACAGGTCGACGGCGATGACCCGCTCCGGGCCCACCGCGCGTGCCAGGGTGCCGGTCCAGCGGCCCGCGCCCGCCGCGAGGTCGAGCACCGGGCCGGCCACCGGCCGTACCCGCTCCCGAAGGTAGCGGTCCTCGTCCGCCACGGTGACGGCACCGTTCCAGTTGCCGCCCATGATCCGCAGGAACGCCGGCCGCAGTGCCGCCTCGTAGCGGGGCGGGACGTTGCGTTTGCCCGCCTCCGAGTCGTCCCCGACCCCGGCGCTGAGGTCCACGATCCCGTCCGCCACCGGGTGCGCCGACCCGCAGCCGGCGCAGACCGCGGTGTCGGCGGCGAAGACGAGGGGGCTCCGGCAGCCGGGACAGCGCAGCACCGCGCGGTGGTGTTCGGGCACACCGCCGTCCGTCGGCTTCCGTGCCGAGAGTGCCGCGTCCCCGTACGTCGGCGCGGGTTCGACGAGGGGGCCGTGCTCGACGGCCCACAGCGCCTTGGCGCCCGAATAGGCCAGCAGGGACCGGGTGTCGTACTCCCACAGGGCGGTGAACCGCTCCGGGGGCAGCGCACCGATCCACTGCCGGTCGACCGCGCGCTCCGCCTCGTCCAGTTGCCAGAGCGCCGGTGACGGCCAGACCCGGCCGAGGGTCGGATCATCCGGATCGGGCAGGCGCAGACTGCGGTCGAGCCGGGCCAGGTCGAGTGGTAAAGGCAGGCCGGTCAGGGCCCGTAGGATCCGATCCCGGTCGGCGGGGAAGTGGCCGAGCAGGTAGAGCAGCGCGAACAGCAGCGGTTCGTCGTCCCCCGCCGTCGCGGCGAGGGCAAGATACCGGTCGAGTCCGGCCCGTACGGCGGGCAGCGGGCCGGGAGCGCCGTCGGGCAGGGCGGTCTCGGCCAACAGGCCCAGGACGAAGGCCACATGGGGCCGCCGGGCGCGGTCCACCGTGTCCAGCGACGCGACCAGTTCCGGTGCCGCGCGTACACCGGCCGGGGTCACCCCGTCGGGGTGCCACAGCTCGGCGATCAACTTCCGGTAGTAGGCGTTGAGTTCGGTTCGGTCCGGGCTGCTCTCGACGTCCTGTGACAAGAGAGGTGCCCTCCTCGGGAGTTGGCGGGCGGTCACGAATGCGGTGCGGTGGGTGAGCCGGACGACAGCGCCCCCGGTCCAAGGCCGAGGGCGCGGCCCGGACACCGGTCCACCGCTTCCCGCACCGTCGCCACCAGGTCGGCGGCGGGCCGCGGTTCGAGCACGATCACCTGGCCGTCGTCCCCCTGGTCGAACACCCGGGGCGCGGTCAGGACACACTGTCCCGCCCCGACACAGCGGGCGGGGTCGGCGGTGAGCAGTGCGGGGGACAGGGACGACTCCTCGGTCGCGGCCGTCACCATGTCACCGGGACCTCGAAGATCCCGTACGCGTCCGAGTGCTCCTTGAACGGCAGATCCCCCACCGGCACCGCGAGCCGCAGACCGGGGAGCCGGGTGACCAGGGTGGACAGGGTGGACAGCACGACCTCCAGTTCCAGCCGGGCCAGGTTCTGCCCCAGGCACTGGTGGACGCCGTAGGCGAAGGAGACATGGGCGCGGTCGGGACGCCGGAGGTCCGGCCGGTCGGTGTTCGCGAACACCGCGTTGTCCCGGTTGGCCGAGCCGAGCGCCAGGATCACCCCGTCACCGCGGCCGATACGGGTGCCGTCGACCTCGATGTCCCGCAGGGCGACCCGGTAGACGGTGTCCAGGACCGTGAAGCAGTGCAGCAGTTCCTCGACGGCCTGCGGAGCGAGGCCCGGGTCCGCGGTGAGGGCGGCCGGCTGCTGCGGGTGTTCGAACAGGCCCACGACACCCAGTGAGACGACGTTGGCGGTGGTCTCGTGCCCGGCGAGGTGGAGCAGCATGGCCACGCCGACCAGGGCGTCGTGGTCGAACACCCCGGTCTCGCGGTTCCTGACGGTCAACCGGCCCAGTACGTCGTCGCCCGGGTCGGCCTCCTTGGCCGTGATCAACTCGCTGAAGTGGTCCTGCGGTTCCGCCGCGGCGGTGCCGCGCCGGGCCGGGGTGCTCGCCCGGTCGAGGATCGTTCTGGCCCGGCGCTGGAACAGGGCCCGGTCCGCGTACGGCACCCCGAGCACCTCGCAGAGCACGAGCGAGGGCACCGGCAGGGCCGGCGCCTCGACGAGGTCGACCGGGCGCGGGTCTGCCGCCATCGTGTCGATCGCGTCGTCGGCGATCCGCTGGACCCGCGACCGCATGGCGCGCGCCCGCCGGACGGTGAACTCGGAGATGAGCGTCTTGCGGGCGGCGGTGTGCCGCGGCGGGTCCGGGCCGAGCAGGGCCTCGCTGACCCGGTCGAGTTCCCGTTTCATGTCCGGCGGCAGGGCGACCGGCATGGGGAAGCCCGGATTCGTCCGGTCGGAGCTGAGGCCCGGTTCGACCAGCAGCCGTCTGACCAGGCGGTAACTGGTGACCAGCCAGTTCTCCTGGCCGCTGGGCGTGCCCACTTCGGTGACCGGCGTGCGCATCCGCAGTTTGGCGTATTTCTCCGCGGGGTCGAAGGGGCAGCTCCTGGCCATCGGGAACAGGGGCAGTTCGGGGGCGGGGCGTCCCGCGGGCTCCTCGCCCGCGGGAAGGACGGCGTTTTCGGACACGGGGGGGATCCAACTCCGTAGAAGGGGGGAGGGAGTCGAACCGCCGAGATCAGGAGACGAGCAGGTCGGCCCGGTGCGTGGTGAGGAATTCGGTGAGCGCGGTCGGCGTGCGTCCCGTCAGCCGCTCGACGGCGTGGGTCGTCGTCTCGTACCAGCCGTCACGGCGCGCGACGCCGTTGGCGGCCAGCGCCTGGGCCATCCGCTCCGGCAGGCCGTCGGCGAGCAGGGCGGCGGCGACCGCCTCGTCGGAGGCCGCCTCGTAGCTGACCTGACGACCCGTCACTTCTGTGAGGGCGGCGGCGAGTTCGGCGTCGGTGACGGCCGACGGGCCGGAGACCTCAAGGAGTTCGCCCTTGTTGGTGCCGTTCGCGAGGACGGCGGCGGCGACCGCGGCGCAGTCGTCCTTGGTGACGTAACCGACGCCACCGGCGCCGGAGTTGCTGAGCAGCGTCCCGGAGGCGACCGCCCGGCGCGCGGTGTCCATCATGAGCAGCATCTCCGGCCACATGTTGAAGCGCAGCGCGGTGAACGTCAGCCCGGACTGGAGCAGCGCCTGCTCGGCCAGCCGGTGGTCGGGCACGACGCTCACCGGGTTGCCCGGCTCGCCGGCCCGGGTGAACGAGGTGTAGACGACATGCCCCACCCCGGCCTTGGCCGCCGCGCCGAAGGCGTTGGCCTGGAGCCGGGAGCGCTCCGGCAGCGGGTGGAGGCTGACGACCAGCAAGGTGTCGGCGCCGTCGAACGCCGACACCAGTGAGTCGGGGTCGTCGAAGTCGGCGGGGCGTACCGTGACCGGGAGTTCCGCCGCCTTGTCCGGTGTGCGGGAGGTCCCCACGACTTCGGTGGCGGACACTCGCTGGACGAGGTGTTGGACGGTCAACTGCGCCAGCTGACCCGCCACTCCGGTCACAACGATCATTTCTGCTCCCTGGATGTACAACGCTTGCATCTACCTTGGCCGAGGTTGAGACTGAAGGGGAAGAACGCACACCGATGTAAGTACCGGGCGCGAGTGTCGCCGGAACATGTCCGGATGCCGACCGGCGTGCACCGGCGTATGCGGATGCGCAGGCATGTGTAGTTCAATGGCTTACAAAACCGATGTGATTTATCGCACACTTGGCTGTATCAATGGCGACACAATCGAGTGATAGATTTTTTTGTTGTTGCTCGCCCGTTGGTGAGTGATGCAAAATGTCTCGGCCGTTGACGGTGCTTCTGGCTTGGGGGAAGTTATGTCGCCGTTAGTCGAACGTGAATGCGGTATCGAATTACTGGAATTGATGTTTCAGGAGTGTGCGGGCGGCCGGGGCGGAGTCCTGGTCATGAGCGGACCCGTGGCCACCGGTAAAACCGAACTGCTGCACTCCTTTGCGGAAAAGACCCTCAAGGCGGGCGCGCTGGTGATGAGCGCCACGGCCTCCCGTTCCGAGCGCGCGCTGCGTTTCGAGGTGCTGGCCCAGCTGTTCCAGCCGATCGCCCAGGATCCGGAGCATCGAGCACAGGTGGAACGCCTGCTGAACTCGGACGCGTGTACCACGGTCTTCTCCGACCAGCCGGCCGAAGTAACCGAGAAGGCATACTTCCAGGTATTCCATACCCTCTGGATGCTGCTGGCCCGGGAAATGTCCCAGCGCCCCGTCGTCGTATTGGTCGACGATGTGCAGTACGCCGACGAGAGTTCCGTTCGTGGACTGCTCTTCCTGGCCAGGAGGCTCAAATTCGCCCGGGTCCTCATGGTTTTCACCGAACAGACCGGGCCGCACCACCAGCAGCATTCGCTTTTCCACGCCGATCTTTTCCGGCAGCCGCACTGCCGTCGACTTCGGCTCACTCCACTGACCGCGCACGGCGTCGCCAAAATGCTCGGCGAGAAAATGGGTGCGGAGGAGGCCCGTGCACTGGCACCGGAATTCCTCGATGCCACCGGCGGCAATCCCCTGCTGGTGCGGGCGCTGGCCGACGACCGCATCGACGCCGCCCCGCTGTCGACGCCCGCCGCCGAGGGGCAGTTCGGCGGCGACGCGTTCGGCGAGGCGCTCATCTCCTGTCTGCACCGCCTCGAACCCCCGGCGCTGAACGTGGCGACGGCGGCGGCGGTGCTCGGCCGGTCCAGCACCCCGGAGCTGGTCGCCGCCCTGCTCGGCGTCGACAGCGAAGCGGTCCGGTACTGCGGCGAGATCCTCAACCTCACCGGAGTGCTCTCCGGCTGGCGGTTCCGGCACCGCGCCGCGGAACCGGCCGTGCTCAGCCGGATCTCACCGGAGGAGCGGCGCGACCTGCACAACCGGGCGGCCGTTGTGCTGCACCAGGACGCGGCACCCCGCGAGACCGTCTCCCGGCACCTTATGGCCGCCGGGGCGCCGCTGCCGGAGTGGTCGGTGGAGGTGCTGCGCGAGACCGCGTCGGAGGCGTTGTTCAGCGAGCGGATCGAGGACGCCATCCAGTACCTCGAACTCGCCCGCGAAACCTGCTCGGACGCCCGTAAGCGGGGGACGATCACTGCCCTGCTGACCGTTCTGGAATGGCGCAGCGACCCCTCGACGGCCTCCCGCCGGTTTCCGCTGCTCGGCGCCATCCTGCGGCAGGGGCAACTGTCCCAACGCGACGCGGGGACGTTCCTGCGGTTGCTGCTGTGGCACGGTTCGGTCACCGAGGCCGAGGAGATCCTGGAACAGTTCGCCGAACTGCCGGCCCCCGACGATCCCGCGAGCGTCGCCGAGATGAGGTTCCTGTGGACCTGGCTGGCGCACTCCTACCCGTGGCTGGCCCAGCGGTTCAAGCTCGTCGCCGGCGTGCAGTCGGTCACCGCCGCGGCGGTGACCGCCGACCCGCAGTGCCAGGCCGCCGACGTGCTGGCCACCGCCCTGTCCGACGACATCGGTGAAGCGGTCACCAGCCAGGCCGAACAACTCCTGGAGGGCCTGCCGCTGAACGACTCCACCCTGGAGCCTCTCACCACCGTCCTGACCACCCTCGTCTACGCCGATCGCAGCCGGCTCGCGGCCCGCTGGTGCGATTCCCTGCTGAGCCAGGCCACGGCCCGCCGGGCACCCACCTGGCAGGCGGTGCTGTCCAGCAACCGCGGCGAGATCGCACTGCGCCAGGGCGACCTGCTGCTGGCCCGGGAACACGCCCACAGCGCCCTGACCTATGTCTCCCTGGAGCGCTGGGGGATGAGCAGCGGCTCACCGCTGTCCGTACTGCTGCGGGCGGCAACCGAGATGGGGGACCTCGGGGAAGCGGCCCGAGTGGTCCGGCAGCCGGTGTCGCCGGCCGTCCTGGAGGCGCGCTTCGGACTGCACTACCTCCAGGCGCGCGGCCACTACTACCTCGCCCGGGGCTGGTCGCACACCGCGCGCAACGACTTCCATCTGTGCGGCGAACTCGTCACCCAGTGGGGTATCGACGTGCCGGGTCTGGTGCTGTGGCGGCTCGACCTCGCCGAGGCGTATCTCCAGCTCGGCCAGCCCGACCGGGCCCGGGTACTGGCGCAGGAGCAACTCGAACGCACTTCGGAACGGCACGCGCGGGCCCACGGCATGGCGCTGCGGGTACTCGCGGCCGCCGGCTCGCAGGCCGGCCGGCCCCAGCTGCTGACCGAGTCGGTGCAGGCGCTGACCGAGTCGGACGACCGCCTGGAGCTCGCCAGGGCGACGACGGACCTCGCACACGCCCACGAGACACTGGGTGACACCGCCCGCGCCCAGGAAGCCGCGCGACAGGCCCGGGACCTGGCCATCCTCTGCCATGCCGAACCCCTCGTGCAGCGGGCCGTGCTGATCCAGGAGTACCAGCCGGTCGGACTGCCGACCGGCAACATGATCGACGAGCGCGACAGCGACCCGATCACGGTGCTCAGCGACTCCGAACGGCGGGTGGCCGCGCTGGCGGCCCGGGGACACACCAACCGGCAGATAGCGCGTCGGCTGTTCATCACCGTCAGCACGGTCGAACAACATCTGACCAGCACCTACCGCAAGTTGAAGGTCAACAAGCGGGCGGACCTGCCGAGTGATCTCGAGCTGATTCCGGTGGACAGCGCCTGAGTGCGGGGCGGTGCGGACACGACCGGCCGCGGACAGCGGGGCCGGACGCGAGCACGAACCCGCGGGACCGGGGCCACCCGCCGGTGCCACGACGAGGCACCGGCCCGCAGGGGGCGATGGCGGGTGGCCCCGGTCTCGCGGGGTTCAGCCCCTGGTGTCCCGGGCGTCCGAGTCCGGTACGAGATGGGTGGGACCGTAGTGCTTCAGGACCAACTGCCGGGTGACGTCGGCCAGTCGGCGGGCGTTGTCCGGGTCGAAGGTCTTCATCGACAGGTCCACCGGCTTGCCCCGGTCGATCGCGGTGAGGCGGTCGGCCGGCGGCGCGTCGATCAGTTCGAGCATCGGGGCGATCGCCTTGTCCACCGGCTTCGCCGCGATCTTGCTGAGGACGGTGATGATGCCCTTCACCGGCTGCTTCAGATGGGCGATGCCGCCCAGTGTCGCGGTGAACCCGGGGTGGTAGAGCACATACCGGGCCTTGCTGCTGGGCTCCAGGGCGAAGGCCCGGCCCAGCAGATCGTTGGCCCGGCCGCACTGGGCCTGGGCGCGCAGCACGCTGTAGCGCTTCTCGGCCTGGAGGTCGTCGAAATTCACCGAGCCCACCTTGAGACCGGCCGCGGCGAAGTTGATGATCACCGGGTGCTCGGCGGCGTCGAACTGCTTGCGCAGGCCGTGGCCCAGGAGATAGCGGCTGAGGTAGTACAGACCGAAGGTGAACTCCAGTCCTTCCGGGGTCTGGATCCGGCTGGGGCTCTGCCGGTTGGCGCACAGCACGAGCGTCTCGACGGCCGCATGCTCGCGGGCGATCAGGTCGACCACCCGCTGCACCTCGGCGATGGACGACAGGTCGGCCTTCACGAACCGGAACCGCTCGCCCGCCCCCAGGCCGCCGGCCTCGGCCGCCAGGGCCGCCCCCTTGGCCTCGCTGCTGCCGATGGCCACGACCGTGTCACCGAGGGCGAGCCGGGCCAGCGCGATGCCCCGCCCCATGCCGTCCGTTCCGCCCGAAATGACGACCGTCCCGCTGCCACGGCGTGGCTGCACCATATCGGCTCCCGTTGTTACTGTTTGTGTCCCAGTGATTTTCCTCCGGTGCGACACCCTTGGGAAGAAGGCATTTTCATGTTGGATACGCACACCAATGTGCCCACCGTGCTCGCCGCCGACCTGGGGTTGCCCATCACACCGGAGGAGCACGGGGATTGCCCGGTGACGGATGTACTGCGCCGGGTGGGCGACAAATGGAGTGTGCTGATCGTCGTCCTCCTCGGACGCGGTCCCCGGAGATTCAACGAGTTGCACCGCTCCATCGAGGGCATCAGCCAGCGGATGCTCACCCGCACGCTGCGCGGCCTGGAACGGGACGGACTGGTGACCCGTACCGTCTACCCCACCGTACCGGCCACCGTCGAGTACCGGCTCAGCCCGCTCGGCACCTCGTTGCTGCTGCCGCTGTCCACCCTTACCGACTGGGTTCTGGCGCACAGTCAGGACATCGCGAGCGCGCAGGGCGAGTACGACGAGCAGTTCGGCGGCCCGCGCGCTCGTTAGGGGTGGGATTAGGGGTTGCCGGGCACAAAGCCGACGGTAGGGTCTCTGTCGACGCAGAATCCGCCTTTCCCCGGACCTTTCCCCGGATCTTTCCGTGGGCGGTTCCGCGGGCCTTCCCCGGATTTCTTCCGGGGGTGGTGGTTCATGAATTCAGGGCACTGTGCGCCACAAGTGTGCTCTGCATGCTGCGCCCGAAACCAGTTGCCACCAACCGTGAGGAATGTGGACATGGGGCGGTTCGCCTATCTCAGCAGCTCCACCCGCCAGCCCGAGCCTGAGGAAAGCGACATCGAAATAACCGTCACGACGCCGGACGAAATACAGAAGGGTGAGACCCTCAATATCGAGGTCACCCTGCGCACGCTCCATCCCACCATCAAGGACCGCCCGGCCGGAGACATCAGGGGCGAGGTCACCGTCGTCATCGGCGGCGCCCTCGAACAGGAGGTCGTCGCGGTCGGACTGAGCAACGCCAACTACGTGTTCGCCGGGAAGAACGTCCTGCTCACCGGCGGCCACGCCGAGATCACCGCGTCCGACACCGGCACGTACACCTTCGCGCCGGGCGAGATCGCGGTCACCACCTCGGACTATCCGCTCAAGAGCGTGCCGAAGAACCCCAACCCGGCGGACAGCAAGACCACCGTCGTCTGATGGCGGACTGGGAACGGCTGCGGACGGATCTCGCGGGCGAGGTGGTGCTGCCCGGCGACTCCGGCTACGGAACGGCCCGGCAGCTGCAGATCGCGGAGTTCGACGCCGTCCGTCCGGCGGGCGTCGCCTACTGCGAGACGGTCACCGACATACAGACCTGCCTGTCCTTCGGCCGGGCCCACGAACTGCATGTCACCCCGCGGGCCGGCGGGCACAACTTCGCCGGCTGGTCGACCACCGAAGGCATGGTCGTCGACGTGTCACGGATGGACGGCGTCGGTCTCACCGACCGCACCGTCCACCTGGCACCCGGGGCCCAGGCCGTCGACGTACTGCTCGAACTGGCGGCGCACGACCGCCAGATCATCACCGGCGTCTGCCCGACCGTCTGCCCCGCCGGGTACGTCACCGGCGGCGGCATCGGCTGGCAGACCCGCAGCCACGGCGTCGCCGCCGACCGGCTGGTCGGCGCACAGCTGGTGCTGGCCGACGGGCGGCTGGTGCGCTGCTCGGCCGACGAGGAGCCGGACCTGTTCTGGGCCCTGCGCGGCGGCGGGGGCGGCAACTTCGGCATCGTGGTGGACCTGGAGGTGCTGCCGACCCGGGTCCCGCGCATCGTCAACTTCACCGCCGTATGGGCCTGGGAGCACGCGCTCGACGTGCTCGAACAGTGGCAGCACTGGATGGCGCACGGCCCCGCCGGGCTCAGCTCCGAGATCGGCGCGGTCCTGCCCGACGCGGCCCCCGGCGCCGTCCCGTTCGTCATGATGCACGGCGGATACGCCGGTCCCGCCGAGGAGTTCGACGCCCTCCTGGCCGAGCTGTGCCGGGCCGCGGGCGCCCGGCCGGTGAGCGTCGAGGCCGAGGAACTGCCCTACGCCGACGCCATGCTGAAGCTCTACCGCTGCGAGGGGCTGACCCCCGCCCAGCGCCGCCGGGCGGGCAGCAACCCCGAGGCGCAACTGCCCCGGCAGGGGTTCCTGCGCGAGCGGCACCGGCTGTTCGCCGCCCCGATGACCCGGACGCTGGTCGAGGGGGCCCTCGCGGTCTTCGACGGCGACCGCCGGGCCGGACAGTTCCGCTACTTCGCGCTCACCGCCCTCGGCGGTGCCGCGAACCAGGTGGACCCGGCCGAGACGGCCTATGTGCACCGGGACGCGCTCTTCCTGGTGAAGTTCACGCTGATCGGGGAGAACGCGGCCCCCGGCGCGGCGGAGACCGCCGCCGCCGAGCGGTGGACCGACCTCGGGTTCGACCTGATCGACCCGCACTCCAACGGCCACTCCTACCTCAACTACCCCGACCCGGTCCTCAGCGACTGGAAGTGGGCCTACTACGGCGAGAACTACGAGCGGCTCGTCGAGGTGAAGAAGACATACGACCCCACGGACTTCTTCACGCACCCGCAGAGCATCGGCAGCTGACCGCCGCCACCGCCGTACCCCCCTGAACGGCCGGAACAGGAGGAGACCGAACATGACCGGATCCAGCCGCACCGGGCGCCATCGCGGCACCGCGGTCGCCGTGGTCACCGTACTGACCCTCACCGGTACCGCCTGTTCCGGAGCCGGCTCCGACGGGAGCACCGCGGCGGGGGGCACCCCCGTGCGCGGCGGCACGCTCACCTTCGCTCTCAACCAGGAACCGCAGTGCATCGACCCGCACGCCACCGGGCAGTCGGCCACCTCCGTCGTGGACCGCCCGGTGGTGGACTCGCTGGTCCACCTCGACAGCAGAGGCCGGGCAAGACCCTGGCTCGCCACCTCCTGGACCATCTCGAAGGACCAGCGCACGTACACCTTCCGGCTGCGCAAGGGGGTCCGGTTCAGCGACGGGACCGTCTTCGACGCCGCCGCGGTCAAGGCCAACCTCGACCACATCGTCGACCCCCGCACCAAGTCGCTCAGCGCCGCCGGATACCTCACCCCCTACTACCGTTCGGCCACCGTCGTCGACGCGCACACCGTCACCGTCCGGCTCGGCACGCCGTACGCGTCGCTGCTGTCCCTGCTGTCCACCACCAACTTCGGCATGGAGTCGCCCGCCACCCTCAAGGGCAGCCCGGCCTCCCTCTGCGCGAAGATCGTCGGCACCGGCCCCTTCGTCATGGACAGCGCCTGGAAGAAGGGGCAGGGCGTCACGTACCACCGCAACCCCGCCTACCGGTGGGCCCCCGAGGACGCCGGCCACCAGGGCCCGGCCTACCTCGCCGCACTGCGGATCAAGCTCATCACCCAGGACTCGGTCCGCGTCGGCGCCCTCACCAGCGGGCAGGTCGACGCCATCGCGCGGGTACCGGCCATCAGCGTCCAGCAGATCAAGCGCGGCGGGATGGCACGGATCCAGAAGGCGTACGCGCCCGGCGAGAACTACAGCTTCTACCCCAACACCCGCGCCACGCCCTTCTCCGACCTGCGCGTCCGGGAGGCGTTCCGGGCCGGGGTCGACTGGAAGACCATCGTGGACAAGCTGTTCTTCGGCGTCTACACCGCCGCCCAGGGCCCGCTGTCCCCCACGACCCGGTTCGCCGCGCCCGCCGCCGACACCGCCGTGCCCTACGACAGGGCCAAGGCCGGCCGGCTCCTGGACGAGGCGGGCTGGACCGGCCGCGACTCCTCCGGCTACCGCACCCGCGACGGGAAACGGCTGAGCGTCCGCTGGACCGTCGTCAAGGCCGCCGAGAGCCCCGAGAACATCACCCTGGCGGAACAGGTGCAGGCCGAGGTCAAGAAGCTCGGCATCGACCTCCAGATCGTCAACCTGCCGATCAGCCAGGTCCTGCCCAACGCCGAGAACGGCACCTACGACATGCTCGCCACCGGCTTCTCCGGCCTGGACGCCGATGTCCTGCGCAAACTGTTCGGCAGCGAGAGCATCGCCGAGCCGGGGAAGATGGGCTCGAACATCGCCAAGTACGACAACACCACCGTCGACAGCGCCCTGGCCGCCGCCGAGAAGACCACCGACGACCAGCGGCGCGCCCGGCTCTACCGGCAGGTCCAGCGCCAACTCGTCAAGGACGCGGCCGTGTTTCCCGTCTACGCCTCCGGCTACCTGCTGGGCGCGGCCAAGGCGGCCCGCGGCATCGTCTTCGACGCCGAGGCGTCCCCCGTCTTCTACGACGCCTGGCGGGCCCGGTGAGCGCCGGCTCCGTCCCCCTGACCTCCGCCCCCGCCCCGGCCCCCGCCCCGGTCCGCCGGTGGCCGGGCATCGGACGGCGGGCCGCGGTACGGCTGGGGCACTCGGTCCTGGTCCTGTGGGGGGCCATCACCCTGACCTTCGTCGCGCTGCACCTGACCCGCGGCAGCGTCGTCGACTCCATCATCGGCAACAACACCCAGGTCACCCCCAGGATCCGGGAACAGATCGTCCAGGAGTACGGACTCGGCCGGCCCGTGTGGCAGCAGTACCTCTCCTACCTGGGCCGTCTCCTGCACGGCGACCTCGGCATGTCGTACCAGCTCCAGACACCGGTGGCCGACGCGCTCGGCTCCCAACTGCCCTCCACCCTGGCCCTGATGAGCACGGCCACCGTCCTCGCGGTCGTCCTCACCCTGCTCCTGGCGCTGCTCACGGCCGGGCGCGGGCGGTGGCTGCGCGGGCCGGTCTCCTTCCTCGAAGTGGTCGGCGTCGCCGTGCCCCAGTTCTGGCTCGGCATCCTGCTGCTCACCGTGTTCTCCTTCGGGCTGCACTGGTTCTCCGTGGTCGG
Organism: Actinobacteria bacterium OK074; assembly: GCA_001298575.1. Taxonomy (GTDB): domain Bacteria; phylum Actinomycetota; class Actinomycetes; order Streptomycetales; family Streptomycetaceae; genus Streptomyces. The sequence goes on from LJCV01000055.1 coordinate 243,192, forward strand.
CGGCGGCCTCTCCGGTCTCGTCCTGCCGGCCGTCACCCTGGCCCTGCCCCTGGTCGGCGTGTTGTCGCAGGTGCTGCGCGAAGGACTGGAACGCGCGCTGGACGAGCCGTTCGCGGTGACCGCGCGGGCCCGCGGCGCGCGGGCCGCCGCCATCGTCCTGCGGCACGCCCTGCGCCACGCGCTGGCCCCGGTGGTCACCCTGCTCGGCCTCATGGTCGGCGCGATGACCGGAGGCGCGGTCATCGTCGAACAGGTCTACTCCCGGCCCGGTGTCGGCCAGTTGCTGCTCACCGCGGTGACCGGCAAGGACATCCCGGTCGTCCTCGGCGTGGTCCTGGTGACGGCGGCCTTCTACGTCGTCGTCAACCTCCTGGTGGACGTCCTCTACCCGATCGTCGACCCGAGGCTGCGCGACTGATGACCACGCTGACCGTGCCGACCGAACCACCCCTCGCCGCCCGCTCGCCGGTCCGTCCCGGCCTGCTCCTGGCCGCCGTCTTCCTCGTCCTGCTGGCCGTCGCCACCGTCGCCCCCGGACTGCTGGCCCACGGCTCCCCGGACACCGCCTCCGCGCTCGACATCCTGCGGCCGCCCGGCTCCGCGCACCTGCTGGGCACCGACCAGAACGGCCGTGACCTGTACACCCGGGTCGTGTACGGCACCCGCGGCTCGGTCCTGACGGGCCTCGCGGCCACCGCGCTCGCGCTGGCCGCGGGCACCCTCCTGGGCACCCTGGGCGCGCTGGGCGGCCGGGTGGCCGACATGGCGGTCATGCGCCTGGTGGACATCCTGCTCGCGGTGCCCGGCATGGTCATGGCGCTCCTCGTGATCACCGTCGCCGGAGCCGGAACCGTCAACTCCGTCGTGGCCATCGCGGTCATCGGTGTGCCCGGCTACGCCCGGCTGATCCGCGGCCAGATCCTGGTCGTACGGCGGTCGGCGTACGTGGAGGCCGCCGTCGCGCTCGGCACCCGGCCCGCCAGGATCGCCGTCCGGCACGTCGTGCCCAACGCCCTGCCGCCGGTGCTGCTGTTCGCCACCATCGGCACCGGCGCCGCGATCGGCGCCGAGGCCGCGCTGAGCTTCCTCGGCCTGGGCCCACGCCCGCCGGCACCGCAGTGGGGCGCCATGCTCCAGCAGGGCCAGGAGTACTTCTCCGTCGCCTGGTGGACGGCGGTCGTCCCCGGCGTGGCCCTGACCCTGACCGTCCTGTCGGTGACCGTGACCGGCCAGTATCTGCAACGCCGGTTCGAGGGGAGGTGGGCGCGGTGAACGGTGCCGACACCCCGGCTCCGGTGCCCTCGGCGGAAGTGGCCCCGGACGCCCCGGACCCGTACGTCCCGGCCCCGGACTCCGGCGCCGGACTGCTCGAAGTGCGGGACCTTTCCGTCGTCTTCGGCTCCGGCACGAAGGCGGTACGGGCGGTGCGTGGCGCCTCGTTCGCGCTGCGCGCCGGGGAGTGCCTGGCCATCGTCGGCGAGTCCGGGTCCGGCAAGAGCGCGACCGCCCGGGCCCTGGTCGGCCTGGCCGGTGCCCGGGCCCGTACCTCCGCGTCCGTGCTGACCCTGGACGGCACCGACCTCATGAGCCTCACCGACCGGGGATGGCGCCGGATCCGCGGCCGTGAGGTGGGCCTGGTCCTCCAGGCGGCGCTGGTCGCCCTGGACCCGCTGCGCCGGGTGGGCCAGGAGATCGCCGAACCGCTGCGGGTGCACCGCACGGTGCCGGCCGAGCAGGTCGACGGGCGGGTGCGGGAACTGCTCACCGTCGTCGGCGTACCGGAACCCGAACTGCGCGCCGCCCAGCGGCCGGGGCAGCTCTCCGGCGGGCTGCGGCAGCGCGCGCTGATCGCGTCCGCCATCGCCTGCGGGCCCCGGGTGGTGATCGCGGACGAGCCCACGACCGCCCTCGACGTCACCGTGCAGGCCCAGATCCTCGACCTGCTCGCCGGCCTCAAGGCGGCCGGCACCGCCGTGCTCCTGATCAGCCACGACCTCGCGGTGGTGGCCCGGCTGGCCGACCGGATCGCGGTGATGAAGGACGGCCGTTTCGTCGAACAGGGCCCGGCCGCGGAGGTGTTGCGCGCCCCCCGGCACCCCTACACCCGGCTGCTGCTCGACGCGGTTCCCGGCAGCCGCCGTCGTACCGCCACCGGCAAAACCGGCGGCCGGGGTGAGGCGGGCGCCGACCGCCCCGTCGTCGTCGAGGCGCGCGGGCTCGTCAAACGGTTCCGGCGGCCCGCGGGGCAGGGCACGTTCACCGCGGTCGACGGAGTCTCGTTCACGCTGCGGGCCGGTGAGACCCTCGGCGTGGTGGGGGAGTCCGGGTCGGGCAAGACGACGCTCGCCCGGATGGTCCTCGGCCTCACCGCCCCGGACGCCGGCGCCGTCGAACTCGACGGCGCGCCCTGGAGCGCGCTGGACGAACGACGGCGGCGGGTCCTGCGCGGCCGGATGCAGACCGTCTACCAGGACCCGCTCAGCTCCTTCGACCCCCGGCACACCGTCCGGCGGCTGCTGGGCCACGCGCTGCGGGCCGCGGGGGAGCCGGGCGGGCGGGCCGCCCGCGAGCGGATCGCCGAACTGCTGCACCAGGTCGGCCTGGACCCGGCGCTCGGTGCCCGCCGCCCGGCCGAACTCTCCGGCGGCCAGCAGCAGCGGGTGGCGATCGCCCGCGCGCTGGCCACCCGGCCCCGTACCGTCGTCTGCGACGAACCGGTCTCCGCGCTGGACGTGTCCGTCGCCGCGCAGGTGCTCGACCTCTTCACCGAACTCCAGGCCGAGTTGGGCATGTCGTACCTGTTCATCTCGCACCATCTGGGCGTGATCCGTGAGGTCAGCGACCGGGTGCTGGTGATGAAGGACGGCCGGGTGGTCGAATCGGGCGACGTGGACACGGTGTTCGACCATCCACGCCACCCCTACACCCGGGCGCTGCTCGCGGCGGTACCCCGGCTGGACGCCGCCGGGCCCGGATGACGCGGCGGTCGCGGGCGGGGACCCGGGGGCGTGCGGAATGCGGGACAGGGTGCACAGGGGACACGGGACGGAGACGGATCGGACATGGCGGACAGCACACTCGCGGTGGTCGGCGCGGGCCCGGGACTGGCCATGGGGGTCGCCCGCGCGTTCGGGCGGCGTGGCTTCCGGGTCGGGCTCGTCGCCCGCAATGAGCACCGGCTGAAGGAACGGGTCGCCGAACTGGCCGGCGCCGGTGTCGAGGCGGCGGCCTTTCCCGCCGACGTCCGGGATCCGGCGGCCCTCACCGGCGCGCTCGACGCGCTGGCAGAGCGGCTGGGGCCGGTGGACGTCCTGGAGTACGGCCCCGATCCGGGCGCCGCGGGCATCACCGGCGCGGCGGCCAGCACCGCCGAGTCCGCCACCGCGCAGTTCGAACTCGTCGTCAGGGGCGCGCTGGTGGCCGCCCAGCACGTCCTGCCCGGCATGCTGGAGCGGGGGGACGGAGCGCTGCTCCTGACCACCGGAGCTTCCTCGGTCGTCCCCATGCCGATGCTCGGCAACGTCGGTATCGCCATGGCCGGCCTGCGGAACTGGGCGCACGCGGCGGCCGTCGAACTGCGCCCGCGCGGCGTCTACGTCGGCACCGTCACCGTCGCCACGGCCGTCTCCGCCGACAACCCGGTCGGTTCTCCGGACGCCATCGGCGATCTCTACCACGACATGTATGTGCGCCGGGACCGGGTGGAGGAAGTGGTCGGCGATCTGGAGGCGATCCGGGCCATGGTCGCCGCGCTGTGACCGGTGGGCGGCCGGGCGCGGCGCGAGCGGGTCAGCCGGGCAGCAGGTCGGACCGGCCGAGGCTGGACAGGAGCTTCTCCGTCATCGTGTGCAGCCGCGCCGCGTCGGCGCGGTCGTAACCCCTGGCGTATTTGGGCGACTCCATGTCGATGCGGTGCCGGCCGCGGAAGGCGCTGATCCGGTCGGTCGGCGGGTTCTCCAGGAGTTCCAGCAGCGGGAGGACCCCGGTCGCGACCGGTTTGCCGCGCAGCGCGAGCGTGGTGAGCGCGAGGAGCTTCCACGGCTGGCCCAACTCGCGCTGGAGATTGGTGCGGACGACGTCGGGGTTGAACAGGACGTACGGGATGCCCGCGGGGTCGGGCCGGCCGGCGAACCCGACGCCCAGCAGATCCGTCGCCCGGGCCGCCTGCATCAGCGCCCGGAACCCGCCCCGGCCCCGCGTGAACTGCGGGTCGTCCCAGTACACACGGCCGGCCGGGGTGCCGGTACCGCACACGTTCACCACCAACGGGCCCTCGGCGCGGCCGAGTTGGGGGAGCAGCCCGTAGGAGAGCAGAAAACGGCTGAGGTAGGACAGGGCGAAGTTCTGCTCGACGCCCTCCGCGGTGTGGCCGAGCCCGGTGCGGTACCGCTGGGCGCACAGCACCAGCCGGTCGAGGCGGTCGAACCGGCCGCGTACCTCGTCCAGGACCCGGCTGTTCTCGCTCACCAGCCGCAGGTCGGCCCGTACGAAGGCGGCACGGTCGGCCGCCCCCGCCCCGCGGGCCGCGGCGAGGAACGCCTCGCCCTTGGCGCGGGTGCCGCCGACGGCGATCACCCGGTCTCCCCCGGCCAGCGCGTGGAGCGCGACGGCCCGGCCGATGCCGTCGGTGCCGCCGGTGACGAGTAGGTTCTTCATCGGATTCCTGATGTCGCCCACAAGGGGAATTATGGAACAATGCCGACGGCAGTATGGCCGGACAGGCCCCGTCGGCATAACCCCTAACCTGCCCCTACAGTTTTCCGGCGGTGATGCCCACCGGTACTCCCTGGCCGGGATTCCGTGAACGGGCCCGCCGCGGCCGACGGGCGGGTATCATTCCCCGGATTCACCGACGCTGCCCTGGAGGTTTCCCATGCCCAGAGTTCTCGCTGTTTCCGGTTCTCTGCGGAAGGATTCCTATAACAGTGCCCTGTTGCGGGTACTTCCCTCGCTGGCGCCCGCCGGAATGGAGTTCGACTTCTTCGAGGGGCTTCAGGAACTGCCCCTCTACTGCGAGGACCTGGACACCGACCAGCCGCCCGAGGCCGTCGTGCGGCTGAGAACCGCGATAGCGGAACACGAGGCCGTCGTCATCGCCACCCCCGAGTACCTGCACGCCCTGCCCGGAGTGGTCAAGAACGCCATCGACTGGGCGTCGCGTCCGATCTCCGCCCCGGCGCTGTGCGGCAAGGTCGTCCTGATCCTGGTCGCCACCCCGGGCCGGGCCTACGGCTTCCGCAGCCTCGCCGACGCCGCCCAGGTCATCTCCGGCCTGCGGAACGTGGTGGTCCCGGCGCCCGAGGTGGTGGTCAACTCCGCGCAGAACGTGATCGTCCCGGACGAAAGCGGCGGCTGGCGGCTGGACGACCCGGCGGCGTGCGCGTTCATAGGGGTGCAGCTCGGCATCATGGCCGACCTGGTCGAGGCGGGCGTCGCCAAGGCCCTGGAGTCGGCGTTCCGGCAGCGCAGCGCCGAACTCGCCCGGTTCTTCCAACGCCCGGCGGAGTAGCGGAGGGCAGCCGTCCCGGGGCGCGACGGCCCGCACCGGGGGAGAGACCTGCCGTGCGGGGGCGGGCGGCGGTACGGGCCGGTTAGGGGTTGTCGGGGCGGACGGGGCCGGGAAACCCTGGGGCCCTGCACCTCCGCAACACACCCCCGTACGAAGGGAGTCCCGCCCCGTGGGCGGTCACGACGCGTGGATCACCCGCTTCCGGCCGCTGCCGGACGCCCCGGTACGACTGGTCTGCTTCCCGCACGCCGGGGGCTCGGCCGGTTTCTTCTTCCCGCTGGTGGAGCCCCTCGCCCCCGACGTCGAACTGCTCGCCGTCCAGTACCCGGGCCGGCAGAACCGCAGACTCGAACCCTGCGTGGACGACATCGGCGCCCTGGCCGACGCGGTCGCCGCGGCGCTGGCGGAGGGCGGCCGGTCCGACGACCGCCCGCTGGCCCTGTTCGGCCACAGCATGGGCGCGGTCGTGGCCTTCGAGACCGCCCGCCGGCTGGACCGGCCACCGCTGCGGCTGTACGCCTCCGGGCGGCGCGCACCCGGTACCCACCGGGCGGAGCACGTCCACCGCCGCGACGACGACGGCATCGTCGCCGAACTGCGCGAGCTCAGCGGTACCGACAGCAGAATCCTCGGCGACGAGGAGATCCTGCGCATGATCCTCCCGGCGATCCGCGCCGACTACCGGGCCGTCGAGACCTACCGCCCGGCCCCCGGCGCCACCGTCGACTGCCCGGTCAGCGCGCTGGTCGGCGACAGCGACCCCAGGGTCACCCTCGACGAGGCGCGGGCCTGGGCCGGACACACCACCGGTCCGTTCGACCTGACCGTTTTCACCGGCGGGCACTTCTATCTCGCCGACCACCAGCAGGACGTGATCCGGCTGATCGTCCGCGGGCTGCGGGATCCCGCAGCCAAAAATTGAGGGTGCGCGCACGCACCCCTATCCGGCCCCTAGGCACCCGGGAATTCGACAATATCCGATGTACAGTCGATCGAGTCGATTCCCATGACGCAGTGCGGCGTCAATGCGGAACAATCGAAGACATCAACGGCATCAATACGGGACGCCAATTAAAGGCGTCGAGGCCCCGTTCCGGGTGTGAATGCAGGATGCCGACACGGGATGTGTGCAACAGCTGAGGACGTGCGGAACAGCGACGTTCGGAACAGCGACGTTCAGAACGGCTGAGGAAACAGATCTGTCCGGCCCATTTCCTAATCCGGGGTGAGAAATGATCGGAACGCCGCTTCTGACGCATGGTGCAGCAGCCGATGAGTCGACCGAGGAGGACATGGCGTTCTCCGAACGGCTGGACCGGCCGGCCACCGGCGGCAAACCCGGGATCGTCGGGGTCGGCACGGCGGTTCCGCCCACCTCCTACTCCCAGCGGGAGGTCCTGGACTTCTTCCGCGTCGAGGACCCGCGCGTCCGCTCCGTGTTCCTCAACAGCGCCATCGAGCGCCGCTTCCTGCACCTGCCGCCACAACTGCCCGACGGCACCCGGCGGTCGGAGACCCAGGGCGAACTCCTCGGCAAGCACCGGGCCAACGGCATCGACATGGGCGCCCGAGCCCTCCAGGAGTGCCTGAAGCGCGCCGGGGCCGACCTGGACGACGTGCGCTATCTGGCCTGCGTCACCTCCACCGGATTCCTCACCCCCGGCTTCAGCGCGCTGCTCATCAAGGAACTCGGCCTGCGCACCGACACCAGCAGGCTCGACGTGGTCGGCATGGGCTGCAACGCCGGGCTCAACGGACTCAACGCGGTGGCCGGCTGGTCCGCGGCGCACCCGGGCGAACTCGCCGTGATGGTCTGCGTCGAGGCATGCTCCGCGGCGTACGTCTTCGACGGCACGATGCGCACGTCCGTCGTCAACAGCCTGTTCGGCGACGGCGCCGCGGCGGTGGCACTGATGACGGGCGAGCGGACGGGGGCGGCGGGCCCCGACGGCCACCGGCCGCGCTCCGGGCCCGAGTTGCTGAAGTTCTCCAGCCACATCATCCCCGAGGCCGTCGGCGCCATGCGCTACGACTGGGACGACGACCAGGGCAAGTTCAGCTTCTTCCTCGACCGGGACGTCCCCTACGTGGTCGGGGCCAACGCCGAGACGGTCCTGCGGCGGCTGCTCGACGGCACCGGACTGCACGCCGCCGACATCGAGCACTGGGTCGTGCACTCCGGCGGCAAGAAGGTCATCGACTCGGTGATGGTCAACCTCGGCCTGACCCGCCACGACGTCCGGCACACCACCGACGTACTGCGCGACTACGGAAATCTCTCCAGCGGCTCGTTCCTCTTCTCCTACGAGCGGCTCGTGGAGTCGGGGGTCGTCCGGCGGGGCGACTACGGAGTGTTCATGACGATGGGCCCCGGTTCCACCATCGAAACGGCCCTGGTGCGCTACTGATCCGGTGAGCCCGGCCGGACCGACGACCGCCAACGCAACCCGACGGAAGACCAACGGAAACCAAGGAAACGGTGGGAAATTGTCCTCTGGAAGCACGCACGACACGGCGACCGCCGACGGGCGGGGCGAGGATGACGACGGGCTGGGCGAGGACGACGTCAGCCTCACGATCGGCGGCTCCCAGCCGCTGACACCCGAACTGATCGTCGCGGTGGAGGCCCTCTGCACGCGGGTGGAGGACGCCTCCGGCGACCCGGTGGTCGTCCTGCGCCTCGGCGCGCCGCCGGCCGGCGCCGCCCCGGAACGGGCCGCCGTGCCGGTCGCCATCCACCTGGTGAACCGGTGGGAGCGGGCGCTGCGCCGGCTGGAGCGGGTCAACGCGGTCACCCTCGCCGTCGCCGAGGGCAGGTGTGGCGGTCCGGCGCTGGAGGCCATGCTCTCCTGCGACTACCGCATCGGCGGCCCGGACCTGCGGCTGGCTCCCTCCAGCGGGACCGGCGAGCCCTGGCCCGGCATGGCGGTGCACCGGCTCGCCAACCAGCTCGGCGTCGCCAAGGTGCGCCAACTGGTGCTCTTCGGCACGGAGTTGCCCGCTGTCCGGGCGCTCGAAGTCGGCCTGGTGGACGAACTCAGCGACGACCTCCCGGCCGCCCTCACCGCCCGGCTCGCGCTGGCCCGCGGCCTGACCGGCACGGAGATCGCCATCCGCCGCAGACTGCTGCTCGAAGCCACCTCGACGAGTTTCGAGGACGCCCTGGGCACCCACCTGGCCGCCTGCGACCGCACCCTGCGCCGCCTGCAGGAGAGCAGCACCTCGTAGCGCGGGAGAGCGGCGCCTCGCGGCACGGTGACGGCGGCCGGTCCCCGAGGCCCGGCCGACCCGGCAGCCGGCCACCGAGGCAGCCACCCGCCACGGCAGAACAGCGGGCCCGACGGACAGTCGGCTCAACGGACAGCCGGCTCAACGGACAGAGAGCACGGCAGCTCGACGCACCCACTCGACGCACCCGACGGAAGGAACCCGATGGCCACGGCCGGAACGGCGCGTACGGATCCGGTGCGCGGGAAGCCGCGCACGGGATCGGCCGGTGTGGGGCCGGCAAGCGGCCCGGGGGCGGCGGCCCGGTGGGCCGAACCCCCCGCCGTCACAGGCGACTTCGACGCCGACGCCGCCGCCCTGCGCGACTACGCGTCCCGGACCGACGACCTGCTGGCCGCGCTCCCGCCCGTACCCGGGCGTACGGACCCGCAGCGGGCCGCCGCCGCCGAGGCGCACCGGGCCACCCGCTGGCTGCGGTCCCGTTTCATGGCCGCGCACGCGGACACCGTCCACGAACGGCTCACCGACGGCGGCCGCACCCACCCGCGCATCGCCGAACTCGCGAACCTGGCCGCCACCGAACTCCCCGGCCTGGTCCCCGGCCGCGACCAGCTCGCCGACGAACTCACCCGGCTCCAGGCCCACAAGGAGGGCCGGGAGATCGACCAGGCCATCCTGTTCTCCGGGCTGCTCGGCTCGCCACGCGCCGGCGCCCACCTGATGGACGCCATGCTCCGGCCCACCGAGCGGGCCCTCGCCCTGCTGGACGGATTCCGGCGGCACGGCAGCCTCGACCTCGGCTCCGTCCTCGTCGAACGCAGGGCGGGCGCCGCCCACGTGGAGATCCGCAACACCCACTGCCTCAACGCCGAGGACAACAAACTCACCGAGGACCTGGAAACCGCCGTCGACCTCGCCCTCCTGGACGACGACGTCCAGGTCGGCATCCTGCGCGGCACCGTCATGACCCACCCGCGGTACGCGGGCCGCAGGGTCTTCAGCGCCGGCATCAACCTCAAACACCTGCACCAGGGCCGCATCTCCTACGTGGACTTCCTGCTCCGCCGCGAACTGGGCTTCATCCACAAGCTCGTCCGCGGCCTGCTGCTCGACGACAGCCCGCGAAACTGGCCGCACCGCACCCTGGAGAAGCCCTGGGTGGGCGCGGTCGACACCTTCGCCATCGGCGGCGGCATGCAGATCCTGCTCGTCCTGGACCGGGTGATCGCCGGCTCCGACGCCTACTTCAGCCTGCCCGCCGCCCAGGAGGGCATCGTCCCCGGCGCCGGAAACCTGCGGCTCACCCGGCAGACCGGCGCCCGCATCTCCCGCCAGGTCATCCTCGACGGCCGCCGCATCCGGGCCGACGAGCCCATGGCGCGACTCGTGTGCGACGAGACCACCGACCCCGACGAGGTCGGCCCGGCCGCCGAACGCGCCGCGCAACGGCTCGCCAACCCCGCCGTGGTCGCCAACCGCCGCATGCTCAACCTGGCCGAGGAACCCCCGGACCGGCTGCGCCGCTACCTGGCCGACTTCGCCCTCGCCCAGGGGCTGCGGCTGTACAGCGCGGACGTCCTGGCCAAGGTGGGCCGCTCCTGGTCCACCGGCTCCGCCGAGAACCCGGACGGCCGCCCGTGAAACCCGTGGAAGCCCTGCTCACCGTGCTCCGCCAAGAAGGCGTCGACAAGGTCTTCGGCAACCCCGGAACCACCGAACTGCCCTTCGTCGACGCCCTGGTCGAGGCAGCCGACATCGAATACGTCCTCGGCCTCCAGGAAGGCTCCGTCGTCGCCATGGCCGACGGCTACGCCCGGGCCACCGGCCGCACCGGCTTCGTCAGCCTGCACGTCGCCGCCGGACTCGCCAACGGCCTGGTCGGCCTGCTCAACGCGAGCCGCTCCCGCACCCCCCTGGTCGTCACCGCGGGCCAGCAGGACCGGCGCCACCTCGTCCAGGACCCGATGCTCTCCGGCGACCTGGTCGGGCTGGCCAAGGCCGCCGTCAAGCACACCTTCGACGTGCAGCGCGCCCACGACCTGCCCATCCTGCTGCGCCGCGCCTTCCACCTGGCCCAACAGCCGCCCGCCGGACCGGTCTTCCTCGCCATCCCCATGGACCTGCTCACCGAGGACACCGACGTCGACCTCCCGGCCCGCTCCACGCTCGCCCCGCCCGGACCGGCCACCGCACTCGACGCCGCCGCCGCGGTCCTGGCCGGCGCCACCAGCCCGGCCGTCGTCGCCGGAGACGGGGTCGGGCGGGACGACGCGGTCGCCGAACTCGTGGCCCTCGCCGAAGCGCTCGGCGCCACCACCTACCACCAGCCCATGAACGACGGCCTGGACTTCCCGACCGCCCACCCCCTGTACGCGGGCACGCTCGTACCGGTCACCGCCCGGATCCGGGAGACCCTCGCCGCCCACGACGTGGTGTTCATCATCGGCTGCCACGCCTTCATGGCCCACCACTACACACCGGGACCCGCGATCCCGCCCGGCACCCGCGTCGTCCAGCTCGACAGCGACCACGCCGAGATCGGCCGCAACTTCGGCGTCGAACTCGGCCTGGTCGGCGGCGTTCGCGCCACCCTGGCCGCCCTGCTGCCCCGGCTGCGCCCGCACCTGGCGGGCCGCACCGACCGGATCGCGGAGCGCGCCGCCGCGACGGCCGCCCGCACCGCCGCCGGGCACGCCCGCACCGACGCGACCGCCCGCGCCGCCTACGGCCCCGCCCCGCTCGACCCGCTGGCCGCCGTGCACGCCCTCGTCGCGGGCCTGCCCGACGACGCGGTCGTGGTCGAAGAGGCCATCACCACCGGCGTACTGCTGCGCCAGGTGCTGCGCCAGTCGCGGCCGAAGTCCTTCGTCCACACCGTCGGCGGCGGCCTCGGCTCCGGCATCGGCGCGGCCGTCGGCAGCCGGCTCGGCGACCCCACCCGGCCCGTGGTGGCCGTACTCGGCGACGGCTGCACCATGTTCGGCCTCCAGGGACTGTGGAGCGCGGTCCGCCACGAGGTGCCGGTGACCTTCGTCGTCATGAACAACGGCGAGTACCGCACCCTCAAGGAGACCCTCGACACCTGGCAGTCCAACGCCACCCGCGCCGGACACTACCCCGGCCTCGAACTGGGCCCGCCCGCCCTGGACTTCGGCCGGGCCGCCGGTTTCTTCGGCATGGACACGGTCCGGATCGCCGATCCCGGCGAACTCACCGAGGTCATCGCCAAGTCCGGCCAGCGCGACACCCCGCTCCTGGTCGAGGTACCGATCACCAGCCATCGGCACGAGCACCCCGCGGGAGGCATCGCATGACGACAGGGACGGAGCCGAGGACGGGCCGGGGCACGCGTACGGGACTCGTCGACCTCGCGGTCGCCCACGGCCGGATCCACAGCGACGGCTGGCGCCCGCCGGCCGCCGGCGGTACCGCCGACACCCTCGAACCGGCCACCGGCCAGGTCCTCGCCACCGTCGGCGTCGCCACCCCCGAGGACGTGGGGCGCGCCGTCACCGAGGCCGCCGCGGCCCAGCCCGCCTGGGCCGCCACCGCCCCCACCGAACGCGCCGCCGTACTGCGCCGCGCCGCGCTCGCGCTGGAGGAGCACACGGCGGAGGTCGTCGAGTGGCTGGTACGGGAGGGCGGCGCCATACGGCCCAAGGCACAGCACGAGGTCGGCTCCGTACTCGACGAACTGTGGGCCGCCGCCGCGCTGCCCACCCAGCCGTACGGCGAACTCCTGCCCGACACCCCGGGCCGGCACAGCGTCGCACGGCGGCTGCCGCTCGGTGTCGTCGGCGTCATCAGCCCCTGGAACTTCCCGCTCCTGCTGGCCGTCCGCGCCCTGGCCCCGGCCCTCGCCCTGGGCAACGCCGTCGTCCTCAAACCCGACCTCAACACCCCGGTCTCCGGCGGCCACGTCATCGCCGCCCTCTTCGAACGGGCCGGACTGCCCGCCGGACTGCTCCACGTCCTGCCCGGCGACGCCGCCCCCGGCCAGGCCCTGACCGGCCACCCCGACGTCGCGATGATCGCGTTCACCGGATCCACCGCGGTCGGCCGCGAGGTCGGCTCCCTGGCCGGCGGCACACTCAAACGAGTCTCGCTTGAACTCGGCGGCAACAACGCCTACATCGTCCTGGACGACGCCGATCTCGACGTCGCCGCCTCGGCCGGAGCCTGGGGCGCGTTCTTCCACCAGGGCCAGGTCTGCATGACCGCCGGACGGCACATCGTGCTGGCCGCCGTCGCCGACGCATACGTCGACCGGCTCGCCCAGCACGCCGACAAACTGGAGGTCGGCGACCCGTGGACGGCCGAGCCCGCGCTCGGCCCGCTGATCAACGACGCCCAGCTGCGCCGCGTGACCGGCATCGTCCGGGACACCGTCGCCGCCGGTGCCCGGCTGCGCGCCGGCGGCACGGCCGAGGGCCGGTTCCACCGCCCGACCGTGCTGTCCGGAGTGACCCCCGGGATGCCGGCGTTCACCGAGGAGATCTTCGGTCCGGTCGCCCCCGTCGTGGTCGTCGCGGACGAGGCCGAGGCCGTCGCGGTCGCCAACCGGACGGCCTACGGCCTCGTCGCCGCCGTCCAGACCGGCTCGGCCGAGCGGGGCCTCGCCCTGGCCGAACGGCTGGCCACCGGCATCGTCCACATCAACGACCAGACCATCGACGACAACGCGTTCGTGCCCTTCGGCGGCCGGGGTGCCTCCGGCAACGGCAGCAGGCACGGGGCACGGCAGAGCTGGGAGGAGTTCACGCAGTGGCAGTGGCTGACGGTACGGACCACGGCGCTCGCGTCCCCGTTCTGAACCCGGGGGCTTCAGAGGCCCCGCGGGGCGCGCGGCGGCGGGTGCGTACGCCGGGCGCGGTCGCGTCGCCCGCGCCCGCGTCACCGTCGGCCGGCCGCACGTCCACGACGCCGCGGACCTGTGCACCCGCGAGGAACTGGCCGCAGTTCCGCGCGACTTCGAACGACTCCTGCATATCGGCTGCCCGATCCGCTTGATCAAAGGTGTGGAATGAACCAGGAAGAGAAAGTCGTCGAGTACCTCAAGCGAGTAACGGCCGACCTGCACCGCGCCCGGCAGCGGGTGCGCGACCTGGAGGCGGAGGACCGGGCACCGATCGCCGTCGTCGGCATGGGCTGCCGGTTCCCGGGCGGCGTCGAGTCCCCCGACGGCCTGTGGCGGCTGTTGGTTTCCGGTGGTGACGCGGTGTCGGAGTTCCCGACCGACCGGGGCTGGGACATCGAGGCGCTGTACGACCCCGACCCCGCGAACGCCGGGACCTCCTACACCCGCAACGGTGGTTTCCTGCACGATGCCGGTGACTTCGACGCGGGGTTCTTCGGGATCTCGCCGCGTGAGGCGCTGGCGATGGACCCGCAGCAGCGGTTGTTGCTGGAGACCTCCTGGGAAGCGCTCGAACACGCCGGCATCGACCCGGAGTCGCTGCGCGGCAGCCGTACCCG
>LJCV01000045.1 GCA_001298575.1 Actinobacteria bacterium OK074
CGGGGGGAGGGGGGGGAGGGGCGTGCGGGGAGGGGGTCGTTGGCTTCGTCGGCTTCGTCGGCCAGGTGCCGCGGCTCCTGGCGCTGTGGCTGTTCTTGCTGCCGTTGTCGCTGTTGTTGGCCCAACTGGCCGATGAGCTGGACGAGTTCGTCGACCGGGCGGCCGGTGGCGGCGGCGCGGAGGGCTTCTTCGACGGCGTGCGGATCGTGGGGCGGGCGGTGCAGCCGGGCCACGAGCCGGCTGACGTCGTCGACCGAGCGTTCCTTGGCCGCCGTACGGATGGCTTCGTCGGCGAGACCGGGACCGGCGGGCTGCTGCGACTGCTCCAACAGGCCGATGAGGTCGAGGACTTCGTCGAGGGAACGGCCGGCGACGGCGGCGTGGACGAGTTCGTGGACCGGGTCGTGGGCCGAGTCGTGTGCCGTGTCGTGGGCCGGGTCGTGCGCCGGACCACGGGCGACGGTGGTGGCGTCGTCGTAGGGCATCGGGGACGTGGGGGGCATCGGGTACGTGGGGGACGGTGCGGGCGTGCGGGTGTCCTCGTACGGTCCCGCCGGTGTGGTTCCCGGCGGGCGGACCGCCACCCCCTCACGCGGGTCGCCCTCAGATACGGGGCCGGGGGTGTTCGGGACGGACTTCATGGTCATGATCGCCTTCTACTCCAAGGCAAGGGGACTGCGGGACGGTTGTTTCTGCTGCTCGGGGACAGGACGCCGATGCCGTGGGCGCACGGGACGGTACGTGATCACGGGGTCGCCAATGATCAAATAACGGCATATGCGCCGGGCATGGCCCTTATGTTTGTATGGCCGCCCTTGCCGCCGTGCCACCGGTGACGTCCGTGTGGGGGAGGGGCCGGGAGGAGAGGGGCGGGCGTGGCGCTGGCTGAGGAAGTGCTTTGGCGGGGTGGGACCCGGGTGCGGGTGGTCCTGATCGGCGGCACGTCGCACGCGGGCAAGACGACGGTCGGCGTCGAGATCGCGCGACGGCTCGGGTACGAGTACCGCTCGACGGACGGGCTGGCCCGGCACCCCGGTCGCCCGTGGCGGACGGAGGCGGGTGGCGAGGTGCCGGCGCACGTGGCCGAGCACTACCGCACCCTCTGCACCGAGGAGTTGATCACCTCGGTCCTCGACCACTACGGGCGACTGTGGCCCCGTATCGAGGAGTTGGTCACGGGACGGGTGTACGGGTTGGTCACGGGACGGGAGTACGACGACGGTGGCGCCGATGCCCTCGCTGTCGTCCCGGGGCTGGTGCTGGAGGGGTCGGCGTTGTGGCCGGAGCGGGTGGCGGGGCTGTTGGAGCGGGTGCCGGGGGTGGCCGCGGTGTGGCTGACGGCGGACGAGGGGGCGTTGCGGGAGCGGATCCGGGCGGGTGGTCGCTATGGCGAAGTGGCGGGCGCGGAACGGCAGTTGATCGACAGCTTCGCCGAACGCACGGTGCGGTACCAGGAGTTGATGCGGGAGGCGGTGGACCGGCGGGGTCTGGCGTGGGTGGAGGGTGCCGGGGTGGACGAGGTGTTGGGGAGGTTGGGGGTGTTGGCGGGCCCGGAAGACGGCTTGGGGAAGGGTGCGGAAGCGAAGAGTTGATTCCTGATCGCCGTGCTCACGTCAATTGACCGAACGTTGGTCTTAAGCAGAGACGATCAAAACCGGAGTCGGCCTACGTTCGGCCCATGCCCCCACAGCCGTCACCCGCCAGGCCCCCGCAACGACCGCGCATCCCGCCCGCCGGGCTCCCGGTCCTGCCGTACCGCAAGCCCACCAAGGGGCGCGACTACTGGGTCCTGGACGACGTGCTGGACAACGTCGACGCCGTACGGGAGCGGTGTCTGGCCAAGGACGACTGGGTCGAGGGGTACCCGTACAAGCCGGAGAGCTGGCCGGGGCTGCGCGCGATGCCCGGCCTGGAGGCGCCCGAACTGGCGCGCGTGGAACGGCTGGTGAAGAAGGCGACCGGCGCGCGGGAGCTGTGGGTGCAGCGGGCGCCCGGCGGTGGCACGCTCAACCACAACTGCGTCCAGGTCGTCGGCGACGGGGAGAGCAACCCGCGTCCGCACACGGACTCGCGGGCGCTGTGCCGGTACGCGGCGGTGCTGTACCTCAACCCCGCCGTGCCGAAGAACTGCGGCACCAGCTTCTACCGCCAGTCCCTCTCCGGCGGGCGGCTCGGCGGCAACGTCGTCCAGGCGCCGCACAACAACCTCGTCGAGGCGCTGGGTACGCGCTTCGTCGCGCCGGACGCGTTCGTCGAGGACGTCGAAGTCCCGCACAAGTACAACCGGTTGCTCCTGTACAACGCCAACCTCGTGCACAGCGCGACGGGTTACTCGGGGACGACGCTTGAGGACAAGCGGATGACGGCGGTCTTCTTCTGGATGGCGTGAGGGGCTCTGGCCAACGGGGCGGTGGCACGGTGGTGTTGCCCGTGCCACCGCTCACTTCCGCTCCAACGCCGCCAGTCTCAGCTCCAGTTGGTCAACCCGGTGCCGTAGCAGGGCGACTTGGGCTTCCAGGCTGACTTCGCGTTCCGCCCTGCGTTGAATGCGCGGTGACGCGGCGGCGCGTTCGATCACCGCTTCCAGCTGGACCAGGCGCTGCGGTCCGTTCGGGCCGTCCACCAGACGGGAGCGGATCTCGCCGTTGCGGTACCAGGACCGCAGGGACGAGCGGGAGACGCCGGTCTCGGCCTCCGCCTTCGCCAGCGTGACCCAGGGGGTCTCGTCCAGCTGCTCGAACAGCTCCAGCTCGCTCTGCCAGCGGGCGAGCCGGTCCTCCCAGTCCGACGGTGTTCCTGACTCCATCGCGCCCTCCCCTGTCTCCATCACACCCTCCCTTCGGCACGGTGACCCTGTCAATAGCAGTGTATTGACAGGGTTGGGACCATGGAGACATGACTTTCGAGAGGTTCACGGTCAGCGCCCGCAAGGCGGTCGTCACGGCTCAGGAGGAGGCGAGGCAGCTCAGGCACGACCACATCGGCACGGAGCACATCCTGTTGGGGCTGCTCGACGTGCAGGACAGCACGGCGGCGAAGGTCCTGCACCAGCTCGGGTACGACAAGGCGACGGCGCAGGCCGACATCGCCGCGCTGGTGGAGCCCGGCACGCGGGAGCTGAGCGGCCACATCCCGTTCGCGACGAGCGCGAAGAAGACGCTCGAACTCGCCCTGCGCGAGGCCCAGCAGCTGCACCACAGCCGCATCGGCACGGAACACGTGCTGCTCGCCCTGGTCAGGGAGGGCGAGGGGGCGGGTGAGGGCGCGGGCGTCGGCGCGAAGGTGCTCGCCGAGCGGATCAGCCCGGTCGGCCGGATCCGGGCCGCGGTGCTGGCAGTGGCGTCGCCATCGGTATCGGCATCGGCGGAGGGATCGCCGGACGCCGTCGCGGCCGGTCCGTCGTGGCCGGCCGGCACCCCGGCCACCGAGGACACCATGTCCACCGCCGGCGCACTGGCCGGTGGCGCACCGGTCGGCAGCCACCACCTGCTCGAAGCGATGCTGCGGGCGGAGAACAGCATGGCGGCCAGGGTGCTGCGCGAACTCGGGGTCGACCCCGACGCCGTCGCCGCCAAGATCGACGAACTCGATCCGGAGACGACGACGGACGCGAACCCGGAGGAGGCCGCCGCGCGCCGGATGGAGATCCGGCTGGTCGACGACGAGGTGCACCTGATCCTGCGGGACCCGGCGACGGTCGCGCTCGCCCGGCAGGTCACCGAGCTGTCCGGCGGCCCGGTCCAGGGCGTCGGCCCGGTCGCGAGCCTGTTCGTCCCGCTCTGGCGGACGGCCAACCACCTGCTGCTCCAGCTCCAGCGCGTGCTGGAACCGGAAGCAGGGGGAGGGGAGGCGGACGGATCGGCGGAGGGGAAGGTGGCGAAGGCGGTGCGTACGGTGCTCGGGTCGCGGCTCCGGAGGCACCCGTGAGCATGGCCACGACCACCGTCACCATCGTCGGAGCCGGGCTTGGCGGCCTGGTGCTCGCCCGCGTCCTGCACGTGCACGGCATCGACGCCGTCGTCTACGAACGCGAACCGTCCCGCGAGGCCCGCGCCCAGGGCGGCATGCTCGACATCCACTCCGGGCAGCGGGCGCTGCGCGAGGCCGGTCTGATCGACGAGTTCCACGACGTCGCCCGCGTCGAAGGCCAGGACATGCGCCTCCTGGAGCCGGACGGCACCCTGCTCCTCCAGGAGGACACCCCCGACGACGCCCCGTCGGCCCGCCCCGAGGTCGACCGCGCCGACCTGCGCGACCTGCTGCTGGACTCCCTCCCCGAGGGCACGGTCCGCTGGGGGCGCGCGTTCCAATCCGCCGACGGCGACGGCCAGTTGCACTTCGCCGACGGCGGCAGCGCACCGTACGGCCTGCTGGTCGGGGCGGACGGCGCGCAGTCCCGGGTCCGCGCTTTGCTCACCGACGCGCGCCCGGTGCACATCGGCCAGAACGTCGTCGAGATCGGCATCCCCGACATCGACCGCACGCATCCCGACCTGGCGGCGATGGTCGGGCGCGGCAACTACTGGGTGCTTGGCGACGGGCTGTCCCTGGCGGCGCAGCGGGGCGGTGACGGCCGCGTCCGGATCGGCCTCAGCTTCTACCACACGGGCGAGGACTGGTTCGCGACCAGCGGGATCCCGTTCGACGACCCGGCCGCCGCCCGGGCGCGGCTGATCGAGCTGCTCCCCGGCTGGGACGCCCGCTTCACCGCGCTGATCGCGGCGTGCGACGACACGGTCGTGCCGCGGGCGATCACCACGCTCCCGGTCGGCCTGACCTGGCCGTCGAGACCGGACGTCACGCTGCTCGGCGACGCCGCGCACCTGATGCCGCCGGTGGGGGAGGGAGCCAACATGGCCCTGCTCGACGGGGCGCTGCTCGGCCTCGCGCTGGCCGCGCACCCGGACGACGTGCCCGCCGCCGTCGAGGAATACGAACGTGAGATGTTCGAACGCGCCGGTGCGGCGGCGCGGATGTCCGCGGACATGCACGAATTGCTGACGTCGCCGGATGCCGCTCAGAGGCTGCTCGCGTTCTTCCAACCGGGTTGAACGCGACGGGAGATGACCGGGCAGGTGGGCAGGTGGGTGGTCGGGTGGTCGGAAAAGGAGTGGGCGGGGGCGCGTCGCGCTGGTAGCTTGCAGGCGGCTGGCTTGCAGTCGACCGTGACGCCGTCCGAGGAGGAGGTGAGACCCATGAACGCTGTATCGATATGGGTGCTCCGCCTCCCGTCACGGTCGGGCGACTGACGTAGGTGTCGCCGGGAGCGCCTCGACAACAAGGCACTCCCGAAGGGCAACACCTCATGCATGATGTGCAGTTCACCACCGAGTCGTCGTCGAACGGCATGGTCGAGCGCGACTTCACCGTGGCCGGCGTTCCCGGAGTTCTCTGGTCGCCGGCCTCCGGCGCCGGTCGCGCGCCCCTGGTCCTGATGGGCCACGGCGGGGGCGCCCACAAGAGGCACGTGGCGATGGCGGGCCGGGCCCAGCAGCTCGTGACCGGCTGCGGCTTCCACGCCGCCGTCCTCGACGCCCCCGGACACGGCGACCGGCCGCGCTCCGCGCAGGACGAGCAGGACGTCGCCGCGCTGCGCAGGGCACAGGCGGCGGGCGAGCCGGAGGGGCCGGTCGTCGTCCCCTACAACGCCCGCCTGGCGGAGCTGGCCGTACCCGAGTACCGGGCGACCCTGGACGCCCTCCAGCAACTCCCGGAGATCGGCGCGGGCGGGCCGGTGGGCTACGTCGGCATCGGCCTCGGCACCGCGATCGGAGTACCGCTGGTGGCGGCCGAGCCGAGGATCACGGCCGCGGTCTTCGGCCTGATGTGGCCCGACGCACTGGTCGAACAGGCCCAACGGATCACCGTGCCGGTCGAGTTCGCGTTGCAGTGGGACAGCGAGCGCATCCCGCGCGCGGCCGGTCTCGCGCTGTTCGACGCCTTCGCCTCGAAGGACAAGACGCTGCACGCGGGCGCGGGCCAGCACTTCGACATGCCCAGGGTCGAGTCCGCCAGCGCGGTCCGGTTCTTCGCCCGGCATTTGGGCGGGGCGGGGGCTTTGGTGGGTTGAGGGGGAGGACGAGGGGGAGGGGGGAGGAGGACGAGGCTGAGGTGAGGTGAGGTGAGGTGAGCGCCGGGGCCGGGTAGTGCGACCCGCGGACGGTGAGTGTCGTCGGTGGGTACCGCCTGGGCTGAGAGCGTTCTGCGTCTTCCTCGGCTGGATGTCGGCCCTCGCCGCCTCGGGGTCCCGCCCGTCACACCGGGCGGGACCCCGAGGCGGAGTCGACACCCGCCCGCACCGTTTCGAGCAGCGCGGCCAGGTCGGGGGACTGCTCCCATTCCGCGGCCGTGGGGTGCCAGGTGAGGCTGTGGCCCCCGGCTCCCGGCTGACCGTGGGCGATCGTCACGGTCCGCCGCCCCTTCCGGTCCGGGCCCGTCACGCTCAGATGCAGATGCCGTACGTGGTAGCGGCGGGAGTACTCACCACCGAAGATCTCCAGTACCCGGCCGTCGAAGGAGTAGAAGTCAAAGCCGACCGTCGCCGTGATCTCAGCGCGCATGGAGGGACTTTACGCAGGGTGATCAGCCGGTGCCAAGCCCCTCTCCCCACGGTTCTCCCCACGGTTCTCCCCACGGTCTTGTGAGGCAGCCCGTGCGGCGTCCGCGCATCCCGAAGAGGCGGTCGGTTCGCTGCCGACACCGGCCAGATGAGGCGATCGGATTCCCGTCGGCATCGGCCCGGTGAAGGACTCGGCCGTTCCCGCGGCGGTCTCAGCCGCGAGATCCACCTTGCTGGGGACGGCGGCGGCCTCCGGCCACTGCCCCTGCCGATCGCCCCCAGCCGATCGCCCCCTCCCGATCGGTCCTTGCCGATCGCTCCCCGCCGATCACTCCCTGCCAGTGGGCGGATCGCCTCCGGACCAAGCCCTGATCGGTTCACCCTCCACCCCATCGGCCGCTACTCCAGCACCGTACGGAAGGCGCGCTCGCCGATGTGGTGCATCAGCGGGTTGTCCGCCGAGTGCGTCAGGAAGACCAGGGACAGGGCAAGCGCCCACCCCCTGGCCCGCTCCCAGGTCGCGTCGTCCGCCCGGCCGTACGCCTGTCGAAGGGCGGCACGCTGCTCCGCCGTGAACAGCATCCACGCCACGGAGAGGTCGGCGGCGGGGTCGCCGGAGGTGATGTCACCGAAGTCGATCACGGCGCTGACCAGGCCGCGGTCGACGAGGATGTTGGCCGGGTGCAGGTCTCCGTGCAGCCACACCGGCGGCCCGTCCCAGGCGGGGGCGGCGACAGCCGTCTCCCAGACCCGCAGTGCGGTGGCGCGGTCGGCAGGATCGACGTGCGCCAGCCCCTTCCGGACCCCGTCGGCGCGTCCGGCCAGCGGAATCCCACGGAATGGGTTGACGGGCGCCTCCGAAGGAGCGGGGGTGTGCAGCGCGGCCAGGAAAGTGCCGAGTGCCGCCGCGGCCGACCAGAGGTCGTCGGGCTCCGACCGTGCCGCGATCCGGCCCGGCAGAAACGGCACGACGCTCCAGGACCACGGGTACGTGGCCGTCGGCTGCCCGACACGCACCGGCGCGGGCACGGGCAGCGGCAGGCGGCCGGCCAACTCCGGCAGCCACCGCTGCTCATGTGCGACGAGTTCGGCGGCCAGGGCCCGCCGCGGCAGCCGGACCAGGAACTCCTCGCCAAGCCGGCATACGAGGTTGTCCCAGCCGTTGGCCAGCACCTCGACCGGCAGGTCCGCCAAGTCGGGGAACTGCTCGTCGAGCAGAAGCTGTACCAGCTCGACGGAGACCGGGACCTCCGCGGCGGGCATGCGGTGAACTGGCATGGCGAGGACCCTACGTCGGCGATCCGGGGGGTGGGGGTGGGGGTGGGGGAGTCGGGTACGGGAACTGTCCGAGTGTTGGGGCACGACTGGTTCCGCTTGCCCCTTGCCCCTTGCCCTAGGGGCTGCCGGGCAAGTCCGTGGCGTGCTCGATGACACGCTCGTCGGCGTGCTCGTTGTCGTCCTCGTCGGCGTCCTCGTTCATGGCGGCGGTGGCCAACTGAGCGCCGGTCGGCGCCGGGTGGGGCAGAGGGTGTGCCGCTTCGGATCTCAAGCCGTCGAAGATCACGCCCAGATAGCGTCGCCACAGACCGGGGACGACGTCGCCCACGGGCATGGCGGCCTGGCATGCGGCGCCGAGCAGCAGCACGATGTCCTGCCCGGTGACGTCGCCTCGCACAGTCCCCTGACGCCGCGCCCGGTCGGTGAGCGCCTCCGCGACCTCGGACAGGCGGGTACTGGCGGCGCGGACCTCGGGATCGCCGCGGACGATGTCGGTCGCGGCCTGGCAGAACGAACGGTCGCGAGCCTGCATCCCGACGCCGGTGGTCATGAACTCCAGCAGAGCGGATTCGGGGTCGGCGGCGTCCAGCAACGCCGTACCGGCGGCTGCCAGTTCGTCGAACTGGTCGCAGAGGAGCGCCACGACGAGGTGCCGTTTGGTGGCGAAGTGGCGGAAGACGGTGCCCTTGCCGATCCCGGCCCGCGCCGCGATCTGCGCGATGGAGGCGTCCATGCCCTGCTCGGCGAACGTCGCCGCGGCGGCGTCCAGCAGCGCACGCCGGTTGTGGGCGGCATCGGCCCGCAGCCCACCGGGCGGCAACGTTCGCACCATCTGCTCCCCACTCACCACGTCCTGCCCGCACCATAACGCAAACGGACCAGGCGGTCAGGTTACGTGCTACGGTCCTCGTAAAGTGACCGCCTGGTCCGTTTGTGGCGCACGGCCGTGCCCGGCGCTCCCCACCCCCTCGGAAGGCGAGGACACCATCGGAAGGCGAGGACATCAATGGACGGGACGATGAAGGCAGTTGTCGCCCACGACTACGGCTCCGCGGCGGTGCTGGCCGTCGAGGACATCCCGGTTCCCCGGCCCGGCCGCGGGCAGATCCAGGTGCGAGTGAGGGCAGCGGCCCTCAACCCCGCCGACCTCCGGTCACTCAGCGGCGTGCTGGCGGAACTGGCGCCCCGGGAATTCCCGCACGTACCGGGCAGCGACTTCGCCGGTACCGTCACCGAGGTCGGCGCGGGGGTCACCCGATTCGCCGTGGGCGACGAGGTGTTCGGGGCCGGCCTGCCCCGCGCGGCCGTCGACATGGCCACGTACTTCTCCAGTCCGCCGTCCCTGACCACGGGGACGGCGGCCGAGTACGCGGTCTTCGAAGCCGACACCCCCGCCCTCACGCACCGCCCGCCCACGCTTGCGGCCGAGCGGGCCGCAGCCCTGCCCATCGTCGGCCTGACCGCGTTGTCGCTGCTTCGGGAGGGGCGGTTCCAGCCTGGTGAAACAGTGCTGGTCATCGGTGCCACGGGAGGCGTAGGCAGTGCGGTGGTTCCGCTTCTGGCCGCGGCGAAGGCGCATGTCGTCGCCACCGCGGGCGCCGCCGACGAAGAGCATGTCCGAAGCCTGGGCGCCGCCGAGGTCATCGACCACAGCGCCACCGACGTCGTCGCCGAAACGTCACGGCGTCGGCCCGACGGCGTCGACGCCGTGGTGAACCTGGCGCTGCCCGGCGACCGGCTGACCGACGTCGGCCGGGTGATACGGCACGGCGGACGCCTCCTGAACATCGCCTATCCCGCCCCGGATCCCGCAGCCTTCGAACGCGACGATCTCACCGTGCATACGGTCTACGGTGCGGCCGGACCCGGAGACCTGGACGAACTGGCGGCACGGGCGAACGAGGGGGTGTTGCCCTCGGCGATCAGCCGGCGCTATCGCCTGGACGACGGCCCACGCGCGTACCTCGACCTGGAGCAGGAACACACCCGAGGAAAGCTGATCGTTCTGATGGACACGTAGGACCCGATGGACACGTAGGACCTGATGGACACGTAGGAAAGATCCTTGGAACCCATCTCTCGTACGTACATGCGTACATACGTACGCCACGGCGGAAGGCGTCTTCCGCATCCTCCGTGGCGTACACGCACGACCAACAGGGTTCAGCGATGGGTTCTGAGTGACACTTACGCCGCTTCCGGTATGTGGGACCCGTGCTTGAGCCGCAGCCGCAGCAGTTCCTGGTCGCGCAGGTAGCGCACTTCGTCGCGGATGCCGCTCATCACGAACTCGCCGAGCGTGGTGCGGAGATCGCGGTACAACCGGATGCCGTAGTAGCCCTCTTGGCAGTCGGTGCCGTCGGGAAGGCGGTAGCGGGTGCGCTGGTCCGAGGTGCCTGCCGTGAAGATGTGGCGCACCGGTACGGCTCCAAGGGTGCGCAGGATCTCCTTCATCGCGTCCAGGGAGGCTCCGCCGTCTTCGAGGTTGACCAGCATCCGTACCACGACATGGCGGCCGTACTCCTCGATGATCCGTAGGACCCTGGGGGTGTGTCCGCTGTCCGGTACGACGAGGTTGGCCGACACCTTCACACGGCTCCTGAGCGCCGCGTCGATGGTGGCGTGCAGGGCCGTGATCTTCCGCTCGGCGAGCCGTACCGAGCCGTACCGAACCGAAGCGCGGTGCCTGGACGGCGGCCAACTCGTCGGCTGTGGTGCCGAATACGGTGCACCTCGTTCGCCTCGACCGCACCCCGCATGGCGGCCGGCGCCAGCGCGAAGTCGGCGTCGGGTTCGATCCGTCCGGGCAGGAAGTCCGCCCCGTTGGTGCGCAGGTAGACGGAGACGCGCCCCGTCTTGCCGGGCGTACCCGTGAACTCCCCAGGCCGGCGGCCGGTGTTGTCGCCCGCGACCGGGGTTCCCTCGTTGTGGCAGAACCCGCAGGCCGGACCGCGGGCGCCGATGATCTTCACGCGTGCGGTACGGTCCGGCACCACGGAGACGGGCAGGCCGGTCACGTCGTTCTCGTACACAGGGTTCCTCCAGTGCGGAGCCTTGTCTGATCAATCGGTCCGGTCAGGGCGTGTTGCGAAAGTGGTGCCGCCGGAAAGCGATTGACGCTCGCCGGTGTCCGGCGGTCGGATGACGTGTCATGAACACAGGGCAGATGCATCCCGGCATGCACGCCATCGACGTCGACCTTGTACGGCGGCTGATCGCCGGGCAGTTCCCGCAGTGGGCGGCGCTGGCGGTCGAGCGGTTTCCGTCCGGCGGGACGGTCAACGCCATGTACCGGCTGGGCGATGACATGGTCGTACGGCTGCCGCTTGTGCAGGGCGGGGCCAACGACGTGTCGGTGGAGCGGACGTGGCTGCCCCTGCTCGCGCCTCGCCTGCCTACGACCATTCCCGAGGCACTCGGGGCGGGGGAGCCCGCGGAGGGGTACCCGTGGCCGTGGTCGGTGTACCAGTGGCTGGCCGGGGAAAATCCCGAGGCGGGAGCCCTGAGCGAGCCGGTGCTGCTGGCCGAGGATCTGGCCGAGTTCGTGGCGGCGATGCGGAGCATCACCCTGCCGGGTGCGCCGCGGGCCCACCGCGGGGGACCGGTCGCCTCGCTCGACGCGGAGACCCGGGCGGCGATCGAGGAGCTGCGCGGGATCCCACAGGAGGGCGTCGACTGCGATGCCGCCACAGCCGTGTGGGAAGAGGCGCTGCGGGCCCCCGGCTGGGACGGGCCGCCGGTGTGGCTGCACGCCGATCTCATGCCGGGCAACCTGCTGGTGGACGGTGGCAGGCTGACCTCGGTGATCGACTTCGGGTGCCTGGGTGTGGGCGATCCGGCCTGCGATCTGTTCCCGGCGTGGAATCTGCTGCCGGCCAAGGCGAGGGAAGTCTTCCGCGAGGCGCTGCGCGTAGACAACGCGACCTGGATCCGCGGCCGGGGACGGACACTCTCGCAGGCACTGATCGCGCTGCCGTACTACCGGAAGACGAACCCGGCGATGGCGCACAATGCCCGGTACGTGATCCGGACGGTGCTGCAAGAGGGCTGAGGCCAGAGCATATGGGGACTGGTGCTGGTCACAGCCACTCGTTGATCGCTGCGACCAGCACAGTGGCCTGGAAGCGGACCGCGCGCCTGATCGAGTTCGCCGAACTGCCCAACACCGTGTTGCAGATCGTGCCGTTCTCCGTGGGGGAGCGTCGTCCGTTCGACCTGCCGCTCAACATCCTGACGATGCTGGACCGTTCGCTCATGGCCTACGCCGAGTCGGCCCTTCGCGGTCACCTGGAACGCGAAAGCTCGTTCGTGGTTCCCCTGCTGGCGTCCTACCATCAACTACAGGCCGAAGCGCTGTCGCAGGCTCCCCTTCGGAGCGGCGGGGCTCCGTTTTCCTGGACGACCCCGCCCCGCCCCAGCGGCTGGGAAGCCGACGACCTCGACCGCCTTCCCTGGTACTCCAGCCGTAGATCGTGATCTTCATGCCTGAGCGGTTTGTCGCCGGTAGCGACTGGCCTGGGATCGGGCCTGGTGGCGGCGTCGCCAGTCGGACCGGCCGAGCCGGTGGACGGCGTCGTGGACGGGTTGGACGACGGCCGGGAAGGCGTGCGCGAGCATGGCCAGGGTGACCCAGCGGGACCAGGACAGGTAGCGGCGGACCTGGTGTTCGTCCAGGGCGGCCAGGCTCTTGCCGGACGGGAGGAACTCCTCCACCCGCCACCTTGATCCAGCGACGCACGCGAGGGTGGTCAGCGGCACAGGTGCGGGCGAGCAGCAGCGGTAGCAGGCGAGTTCGCCGGTGCCGCGGTTGCGGCGGATCAGCAGCTGACGGGTCCCGGGCCGGGGGTCGGCGAGGTGGATGACGGCCCAGTCGTAGAAACGGTGGCCCTTGGCTCCGGCCCCTGCGGACAGCTTCTGCCACGCCCGCTTGGGCACCTTCTTGGCCAGGGCGTCCGCGCGGAACTTCCCGGCGCCGGTGGTGACTTCGTGCGAGCAGGCTGCCGCGAGGACATAGCCGGTCCGGCGTTCCTCCAGCGCGGTCCGCAGCTTCGGGTTGCCGCCGTAGACCTCGTCCCCGCCACTCGGGCGGCCCGGTGGCCGGCGTCCAGAAGGCGGGCGACCATGCGGGCGGCCAACTCCGGCTTGGTCGCGAACCCTGTCTCCTCGCCGAGCCCGGCGGCCCGGCAGCGGTCGGAGTCGGCGGTCCAGGAGCGCGGAACGTACGGTTCCCGGTCGGCCGCGGCGTGCCCGAGCACCAACTTCCGTACCCGGCACCGGGGTTCGACCCGCGCGAACCGACCCGCGATCCGGCCCCTCGATACGGCAGCGGGAAGGAGCCGGCCTTCGCGGCTGTTCTGCACACGTAGTGATCCCAGGAATGCTGAACAGAGGGGCGAGGCTGTGTCAGAGCTGTTCAACGAGGAGACGCGCAAGCTGCTGGACGGGAGGAACTTCGCCACCGTCGCGACGCTGAACCGGGACGGCGGGCCGCAGACATCGGTGGTCTGGATCGTCAGGGAGGGGGATACGGTGCTGTTCTCCACGACGGCCGGGCGCCAGAAGGCGCGGAATCTCGCACGGGATCCACGGGTCAGCCTCACAGTCTTCGACACCACGAACCCGTACCAGTCCGTA
Organism: Actinobacteria bacterium OK074; assembly: GCA_001298575.1. Taxonomy (GTDB): domain Bacteria; phylum Actinomycetota; class Actinomycetes; order Streptomycetales; family Streptomycetaceae; genus Streptomyces. The sequence continues at coordinate 13,472 of LJCV01000045.1, forward strand.
GACATCCGCGGCACTGTCGAACTGATCGACGACTCGGAGAAATCGCTGCCGCGCAGGCTCTCGCAGAAGTACCTGGGCGAGGACCCGCCGGCCGAGCCGGAGGAGGTGCTCCGGCTGATCGTCCGGGTGACCCCGCAGAAGGTCACAGGCTTCTCCGTCTGAGGCTCACGGACGCCTGGTTGCCCCGCCGTGCCAAACACGGCGGGCAACCGCGTACCCGGGGCAGGGGCGCAGCGCCCCGGCTTCGCCTGGCCTCCCAGGTCCAGTCCCGCCGGTCCTTGACCACGGTGGTGCGCACATGCCGCCCTGCCTGGGACGACATCCATTAGCCTGGTGTCAGCCGTGTGGCCCGTGACCGCGATCCGAGAGCTCCGAGAGCAAGGCCGCTCCTCTTCTGAAAGCGCCTGGAGGAAGCCGCGACCGCCGAACTCCCCGACTGGATGACCCCGCCCCGCCCCAGCGGCTGGGAAGCCGACGACCTCGACCGCCTTCCCCAGGCCCCCCGGCACACCGAACTCATCGGCGGAGCCCTCGTCTTCAGGACATCGCCGCAACGCTCCTGGCACTCCCGCCTCGTGGAGAACCTCACGTTCACGCTGCGGCGAGCGGCGCCCGCGGGGCACGACGTCGAGCGCGAGATGACCGTCCGGCTGGACAGGAAGAGCCGTCCGGAGCCCGACATCCTGATCACCACGGCCGCGTACGACCCCGACCGGACCTGGTACGCGCCCGAGGACGTCGCCGTCGTCGTCGAGGTCGTCTCCGAGGAGTCCGCCGACCGCGACCGGTCCCTGAAACCCTTCAAGTACGCCCAGGCCGGGATCCCCCACTTCTGGCGCGTCGAGGACGAGTCCGGCGCCCCCACCGTCCACACCTACGAACTCGACGCCATGACCAGTACGTACGTGGCCACCGGCATCCACCGCGACCGCCTGAAAACCTCCGTTCCCTTCCCCCTCGACGTCGACCTCGACTCCCTCGTCCCCTGACGAGGGAGTCGGCCGTGGTCAATGGTTCTGGGTGGTTGTCTCCAGGGGTGTGGGTTTTGCGGGGCCGGACCGGCGGTGTTGTGATCCGGTCACCGCGACGACTCCCGCGAGGAGAATTCCGAGAACCAGGCTGATGGGCCCTGTGCCCAATTGAAGTCCGTCCCCATAAGGGGCAGGCACGGAGAGCCAGTCCGCGATGGAGGCGCCCAGGGGGCGGGTGATGGTGTAGGCGAACCAGAAAGCCAGGACTTCGTTGAGCCGGAACCAGCGATAGCCGGCCGCCGGTACCAGAATGATTCCCAGGAAGACGAAGGACGAGGCCAAGGTGCCGAGTCCCAGGGTGACGGCCGCGAAGTCGCCCGCGGCTGTTCCCAGGGCGAAGGTGCACAGGACGGTCAGCCAGTAGAACAGCTCCCGCAGACGGTTGTCGATGCTGTGCACGTCCAGGGTTCGCTGGGTCGCGTACCAGGCGGTGAACACGGCCGCCTGGATGGTCACCAGCATCAGCGTGGAGGCGTAGAGCGGCATCCCCAGATCCTTGTTCAGGAAGTCCGCCGACATCGTCCCGAAAATGCTCACGGCCGTCACCGCGAGCCAGTAGACCCACGGAGTGTATTTCTTGGTGGTGAACTGCACGGCCAGGCATACGAGAAGCAGGCCGAGGCCCATGAGCATGGCCAGATGCTGTCCGATGTAATCGTTGAAGAACACGTAGTCCGAGAAAGACTCACCGAATCCGGTGGTGCACAGTTTCGCGGTCCAGAAGATGAGAGTGATCTCAGGAACCTTCATGGCCATGGTCGCTGGTTGTGTTCTCATATTTCGAGGCTAGAAGCGAGAACGGGTCCGGCACATCAGACGATGGTGGTCACTTTCCGGCGGATGTAAGACCTTCGATTGACGGGTACGGCTTACCCCAGGACGCTGCGGCTCACGGCGTCTCCCGCGTTGCCGACGACTCGTCGTGGTCGGGGTGGCGGCGCAGCAGGACCACGCAGTCGGTGACCTTGCTCAAGTCGCCTGCTGCCTTTGCCGCCCGTTTCACCTCTTCCAGCCGGACGCACTCCGCGCACTCGTTCACCACTGTCCCTGCCCACTGGTCCATGCCCCCGGACCGTTCGCGCGGTCGCGGGGGTTTGCCGTACTCATCTCGGCAGGATTCGGCGAAGGGCCACGTGGAAGCGGTATCCGGGCGGTAATCCCACCGTGGGGCGGATCGTCATGCCACCGTGATGCCGGGAGAAGACCATGCCGACGGCGCTCGTACCGATCGAACTTCCCGAGTGGGCATGGCAGCGGGCCGACATCCGCGAAGCGCTACGAGGGCGTGACAGGGGTGCGGTGTTCCGTCATGTGCAGCAGTACGGCGGGGCGAGTCAGTCCCGGATCGCCACGGCCGTAGCCCTGACGCAGGCGCGCGTGAACGAGGTGATCAACGGGCGACGGGAGATCGCGCGTTTTGACGTGTTCGAGCGAATCGCGGACGGACTGAGCATGCCGGACGACGCACGGCACCTGCTTGGCCTTCGCTTTCCGTGCGCGCGGCCGAGATCGGAGAGTCCGCCGAATCGCTTGCCGGGGGCGTCAAGTTGGCCGAAGCTCGTTTGCGTGAGCTTTCGGCCACCTACAAGGTCATGGAAACCCCACACGGCCCCTTGTACCGAGGGTTTCAGCCTAGGGACAACCCGGATGCCGTACACGCCATGCTCCGTGGACTCGGCTACGTTCCGGTCATCGCGTTCCAGAAGCGGTGCCGAAACTACGAGTTCAGCTCTCACGGCCGCGATCTGCTCGCCACGCTGGTCCAAGTCCCGGAAATCGACGGGACCTTCCTGGAGATCGAGACCATGGTTCAGGAGGAGAAGGAACTCTCGGCGGCACTTGCCGATGTCCGATCCGTCATGGAGGAACTCGGCATCCATGAGGACGACTTCACAACGGAGCTGTACACGGAGGCTCTCCAAGAGAGGACTTCGGCAAGTAGCTTGCGAAGCCGTCACGAACGTCTTTCGCCACACCGCCACACCGCCACACCGCCGCGCCGGTCGTGCGCGTCCAGATCCCAACGCGTGCCGAAGTCCGGCCTCGTGAGCATCACGCACGGCACGATCAACCGCCACAGCGCCACAGCGCCACCGTCCCCGGCCGGGCGCCCGATCCCCCGGCGTCCCGTTCCGGCGGCCGGAAAGCGCGGGTGTGGGCCACCGCGGCGCTCCCCTTGTCCTGTGGGCGGCGTGATCGGGGTAGACCTGAGACCGGACAGATCCCCAGAGAGGTGGAAGCGCGATGACCGACACGACCACCGTTACCGACACGACTTCAGGGAAGCCCGGGATCCCGGGCTTCCCTATGGCCCGCGACGCCCGCTGCCCCTTCGATCCGCCGAAGGAGTACGAACGGCTGCGCTCCGAGCGGCCCGTGGCGCGGGTGGCGCTGTGGGACGGTACGCACCCCTGGCTCATCACCCGGTACGCCGACCAGCGCGCGATCCTCGGCGACCCCCGGTTCAGCGCGGACGCCCGCAACCCCGGGTACCCGGCGCAGAGCCCCTCCACCAAGGCGAACCGCAAGGTCTCGGTCAGCTTCATCGCCACGGACGATCCCGAGCACAGCCGTTACCGCCAGATGCTGACCAAGCACTTCACGTTCCGCCGGACGCAGGCGATGCGGCCCCGCATCCAGCGGATCGTGGACGGGCTGATCGACGACCTCGTCGCGGGTCCCCGCCCTGTCGACCTGTTCACCGAGTTCGCCCTCCCCATACCGTCCACGGTGATCTGCGACCTGCTCGGCGTGCCCTACGCCGACCACACGTTCTTCCAGGAACACACCTCCGTCGCCGTCTCCTTCGACGCCAGCGCGGAGCAGTCGCTCGCCTCCCGGGCCGAACTCGGCGCGTACATGGGCGAGTTGCTGGACGCGAAGAACCGCACCCCGGGCGACGACATCACCAGCACGCTCGTCGTCGAGCAACTGCGCACCGGGGCGGTGGACCGGCAACAGGCGGTCGGCATGCTGCTCCTGCTGCTCGCCGCCGGCCACGAGACCACCGCCAACCAGATCGCGCTCGGCGTGCTGGCGCTGCTCCAGCACCCGGACCAGCTGGCCAAGGTCAGGGACGCCGACGGCCCCGGGATCGTCACCGCGGTGGAGGAACTGTTGCGCTACCTCACCATCGCCCACAGCGGACGCCGCCGGGTCGCCACCGAGGACGTCGAGATCGGCGGGCAGCTCATCCGGGCCGGCGAGGGCGTGGTGCTGCCCGGCGACGCCGGCAACCGCGACGGGGCCGTCTTCGAGAACCCCGACCGGCTGGACGTCACCCGGCAGGCCCGCCACCACGTGGCCTTCGGCTACGGGGTGCACCAGTGCCTGGGCCAGCCGCTCGCGCGGGCCGAACTCCAGGTCGCCTACCCCACGTTGCTGCGGCGGCTGCCGGAGCTACGGCTGGCCGTCCCGCTGGCGGAGATCCCGTTCCGGCACGACAAGCTTGCCTACGGCGTCTACGAGCTGCCGGTCACCTGGTAACCCGCCCACAACACCGAGGAGTTGGCGATCCGCCGAGCGCCCGGCGGCGGCGCCGGTCTCCGCCGCGTTCTTGACCTCAAGATTGGTTGAGGTCCTAACGTCACACCGGTCACCCCGCAGCTCTTCCAGAGCTGTTCCAGAGCTGTTCCAGAGCTGTTCGGAACGATCGGAGACCGACCGTCGTGATCCTCGTGACCGGTGCCACCGGAAACATAGGCAACTCCCTTGTGGAGCAACTGAGTCGGGCGGGCGCCGGGCCGGTGCGCGCGCTGACCCGGGATCCCGCCCGCGCGGCCCTCCCAGGCACCGTGGACGTCGTCGCGGGCGACCTGGCCCGGCCCGTCTCGCTCAAACCCGCGCTGGACGGGGCGAGTTCGCTGTTCCTGCTGTCGGGAGTGGGCGCGGGCGGGCCCGGGCCGGACTCGGCGGTCGAGCCGGTCGAGCTGTACGGGGAGATCGTCGACGTGGCCCGTCGGGCGGGGGTCGCGCACGTCGTCCTCGTGTCGTCCATCACCGTCGAGACCCACCCGCACCTCGGGCCCGCCCAACAGAACCTCGCCGTCGAGGAGTTGCTCAAGGAGAGCGGGATGGCCTGGACGGTGCTGCGGCCGACACAGTTCGCGTCCAACTGCCTGCGGTGGGCGGCCGGCATCCGCGACGACGGCACGGTCCGCGTTCCCTACGCCGATGTCGGCCTGCCCACCGTGCACCCGGCCGACATCGCCGCGGTGGCCCGTGTCGCGCTCACGGAGGAGCGACACCGGGGCCGTAGCCACGTGGTGACCGGGCCGGAGCGGATCACCCCGCGGCGGCAGGCCGCCGCAATCGCGACGGCCACCGGCCGTGCCGTACGCCTCGTCGAGGTCGAACGTGCCGAGGCGCAGCGGGAGTTGGCCTCGGTGCTGGGGGAGGAGTCGGCGTCCGCCGTGCTCGATGTGACCGGTGGGGATGTCAATGAGGCCCTCCTCGCGGTTCATGACACCGTCCGGCGGCTGACCGGCGTCCCTGCGCGCACCTTCCGCGCGTGGGCGGCGGAGAACGCGGGCGCGTTTCGCTGACGGGGGTCCCCGAAGGGCGCCGCGCGACAGAACCCGGGATGGCCAACTCCCCAAGCGTGGGCCATGACTTGACCGTCCCGTGTCATGGCAAGGGCAAATCTCGGCCAAGTACCCCTGGTCTCCGTCAAGTGCTCTACCCGCATAGACCCCTCCGGTGCTGTCATGCCCACGACCGCTCGGAACGGTGCCGAGCAAGCCCCGGGAGACCCCCCATGTCCCGTATATCGCGCCCCTTGGTCACCTCACTCTCCGCCTTCGCCCTGGCCGCGGCCGGTCTGACCGTCGCGACGGGTACCGCCCACGCGGCCACCTGCAGCCAGGCGTACCTCCCCCTCCCCGACCCCTCCTGCCAGCCGGGCGACTACAACCCGGACGTCACCCAGTCCACCATCGACTCCACGATCTGCGTCTCCGGCTGGACCGCGACGGTGCGGCCCTCCAGCTCGTACACCACGGCTCTGAAGAAGCAGCAGATCGTCGAGTACGGCTACACCGACACCAGCACCTCGGACTACGAGGAGGACCACTTCCTGCCGCTGGAGCTGGGCGGCGCGCCCAAGAGCGAACTGAACCTGTGGCCGGAACCCGAGTACGGCGACCAGACCGCCGGGAACAAGGACACCGTCGAGAACAAGCTCAAGAAGGCGGTCTGCGCGGGCACGGTGACCCTGGACGACGCCCAGAACGCGATCCTCACCGACTGGACGACGGCGCTGTCGGACCTCGGCCTGAGCTGAGCCTCGGGCCCAACCCGGTTCTCGGGCCCAACCCGGTCCCGCTCCACGGCACTTGAGACCCGCTCCATGATCCGTGAGGCCCGCTTCATGGCCCGTGAGAGCCGTCCGCCCCCGTAACCACAAGGGCGGCACCCCCTTCCTCTTTGCGCACGCCCCGAGTTACTCCTGTAGGCGTACGGCCGGACCGCGGTCGTACGCCTACAGGAGGTTTCAACTCATGGGTGTGACAAGGGAGTTGGGCGAGTGGCACATCGACGGGCGGTGTACCGACTGCGACGTCGCCCGGCAGTTCGCCCCCGGTCTGATCGAGCAGGTCGGCGGGCGGTCCGCCGTGGTGCGGCAGCCGGTGACCGCCGCCGAGTCCGACCTCCTGCACGCCGCCGCGCACGCCTGCCCCACGCGCTCGGTCCGCCCGCCCGGCGGCGGCCTCGACCCGGCCAGGGATCCGTTCCCGCTGCCCCTTCCGACGACCCCGACGACGACCCCTCCGCCGGACCTCCCGACGGCCTTGGACGAGACCGCGGCCGTCCACCTCTGCGGGCACAACTCCCCCCGCACCGCCGGGGCCAACGCCTATCTCCTCCGCCGTCCCGACGCCACCGCGATGATGATCGACACCCCGCGCTGGAGCGAGCCGCTCGCCGCCCGCTACGAGGCGGCCGTCGGCACCGTCACCGACGTCCTGCTCACCCACCGCGACCACGCCGCCCACGGCCGCCGCTACGCCGACCGCTTCGGCGCCCGGCTGTGGATCCACGAGGGGGACCTCGACGCCGCCCCCGACGCCGACCGCGTCCTGCGCGGCATCGAGCCGACGCCGATCGGACCGGGCGTGACCGCGTTCCCGCTGCCCGGCCACACGCGCGGCAGCGTCCTCTACGTCGCCGACGAGCGGTACTGCTTCAGCGGCGACAGCATCTACTGGTCCCGTACGACGGCGGACATCGAGATCGTCGACAGCGTCACCTGGTATTCCGTGACGGAACTGGCCGCGTCGCTCGGCCGGACGGTGCCCCTGCTGCGCTTCGAGTGGCTGTTGCCGGGGCACGGGAGCCGGTGCCGGCTGCCGGTCGAGGAGATGGGCGAGCGGCTGGCGCGGCTCGCGGAACGCACGCGCGGGCTGCGGCCCCGGCCGGTGGACTTCGGGGCGGTTCGCTGGTGACGGAGGACCATCTCCCGCAGCCGTCCGCCCCCGGCCATCCCGTTCGCCCTTTGCTGACCCATTGCCCCGCCATGACCGACAGGCGGCATTTCTGTGGTCATCATGGTCAGCGTCGCTTTCGGTAAGGCATGCCTTGGCTAAGTCCATCGCCCTGGTGTGTGGACTGTGCAGGGGTAAGGGTCGTACGAGATGTGGGACGACGCGTTTCCGAGCTTCTTGATCGGGTTGCGGGAGGGGCTGGAGGCCGGGCTGATCGTCTCCGTCCTCGTCGCCACGCTGGTACGGGCCGGGGCCAGGGAGCGGCTGCCGCAGGTGTGGGCGGGGGTCGCCGCCGCGATCGGGCTGTCGTTGAGCTTCGGCGCGGTGCTGACGTTCACCGCCGCCTCGCTGTCCACCGCGGCGCAGGAGGCGTTCGGCGGGGTGCTCAGCGTGATCGCCGTCGCGTTCGTCACCGCGATGGTGTTCTGGATGCGCCGCTCGGCACGCACACTCTCCGGCGAGCTGAAGGAGAAGGTCACCGGGGCGCTGGCGATGGGGTCGGGGGTGCTGGTGCTGACCGCGTTCCTCGCGGTGGGGCGGGAGGGGCTGGAGACTGCCCTGTTCCTGTGGACCACCGCGCGGGCGGCCGGGGAGTCGGCCGGTCCGCTGACCGGTGCGGGGATCGGGCTCGTGCTCGCGGCGGGGCTGTGCTGGGGGCTGTACCGGCGGGTGCTCCGCATCAACCTCACCCGCTTCTTCACCGCCACCGGGGCCGTGCTGATCGTCATCGCGGCGGGGGTACTGGGGTACGGACTGCGGGACCTCCAGGAGGGGGGCGTGCTGGGGGGTGGGACGTCGTATGCGTTCGACGTCAGCGGGAGTGTGGACGCGGGGTCGTGGTACGGGACGTTGTTGCAAGGGGTGTTGAACGTTACGCCGGTGATGACGTGGGTGCAGGTGGTGGGGTATGGGGTGTATTTGGTGGTGGTGATGGGGGTGTTCTTCGGGAGGGTGGCCCGTCCGGGGGTTGGTGCCGCGGCGGGGGTTGCGGCTGGGGCGGGGACCCCCGAGCCCTTTCCCGTTCCCCTTCCCGCAGTCGCCGCCGAGCCCCGGCCCGCAGGGGCCACCGCCCCTGTTCCCGCAGTCGCCGATGGTGGTGCACCCCCACAGGGGCCACCCGCACCCGACGACGAACCCGCCACGGGGGGTGCGGGTGGGAAACCGGAGCCGGCCGAAGGCGGAGCCGAGGCCGGATCGCGGCAGCCTCGGCCCAGGCGCAGGCACCCATGGCTGATCCCCGCCGCCCTCGTAGCCGTACCCGCACTCATCGCCACGGTCATCGTCACCGTCGACGGCGGCAAACCCGCCGGAGGCCAGACGATCGCCGTGTCCGGCACCGCGTGCGGCTCCGGCTTCACCGCGCCGCGCCCAGGTCGCCGTACGTTCGCCCTGCGCAACACCGGCGACCAGACCTCAGAGGTCTATCTGGTCAACCCGGCCACCAACGCCGTCTACGGCGAGGTCGAGGGTCTCGCCCCGGGTACGACCCGCGACCTGGCGGTGACGATCGCGAACGGCACCTACGCCTGGCGCTGCGTCCCCTCCAGCGGCCGTACGATCACGTCGAAGGCGGTCACGGTCAGCGGCAGTGGTTCCGGCGCCGCCACCGCCGTCGTACCCGTCTCCGAGAAGGACCTCGCCGCCCCCCTGGCCGCCTACAAGGCGTACGTGGCCCAGGGGTTGACCACGCTCGTCGGCCAGACCCGCACCCTCCGCGACGACATCGACGGCGGCCATCTCGCCAAGGCCCGCACCGACTGGCTGACCGCGCACCTCACCTACGCGTCCCTCGGCGCCGCCTACGGCACGTTCGAGGACTACGACAAGAAGATCGACGGCAGGCCGGACGGGCTCACGAACGGCGTGACCGACAAGGACTTCACCGGTTTCCTCCGCATCGAGTACGGCCTCTGGCACCACCAGTCGGCCGCCACCCTCAAGCCGCTGGCCGCCCAACTCGCCACCGATACCGTCGGGTTGCAGAAGGCATTCCCCCACCAGGACTTCGATCCGGGCGACTTGCCCCTGCGCGCCCACGAAATCCTGGAGAACGCCCTCCAGTTCGAGCTGACCGGCGACACCGACCAGGGCAGCGGAACCAATCTCGCGACCGTGAACGCCAACCTGGCCGGAACGCGCGAACTCCTCACCGTCCTGCGGCCGTTGCTGACGATCCGGGCCCCGCACCTGCTCCCTGCGGTCGACGCCGACATCGCCCGGCTCCAGCAGCTCCTCGACTCGGCCCACCAGGGCACGAGTTGGACCCCGGTCGCCGACCTCGACGCGACCGCCCGTGCCCGGATCAACGGCGTCACCGGCCAGCTCCTCGAAGACCTCTCCCCGGTGCCGGACCTGCTGGAGATCAGGAAGTCCGCCTGATGACCGCCGAGTTCGCACCCGATGAAGGGAACCGCACGATGCAGTCCTCCGACCCCCAGGGCGGCTGCCCCTTCACCGGCACGACCGGCGCAGGCGGCACGACCGGCGCAGGCGGCACGACCGGCACAGGCGGCACAACCGCCGCCCCCGGCCAACCCGGCCCCGCCCGCCGCTCCTTCGTGAAAACGGCCCTGGGCGCGGGCGCGGCGGGCGCGGCCCTCGCAGGCGGCGCTTTCACTCTCGCGGACGCCACCACCGGCACCGCCGAAGCAGCCACCACCGCCACGAGCGACAACGCCGCCGCCATCCCCTTCCATGGCCCCCACCAGTCCGGCATCCTCACCGCAGCCCAATCGGCGGCCACGTTCGTCTCGTTCGACGTCATCGCGGCCAACCGCACCGAACTCGCCGCCCTGTTGAAGACCATCACCGCCCGCGCCCGCTTCCTCACCTCCGGCGGCACCCCCACCGACCTGGGCGTCGGCGCGCCCCCGTCGGACAACGGCATCCTCGGCCCGACGGTCCCCGCCGACGGCCTGACGATCACGGTCGGCGTCGGCGCGTCCCTCTTCGACGACCGCTACGGCCTCGCCAAGGCCAAGCCCGTCCGCCTCACCGCCATGCGGACCTTCCCGAACGACAACCTCAACCCCGCCGAGTGCCACGGTGACTTGTCGTTGCAGATCTGCGCGGCCCGCCAGGACACCGTGCTGCACGCCCTGCGCGACATCGCCAAGCACACGCGCGGCGCGATGCAGGTCAAGTGGCGCATCGACGGCTTCCAGAACACCCCCCGCCCCACCGGCGCCCAGCGCAACCTGCTCGGCTTCAAGGACGGCATCGCCAATCCCGACGTCCACTCCGCCCGCGAGACCAACCGGCTGATCTGGGTCGGCGACGGCGACGGCGAACCCTCCTGGGCGGCCGGCGGCAGCTACCAGGTGATCCGGATCATCCGCATGCTGGTGGAGTTCTGGGACCGGGTCTCGCTGTCCGAACAGGAGTTGATGTTCGGCCGCCGCAAGGACACCGGCGCCCCGCTGGACGGCTCCAGCGAGACCGACACCCCCAACTACGCCAAGGACCCCAAGGGCACCGCGATCCCGCTCGACGCGCACATCCGGCTCGCCAACCCGCGCACCACCGCCACCGACAACTCCCGCATCCTGCGCCGGGGTTACAACTACGACCGGGGTATCGACGCGGTCGGCAACCTCGACATGGGCCTGGCCTTCTGCTGCTACCAGCAGGACGTGCACCGCCAGTTCGAGGCGGTCCAGACCCGGCTGATCGACGAACCCCTCGTCGACTACATCTCCCCGACCGGCGGCGGCTACTTCTTCGCCCTGCCCGGCGCGAAGAACACCTCCGACTGGCTGGGCCGGGGACTGCTGGCGACGTGAGACGACGTAAGACGACGTAAGACGGCCTAAGACGACGTAAGACGACCTAAGAGCGGCGCCGATCCGTGTAAGTACGGCGGTGATCCGGCTCGCGGCCGAAAATGGCAGCCGCCCGTACCCGAGCCCCCCGGTGCCAGTACTCTGATCCCATCGCCGAGGCACCCCCCCACGACACGCGCCGCACGGCGACGCCCTGGTCCGCCGCGGCCCAGTCGTCCTACAGCATGTCGCAGCATGTCGTGCCGCGGCATGTCGTCCAGAGCATGAGGATGAAGCAAAGGTGCTGATAGCGGGCCGCTACCGACTCGACGCCACCATCGGGCGTGGCGCGATGGGGGAAGTGTGGCGGGCGTACGACGAGACGCTCGGCAGACCCGTGGCCGTCAAGCTGATGCTCGCGCAGCACTCCGACGCAACGGCCATAGCCCGCTTCCGACTTGAGGCGCAGACCGCCGGACGGCTCAACCACCCCCAGGTGGTGGGGGTGTTGGACTTCGGCGAGCAGGAGGGCCGCCTCTACCTGGTGATGGAGCTCGTCAACGGCGACAGCCTCTCCGCGCTGCTGAACGCGTCGGGCCGGCTGCGCGCCGAGGACGTCGCCGACGTGGCCGCGCAGGCCGCCGCCGGACTCGCCGTCGCGCACGAACAGGGCGTCGTGCACCGGGACATCAAGCCCGGCAACCTCCTCCTGGACGCCGACGGCACCCTGAAGATCGGCGACTTCGGCATCGCCCGCTTCATGGACGACCCGGGCGGGGCCCTCACCGCCACCGGCCAGATCGTCGGTACGAGCCTGTACTTGGCCCCCGAACGCGCCCTCGGCAAGACCGCGGGACCGCCCAGCGACGTGTACTCCCTCGGCTGCGTCCTGTACCAACTCCTCACCGGACGCCCGCCGTTCCGCGCCCAGAGCGCCATCGCGATCCTCCACCACCACCTGGACACGGCGCCCACGCCCCCGCGCGAGCACGGCGCCGAACTCCCGCCCGCCTTCGAGAACTACCTCCTCGGCCTCCTCGCCAAGCGCCCCGAGGACCGCCCCTCGGCCCGCCAGGTGGCCGACTACTTCTCCTCGGGTGCCTGGCAGGGCCACCCCGAACCCC
>LJCV01000046.1 GCA_001298575.1 Actinobacteria bacterium OK074
AACCGCCCGGTCGGCGACGCCCTCGCGGAGATCGCCACGCATGTCCTGCCGGAGTTCCCCGGTACTCGGCCCTGAGAAGTCGGCCCTGAGAAGTCGGCCCTGAGACCGGACCGCGGGACCGCTGGACCGCGCGACCACCCCCCGACGCACGCCCCGTAAGAGACGACGCACGCCCCGCGAGAGACGACGCACGCCCCGCGAGAGGCGAGAAAGGGCAGAGAAACCGCAGCGAAAGAACCCCCCGGGACGGTTGTTCACGACGCGCACGACGCGCTGCCCCGCACGGCTTCCCCCAGACCCCGGAGGAAAACTCGTGAACAACTCGTCCCGGCCGACCGGCGTGCTCGTGCCCGCACGCCTGGGTGTGGGCCCGATGTCGAAGAACGCCGTGGATGCGGCGATCCAGGTGGCGTACCGCCGGCGGCGCCGGCTGATGCTCATCCCCAGCCGACGGCAGGTGGAGACGGCCGCCCAGGGCGGCGGCTACGTCGAGGGCTGGACCACCGAGACCTTCGCCTCCTACGTCCGCTCCCAGGACCCCGACCAGCTGATCCTGCTCTGCCGCGACCACGGCGGCCCGTACCAGAACCCGGAGGAGAAACGGCAGCGCTACTCGCTCGGCGCCGCGCTGAAGTCGGCCGCCCAGTCGTACGAGGACGACATCCGGCAGGGTTTCGACCTGCTGCACGTCGACACCTCGGTGGACCTGGACGGCATCGCCCCGATGGAGGCGGCCGTCGACCGGGCCGTCGAACTGTACGGCCAGGCCGTCGAGACGGCCCGTTCCCTGGGCCGCGGGACGCTCTTCGAGATCGGCTTCGAGGACCAGGGCGGCGACACCAACGACCCCGCCGAGTTCGAGGAGCAGGTCGCCACCGCACTGGGACGGCTGCGCGGCGTCGGGCTGCCGCTGCCGACGTTCATCGTCGCGCAGACGGCGACCAAGGTCATGGAGACCCGCAACGTGGGTGCGCTCACCGTCGCCCCGTTCGCCGTGGCCTCGGCGGTGCGCTCCCTCGTCGGTGTCACCCGCGCCCACGGCATCGCCCTGAAGGCGCACAACTGCGACTACCTCACCGCCGGACAGCTGCGCCACCTGGACCAGGCGGGCGTCGACGCGCTGAACGTGGCACCCGAGTTCGGGGTGGCGGAGACCCGGGCCTTCCTCTCGCTGCTGGACGAACTCGGCCTGCCCGTACAGCGGGAGCGGTTCCTGGAGGCGGCGTACGAGTGCCGCTCCTGGGAGAAGTGGATGCATCCGCTGACCACGGCGAGCGACACGGACCGCGCGGTCATCGCGGGCCACTACACGTTCGCCACCGAGGGTTTCCAGGCGCTCAAGGAGGCCGCCCGGCACACGGCGCGGAAACGGGGCATCGACGTCGACGCCCGGCTGCGGGACGCCGTCGCCCGCTCCATCGACCACTACGCCGCCGCGCTCCCGGACAACCGTCCCGCACCGGTGGACCAGGAGACCGCGCTCGCCGGCTGACCGCCCCGTACCCGTGAGGTGAACATCCCCATGAGCAGTGTTCCCATGAGCGGTATTCAGCACGAGACGCACCCGGCGCCCGCGGCCGACGTGGGCGCGATCGAGGACGCCCTGCTGGCCGACCTGGCCGGGCGGCTCGGCGGCGGCCTCGCCGAAGAACTCACCGAAGGCGGCTCCCCCGCCCGCCTGTCCCGGCTCGAACTCCCCGGCCGGGAGCCCCAGGTGCTCAAACTGCTCGTCGACATCCCCGGTGCCGTCGACGGGCACGACCTGGGTTCGTTCCGCGTCAAGATCCGGCAGATCGAGAAGATCCTCACCGACCTGCCGGAGCTGCGCGGCGTCTACACCGGCCTCGTGGACGAGTTCCACGGCGACGACTGGGCCGCGTACACGATGCCCTTCTACGCCAACCGGGACATCGCCGCGCCGCTGCGGGACGGCGGGGACGGTGAGGCCGGCGAGGACAGTGCGGAAGCAGTCAAGCGGTACGAGCCGCAGCTGGGCGTCATCCTGTCCGACCTGATCGGCAAGGGCTATCTGCGCAGTACCGCGGAGACCGGCCCGGGCCACATCGCGGAGGTCCACGCCGACCGCCTCGTACGGCGCTTCTGGCTGCTGCAGAAGTACCTGCCCGCCGCGCTGGTCGACGCCGCCACGATCGTCGTCAACGGGATCGTCTGCCGCAATCCGCTGAAGCTGGCCCAGAGCCTGCTGGACGCCCCCGAACTCACGGCCGGCGTCGATCCCGGGCGGCTGTACTACCCGGTCCACGGCGACCTGAACACCCGCAACATCCTCGTCACCGACGACCACGCCCTGGCCGCCGGGGACGGCGGCTACCGCATCATCGACCCGCGCGGCACGCTCGACCACTGGGATCCCGCCTACGACCTGTCGAAGATCCTCTTCAGCTTCACCGTGTGGGACGCCGGGCTGCGCAAGGGTTTCAGCCTCGACGGCCAGGGCGGCGAATGGCAGGTGGCGATCGAGGGCGGCAACTACCCCGGCTACCGGACCGCCGCCACCGGGCTGCTCGGCCTGATGCGCGGCCTCCCGGCCTTCCGGGAACTGACCGGGCGCGACCCCGGCTGGGAGAGCCGTTATCTCCTCGGCCACGCCTTCCATCTGCTCGGCGAGGCCGCCTGCCGGCTGTCGGACATCAAAAAGCGCACGGGCGAGGACACCGAGGACCAGCTGGACCCCGTGGACCTGGCCGCCGGACACTACCTGTACGGGGTGCTCTTCCTGGAGGACGCCGTACGCCAGTTGGAGACGAACGGCCGCATCGACCACGACGCCGCACTGTCACACCTGAACTGAGGTGAAGAGCTGCGTTGAAGAACTGAGCTGAAAAGCGGAGTTGAAGAGCTGAGTTGACGACCTGGCGACGCGACCCGTGCGGTCCCGTCCGGACGGGCCGGGCGACCGATCCGACCGGTCCCCCGGCCCGTCCGGGCACAGTGGCGGAGAACGCACAGTGGCGGAGAACAGAGGGCGAGGGCAGCGCATGATCCGTATCCGTCTGTACCTGGTGCGGCACGGCGAGAACCCGGCCAACGTCCACCACATCCTCTCCTGCCACCGGGCGGACTTCCGGCTCACCGCGCTCGGTGTCCGGCAGGCCGAGGACGCGGGACGGCTGCTGCGCGGGCTGCCCGGCGCCGACGCGGCCGCCTGGTGGTCCTCGCCCCTCCGCCGGGCCCGGCACACCGCCGAACTCATGGCACCGCCCGGCACCCCCGTACGTGTCGCCGAAGGGCTGCGGGAACTGCGCGTCGGGGACCTCGACGGATCCGGCCGCCCCGAACACCGCGCGGCGTACGAGGAGGTGCTCGTCGCGTGGCGTACCGGCTGCTCGGGCGTGCGCTTCCCCGGCGGGGAGGACCACACGGAGGCCGTCACCCGTCTGGAGAGCACCCTGCGGGCCGCCGTCGAGACCTCGCCCGGCGGGACGGCCGTCGTCGTGGGGCACGGCGGTCTGTTCACGGAGGGGCTGCGCGAACTGCTCGGCCCCCGCGACCGTGAACGGTTCGAGCGCGCGCACGAGCCCCGGTGGCTCAACTGCGAGATCGCCGAGCTGTCCGCGCGCACCGGCCCGGACGGCCTGCTGGACCTGCGGTGGACCGCCTGGCACTCCCCGGATGCCTCAGCCCGGCCCCGTCCCGGTCAGACGGCGGTGGATCCAGTCGACGGCGGAGTCGTGCCGCGGCTTCCAGCCGAGCCGGGCACGGGCGGCGTCGCCGCGGACCCGGCTGTTCGAGCCGAGGGCGTAGACCGCCGGTTCGAACCCCCACTCCCCGATCGCCGCGTCGAGGTCCCAGGGGCGGGCGGCACCGAGCCCGAGGGCGTCGGCAATCGCCCCGCCCAGCTCGGCGAAGGACGCCTCGCCGTTCTCGACGAAGCAGAAGGTCCCCGGCCCGGCGTCGGCGAGCGCCCGGACGTACAGCTCGACGACGTCGTCGATGTGGACGGTCGACCAGATGTTGTGCCCCGCTCCGACATACCGGACGACCCCGCTGCGTCGCGCCTGGCCGACCAGGCGCGGAATCTGCACGCTGTCCCGGGACAGCCCGTAACCATGGCCGTAGACAAGGCTGTTGCACAGCACCACGGACCGGACACCGCGGACCGCCGCGTCGAGGACGTACCGGTCGATGGCCACGCGCGGCGCCTTGGCCGGTTCGGGCCGCCATGAACCGGCCGGGGAGACGTCGGCCTCGGTGAAGATCCGCGACGACACCTCGCCGCGGGCGTCGTCCCCGACGATGCTGGAACCGCTGGTGTGCAGCAGCGCCTTGCCCGTCCCGGCCAGCGCGCCGACCAGCGCTTCGACGGCGCCGCGGTGATCGCTGTCGGCGGCGTTGATCACCGCGTCGGCGTGGTCCGCGGCACGGGCGAGCACGTCGCCGTCGTCGAGACCGCCGAGCACCGGAGCGACCCCGCGTTGTCGCAGCTCGCGTGCCCGGCCGTCGGTCCGCGCCAGCCCGGCCACGTCATGCCCCTCCGCGACCAGCCGGTCAACGACGGACCCACCGATGAACCCACTCGCCCCGGTGACGAACACACGCACGAGAACTCCCTCATGGTCGAGACTGCCGCTGTCCGGTAGGTCAACGCGGGGAGGTTTCCGCAGGTAACGCATACGGGGCTCTCGGGATGCCCGGTAGGGCGCGACGGCGGCAGGGAGTTCACACCTGACAGATCACACCTGATCGGTCACGCCTGATCGGTCACGCCTGCGCGCCTATCGACCGCCGCCGTCGCCAACAGGCCCAGCACATCGCGGAGTTGCCGGCGTACGCCCTCGTCGGCGATCAGCCCGTCCGTGCCAACCACCCCCCGCTCCACCGGAATCTGCACACAGGCCGGCTCCACGACGTCGGCGCCGGTGTACCCCAGAACCGTCCGCAGCGTGGCCGTCGCACCCCCGCCGCGCCCGGGGGCGGCCGAGTTGACCCAGGCGGTCGGCTTGTCGCAGATCTCGGTGCCGCCGACCGTCCAGTCCAGCAGGTTCTTGAACGACCCCGGCAGGGTGCCCGCGTACTCCGGCGTGCAGATCAGGATCCCGGCCGCCCGCTCGATCGCCGCCCGCAACGCCGCCACGGGCCCCGGCAACGGGTCGGTGTCGTCGTCGGGGTTGAAGTGCGGAAGCCCCGCGAGGCCGTCGTAGAGCACGGCGCCCACCCCCGCGTCCGCCGCGACGGCGTGCGCGGTGCGCAGCACGGCCTCGTTGGAGGAGCCGACCCGCAGACTCCCCGGCAGCAACAGGATCACCGGTGGTGTGGGCATCTGGTCAACTTACCCTTTGCCGGGGCGGGTTCGCCGTGATGGGCCCTGCCGCGGCGTCCGCTCACGCATCGCGCACGCATCGCCCGCTCAGGTCGAGGCGGTGGCCGACTCCCTGGTGGCGGTGTCGGTCCTGAAGACGCCGTCGGCCACGTGCAGGGCGAAGACCGTTGCCAGGGAGTCGCGAACGGTCTGCTCGTCGTCGTGCACGAAGTACGCGCCTCCGGTGCTGAGGATGGAGAGGTTCGACGGGGACACCTGGGCTCCTCTCCGGGGGAGTTCCACGAGGCTGTGGAACCCGGGCAGGCGGCGGATCGCGCCGAGGCCGGGGCTGGCCGAGAGCCGGCCGTTCCCCCCGGTGCGCAAGTAGACGCGGGCCAGGCTGCGTTGGGCCCGGTAGGCGCGGTCGAGTCGGGTGGTGAAGAGCTGCGGGTCGAGGTAGCGCTCGGCGAGAATGGCGGGGTGGCTGTAGCCGATCGCGGCGAAGTACGGGTCGGTGTGCACCTCTCCCATCAGGCGGCAGTTCACCTCGATGAGCAGGGGCCCTTCGGGGGTGATGCGGACCTCGGTGTGGGCGGCTCCCTCCCGCTGGCCGACGGCGTCCAGGCACCGCTCGACGTAGGCGACCACCTGCCGGTCCCGCGGGTCCAGGTACCGCCGCAGCAGCAGGTGCCGACTGCTGGGCCGGTCCGAGGTCCAGTCGTAGTGCTGCTCGTAGAACTCGGTGACGAGATGGCGTCCTTCGCTGCTGACCGTGTTGACGGCGAACTGGGGGCCGGGCAGATAGGGCTGGACGAGGATGCGGTCGTTGGGCCGGCCCATCCGGTTGCGTTGCCCGTGCAGTTCGCCGAAGGCGGCGACGGCGCTCGCCCGGCCGTCGCAGCGCAGGCAGCCGACACTGCCCGCGGTGCTCACGTGTTTGAGGACGACCGGCCGGCTGCCGATGGCGGCGAGCGCGGCGGCGAGATCGGTCGGGTTGCGGACCGCGAAGGTCGGCGGCGTCGCGATCCCCTGCCGTTCCACGGCGGTGACCATCGCGGCCTTGTCCGTGCGGGCGGTGGCGAGCCGACGGTCGTTGTGCGGAAGTCCGAGCCGCGCGGCCAGTTCGTCGGCGAGTTCGATGCCCCAGTGGCTGCCGGGAAGAACGGCGAGCGGGCTCTTGAGAGTGAGGGCGGCGAGGGTCGTGGGCAGATCGTGGTGCATCGCCGTGTACGGGGAGAGGGTGTCGGCGGCGCGGCGTTGCGGCCAGGGCTCGGTGTACAGATGCAGGCAGTCGACGCCCGCCTCCTGGAACGCCTCGGAGAGCCGGTAACCGCTGGTCTGTGGATTGACGATGACGATCAACGCGGCTCTCCCGAAAGCGTGTTGTCGGTGCGCTGGAAGAAGTCGGTGCGCTGGAAGAACCGGTGGTCCTGCGGAGCGTACGGGCGGAGTTCGTCCCACCACGTTGCCGTGTCGTCGTACACGGCGTGGAAGGGCCGGCCGACGAGATCGGGGTCCCTCGCCTGGAGGAACCGCATCGCGAAGGCGGGGGTGTCCGCGAGGTGCACGGTCCCGTCGATGACGACCTTGCCGGACGAGGTGGACATCACCGGCCCCCGGACGGTGCGGGCGAGTCCGGAGACCTGCCGGATCGCCCGCTGGTGGATGTCCAGCACGCGGCTCAGCGGGAGGGCGAAGTACCGCTGGGATCCGGTGTCGCGTTCCACGAACAGGTAGTAGGGGACGATCCCGCAGCGCACCTGCCGGGTCCACAGGTCCGCCCACGTACCCGCGCTGTCGTTGACGTGGCGGATCGCGGGGGCCTGGGCCCGCAGCACCGCACCCGTGGACCGGAGCCGGGCCAGGGCCCGCTGGGCTGGGGCCGTGTCCAGCTCCCGCGGGTGGGAGAGGTGCAGCATCAGCGCGAGATGCCGGCCGGCCGCGACCACCTTCTCCAGCAGTCTGAGCAGGTCGTCCGCGTCGGGCCCTTCGGTGAAGCGGTGCGGCCAGAAGGCCGGCGCCTTGGTGCCGATACGGATGGAGGTGATCCGGGCGTGCCGCGGTTCGAGAAGGGGGTGTATGTACTGCGCGAGCAGTGGTGTGCGCATGACCAGGGGGTCGCCCCCCGTGAGGATGACGTCGCTGATTTCAGGATGGCGTTCGAGGTAGCGGGTCATGGTGTCCGGGCCGGCGACCGCGAGCTTCGTCTCTCCCGCGCCGGTGAACTGGGCCCACCGGAAGCAGTACGCGCAGTAGCTGTGGCAGGTCTGCCCCTGTCGGGGAAAGACCAGCAGGGTACTGGCGTACTTGTGCTGGAGTCCCCAACCGCCGTCGCCACGCGGGGTGTTGAGCGCGATCTGGTCCCCGGGATGCGGGTTGAGCCGTGCGCGGACGGCCGCGACGAGGCTCGGCAGGTCCGCCGGGCTCTCCCGCAGCGCGCGCTCCACCCGGGTGAAGTCGGCGGGGTCCAGCATGTCCCGGTGGGGGAAGAGCAGCCGGTAGAGCGGGTCGTCGGGGGCGGCCGACCAGTCGACCAGCTCGTCGGTGACGTAGGAGTTGACCTTGAAGGGAAGGACGTGGGCAACTACCTCGGCGTCGTGCGCGAGTTGGGTGTCCCCGGTCCGGCGCGCCACGAGTTCGCGCAGGCGCCTGCCGGAGACCGCCGTGAGCGTGCTGCTGCCGTCGGCGGCTCCGGTGAGCCGGGTCACCGCGCCCCGCCCTCCTGGCGAGGCGCACGGTGCTGCGCGGATGGACGCTGCTGCGCGGATGTACGGTGCCGCACGGACGTCTGGTTCAGGAGATCGCCGAGCACGTCGGCGAAGCGGGCCGTGATGCCGTCGGGGGTGAGGTCGTAGGGCGACTTCTCGGCCGGGCGCCACGAGGAGACATCGGAGTTGACCTCGATCACGACCGGGCCGTCGTCGCTCTCGACGATGTCGAGGGCCCCAACGTCCAAGCACAGTGCGGACATTGCGTCCTGAACGATGCCTCGTAATGCGCCGGTGACGGTCACCGGGGCCCACTCGTACGGATAAAGGAAGTGCCGTACGGAGCCGTCCGGTGCGGTGCTGACGTGGTAGAAGGCCGCCGCGATCGTGTCGCCCAGGACGATGACCCGCAGGTCGCGGCGGCGGTTGGGGACGAACTTCTGGGCGCACAGGACGCCGTAGTGCTCCAACAGGCCCCACAACACGGTGTCTTCGCGCATCCCGAGGAGACTCCCCGCCGGGGCCCCGCGGCCTCCCGCCCGCAACTGGACGACGTCGATGGACGCGTAGCCGTGGACGGGCTTGAGAACGATCTCGCCCCAGTCGGCGAGGCAGGCGTCGACCTCCGCCGCGGTGCGCACCGCACGCGTCTCCGGTACGGGGATGCCCGCGGCGGCGAGGATGGCGGCTTGGGTGACCTTGTTGCGGCAACGGCGGCGCGGAGTACTGCCGTTGACCAGGCGGGTGCCGCCAAGTTCCAGCAGGTCCAGCCATTCGTGGACGGTGGAGAGGTCCGTACCGGTGTTGCGGGTGAAGACCTCGGCGCGGACGAGGGCCACCCGGGGGACGTCGTCCGGCTGGTCGACGCGGCGCAGTCCCATGGGTGTGCACCTGGGCACCAGGGTGTCCCACGGGACCAGTTCGACCTGGGCGCCCGACGCGGTCAGGCGGTCGCGCAGGGCCGTGGTCTCCCAGGTCGACGCCGTCCTCTCGACGATCCAGAAGTCACTCATCGAGGGGCCTCTCCTGTCACTCATCGAGGGGCCTCTCCGGTGCCTCCGTCTGCTCCAACCGGCGCCAGCTGTCGGTGACTTCGAAAGCGAAGCGGGGCCCGGGACCGCTGCCGGTGTCACCGCTGCCGGTGTCACCGCTGCCGGTGTCACCGCTCCCGGTGTCCGTCGCGAGCCGCGTCAACGCCTCGATCGCGTCCTGCCGTTTCACGCTGGGTGCCGTATGCCGGACCAGGTCCCGCAAGGCCGCCAGCTCACCGTCCGGCAGTCCGGCACGGCCGGCCTCTCGCAGCAGCGTCCCCCAGTGGCGGTCCGGGTAGAAGGACGCCTTCGCGGTGCGGGCCAGCCAGGCGCAGGTCGACGGCGACGCGACGGCGCCGTCCTGTGCCTGGCCGAGCGTGTACCGGATGTCGACCATCGCTTCGGACAGCCGCCTGAATCCCGCCTCCGCCGGTCCGTGCGCGACGGCGACATCGTCGTCGTCCTCCAACTCCCCGTCCCGGTAGGCCCGGAAGACCTCGCCGATACCGACCATGCCGTACGGGTGCAGCTCGGCGGCGCGCAGCGCACCCATGCTGGAGCACCCGTACACGGACACCCCTTCCGCGAGGGCGAAGAGGATCTCCTTGTGCCACACCGCGGGTACGCGTTCGAAGTAGCCGTCGACGACGAGGATGCGCCGGGCTCCGCGTCGGACCGAGCGGTAGACGTCGCCCAGGGACACCGGCGGGTGGTACTCCGCGGGCAGGATCGTGGCGGCTTCGGCGGCCGGAAGCGTGGGGCCCAGAAATACGTGAGTGCTCAACTCAGCGCCTCCGTGACCGCCGCCCGAGGTTCCTCCGCGGCCGCAGCCCGAAGTCCCTCCGCGGCTGCCGCCCGAGGCCCCGGTTCGCACTCTCCGTACGGTCCTTCGAGTCCTGGCACGAGAACCTTCACCACGGGCACCCCGAGCCCGTCGGCCGTCAGGTCCACGGCGACCGCCTGTTCGCAGCCCGCCGCCGCCAGCCGGCCCAGCAGCGTGTCCAGATCCTCGTCGAGCGTGGCACCCGCCCGTTCGCTCGTGTCCGGAAAGGCGACGGTGCACGGTACGGCGGTGAGTTCGTCCCACACCTGGTGGGCCAGGTCCGGCGAGTTGGCGCGGTCGAGTTCGGCGCGGTCCAGGTCGTCGCGGCTGCCCGATATGTAGGTGAGCCGGGTCTGCGCGGCCTCGGTCACCGCCCGCACCAGCGCGACGTCCGGGGACAGGTGGCAGCCGAAGCCGTCGTGTACGCCGACGGACCGCCACCCCGGTTCGTTCGGATTCTCCATCAGCACGCATCCGTAGGCGGGCACGCCCACGTCCGAGGTGATGTCCCAGATCGCCGCGTGCACGTCGGCATCGGCGAGGCGCCGCAGCAGGGCACGGCCATCGGGTGCGGTCACCGTCGCGGGATCGACCCGGCGGTAGTCGGCGCAATGGCGCCAGATCGTCTCGGCGTCCCGCTCGACGACCTCGCACAGGCCGTGCACCAGTGCTTCGTGGAACTGGTTCCCGGAGGCCAGCCCATTGCTGCTGCGCAGGAGGCCGCCCGCCGTGGCGGGCCGGTCGACGGTGAAGTCCAAGGACACCGCGTCGAGGGGAACCCAGCACGGCCGACCGGACATCAGGTCCGTACCCTCGATCCAGGCGTCGGCGTACGCCTCGGACGGTGCGGCACCGAGCGCGAGGCCCAGCCGGGCCGGCTCCACGGCGTGCAGGCCCCTGCGGGCCAGGCCGTCGGCGGTGTCCCGCAGGACGGGTCTGCCGTCGTGCTCCACCTGCTCCGCGTGCCAGACCTCGATGCTCTCCATGAGAGCCGAAGCCATGGCGGCAGGGGAATCGACGCCCTTGCCCAAGCTGATGACCAGGGACCGGGCCAACGGCCGCACCGCCGCGTACACCGGGATCCCGATGGAATCCAGCCCCGTCAGGCAGGCGAGCCGGGTGATCCCGCAGCGCTCCATGTGCGGGCGGAACGCCGCCAACGTCTCCTGCGGCGTCCGGACCCGATGTGTTCCCCTCCAGTAACGCTTGGAGGCCCGCCCAGGGCCGGCCACCGCCACGTCGTCCACGTACTGGCTCCCTCCGTCGCGCTCGGCCGGCCCATCCACGGATCGCGGCCCTGGCCGGCTGCCTTCTTCAGGCGGCAGCCGACCAGGGTGCGCCGAGACGGGTCAGCGCGGGGCGACGGCCGCGCCGACGCTCTTGACGTCACGCTTCAGACAGGTCGCGACCCCGACACTCTTCACGTCGCGCTTCAGGCTCACAGCCGCGCCGGCACTTTTCACTTCGTGTTTGAGCGAGCTGGATTCGACAGACATATCGTTCTCCCTTGGCTTCGCGTAGGACACTTGGTTCGCGTAGGACACTTGAACAGCCGTGCAGAGGCTATTCCGGCGCGGTGAGTCGCTGTAGGACGATTCCTGGCCAACGTAACCGGATGACACCGTTGACGAGCCCGACCGCGGCGGATCAGGGTGACCCGAGTGACCCAGGACCCTCCCGGTACCGCCGCCGCGACACAGCCGAGCGCGGCACGCGTCGGGCTGGCGCGCTACGGCGGTCTCGTGGGACGGCACGCCGACTTCCGGCGCTTGTGGACCGGCGAGAGCATCAGCCTGATCGGCGACCAGATCTCCGTCTTCGTCCTCCCCACGCTGGCCATCCTGACCCTGCATGCCACCGCGTTCGAGGTCGGTGTCCTCAACTCGGTCTCGTACGTGGCCTATCCGGTCACCGGGGCGCTCGCCGGCGTGTTCGTCGAACGGGTACGCCGCCGCCCTGTCATGGTCACCGCGGACGGCGCGCGCCTGCTGGCGTTCGCGAGCATCCCGATCGCGGCCTCGCTCGGACTGCTGTCCCTGCCCCAGCTCTACGTCGTCGCCGGCGTCGCCGCGGTCTTCGCGGTGCTGTTCGACGTGGCCAACCAGGCCCACCTGGCCACCTTGTTGCCCCTGGACGAACTGTCGGCGGGCAACACCGGTCTGGAACTGTCCCGCAGCGCCGCCCAGTCCGTCGGCCCCGCCCTGGGCGGCCTGCTGGTCCAGGCCGCGGGAGCGGTGGGCGCGCTCGCGGTGAACGCCCTGTCCTTCCTCGCCTCCGCACTGGGCATCCTGGCCCTCCGCACCCCCGACCCCCCGCCCGCGCCCACCCCGGGGGCGACGAGCGTGCGCCGCCAACTCGCCGAAGGCTGGACCCAGGTCTGGCACCACCCGCTCCTGCGCTCCCTCATCATCACCGCCGCCGTCCGCAACCTGGGCATGGTGATGGTCAAGACCGTTCTGCTGCTCTACGCCTACCAGGCACTGCGCCTGTCCGCCGGAGCGACCGGCGCCGTCCTGAGCATCGGCGCCGTCGCCACCGTCCTCGGCGCCCTCGCCTCCCGACGGGCCGCCGCCCGGCTCGGCCTCGGCCCCGCCCTCATCGCGTCCGCCGCGCTGGAGGGCGCGATCTGGGCCCTCGCGCCACTGTCCCTGCTCGGCGCGCCGACCGCCGCACTCACGATCGTCGCGCTGTGCGCGTCCCCCTGGCTGCCGGTCTGGAACGCCAACGTCCTGACCCTCCGGCAGACCCTCACCCCACCCCACCTCCAGGCCCGCGTATACGCCACCGCACGGACCATCAACTCAAGCACCCTCCCCCTGGGCGCCCTGGCCGGCGGCACCCTCGCCGGCACCTGCGCCCACACCCTGGGCACCCGCCCCGGCCTGGCCCTCGCCCTGTCCCTGAGCGGCACGATCGCGGCGAGCTCGGCCTGCTGGATCCTTCGGTCGCGGGTACGGGGGCTGCGTGTGATGCCGACGGCCGGGGCGGCCGGAGGAGGGCGTGACGGTTCATGATGGGTGCGGGTGCGGGTGCCGGTCCGGTCCGGCGGTTCACGGTGTGCCGGACGCCAGTCCGACCCGGTAGGCGAGGACGAATGCCTGCTGCATGCTGAGCCCCCGGGAGCGGATCCACTCCTGCCGGATCCATGGGCAACGGAGCCGTTCCCGCCTATCGCGGCCCTGATGGTTCGGACGGTTCGGACGGTTCGGACGGCAGCCGACTCGGCACAGCCTCGGCGTTCCTGGCGGCGGCCGACGCGACGGTCGCCAGGTCCTCGCCCGAGAAGCCGGCGCGGCTCAGCACCGCCAGGGATTTGTTCGTCGCCAGCGTGCACAACGCCAGCTCCGCCGCCTCCCGTTCACCGGCCCCCGCCGCCAGCAACGCCTGCTCCAGCATCGCCCGCAGACCGTCGATCGTGGCGCGGACCATCGCCCGGCCCTCCGCGTCGAGCGCCGGGAACTGCGTTGCCGACACCGTGAGCAGGCAGCCGTCCGGGACCGTCGGGTCGGCGATGCGGTTCAGGGCGACCCGCAGGAAGGCGGCCACGACGGCGCTCGGGCCCGGATGGGGACCGGACAGCGCCTGCTCGTACTGCGGTTGATAGGTCTGCGCGTACCGCTGGAGGCTTTTGCGGAAGAGGGCGCTCTTGCCGCCGAAGGTGCCGTAGAGCGAGCCCCGGCCCAGGCCCGTGCCCTCGGTCAGGCGATCGATCGACGCCTCCGAATAACCCCAGCGCCAGAAGACGTGCATCGCACGTCGCAGCGCCTCGTCCACGTCGAACTGCTTGCGGCCTGTCATGTCCGTCAGCCTACACATCTTGTACTGATCGTTCAAAGATGCATATCGTCGTCGGCATGACGGACTTGAGTTCACTGCGACTGCCCGACGGATTCCTCGACGTCTTCACCAGCCGGCTCGTGGAGGTGAACGGGCTACGGCTGCACGCGGTCACCGGCGGGGACGGCCCGGCGCTGCTGCTGATCGGCGGGTGGCCCCAGACCTGGTACGCCTGGCGGGAGGTGATGCCCGCGCTCGCCCGTCGGCACACCGTCGTCGCCGTCGACTCGCGCGGGTCCGGGCTCTCCGACAAGCCCGACGACGGCTACGACGCCGGCACGCTGGCCAACGATCTGGCCGCGTTGATGACGACGCTCGGCCACGACCGGTTCGACGTGGCCGGCCACGACATCGGCACCTGGACCGGCTACGCCCTCGCCGCCGATCACCCCGAGCGGGTGGGCCGGCTCGCCATCGTCGAAGCACTGATCCCCGGTCTCACACCGTCCCCGCCGTTCTTCGGCCCTGCCGCGGCCAACCAGAAGCTCTGGCAGTTCGGCTTCAACCGGCTCGACGACCTCAACGAGCAACTGGTACACGGACGCGAACGGCTCTTCTTCGGCTGGCAGTTCGCCACCAAGGCCGCCACGCCGACCGCGATCCCCGCGCACGCCGTCGACGTCTACGTCGACGCGATCACCGCGGATCCCCGCGCACTGCGGGCGAGCTTCGCGTACTACCGGGCGCTGGACGAGACGATCGCGCAGAACGAGCAGCGCGCCAAGACCCGCCTGACGCTGCCGGTACTCGCCGTCGGCGGCGCGCTGTGGAGCGGCACGAATGCCGCCCAGACGATGCGGCTGGCGGCCGACGACGTCACGGAGACCGTCCTCGACGACTGCGGCCACTACCCGGCCGAGGAACAGCCGACACGGTTCGCCGAGATCCTGGAGGACTTCCTCGCGGCCAACGGGTAGCGGACACGCCAGCCGGCCGAACTTCGCGAAACTTCGCGAAACTTCGCGAACAGGGGGTCGTGGCATCGGGTCGGACACAACGGTGCCCCGACCGTCCGAAAACGACCGGAGCACCGTAGAACTCCAGGTCAAAGCCCTCTGGAGAGGAACGACCTCGTAGGCCCTGTGGGACTCGAACCTACAACCAATGGATAAAGGTCTGGGGACCTGTCGGACCGTCCGATTCCATCCCGTACCGACTTCTGTCGCCTGCTTCCGGAACGTTCGGTTGAGCATTGGCTGAGCAGAAGACCCCCCGCCACCTGGGGTGACGAGGGGTCTCAACTACCCCAACAGTACGCCGAACCGGCCCGTCTGTCAGTGCCGGCCCGTACCGTAGGCACGTCATCCATCAGCGTCTGCCGGCTGCGACGCACCAGGCCCCCGCACCGGGACAGCGACCGGAGCGGGGCCTCGTCGCGCGTCCTCCGCGCGCGGCCCGGCCGCCTTCTCCGTCAGCTCGTCCTCGTACTCCTCGAGGGGACGCCATGACGCGCACCCAGCGGGTCCTCGCCCGCCGGTGGAAGCCGATCGCGCTCCTGGCGTTCCTGCTGTTCCTCACCGGAGCCGTCCTCCTCGTGTACGTCCGCGTCCAGAGCGAGGCCCACCGCGCCGACCAGCTCGCCGCCGAAGCAGACCTGCGCGGCACCGCCGTCTCCACCCTCGCCGGAGACGTGCGGGCACTACGCCAGCAGGTCAAAGCCGAGGGGAAGACACCCGTCGCCCCCGACCCCACCCCCGCCGTCAAAGACCTGCCCGACCGCGCCGCGGTCCCCGTACCCATCCCCGGGCCGCCGGGCCCGAAAGGCGACAAGGGCGACACCGGGGACACAGGGAAGGCCGCGCCCACCATCACGCCATCCCCGGGGGCATCCGGAGCGGCGGGAGCCGACGGCGTACCCGGACCGCAAGGACCCCAGGGCGAACCCGGTATTGCCGGGCCGCAGGGCGAACAAGGGGCCCAGGGCGAGCGCGGCGAGGAAGGGCCGGCCCCGTCCGGCTGGACGTACACGGACGGCAGCGGCGCCACCTACGAGTGCACCCCGGACAGCGACGGATCCACCCACTACACCTGCCGCATCACCAGCACCGGCGACACCTCACCGAGCCCGCAGAGCCGCAGCCTGCTCGGGGTCGCGGCACTCACCATGACCGCGTCGTACCGACGACTGTGACCTGCACACGCGCCCCCGCTCTCCTCCGGGAGGGCGGGGGCGTTTCGTCATGCCCGGGATCAGGGCAACGCCTCGATCGCCTTCAGGATCAGTGCGCGGGCGTCTGCTCCGTACACGGCCATGCTCCGCAGGCGCTCGAACGTCGTCAAGTATTGGGCGATCTCGCCAGGCTGACTGACGTTCACCTCGGCGGACACCAACTCAACGCACACGAGCCGCTCGTCGTAGATGTGAAAGGTCTCCTCCGGCCAGTGCGTTCGCCGTGCCGCCATCGGGATGACGCCGAGAGACACGGCGGGCAGAGCACCGGCAGTGAGGAGGTAGCCGAGTTGGGCGGCCATTGATTCCGGGTCGGCGACGTGGCAGTGCAGCACCGGCTCTTCGATGACCACGACGAACCGGTGCCCTGGCTCCTGGATGACGTGGGACCGCTCGACGCGGGCGCGTGCGGCCTCCACGCTATCGTCGACGGGCAGGTCGTTGACGCTTGCTGCGATGCCTAGGACAGCGCGTGCATAGCCCTCGGTTTGCAGGAGGCCGGGTACGAGGCTGGAGGAGTACAGGCGGAAGCACTCCGTCGCCCGGAAGGCTTGGGCCCGACTCTCCTGGAGGTGTCGGAGTCCAGCACGGACCTGATCGCGCCACTGCCGGTACATCGATTCGGCGTTGATGGACTGGACGATGAGATCTTGGGCCTGGTCGTCGGCGTGTGTCGCCGTGCACCAACGGCGGATGTCGTTCGCGGACGGCCCGGTGAGAGCGTTCTCGATGCGCGAGGTCTTGGAGTAGTGCCAGCCGCACGCGGCAGCCAGCTGTACGACCGTCAGGCCGGCTCCCTTGCGGAGGTCGCGCAGCCGATGAGCAACGGCTTCACGTGCGGCCTGGGCAGATGAGGACGGCGAGGCGGGCATGGGCTGGCTGCCGGTGCTTTCTGTTCAGTCGATCTGGTACTGGTCGTGTGGGATAGCGCGCGACCAGACGGTATCGAACGCTTCGGTACACAGCTTTACAGCCGTGGGGCTCTCGGAGATCTCGTGACCGACCATGGCCCCGTTGCCGGAGAAGTAGCCCCACCGGATCACCTGGTCGTCGAACAGCCAGAAGTCGTTACCGGGCAGCGAGATGTCCGAGGCGCGCAGGCGAGGCAACCACCTGACTTGTTCGCCTGCGTGCACGTTGACGATGGTGGAGGCGTGCTCGTAGCGGATGTAGTCGGAGACGGGTTCGGACACGATGCGGGCCCGCCGTACCGCGACGCCGCGCGCAACCGTGTGGGAGACCAGATCCACCCAGGGAGCCCAGCCCGGTGAGCGGGGGTCGGTATCGAGTTGGCCGGTTTCCAGCCAAGCCCGGAAGTCATCGGCTTCTGCGGTCACCCCGTACTGGTCCCGCATCTCAAGGTGCACGGCAGAACGTGTACAGCCGGCCATGAGTTCAGCGATCGTCGGACCGCTCAACGACATCGCACGCCTCCCTGATCATGTGCACCATCCTGGCGGGCATCCGGATAACGGCCTCGTCTTCCGGGATGCCGACAGCGTGACCCGGTACCTCGAACGCGGTGCATTCCGCCTGGAGTTGGAGGCCCGGCTTCCACCCCTGGAAGACGAGTTCGTTCTTCTCTTGGTCGACCCACACGGTCGGGGAGTCTGCTGTCTTCGTGTCGGGGTCGATCCCAATGAACCGTAGCGACATGCCGCCTCCATCGATGTGGTGTGCAGTTCTTTGCATTTACGTTGAGGCAGCAAGACGAGCGGGTCAAGGGCGCAAATGGGACAGCTAACAGGGCGAGATTAGCTTCCTGCAAAGATATGCACATTGCTGGTAGTGGTGCATACCGGGCTTCTAGCGTCGGCAGTTACGACAAAACCCCGGCGAGGCGGCGAACCTCCCGGGGCGTGGCCAACGCCGCTGAGGAGCGTCGACATGGCAGAGACTACGCATCCCCCGAACGCCTCGAACACTCCGGATTTCCGCACCTGGTGCGCGTGGCACCAGGGTTACAGCGACACCACCCGCGCCGTGCGGGCCATCGAGCAGGCATCGGGCCCCGGGTACGTGCTGTACGCCTGCAAGGGCTGCCGCACTATCAACCACCTCACTCTCCTCGCCGAGCAGCCGTGACCGGCCACCTCGAACCCGCCACGCCGGGCAGAGCCAACATGACGACGGCGGACGGCGGCGCGCTCGCCCTACTCCCGATCCCTCCAGTCGCCACCCTGTCCGAGCAGCAGGTCTGCGGCCACGTCTGCGTCTGGTGCGGCGCCGCCCTCGCCACGGGGAGGGTCGTAGACCTCGGGCAGCGACAGATCCAGCGCCTGGACTGTCACATCACGATGTTCCCCCGCGCTTGCCGTGCCTGCGTCAGGGTGCAGGCCGAGGTAGCGGTCCGTGGCCACACGGACACCTGTGAGATGTGCGTCATCGACGACGCCCTCTGCGAGGAGGGCACGATCTTGCGAGAGCTGATGTGGGAGTACCGGCGCCCCGAGCCGAGGTTTGAGTCCTACCCCGAGGCGCCCATGGCCGCCGCCTGCCGCAAGCTCACCGCCCATGCCTTCTCGTGCCCCGACTGCACGCCGACGAGCAGCTGCGCCAAGGGGGACCGGCTGTTCGTCAAATACCAGGCCGCGGGCCGCGCGGCCCGCGGCACAGGGAAGGCGGAATCCTGATGGACCAGAAGACCACCGCGGACGACGTCTACAGGCTCGCCCTGCCCCAGCCCGAACCCACGCCGGTAGGCGACTGCCACGACTGCGCGCGTCTCGACCGCGCCCGCACCGCCGTCCGCATCACCCGGGACATGTCGGCCGTCTCCGACTGCAACGTCCTCATGCGCCGCCACCAGGCCGCCGACCATCCGGACCCGTCCCCACCCCGCCCCTAGACCGCCCGCCCTGCTCCCCCAGGTCCAGAAGGGCGGGCGGGACCAGGCCCCGGCCGGACGCCGATCCGGCCGGGGCCGACCCATGCCCGCGGCAGGCCGCGAAGGATCCGCCCCGCGCGCGTGAGGACGGAAGCCATCACTTCACCGCATGGGGAAGTGATGGGAAGGCGCACCGCATGGCGCCCGGGGCCGACCCACCTCATGATCGCCTGCACTTCGGGCGAGCATAGGGCGAGCTAACGATCTCCAAGCCCCTGAAAACGCCCGAGAGGCCAGTCCAGATACGCCCTGAACTGGCCTCTCTCGGTAGGCCCTGTGGGACTCGAACCCACAACCAATGGATTAAAAGTCCACTGCTCTGCCAATTGAGCTAAGGGCCCAGGGTGGTGTCGCCGATGTTGCTCCCCAGAGCATAGCCGGACGTGGCCGTGTCTCCGATCGGGTATCGGGGACACGGCCGTGCGGGGGCGGTGTCGTGGGGTGGGTGGGTCACGGATCTGCCGGTTCGGGGGCTCCCTTGCGGGTTGCCTCGCGGGCGAGGGTGCGGGCGTGGGTGGGGTTGAGGAACCAGTGGCGGGCCGAGGCCGCCCACCAGACCGCGGCGAAGCCGAGGACGGCCAGGACGGCGATGGGGGCGTAGTTGAAGGTCTCCCAGGTGACCGGGGAGACCTGCGGGAGCATGAACAGGATGGTGATGATCACTACCCAGGTCACCGCCACTATGCCTATCGGGCGTGACCAGCGGCCCAGGTGCCACGGGCCGCGGACGAAGGCGTCGCCCTTGAGGACGCGTAGCAGGGTGGGGATGACGTACGCCACGTACAGGCCGATCACCGCGATCGACGTCACGGCGGCGTAGGCCGTGTAGTTGATCAGGTAGGGCAGGCCGAGGAGCAGGGCGCCGGCCGCTGCCAGCCAGACCGCCGCCACGGGGGTGCGGGTGCGGGGGCTCACCGTGTGCCAGAGGTGGGAGAACGGCAGGGCGCCGTCGCGTGAAAAGGCGTAGATCATGCGGCTGTTGGCGGTCACCGAGGCCATGCCGCAGAACAACTGCGCCCCGATGACGACCAAGAGCAACAGCTTGCCTGTCGTCTCGCCCAGTGCGTCCAGGAGGATTTGGGCCGGAGGCGCGCCCGTTGGGGACTTCAGCTCCTTGTTGTACGACTGGATCGCGAAGGTGAAGCCGAGGAGGAGGACGAAGCCGGCTATCCAGGAGGTCCAGATCGAGCGGACTATGCCCTTCGGGCCCGCCGTGGCCGCGTCGTGGGTCTCCTCCGTCATGTGGGCGGAGGCGTCGTAGCCGGTGAAGGTGTACTGGGCCATCAGCAGGCCGAGCAGGACGACGTAAACCCCGCTGCCCCAGCCGGTGTTGTTGACGAACTCGCCGAACACGAAGGAAGCGGACTGGTGTTGGTCGGGTACGAAGGCCAGCGCGCCGACGATCACGCCCACGCCCAGCACGTGCCACCACACGCTCACGTTGTTGAGGAAGGCGACGATCCGGACGCCGAAGGTGTTCAACAGGCCGTGCAGGACCAGGATTCCGGCGAAGAGGAGGATCGTGCGGCCGGGCGTGACCTCGAAGTCGAACTGGAGGTTCAGGTACGCGCCCAGGAAGTACGCGGCGCCGAAGTCGACCCCGGCGGTCACCGCGACCTGCCCGAGCACGTTGAACCAGCCCGTGAACCAGGCCCAGGCCGCCGCCGAACGCGGCGGCGCCAGCCGGTGCGCCCAGAAGTACAGCCCGGCGGACGTCGGATACGCCGAACAGATCTCGGCCATCGCGAGCCCGACGAACAGCGTCATCAGTCCGACCGCGACCCAGCCCCAGGTGATCACGGCGGGGCCGCCGGTGTTCATGCCGAACTGGTAGAGGGTCAGACAGCCCGAGAGCACCGAGATGATCGTGAACGACACGGCGTAGTTCGAGAACGCCGACATCCGGCGGGCCAGGACCTGTGTGTAACCGAGTTCGGCGAGCCGTTGCTCGTCCGACACCGATGGTGTGGGTGGTTGAGGTGGAGTCATGCCCCGAGCGTTTCCCCTGTGAGGGGCGCCACATGCGCCGTACGGGCCCCGGGTTTGGCGGAAAACCAACCCCGGGGCCCGTACGGAACCATCTACAACCGACTGTTGTCGTCGGTCAGTTGACGCGTATCGGCGCGATCAGCCGTCAGCCGTCAGCCGTTGCGCTTCCAGCGGGGCTTGTCGTCGCGGCGCTGGAAGGAGCCGGTGCCGGTGCCACTGCCGGTGCCGCGGTGGTCGTCACGACGGCCGTAGGGGCGGTCGTGGCCGCTGGGGCGGAACCCGGGACGGTCGGCGCCGCCCTGCCGGTCACGGTTGAACGGACGGTCGCTGCCACGGTGGCCGGTACGGTCGTCGCGACGCTCGAAGGAACGCCCACCACGGTCGTCACGGCGGTCGTCGCGACGGTCGTAACCGCGGTCGCCACCACGGTCGTTGTCCCGACGGAAGCCGGAACCGGAGCTGGAACCCGCCCCGGAGCCACCGCGGTCGTCACGGCGGAAGCCGGAGCCGCCACGGTCGTCACGACGCTCGAAGGAACGCCCACCACGGTCGTCGCGACGGTCGTCACGGCGCTCGAAGGAACGGCCGCCACGGTCGTCACGGCGGTCGTAACTCCGCTCCCCGCCACGGTCGTTGTCCCGGCGGAAGCCGCCGCCCGACCCCGAACCACCGCGGTCGTCACGGCGGAAGCCGGAGCCGCCACGGTCATCGCGACGCTCGAAGGAACGGCCGCCACGGTCGTCACGGCGGTCGTAACTCCGCTCCCCACCACGGTCGTTGTCCCGACGGAAGCCGGAGCCGCCGCGGTCGTCACGACGGTCACGGCGCTCGTACGACGACGACGACGGCGCCGCACTCGTCGTACGGACGGACTCGGGGGCCTCGGCGGCGGAGTCCTCGACGGCGGTCTCGGCCACGGCCGCGGCGGCTGCTGCGACGGCGGCCTCCGGGTCGTCGCCGCGGGGGGGGGCGGCGCGGGCGGTCAACCGGTCGGCCTCCTCGCGGAGTTCGGACGCGCGCCGGGTGGCCCGCTCCAACTCCTTGGTGAGCTGCGCGACTTCACGCTCGGCCTGCTGGGCGGCGTTGCCCGCGGACTCGGCCTGGACCTCGGTCATCGACCGGGCGCCGGTGATGTCGGCGACCTCGGGGTCGAACGCGGCACCGCCCTGGATGATGTGGCGCGAGGCGTCGACGCCCGCGTCCTCCATCAGCCGGAAGATCTGGCGGCGCTGGTGCGGCAGGGACAGCGACACGACGGTGCCGGAGCGGCCCGCGCGGGCGGTGCGGCCGGAGCGGTGCAGGTAGTCCTTGTGGTCGCCGGCGGGGTCGACGTTCAGGACGAGGTCGATGCCGTCGACGTGGATGCCGCGGGCGGCGACGTCGGTGGCGACGAGGGCGTTGACGTAACCGTCCTTGAAGTCGGCCAGCGTCCGGGTGCGGGCGCCCTGGGTCATGCCGCCGTGCAGCGCGTCGGCCTTCACACCGGCGTCGCGCAGCTGCTCGGCGATGCGGTCGGCGCCCAGCTGGGTGCGGACGAAGATGATGGTGCGGCCCTTGCGGGAGGCAATCGCGGCGGTGACCGGGGCCTTGTCCTTGGGCTTCACGATCAGCACGTGGTGCGACATCGTGGTGACGTTGCCCTGGGCGCTGTCGACCTCGTGGCTGACCGGGTTGTGCAGGTAGCGCTTGACGAGGGTCGCGATCTCGTTCTCCATCGTCGCGGAGAAGAGCATGCGCTGGCCGCCGGAGGGGACCTGGTCGAGCAGCTCGGTGACCTCGGGCAGGAAGCCGAGGTCGGACATCTGGTCGGCCTCGTCGAGGACGGAGATCTGCACGTTCTCAAGGGAGCAGGCGCCCCGGTTGATGATGTCGCGCAGGCGGCCCGGGGTGGCGACGAGGACGTCGACGCCGCGCTCCAGGGCGTAGATCTGGTTGCCCATGGAGGTGCCGCCGCAGACGACCTTCATCTTCAGGCCGAGGACGTCGCCGTACGGCTGGAGCGCGTCGGCGACCTGCATGGCCAGTTCGCGGGTCGGGGTGAGGATGACGGCGCGCGGCTTGTGCTTCTCGGTACGGCCGCCGGCGAGGGTCGCGAGGGTCGGCAGACCGAAGGAGAGGGTCTTGCCGGAGCCGGTGCGGCCACGGCCGAGGATGTCCTTGCCGGCCAGGGCGTCCGGGATGGTCGCGGCCTGGATCGGGAACGGGACGGTGACGCCGTTCTGCGCGAGCTTGCGGACGACTCCGTCGGGGAGGCCGAGGGAGGCGAAGGTGACGGTGGGTTCGGCGGGCGCGGCGGGCTCGACGTCGACGTCGGCGTCAGCCTCGATGTCGATGTCGATGTCGGCGCTGACGTCGGCGTCGGACTCGAACTCGGCTTCGACGGCGGGGGTGTTGGGGGAGGCGGTGGTGGTGTCGGGGGTGTCGGCCACCGCCGGGCCCTCGGGGTCTTCGGGCAGAGCGATGTGGTCGGTACTGGCGACAGACATGCGAAAACAAACCTTCCGGAGTTCTACGGCACGCGCCCAAACTCCGTGAAGTCACAAGCGACCGCCTCTGTGCGGTCCGGCCACGGCAAGGGAGAGTACGCGCCACACGCGGCGCATCTTTTCTTGGCGCCGGGCAAATGGGATCAAACGATCTACCACCATACGCACCTGACCCTGCTGGGGGCAAATTGGGGGGTGAAGGTGCAGGTGGGGTTGGGTGTGGCGGGGGGGGGGTGGGGGGGGGGGGGGTGGGGGGGGGGGGGGGGTGGGGGGGGTGTGGGTGCGGGGGGGGGGGGGGGGGGGG
>LJCV01000047.1 GCA_001298575.1 Actinobacteria bacterium OK074
GGGGGTGGGGGGGGGGGGGGCGGGGTGAGCTGCGCGAGGGTGCGCTACGCGAGGGTGAGTTGCGCGAGGTCGATACCGCGGGCCCCGGCCGGACCGGGAGTTCCGGCCGGACCGGGAGTTCCGGTCACCGGGTGGCGCCGCCGACCGGGACCCGGTCCTCGGCGGGCAGGGCCACGCGGACGCGGGTGCCGAGGCCGGGCGCGCTGTCGACGCCGAGCGTGCCGCCGAACGCGTCCAGCCGTTCGCGCGCCGCGGCCAGCCCGAAGCCGCGGCCACGGGGGCGGGTGCGGCCGGTGCCGACGGCGATGCCCGCCGCGCCCACCCCGTCGTCCCGGACCTCGACGAGCACCGTGCGGGCGGCGGTGTAGGTCAGGGTGACGTGGACGTGGGCGGCATGGGCGTGTTCGCGGGCGTTCGCCAGGAGGCCCTGGGTGACGCGGAGCAGGGCCACGGCCCGTTCCGTGGACACGGGGTACGGCTCGCGGTCGGTGTGGAAGGTGACCCGGGGTGCCCCGGCGGTGGCCGCGGTGCGGGCGCACACCTCGCGCAGGGCCGCTTCCAGGCCGTCGCGGGCGAGGACCGGCGGGGTCAGGTCGTCGATGATGCCGCGGGTCTGGGTGAGGTGTTCGCCGAGCGCGGCGGTGACCGCCCGTACCTGGCGCCGGGCCGTGTCCGGGCGGCGGTCCCAGTCGCGTTCGGCGGCCTGGAGCAGCATGCGGCTGCCGGCGAGTTCCTGGGCGAGCGTGTCGTGCAGGTCGCGGGCGATGCGGGCGCGTTCGGCGGTGCGTCCGGCCTCCCGCTGCTGGCGGGCCAACTCGCCCCGGGTCTCGGCCAGTTCATGGTTCAGTCGGCGCTGCATGCCGTACAGGACGACGGTGGCCCAGACGGCGGCGATCGGCGGGGCCAGCAGGTCCGGGTCGGGGCCGCCGACCCGCACGGCCATCGCCACCAGCAGCGCCGTGATGACGCCGAGCGCCACCGCCCGCACCGCACGGGTGGGCATCCGCAGGGCCAGCACGGCCAACGGCACCGCCAGCCACGCGTACCCGAAGGCGAGCGGCGCCGGAAGAAGCTGGGCGGTCCACGACCACAGCACCAACAGCACCCCGAGCCAGCCGACCCGGACCGCGCCGCCCAGCCGGTCCCAGTGGGCCAGCCCGGTGGCGTACAGCACGGCCAGCGCGGCGGTGAGCGACGCGACGAACCAGCACAGCTCGCTGTTCAGCTCGACGAGCCGGACCAGGGTGCCGACCACGACGACCAGGAACACCAGGAACATCAGATGCGGGAGGTGCCGCGCCGACATGGACGGTCGGCGAGCGGCGGCGACCACAGGACCTGCGGAGCCTGCGGGACCTAGGGGGGTGGCGGACACGGCTGTGGCTCCCTGGGCGGGCCGGTGGAAGCGGAAGTGGAGCTGCGACAAGAGTGCCAGGAGTGTAAGTCGCACCCTGTGAGAACCCTGTAAACCCCGCACCCGGAGCGCGAGTTCGTCCCGCCCCGGCCGACGTGGGCACCTCCCGTCTGCCGGGCCGAGGCGCACCCACGCCGAGGCGCACTCACACCGAGGCGCACTCACACCGGAGCGTGGAAACGCAGCCGCCCCGTCGCCGTCACCGCCCCGTCCTGCACGATCCGGCAGTCCCACGCGCCCTCCGTCGTCGCGCACTCCACCAGCGCGGGCCGGTCCCACTCGGTGAAGCGGTCGGCGGCGAACCGGCAGGAGGCCGGCCGTGCCGGTCCGGTGCCGCGGGCGAGGCAGGCGGCCTGGCGGACGGCCTCCAGGAGGACCATGCCGGAGATGTGGTCGCTGGGGTGGTCGAAGAAGAGCGGATGGCCCCGGTCGGCCGGATCCACGTACAGGGCCCCGGCCGCGCCGTACCGGAGCATCACCCCGCCCGGACCCGCCACACCGACCTCGGCGGGGGACGGCCGCTTGACGGCGCCTTCTGCGAGGGCGCCTCCTGCGACGGCACCTACGACGGCACCTCGTACGGCAGCGTCCGCCACCGGCGGGCAGCCGCCCCGTACCGCCGCGTACTCCGTCGCCGTCAGCGCCCGCAACCGTCCCTCCGCGGTGCCGAACGTGCGGCCGGCCGCGGAGAACGTCACCCGCATGTTCAGCGCCGCCGGCCAGGTGACGCGGCGGGTGTGCCGGATGCCGTGCACCTCGACGTCGCAGAGGATGTCGCTCGCGCCGTGCAGGGCCCGGGGTTCGACCTCCGCGTCGAGCCGGAAACCGACCGTGCGGATGACGACCACCGCGTCCTCGGGGACGCCCAGGAACGTCCGGGGGACGAGCAGGCCGATCTGGCGGATGGTCTCCGCCGCGAACACCGGGTCGTGGCGGCCGTCCGGATCGCGGTGGAAGTCCGAGTGCCGCAGCGGCCATTGGGCCGCGACCAGGAAACGGTCGTCCGCCAGGCGCCGGGCGTCCGTCAGCAGTACCTCGGCGACCGAACGGCGGTGCACGAGGTGGCGGGGCACGGTGTGGTCCCAGCTGAGCTGGGCCAGAGCGGAATGAGTCATAAAATAATGAAATCCATGATTTTTTGATAACGAGTGCTAACGTTGCGGCAGCCAAGTGCAGAATTCCCCCGGAAGGGCGAAGGTCCCTCCCGGGCGGCAGAGAGGTCCTTGGGATGCAAGAACGCGCGGCGGCCACGCGACAGTCCGTACTCATTGCGGCGGCACAGCTGTTCGAGCAGCGTGGTTATGCGGCCACCAGCATCG
Organism: Actinobacteria bacterium OK074; assembly: GCA_001298575.1. Classification (GTDB taxonomy): domain Bacteria; phylum Actinomycetota; class Actinomycetes; order Streptomycetales; family Streptomycetaceae; genus Streptomyces. The sequence goes on from LJCV01000047.1 coordinate 2,734, forward strand.
CGGACGTGGCGAAAGCGAGCGGTTATACGAGCGGGGCGATCTATTTTCATTTCGCCAGCAAAGAGGATTTGGCGTTCAGTCTGGTGGAGGAGCATTTCGCCCGCTGGCCCCCGCTCGTCGAGAAAAGCCTCGCCTGTGACGCGTCCGCCCTCGACCGGCTGGTGTGCCTCAGTTTCGTGGTCGCCCGCGAGTTCCGCGACGACCTGATCGTCCGGGCCGGAAACCGGCTGTGGACCGAACACCGGTCGATCTCCACGGAACTCCCGCGGCCCTTCGTCGGCTGGATCGCCACCGTCACCGAGTTCCTCGCCCTGGCCCGGCGGCAGGAAGAACTCCTGCCGCACGTCGATGTCGCCCGTGCCGCCCGCGTGATCATCTCCGCGTTCTTCGGCACCCACACCGTCTCCGACGCCCTGTGCAACCGCCGCGACATCGAGGCGTCCCTCGCCGCCCTGTGGCTGCTGCTGCTCCCCGCCCTGCGGCCCACCCCCGCCACCGGCCTGCGCGAACAGGTCGAACAGGCCAGACTCCTGCTCGACGGCCCCAGCCGCTCCCCGCGGATGGCCCCGCTCTCTCCCGCCGCGGGCACCTCCTCGTGCGTGCGCGTCCGCGCGTCCGACGAGCCCCGGTGAGAGCCCCGTGCTGAGGGTCCTCGGCCGCGGTGACCTCGCCGCCCTGCCCGTGTCACCGGCCGAGGCGCTCGCCCTCGTCGCGGACGGCCTGCGCCGGGCGGCGACCGGGCGGTCCATGACCGGCACCACCACGGCACTCCCGCCCGACGGCGACGGCCACCCCGCCCCGTACGCGCTCCTCGGCCGCGACACCGCCCTCGCCCGCACCGGCTTCCGAACCTCCTACCGCTCCGGCAGCCGCCGCACCACCACCCTGCTCCTGCACGACGACACCGGCGCCGCCCCGGCCGTCCTCCTCGACGCCGAGCGCGTCGGCACCCTGCGGACGGCCGCGACCTGCGCGCTCACCGCGCGGGAACTGGCCGCCCCGGGCGCCCGGAGCGTCCTGCTGATCGGCAGCGGGGCCCAGGCCCGGCACGTGCTGCCGCTGCTGCTGGCCGCGCTGCCCGGCCTCGACCGGCTGCTGCTCGCGGCCACCCACCCGGTCGGCATCGCCGCGGTCCGCGCCCGACTCGCCGCGGACCACCCCGGCCGCGGCGTCGACCTCGTGACCGACGTGCGCGGGGCGGTCGCCGAGGCCGACGTGGTCGTGGCCGCCGCCGGGCCCGGCACCCGGACCGCCGTGGAGGCCGACCGGCTCCGCCCCGGCGCGCTCGCCGTGCGGATCGGGCACGGGCTCGCGCCGTCGGTGTGGCGGACGGCGGACCGGGTCGTCGCCACCTCGACCGCCGGACTGCTCGCCCTGGCCGCCGCCACCGGCGTACCGCGGGAGTACCTGCCCGCCGTCGACGCGGAACTCCCCGACGTGCTCCTGGGCCGGACCCCGGGCCGCACCGGCCCCGCCGAGCGGATCTGCGCCTTCGTCACGGGGCTGGTGGCCGCCGACATCGCCCTCGGCCACCACCTCGCCGCGCTGGCGGCCGAGCGGGGCCTGGGCACGGACGTACCCCTGGAAGAGGAAGAGGAGTAGGCACGGCTCAGCCCGCGACCGTGAGGACGAGCTTGCCGCGTGGGTGGCCCGTCTCCAGGTGGCGTACGGCGGCGGGGGCGTCGGCCAGGGGGTAGGTGCGGTCGAGGATCGGGGTGATCGCGCCCGACTCGGCGAGGGCCTTGAGCGTCAGGAGGTCCTGGCGGCGGACGACCGCGAACACCGGGCGCAGCCGCTGCCCCACGAACGCGGAGAGCACCAGACCGCGCGCCCAGCGGTCGATGCCGCCGAGCACCGGGCCGCCGTCCTCGCCGCCCACGAAGACGGCCGTGCCGCGCGGGGCGAGCACCCGGCGCAGCGCGCGGAGGGAGCGGTTGCCGGCCGCGTCGACGATCAGGTCGTACCGGACCGGGCGGTCGGTGATCGCCTCGCGCGTGTAGTCGACGACGTCGGCCGCGCCGAGCGAACGCACGAGGTCCGCCCCGCCCGGACCGCACACGCCGGTGACCCGGGCACCGTGGTGCACGGCGAGCTGCACCGCGTACGTGCCCACCCCGCCGGAGGCGCCGATGACCAGCACCTGCTGCCCCGGGCGGGGGAGCGCCGCGGCGAGCGACTGGAGCGCGGTCACGCCGGAGACCGGGAGGGCGGCGGCCTGCTCGAAGGTGAGACCGTCCGGCCTGGGCGCCAACTGGTCGGCGCGGCCCCGGGCGTACTCGGCGAAGGAGCCGTCGCAGCTGCCGAACACCTCGTCGCCGGGCGCGAGTTGGGTCACCTTCGCGCCGACCGACTCGACGACTCCGGCGGCGTCCCAGCCGCGCACGGGCTGCGCGGGGCGGCGCAGCCCGATCCGGGGGCTGAGCCGGGCCACGTAGGGCCGCCCCGTCATCAGGTGCCACACGCTCGGGTCGACACCGGCGGCGCGCACCCGGAGGAGCACCTCGTCCTCGCGGGGCAACGGCCGCTCCACGTCCCGCAGTTCGAGCCGGTCGGTGGAGCCGTAGGCGTCCTGGACGATGGCCTTCACGGGGCCTCCTTGACCGGCGGGTCGCAGGGTGAGTGGGAACGATCGGGTGCTCGGGGGCCGTCTCCCGCATCGTCCCGGCGGTGCGCCCCGGTGGCCAGCCCCGGGGCGTGTCCGGTCGACACTGGTCGCAACACCCGCGCCCCAGGAGGTCACCGCATGACCGTGCACCCCGCCGAACTGCCGCTGTCCGGGCTGACCGTCGTCAGTGTCGAGCAGGCGGTCGCGGCTCCCTTCGCCACCCGGCAGCTGGCCGATCTCGGGGCGCGGGTCATCAAGGTGGAACGCCCGGGAGGGGGCGACTTCGCGCGCCGGTACGACACCAGCGTGCACGGCCAGTCCAGTTATTTCGTCTGGCTGAACCGGTCCAAGGAATCCGTCACGCTCGACCTGAAGTCGGCCGCGGGCCGGGCCGTGCTGGAGCAACTCCTCGGCGGCGCCGACGTGTTCGTGCAGAATCTCGCCCCCGGTTCCGCCGCCGCGCTCGGGCTGGACGCGGCGGCGCTGACGGCCCGCTTCCCGTCGCTGATCCCGTGCACGATCACCGGCTGGGGCTCCACCGGCCCCTGGGCCGACCGCAAGGCGTACGACCTGCTCGTGCAGTGCCAGACCGGCCTCGTCTCGCTGACCGGCAACGAACACGGCGCCGCCCGCGCCGGGGTGTCGGTCGCCGACATCGCCGCCGGGATGTACGCCTACTCGGGCATCCTCACCGCCCTGCTGGCCCGGGCCACCACGGGCGCCGTCCGCGCCGTCGAGGTGTCGCTGTTCGAGGCGCTCGCGGAGTGGCTCAACCAGCCCGCGTACTACACCCGTTACGGCGGCACCCAGCCGCCGCGCATCGGCACCCGGCACGCCACCATCGCCCCCTACGGCGCCTTCACCGCGGCCGACGGCAACGACGTCCTGGTCTCCGTGCAGAACGAACGGGAGTGGGTCGCGCTGTGCGAACGGTTCCTGGAACAACCGGAGTTGGCCGCGGATCCGCGCTTCGCCACCGGGTCCGACCGTATCGCCCACCGCGACGAACTCGACGCGATCGTGGCCCGACGGTTCGCCGCGCTCGGCGCCGAGGCCGCCATGGAACTCCTCGACGCGGCCGGTATCGCCAACGCCGGGGTCAACGACGTCGAGGCGTTCCTCGCCCACCCCGTGCTCGCCGCCCGGGACCGCTGGCGGGACGTCCGCGTGCCCGGCGGCGCGACGGTCGGCGCGCTGCTGCCGCCGGTGGACCTCGCCGGTACGACACCCCGCATGGGCGATGTGCCGGCCGCGGGCGAGCACACCGAGCGGGTGCTGGCGGAACTGGGGTACGGGCCGCTGGAGGTGGGGGAGTTGAGGGCCGGGGGTGTGATCTGAGGGGGGGCCGGGGGTTGGGGTGCGGCCGCGCGGATCGGGGATCCGTCCGTGCGGCCGCTCGTGCTGTGGGGGTGCGCTGTCCTTGGGGCGGGCGGGGCGGTCAGGCCGTCGCGCGGATCGCCGTCAGGATCAGGTCGGCGACCTGCCGGGGCTGGGAGACGGCCACGGCGTGGGAGGCGCCCGGGAGTTCCACGGTCGTCGCGCCGGCCCGCTTCGCGCCGAAGCGCTGGACCTCCGGGTTGATCGCGTGGTCCGACTCGGCCACCAGCGCCCAGGACGGCTTGGTCTGCCACCCGGCGGACACGGCCGGTTCGGTGAACGCGGCGGCGGCCAGCGGGCGTTGGGACACCGCGAGGGTCTTGGTGACGTCGGCGGGGACGTCGGCGGCGAAGACGTCCGCGAACGCCGCCGCCTCGATGGTGACCTCGACCGCGGTCTCGCCGTCCGCCACCGGGTACGTCCACTGCTTGAGGTGGTCGGACAGCGGCGAGAGCGGGAACCTGCCCTGCAACTCGCCCACGCTCTCGCCCTCTTCGGTGATGAAGGCCGCGATGTAGACCAGGCCGACGACGTTCTCCGCGGTGCCGGCCACGGAGATGACCGCGCCGCCGTAGGAGTGGCCGACGAGCAGGACCGGACCGTCGACCTGGGACGCGAAGGAGGCGATGTAGGCCGCGTCGGAGGTGAGGCCGCGCAGGGGGTTCGGGGGCACGAGGACGGGGATGTCGTGGCCCCGCAGTTCCTCGACGACGCCGGACCAGCCGGCGGCGTCCGCGAAGGCGCCGTGCACGAGAAGGACCGTGGGGGTGGTGGACATGATGGGTTCTCCTTCCGAAGGACTCACTGACCGTGCAGTGCGGTGTGCAGGGTGGTGGTCGCCAGGGTGATCGCGGCTTCGGCGGCGTGGGTCTCGCGCAGGGCGTTGAGCATAACGAAGTCGTGGATGATGCCCTGGAAGCGTACGGCGGTGACCGGAACTCCGGCCGTGCGCAGCTTGTTGGCGTATGCCTCGCCCTCGTCGCGCAGGACGTCGGCCTCGCCGGTGATGACCAACGCCGGGGGCAGACCGGTGAGTTGATCGGTGGTGGCGCGCAGCGGGGACGCGGTGATCTGCGCGCGGTCGGCCTCGTCGGTCGTGTACTGGTCCCAGAACCACTGCATGCCGTCGCGGCGCAGGAAGTAGCCGGTGGCGAACTGGTGGTAGGAGCCGGTGTCGAAGTTCGCGTCGGTGACCGGGTAGAACAACACCTGCTGGACCAGGGGAACATCGCCGCGTTCCTTGGCCATCAGGGTCAGTGCGGCGGTCATGTTGCCGCCGACGGAGTCACCGGCGACCGCGATACGGGTGGCGTCGAGGTTCTTGGCCGCGCCCTCGGCGACGATCCACTGGGCGACCGTGTAGTTCTGCTCGATGGCGACCGGGTAGCGGGCCTCGGGAGAGAGGTCGTACTCGGGGAAGACGACGGCCGCGTTCGCGCCGACGGCGAGTTCGCGCACGAGGCGGTCGTGGGTGTGGGCGTTGCCGAACACCCAGCCGGCGCCGTGGATGTAGAGGACCACGGGAAGGGTGCCCTCGGCCCCGGCCGGCTTGACGATCCGTGCCCGCACACTGCCGGTGGGACCGCCGGGCACGGTCACCCACTCCTCGTCGACCGCGGGCTTGGCGACGTCACCGGACTGCACCTCGTCCACCGCCTTGCGGCCCTCGGCGGGCGCCAGGTCGAAGAGGTACGGCGGGTTGGCGGTGGCCTCGGCGAACGCGGCTGCGGCCGGTTCCAGAACGGGCTGGACCGGTTCGACGGCGTCGGACATGTCGTTCTCCTGAATGCGTCAGTGCGTCAGTGCGTCAGTGCGGCAATGCGTCTGGCGAATGTGTCTCGCGAATGCTTCTTCCGGTGCATGCGTCCGGCCCAAGAAGCCGGGTGTGCGTGCGATGCGCCGATCGGCACGCTAGGACCGCGCGGCCGACCGCGATGGCCTGCGCGTGCACCGGCACGGGTCCCACAGCGCACGGGTTTTGGGCCCGGTCTCGCGGCGCGCGGCTCACGTGCGGGGGTTCGCCACTCCGTGGTATGCCTCCCGCCCCGCGCTGTCCCGCCACTCGCTCGGCGACATCCCGTATGCCGCCCGGAACACGCGGCTGAAGTGCGTGGCGCTCAGGAAGCCCCAGCGGCCCGCGACCGCGGCGATGGTCCGCCGGCCGCGGACGCGGTGCAGCAGGTCGCGGCGGCACTCCTCCAGACGGCGGCGCCGGATCCAGCGGCCGACCGTCGTGCCCTCGTCCTGGAACAGCTTGTGCAGGTAGCGCACCGAGATGTGGTGGGCCCCGGCGATGGCCTCCGGGGACAGGTCCGCGTCGGCCAGGTGCAGGTCGACGAAGCGCAGGATCCGCGAGAGCAGCGGCGACCGCGCGTCCGGGGTGTCCGCCGGGTCCCGGTCCGACGGGTCCGCCGCCAGGGTCGCCAGCAGGTGCACGGCGTTCCGGCCGAGCAACTCGCCGACCGGGGGCGGCGCCGAGAAGACCGCGTCGGCCAGCTCGGACAGGAACGGCGACAGCAGCATCCCCAGCCGCGACGACCGCCCCACCGGCGCCGCCACGACCCGCCGCACGTCCCCCTCGGCCAGCCCCAGCGCCTCCCACGGCACGAGGAACACCTTCGCCCGGACGGCCCCGGGCAGCTCCGACCCGGGCTCGGGGACACCGAGGAACGGCGGCCGGTCCGCGGCGTAGAAGCAGATGTCACCGGGGTCCAACGGGATCTCCCGGGACGGCCGTACCTCCCGCGACGGCGCTACGAGGGCACCGGCGCCGTCGCCCCGCATGCCCACGAAGAGGTACTCGCCCCGGCCGCGCGCGAGCAGCCGTGGCGCCGACGGGTGCGGTCGCCCGGCGCCGCCCGGCAGGCGCGCGGGCGCCCGGTCGGTGACGACGATGTCGAGGCCCATGGGCATTCGGCACACCCGTGCCTCGCGGTCCGCCACCTCCTCCAGGGTGCCGATCTCGCAGGTCATCTCTTGTCGCCTCCACGCCGCCCGAACGCGTCCTTCCATGTCCGGAGCCTAGAAAGGGAGTTGTGCAAAAGAAGTGACAGTGTTGTGAGGGTGCGGCTCTGACCTGCGGATACGGCCGGCCGCTTGTGTGCGGGGCGCTACGCGGTGCCGAGTTCCGTCGCGAACACCCGCATCAGCTCGTGCAGGGCGTAGCGGCCGGGTGCCGGTTCGGTGACGAGGTGGGCGTCGGCGAGGTCGGACAGGATCAGGCGGGCGGTGCGGAGGGGGAGGGCGGCGAGAGCGGCGGCGTCCTGCGCCGTCACCGCGGCCGTGATCGTGGCCGTGGTGTGCGGGGCCAACAGCCGGAAGAGGCGGGCGTGTTCGGGCGGCAGACGGCGGTAGGAGCGGGCGAACGCGGTGCGTACGTCGGTCGTCAGGTTGGCCGTCACAGCGGTTGTTCCGTCGGCCGTCATGGCGGGCGTCGCGCCCGGTTCGGTGAAGGCGTCCAGGCTGTGCCGGGAGCGGCGGAGCGCGGCGGCGACGGCGGCCAGCGGTACGTCCGGGTGGGCGGCGGCGCGGGCGGCCACCAGGGCCAGCGCCAGCGGCAGTCGGGCGCAGAGCGCGACGATCTCGTCGGCCGCGGCGGGCTCGGCGGCGACGCGGCCGGGGCCGGTGCGCAGGGCCAGCAGCGTTCGCGCGTCCACGGCGGACGGCAGGTCCAGGTGCAGCGGCCGGGCGCCCGCGGCGACCAGGCCGGGCAGCCCGTTGCGGCTGGTGACCAGGGTCAGACAGCCGGGGGACGCGGGCAGCAACGGCCGTACCTGCTCGGCGTCGGGCGCGTCGTCGAGCAGGACGAGCAGCCGCCGTCCCGCCAGCAGACTGCGGTACAGACCGGCGAGCGCGTCCGGGCCGGTGGGCATGCGGCCGGGGGGTATACCGAGGGCGTCGAGCATCGCGCGCAGCGCGTCGGCGGGTGCCAGGGGTGCGCCGGACGGGGCGAACCCCCGTAACCCCACGTGGAGTTGGCCGTCCGGGAAGCGGTCGGCGATCTCGTGCGCCCAGTGCACCGCGAGGGCGGTCTTGCCGATGCCGGGCATCCCGCCGATCAGTACGGTCGCGGGTGCCCCGGCGGTCGTCCCGGCGATCTCGCGGAGGGCGTCCAGTTCGGCGCGCCGCCCGGCGAACACCTGGAGACCGGGCGGCAGTTGGGCGGGCCGAGGCACCGGGACGCGCTCGCCCCGAGGGACCGGTCGCGCCGGTCGCACTTGCTGGCGGAGCACCCGGGTGTGGGCCGCGGCCAGTTCGGCGCCGGGCGGGACGCCCAACTCCCGGGCCAGCAGCCGTCGTACGTCCTCGTGGACCGCGAGCGCCTCCGCCTGGAGTCCGGCGGCGGCCAGGACCATGACGAGGCGGGCGTGCAACGGCTCGTTCAGCGGGTCGAGTTCGGCCGCCCGGCGCAGTCGCGGGAGCACGGGTTCGGGGCTGCCGCACAGCAGGGCCGCGTCGGCCGCCATCAGCGTCGTCCGCACGAGTTCGCGCTCGACGGCGGCGAACACCGCGTGCTCCCGTACGGCCGCGGGGATGCCCGACGCGACCGGGCCCCGCCAGTCGTCCAGGGCCTCGGTGAAGTGCCGGAGCGCCGTCTCGGGGCGGCCGGTGGCCGCGGCCCGTTCGCCGTTCCGGGTCAGGGTGCGGAAACGCGCCAAGTCGACCTCGTCGTCGGCCGTTTGAAGGAGATGGCCGCCCGGCTGCCGGACCAGCCGTCGGCCGGGCGCCCGGGGCGGCAGCCCGGGTTCGAGCAGCCGCCGCAGGGCGCCGAGGTACCGGCGGACGACGTTCGGCGCGCTGGCCGGAGGGCCCTCGGGCCACAGCACGCCGACGATCTCGGCCGCCGGTACGGGACGGCCCGCGCGGACCAACAGCAGGGCCAACAAGGCGCGTTGCTGAGGAAACCCGAGATCCAACTCCCGCCCTCCGTCGTACGCCCGAAGGGGGCCCAACACCTCGAACCGCATCAACTCGTCTTACTCCGCCTTGCGTTCACGGACAACCGGGGCAACGGCCGCCGCTTCGAGGGCAGTCCAGGAGGGCACCCGGGCGGACGGCCCGCCGAGCAGGTCCACGACGTCGCGGGCCGTGCCGTGGGCGAAGAGGTCCCCCGGTGCCAACAGCGCGCCGCGGCCGTCCCGTTCGATCCGCGCGGTGCCGTGGCCGAGGAGTTCGACGACGGCGTGCGCACCATGGGTCAGGCGAGGTCACGGCGGCCGTTCCGGTCGCGCAGCCGGGCCCGGACCCGTTCGGCGTCGGCGTGGCCGAGCGCGGTGAGCAGCACGAGGGCCTGGCGCCGGGCGGTGTCCGCGGCGTCGAGGTCGCCCGTCGCCTCCTCGGTGTCACCGATGTCGACGAGCGTGCTCGCCTCCAGGTACGGCACGCCCAATTCCCGGTAGAGGGCAAGGGCGTTGCGGTACGCGAGCAGGGCGTGCGGGTGGCGGCCGAGGTGGTGGTGGGCGTAGCCGATGCTGTGCCAGGTGGACGCCTGGCCGTAGCTGTCGCCGAGGTCCTGGAGCATCGTCAGGGCCCGGAAGCAGTGTTCGAGTGCCTGCCGGTACTGGCCGAGCAACGCGTGGTACCAGCCGACCGAGTTGAGCACGCTCGCCAGCGCGGCCCGGTCACCGGCCTCCTGGAACAGTTCCAGGGCCCGCCGGTTGTGCCGCAACGCGCCCGGCAGGTCGCCCCGTTGCTCGCACTCCCACCCGAGACTGCGGTGGGTGTGGGCCTGCCCGGCGATGTCCCGCTCCGCACCGAACAGCGCCAGGGCCCGCTCCAGCCGGGGGCCGGAGAGATCGTGCAGCCCCAGCCGCCCCTCGGCCCGGGCCAGTGCCCGCAGCCCGTGCGCCTCCCAGAGCGGCTCGGCCAGCCGTAACGCCGCGTCCAGGGCGGTGCGTTGGGCGGCGGCACCGTCGTGCCAGTGGCCGCGCCGGTCGAGGAACGGTTCCAGGGACCAGGCGAGGAGGGAGGTGCGGCGGTCGTGGCGGGGGAGGGGCTCCGGGGAGCTGAGGGGAGATCCGTCACCGCCGGACTCTGCCTCCTCGCCGCCGGACCCTGCCTCCTCGCCGCCGGATCCCGCCCCGTCACCGCCGGACCCCGTCCCGTCACCGCCGGATCCCATGCCCTCGCCGCCGGGCTCAACCCCCGCACCCTCACCCCGCGCCCGCGCCCCCGCCTCCACCACCGCGAGCAGCACCTTGTACTCGGCGCCCAGCCAAGTCAGCGCCCCCTCCTCGTCGTCCAGCGCCTCCGCCGTGACCCCGGCCGGAACCGGGCCCGGTGGCAGCAGGTCGGCGTGCGGGGCCAGGAGCCGGGCCGCCGTGTGCGCGCTGTGCAGGTAGTACGCGAACAGCCGGTCGGTGGCCGCGTGGCGTTCGGCGGCGGGGTGGCGGGCGTGCAGGAGTTCGGCTGCGTGCGCCCGGAGCAGGTCGTGGAAGGCGTACCGGCCGGGCGCGGGCTCGTTCACCAGGTGGACGTCGGCGAGTTCGGCCAGGAGCCGCCGTGCCGTCCGCTCCGGGAGACCGGCCAGGGCCGCCGCGGCCGGGGCGGCGAAGTCCGGGCCGGGGTGCAGCGCGAGCAGCCGGAACAGGCGGGCGGCGTCCGGCGGGACGGCGTTCGAGGACCAGGAGAACACCGCGCCGACGTTCGCCGCCGGGTCGCTGCGGCTGAACGCGTCCAGACTGCCGTGCGCCGCGCGCAGTTCCGCCGCGACCGCCGCCAGCGGGAAGCCGGGGCGGGCGGCGGCCCGGGCGGCGACACACGCCAGGGCCAGCGGCAGCCCGGCGCACAGGTCGGTGATCTCGGCCACCGCCCGCGCCGCACCGGCCAGCCGCGCGGCGCCCAGCCTGCGGGCCAGGAACGCCTCCGCCTGCCCGGCGTCGAGCGGGCGCAGGGTCAGCGTGTGCGCCCCGTGCGCCGCCACCAGCCCGGACAGCTGACGGCGGCTGGTGACGATGGCGAGGCAGCCGGGGGCGCCGGGCAGCAGCGGCCGTACCTGCTCGGTGTCGCGGGCGTTGTCCAGCAGCACGAGGAACCGCTTCCCCGCCAACAGCCCCCGGTAGAGGGCGGCTTGCGCGTCCACGCCGTGCGGGACGCGTTCGGGCGGCACCCCGAGCGCGTCCAGGAAGAGGCGCACGGCCTCGCCCGCGCCCATGACCGCGCCCGACGGGTCGAAGCCGCGGAGGTTGACGTAGAGCTGCCCGTCGGGGAACCGGTGGGCGACCCGGTGGGCCCAGTGCACCGCGAGCGTGGTCTTGCCGATGCCCGCCATGCCGGCGATGGCGGAGATCACCACCGTGCCGGGGGACCGTCCAGAGGCAGCCGCCGCCTCGGACTCCGCCCCGGCCACAGCTCCGGCCGAGCCTCCGGCTCCGGCTCCGGCGAACAGCGCGAGCACCTCGTCCAGTTCGCCCCGGCGGCCGGTGAACATCAGCAGATCGTGCGGGAGTTGGGCGGGCACGGGGCTGGTTACGGGGCTGGTCACGGGGCCGGGCCCCGGCGGCGACGGGCGTGCGGTGCCGTACCCGCTGCCGTAAGCAGTACGGTCCGCACCACCGGCAGCAGTACGGTCCGCGCCGCCGTAAGCAGTGCGGTCCGCGCCGGCGTCCACCGCACCGCGCCCGGAACCCTTCCCCAGCGCCGTCCGGTGGGCCGCCCGCAGTTCCGCACCGGGGTCGATGCCCAACTCGTCGGCGAGGCGGGCGGACACGGCCCGGTAGGCGGCCAGCGCCTCGGCCCGTTGCCCGGTGGCCGCCAGGGCGAGGACCAGCCGGGCCAGCAGCGGCTCGTCCAGCGGGTGCCCGGCCGCGGTCTCGCGCAGCGCGGGCAGCACCGCGTCCGGTACTCCCGCGCGCAGGGCCGCGTCCGCCGACTCCCGTACGGCGGCGAGGCGTTCACGGGCGACCGCGGCGAAACCCGCCCGCTCCCGCACCTCCTCGGGGAGCCCGGCCGCGACGGGGCCCCGCCACAACGACAGCGCCTCGGTGAGGAGTTCGAGGGTCCGGGCGGGGGAGTGGTCCCGGCGGGCCTCGTCCCGCAGGAGACGGAAGCGCATCAGGTCCAGGCTGTCGGCGTCGGTCGCCAGCCGGTAGCCGCCCGCGTCCCGGACCAGCCAGCCGCCGGTGGCCCTGGCGGGCAGCCCCGGCTCCAACAGGCGGCGCAGCGACCCGACATGGCGGCGCACCACGTTGACGGCGCTGGCCGGCGGGCGGCGCCCCCAGAGCACGTCGACGATGCCGTCCATCGTGACCGGCTGCCCCGTCCGCGCCAACAGCAGTGCCAGCAGGGCCTGTTCCTGCGGACCGCCGAGCACCTGCTCCGCCCCCGCCCGCCGTACCCGTACCGGCCCCAGAATCCCGAACCTCACCGGCACCGGTGCCACGTCGTCCCCTTCGGCTCCACCCCGTCCCTGATCATGATTTTACGTGGTCGGCCGTGTCGCCCGGTCTTACCGCGGGAACGCCGGGGCCCCGGGGATTCGCTTTCGCATTCACACAGGAAGGTCAAATTGTGCGTCGCCCGGAAATCGCGTTCTCGCATTGAGCGTGCTCCGTACGGCAGTTCACGCTCCGGTACAAACCGTGTGTCCCGCGCCGAACCATAAGGTTTCGTATCCGGAACACCGGACCGCGCGGGACGACGGCGCCGCTGTCGCGGGGCGGAAAGCACAGGTCCGGGGAGTGGCCCAACACCCTTCCGGAGCCGCTCCGGAGCCGTTCTCCGGGCCATGCCGGAAAGCGGCTCCTTGATCGCGAAAGCCGCAGCATTCAGCCTCGTTCACCTTAGCTTGCAGGTACGAGGACATCTCCGCGGACCCCTGCCAGGTATACGGTCCGAATCGGTTTCCCGGACCAGCACCGGATCAAGTACAGGACCAGTACCGGACCAGCACCGGATCAGAAAAGGCTTACATCAATGGAGATTCGAGCCGAACGCGTCGTGCTCCCGCCGCGCCACTCACCGCTTTCGCGCACCACCTCGACCGCCGTGCGAAGGACCCCCCTCCCGACCGCCGTGCGCAGGACCAGACGCACCGGCCGCGGGGACCGGACCGTGCCCTTGGGATGACGGGGTCGGCACCTTCACCCCGCGGTGGTCCGCGCCCGGCCCGCTTCCCGGACCGACGGGCCGTCGACCGCCGCCGTACAGCGATTCGCTCCACCACTCCACGACGTCTCGAGGTGCCATGTCCGCCACCGTGTCCCGTCCATCGCCCCAGTCCCCGCCGTCCCCCGTGCCCTCCCGGCACGCCACCGCGACCATCGTGCTGGCCTGCGTCGGCGTCTTCGTCTCGTACCTGCCGGTCGTCGGTGTCTCCACCGCGCTGCCGGTGATCCAGCAGGCCCTGGACGCCTCCACCACCGGCCTCCAGTGGATCACCGACGCGTTCATCCTGCCGACCGCGGCCCTGCTGCTGACCTGCGGCATCATCGGCGACCTGTACGGGCGCAAGAAGATGTACCTCATCGGCCTGTCGCTGTCCGCCCTCGGCTGTCTGGTCGCCCTCACCGCCGACAGCGTCGTCCAGGTCTGCGTGGGCCAGGCGCTCACCGGCATCGGCACCGCCGCGCTGCTCCCCGCGACCCTCGGTCTGATCAGCCACGTCTGCCCCGACCACCGCAAGCGGGGCACCGCGATAGCCCTGTGGACGGCCGCCCTCGGGCTGGGCCTGACCCTCGGCCCGCTGTTCAACGGTGTGATCGTGGACCACGCGAGCTGGCGGTGGATCTTCCTGCCCACCCTGGCCATCGGCGCGATCACCGTCGTCGTCGGCGCCGTCGTCCTGGTGGACTCCCGCTCCGAGCGCGAACGCCACCTGGACATCCCCGGGCAGCTGCTGGCCATCGTCGCCATCACCGCCGTCGTCTACGGCGTCATCGAGGGCGGCGGTGCTCCCGGCTGGGGCTCGGCCGAGGTCGTGACCGCGTTCGTGGTGGCGGCGCTCGCCCTGCCCGCCTTCGTCGTGGTCGAACTGCGCTCGCCCTGCCCGATGCTGGACATGCGCCTGTTCAAGTCGTCGGCGTTCTCCGGCGCCGCGCTCGTGATGGCGCTGACCCTGTTCGCCCAGGTCGGGCTGGTCTTCGCGCTCAGCGAGTACTTCGGCCTGGTGCACCACGCCTCGACCCTGGACATCGGCATCCGGCTGATCGCGCTGAACGGCTTCACCGTCGTCCTCGGCCCGCTGGTCGGCCGCCTGATGAACCGGTTCAGCGCCGGGCTCGTCCTGGTCACCGGCCTGGTCGTCGGCGGCATCGGGGCGCTGCTGGTGAACCTCTTCGACGCCTCCACCGGCACCGGCGAGGCGGCGCTGGTCATCGCGGTCCTCGGCGTCGGCATCGCGCTCGCCATGGCCCCGGTCACCAGCATCGCGATGAGCAGCCTGCCGGGCCGCCTGGCCAGCACGGGCGGTGCCGCCAACAGCGCGCTGCGCCAGATCGGCAGCGCGCTCGGCCCGGCGATCTTCGGCGTCGTCCTCACCAACCGGACCCTGGACACCCTGCCCGGTCACGTCGCCGCGTCCGGGCTGAGCCCCGCCGACCAGGGTCAGGTCGTCGGCATGGTGGACAGCGTCGGCATCCAGGCGGGCGCCTTCCTGCACCTCAACACCGGGGAGGCCACCGGCCAGGCACTGGCCGCGTACGGCGCGAGCTTCACCGAGGCGCTGCACACCTGCGCCCTCGTCGGCGGCATCGGCATGCTGGCCGCCGCGGTCGTCGCACTCGTCACGATCGGCGTCCGCGCCCGCGCACCGCACGCCGAGACCGAGACCGGTAGTGAGACGGCCGCCGCGGCGACCCACCCGGCCGCCGGGGCCGGCGCGGCCCCCGTCGGCGACGTGAGCTGACCCTCCGTCAACTCCTGTGCGCACAGGGCGGGTTCCCCGATCGGGGAACCCGCCCTGCGGCACATACGGGGGACGGCTCAGCTCTTGTCGGTGCTGAACGGTCGCCGCACCACCGTGGCGCGGATCGTGGTCTGGGAGTGCCGTTCCACGGCCGGGTTGGCGGAGCCGCCGTCCGGCTCGCCCCACACCAGCTCGACCTCCTGGCCGTAGGAGAGTTCGTCCTCGTCGATCATGGCGACGGAGAGCCAGCCGCGGACGTTGGCCGTGTAACTGCACAGCGTCGACAGCCCGATGAGGCGGCCGTTCTTCTCGATCCGGTCGAACTGCGCGCCCGAGTAGAACGCGGCCGGGGTGTCGATGTACTTGAAGCGGCGGTCGCCGGTCTCGTACATGCTCGCGAAGACGCGGGCGACGTCGTCCCGGTGCCAGGACAGCCACACCTTCTTGCGGTGCTTCTCGCCGCGCATGCGCTCCAGGGCCTCGCGGCCGATGAAGTCGTGGTCGAACTTCACGATGTGGCCGTAGCCCAGGTCCCACGGGGTGACGTAGTAGCCCTCGATGGTGTCCGGGTCGAAGCTGCCGCCGAGGGCGAGGTTCGCCTCGAAGCTGCGGGCGCTCTGCCACGCGCGGAACGGCTTCATGCTGTCGCCGGTGTAGACGGCCGGCACGGTGGACGCGATCCAGCCGGACTCCGTGGCCACCGAGGCGTACGCGCGGGCCCCCACCTGCCGGATCCCGTACGGCTCGCCCGCTTCGAGGACCGTGGCGCGGACGTCGTCGAGATCCTCGTACGGTCCGAAGAACTCCAGGCCGGGGAAGCCGGACATGCGGTGGTTGAGGGCGGTCACCTCGTGCTTGCCGATGGTGAACCGGCCCATCGTGAAGAACGGGATCGCCGGCAGCGGGCCGCCGTTGACCTTCTCGAAGATCTCGGCCGCGTACGGCCCTTGCAGCTGGAGCCGGTAGTACTCGCGGCCCTTGCGGTTCTGCACGGTGCGCTCGTCGCGGCGCAGCGTGACGTCGTAGCCGCCCGTCTCGGCGTGGAACTGGACCCAGTTGAGCGCGGGCGGCCGGCCGACGATGCGGACCAGGTTGTCGGCGAGGCAGAACAGGATGCAGTCGCCGATGACCTGGCCGTCGTAGTTGCAGGTGAGGAACTGCTTGGCCTTCAGCGGGCCGAAGCCCTTGAAGCTGTTCGCGCCGAGGGCGGACAGCAGGCGGTAGCAGTCGGGGCCCTCGACCGTGAGGTCGGTCATGTGGTGGGAGAGGTCCATGAGGGCCGCGGTGGTGCGCCAACTCTCCTGCTCGTCACGCCAGTTGGTGAACTCCGCGGCGATCGGGAAGGGGAAGGCCCCCGATCGTCCGCTGCGCAGCAGCGCCAGTGGGCCGCCGTTCGCTTCTATCTCGTCGTTGAGAGTCGCCATCGGTTCCTCCATGTGCGGTACCTGGACGTGCGGCACCGCCAAAGCGGTACCGTACAGTACAGTACTGTTCCGGTCCGGGCCTCACAAGAGGCGTGCGCGGGCCGCGCGAAACGGCCACCGAGGGGGCGGAACGGATGCCTTATAGGCTGTCCGGCGTGCAGAGAATGAAGGCGGCGGACCGGCGGCAGCTCATCGTGCGGGCGGCCGGTGAGCTGTTCACCGCGCGGGGGTACGCGGGCGTCACGATGGAGGACGTGCTCACGGAGGTGGGCGGCTCGAAGGCCACGCTCTACCGGCACTTCGCGGACAAGGCCGACCTGTTCCGGGCCGCCGTCGAGCATCTGTGCGACGCCTGGTCGGAGCCCCTGCACTCCTTCACCCCGGACGGCGACGACCTCGCCGCCACCCTCGTCGCGCTGGGCCGGCACTTCGCCGCCCTGGTCCTGGCCCCCGAGCGGATCGCCCTGCACCGGCTGGTGACCGCGGAGGCCGAACGCATGCCCGAGGTCGGCCGGGTCTTCCACGAGCACGGCCCCGCGGCCGGGCACGCCGTCCTGGCCCGCTACCTGCGGTCGGCGTGCGCGTCCGGCCGGATCGAACTGGCCGACCCGGTGCGCGCGGCGGCCCAGCTCTACCAGGCGATGCTGGGCGAACCCCAGATGCGGCTGCTGACGAACGCGCCGGTCAAACCCGACGACGACGAGATCCTCGCCGGGATCGAGGCGGCGGTCCGGGTGTTCCTGCACGGGGTGTCGAAGACGGCATGAGCGAGCATGAGTGAGGGGGAAGGGTTGCTCGCCCTTCCCCCTCACTCACGCGCGCGGGTGGTTCAGCCCCACGCACGCGCGTGGGCGGTTCAGACCGCGGCTGCCTCCGCCGGCAGCACGTGCTCGCCCGCCTTGTCGGTGCTCAGGCACAGCGAGCAGACGACGGCGTCGTGCGCGGCGCAGGCGGTCAGGTCGGGGCGCTCGTAGGGCTGGGCGCACACGTGGCAGTCGTACGTCGTCGCGCTCGGGTTGCCCTCCGCGTCCAGCAGCGGCTCGTCGATGCCGTCGTCGGAGCGGCGCAGGTAGTACTTGCCCTTGGTGGCGACGGCCATCAGCGGGGTGAGGACGAAGGCGATCACGGCCGCGGCGACGGGGGAGTAGGGCTGGAGGGTGTCGCCGAGCGCGTGGAAGTACATCGCGATCGACAGGCCGGAGGCGGCGACGAACGCGGTGACGCCGACCGGGTTGACCGGGTGCAGCATGCCGCGGCGGAACTCCGGCTGGAGCGGGGAGATCTTCAGCAGGTACTTGTTGATGCCGATGTCGGTCGCCACGGTGACGACCCAGGCGATTGCGCAGTTCGAGTAGAAGCCGAGGATGTCGTTGAGGAAGCTGAACATGTCGGCTTCCATCAGGGCCAGCGCGAAACCGAGGTTGACCAGGACGAAGACCATGCGGCCGGGGTAGGTCCGGGTGACGCGGGTGAAGGAGTTCGTCCAGGCCAGCGAACCGGAGTAGGCGTTGGTGACGTTGATCTTGATCTGGCTGATCACGACGAGGGCGACGGCCAGCGGCAGCACCAGCCAGGACGGCATCATCGCGTCGAAGGCGCCCTTGAACTGCTGGATCGGCTCGGGTGCGACGTCCGGGCCGACCTTGGCGAGGATGTAGACGGCGAGGAAGACGCCGATGGCCTGCTTCAGCGCGCCGAGCACGACCCAGCCGGGGCCGGCCATGATCACCGCGGTCCACCAACTGCGCTTGTTCGCCTCGGTCTTGGGCGGCATGAAGCGCAGGTAGTCGATCTGCTCGCCGATCTGCGCGATGAGCGAGAGGCAGACGCCCGCGCCCAGCAGCACGGAGGCGGTGTTGACGCCGCCGTCGCCGTCGGTGCCCGCGTAGGAGAGGAAGCGGTCCACGGTGCCCGGGTCGCTGGCGATCAGGTAGACCAGCGGGCCGACCATCAGCAGCAGCCAGATCGGCGTGGTCCACACCTGGAGCTTGCTCAGCGCCTTCATGCCGTAGATGACGAGGGGGATCACCATCAGGGTGGAGACGGCGTAGCCCAGCCAGAGCGGCAGCCCGAGGCCGAGCTTGAGGCCCTGGGCCATGATCGAGCCCTCTAGGGCGAAGAAGATGAAGGTGAAGCTGGCGAAGATGACGCTGGTGAGGACCGAGCCGTAGTAGCCGAAGCCGGAGCCGCGGGTGATCAGGTCCAGGTCGATGTTGTAGCGGGCGCCGTAGTAGGCGAGGGGGAAGCCGGTGACGAAGATGACGACGGCGGCCACGGCGATCGCCACGAGCGCGTTGCCGGTGCCGTGGGCCAGACCGATGCCGGCGCCGATGGAGAAGTCGGCCATGTAGGCGATGCCGCCGAGCGCGGTCGTCGCCACGACCATGGGCGTCCAGCGGCGGTAGCTGCGCGGCGCGAAGCGGAGGGTGTAGTCCTCCAGCGTCTCCTTCGTCGCCTGGCTGGTCTGCGCGGCGGCGGTGCCTTCGTCCGCGGCGCTCGGCGCTGACTCGGTGGTGGTCATGCCAGTCCTTCGGGGTGTGGTGATGCGGGGTGCGGGCGCGGATACGGATGCGGGGACGGGGTGCGGCTTTCCGGCGCAGGTCCGGAAGGTGCTGTGGGGGACGGCTGCCCGTTTGTGCCGCCGCGGATTAATTTCTGTAGAAAGTAATTTTGGCGGCGACTGAATGTAAATGACTGTGCTTTACGGCCGAGTTACGGGCGGGGGTCCCGGCTGTTACTAATTCCGCCGGGTGGGATTTGTTACGGGCGCGCGGGGTGGCCGCGCCGGGTGGGCCGGGCGGCCGGCTCAGGCGTGGCTGCGCTCGGTGCGGCTCTTCGCGGTGCGGGGCCGGCCCGGTGCGTCCGCGCTCTCCAGGGCCTCGGCCAGGCGGTGCAGCAGGCTCTCCAGCGGCTCGCCGTCCGCCAGCGCGAGCGGGGTCTCCAACTCGGCCCAGTCGGACCGCATGTCGCGCGCCAGCTCCTGTTGGCGGTGCAGGCCGCGGGGGGTGAGGCAGGCCAGGACGCGGCGGCGGTCGGCCGGGTCGACGCGGCGGTACACCAGATTCTGCTCGACGAGCTGGTCGACCAGCTTGGTCAGGGTCGGCGCGGGCAGGAAGGCGTGGTCGGCCAGCGCGGTCATGTTGTGCCCCTGCCCGTCGGCGAGGAGGTCGAGGACCCGCCACGCCTCGATCGAGCAGCCGAACGCGTCGAGGACGGACTGCGCCCGGCGCGCGGCGAGCCGCTCGGCCCGCGTCAGCAGCTGGAGCAGTTCCTCGGGCCGCCCGACCATCGCATTACTCCTACGACTCGCCTCGAACCCGCACGCTCGGACCCTTCCCCCAGGGATCCCCTAATGGCGGGGGATGTGGGGGAGCCTACCGTTGAGGGCTTCGCTTTTGACAAGGGGGGCGGAGGGAAAGGGGGTGAGGGGG
>LJCV01000048.1 GCA_001298575.1 Actinobacteria bacterium OK074
CCCGCCCCCGCCCACTTCACCGGCCGCACCGCCCTCCGTGACACCCTCCTGCGCACGCTCGGCGCACCGGGACCGTCCGGCTCGGCCGACCCTGCCGACGGCGATCCGGCCGACGGCGATCCGGCCGGCAAGCCCCCGAGGAGTTCCCCCGATTCCCCCACCTCCCCACCCTTAGCGGTACTCAGCGGCATGGCCGGTGTGGGCAAGAGCGCCCTCGCGCTGCACGTGGCCCACGCGCTGGCGGACCGGTTTCCCGACGGGCAGCTGTATCTGAACCTGCACGGCGCCACCCCCGGCATGACCCCGCTCACCGCCGCCCACGCGCTCACCGCCCTGCTGCGCGACCTCGGCGTCGAACCCCGCCGGATCCCCGAACCGCCGGACGCCGCCGCGGCCCTGCTCCGCTCCCTCCTCGCCCCGACGCGCACCCTCGTGCTCCTGGACGACGTCGCCAACGCCGCCCAGGTACGGCCGCTGCTGCCGGGCGGCGCGGGCTGCGCCGTCCTCGTCACCAGCCGTTCGCCGCTCACCGCGCTGGACGGCGCCCGGCGCTTCCCGCTCGGCCCGCTCTCCGCCGACGACAGCGCGGCCCTGCTGCGGGCCGCCTCCGGACGCGATGAGGAGGGCCTCGACGGCAGCCACCGGCTCGTCGAACTCACCGGGCGGCTGCCGCTCGCCCTGCGCGTGGTCGCGGCCCGGCTGGCCGCCCGCCGGGCGCTCACGCCGGACGTGCTGGCCGGCCAACTCACCGCCACGGAAGGGCGGTTGCACCACCTGGAGTACGACGACCTGAGCGTCCGCCGCTCCCTCGCCGTCGCCCACGACGCGCTGCGCGCCTCGCACCGCCAGGCCGACCGGGACGCCGCACTCGCCCTCGGCCGCATCGGCGCGCTCGACCTGCCCGGCTACGGAGCCCCCCTCCTGGCCCGCCTCACCGGCACGGACGTGCGCCGCGCGGAGGCCGCCCTCGACCGCCTGGTGGACGTGGCCCTCCTGGAGGAGACCGCCTACGGCCGCTACGCCCCGCACGACCTCGTCCGCGACTTCGCCCGCGAGATAGCCACCACCACGGGCCTGACCGGCACACCGGCGGCGCCCACCGGCACCCCGCCCGGAGACACGGCCACAGCCACGACCCCCGCCCCCGCCTCCGTCGCCGAACTCGCCCTCCGCTGGTACGCCGCCACCGCCGCGCGCGCGTACGAGGCGCTTCAGGAACCCGGGCCCGAGCGCGACGACCGCCTCCGGGCGACGACCTCCCAGCCGCACTCGCACGCCGCGGACGTCGACGCCGTGCCGCCCTTCCCCACCGCCGAGGACGCGAGCGCCTGGATCGGCCGCGAGCTGGAGAACATCGCCGCCCTGGCGCGCCGCTACGCCCCCGTGGACACCCTGTCGGGCGCCTCCCCGCGCACCACGGGCCCCCGCACGTCCGCCCCCGCGCTCGCCGACAGCGCCTCCCCGTACGTCCTCCTCGTCGTCCGCCTGCTCGTCGTCCATCTCCAACGCACCGGCAGGGTGGCCGAGTTGGAGGTGCTCGGCCGGGTCGGGCTCGCGGTGGCGCGACGGCTGCGGGACGCCCCCGCCGAGGCGTACGCGCTGCTCGACCTCGCCGGGCTGCACTTCATGAAGGGCCGCGGCAACGACGCGCTCGCCCTGCTCGACCCCGCCCTCGCGATCTGGCACCGCCTCGACCACGTCTCCTGCCTGCGCCGCGGCCTCAACAACCGCGGGCTGCTCCTCGAAGGACTCGGCCGCTACGAGGAGTCCGGCGTCGCCCTGCGCCAGTCCCTCCAGTACGCGCGCGTGCTCAACGACCCGCTCCAGGAGGCCATCACCTACAGCAACCTCGGCAACCTCTACGAGCACACCGACCCGCGCACCGCCATCGACCACCACCGGCGCAGCCTCGCGATCGGCGAGGAGATCGACGACGCGATCGTGCGCCAGTCCGCGCACTGCAACATCGGCTTCGCCCACCTCGCGCTCGGCGAACCCGACGCCGCCGTACTGCACTTCGAGGAGGCCCTGGGCATCCTCGACGGCCACCGCCCGCACTGGCAGGGCGAGTCCCAGACCCGGCTCGGTCTGGTCCGGGCGCTGCGCGGGCGCGGCGACGCCGTACGGGCCGCCCACGAGTGCGCGGAACTCCTCACCCGCGCGGCCCGCCGCGGCGACCGCTACACCGAGGGCCTCGCCCGCCACCAGCGCGGACTGCTCCTGCACGCGGCCGGTGACACCGCACGGGCCCGCCACCTGTGGACCGCCGCCCTGACCGAACTCGCGGGCACGGACAGCCCGGTGGTGGCGGAGCTGACGGAACTGCTGGCATCCGAGGAGCAACAGCCACAGCCGTAGCCACCGCCCCACCTCCCTACTTCGCATCCGCATAACACCCCACCACCGCCGTCGTGAACGGAAACCGCACCGGCGTCTCCCCGAAGGTCAGGCGGCCCGCCAGCTCCGCCGACTCCCGGATCGCCGCCACCACCGCCTCCGCCTCCGCCTCGGGGCAGTGCACGATCACCTCGTCGTGCTGGAAGAAGACCAGCTCGGCCGCCATCCCGGCGCACGCCTGCCGCAGGGAGGCCAGCACCAGCAGGGTCCAGTCGGCGGCGCTGCCCTGCACCACGAAGTTGCGCGCGAAGCGGCCCCGCGCGCGGGAGTTGAGCGAGGCGTACCCCGGCATCCACTGCTGCCCGTCCCGCCCGTCCCCCCCGCTCTGCCCGTCGGAGTCGCCCGCCCCGGCGCCCTCGGGCGGGCCCTCCTCCTGCGGGAGCCCCGCCTCCTCCGCCGCGCCCTCGGCCGCCCCGGCCGCCGGCGGGCACGTACGCCCCAGCCAGGTCCGCACCAGGCGGCCCTCCTCGCCCGCGCGGGCGGCCTCGTCGACGTACGCGACCGCCTTCGGGAAGCGGCGGCGCAGGGCGGCGAGGTTCTTCAGGCCGTCCCCGGAGGTCTGGCCGTAGACCGCGCCGAGCACGGCGAGTTTCGCCTGTTCGCGGTCGCCGGAGAAGGCGCGGTCCGAGACGGACTGGTAGAGGTCGCTCTCGCGGCCCGCGACCTCCATCAGGCCCGGGTCGCGCGAGATCGCCGCGAGGACCCGCGGTTCCATCTGGTCCGCGTCGGCCACCACCAGCCGCCAGCCGGGGTCGGCGACCACCGCCCGGCGGATGACCTTGGGGATCTGCAACGCGCCCCCGCCGTTGGTGACCCACCGTCCGGTGACGGTCCCGCCCGCGAGGAACTCGGGCCGGAAGCGGCCGTCCCGCACCCAGTCCTGGAGCCAGGACCAGCCGTGCGCGACCCAGATGCGGTACAGCCGCTTGTACTCCAGGAGCGGCTTCACCGCCGGGTGGTCGACGGACTGGATCTCCCAGCGCCGGGTGGAGCGCACCTTCACCCCGGCCTGGGCGAATGCCTTGATGACGTCGGCCGGCAGGTCGGGCCGTACCCGCCGCCCGAACGCCGCCGACACCTCGTCCGTCAGCTCCGCGAGACGGCGCGGCTCGCCCCCGCCCGCGTACCGCTCGCCCAGCAGGTCGTGCAGCACCTCGCGGTGCACCTCGGCGCTCCAGGGCAGCCCGGCGGCGTTCATCTCGGCGGCCACCAGCATCCCCGCCGACTCCGACGCGGTGAGCAGCCGCATCCGGTCCGGGTGCGCCGTCGCGTCGTGGCGCCGCTGCTGGTCCGCGTAGACCGCCACCAGATCCGCCAGCGACACGTGGGCCCGGCGCGGTTCGAAGAGGGACGACTGGGCGCCCGGTTCGGCCGAGCGCGCCGGCGGGTCGGGCGGTACGGGGCCCCCCCCCGCCGTGGCCAGCGCGGCGGCCGCCGAACGGGGCTCGCCGAGCCGCCCCTCGTGGCCCAGGAGCAGGGTCTCGGCGTCCTCCACGTCGTAGCACCGCTCTACTCGCACCCCCGTGGCGAGCAGACGCGGATAGACGTCGGCCGTCGAACGCCAGACCCATCGGGTCACGCCGGGCCGCGAGCGCACGGTCTCGACGAGATCCCCCTCCCGCTCGACCGGCCCCACGGGCAGCCCGTCCGGGCCGAGGGCGGCGATCTCCACGCCACCGTCCTCGGCCGTCGCGAGAGCCCAGCGTCCGGTCATGGGAGGAGTCTGGCAGGGGGGTCTGACAACGCGACTGACCTGCGGCTTCGCGCGTTTCGGGAGCCGTCCGGAGCCGTCCGGAGCCGTCCGGAGCCGTCCGGAGCCGTCCGGAGCCGTCCGGAGCCGCTCGGACCGGCCCGCCGGAGCCGCCGGGCGGGAGCGGGGGTGCGAGCGCGGCTACTCGTCCGTCCCCAACGGCTTCGCGTGCTCCTCCCGCGCCCCGACGACCTTGGCGATCTCCGTGACGACGTACTCCTCCGTCCGCGCCTTGTCGACGCCGAGGCCGGTCAGCACGCCCTCGCCGTCCTCGAACTCCAGGAGCGCGAGCAACAGGTGCTCGGTGCCGATGTAGTTGTGGCCCAGGCGCAGGGCCTCGCGGAAGGTGAGTTCCAGGACCTTCTTGGCGGCGGAGTTGTAGGGCACGAGTTCCGGTACGTCGGCGTCCTCGGGCGCGGGCGCCGGGAGCGCCGCGGTCGCCGCCTCGCGCACGGCCTCCAGGGTCACGCCCTGCGACACGATCGCCATACCGGCGAACGCGCTCGGCTCGGCGAGCAGCCCGAGGACGAGGTGGACGGGCCCGACCTCCAGACCGCGCGCCGCCTTGGCGCTGTTGTGCGCGGCCATGACCACGTTCCGCGCGCGGACCGTGTAGCGGTTGAACCCGCCCTGGCTCGGGTCGAGTTCGGCGGACTCCTTGGGCACGAACCGCTTCTGCGCCGCCTGCCGGGTCACCCCCATGCTCCGGCCGATGTCGGTCCAGGACGCGCCGGAGCGCCGGGCCTGGTCGACGAAGTGGCCGATGAGGTGGTCGGCCACGTCACCGAGGTGCTCGGCGGCGAGCACGGCGTCCTGGAGCTGCTCAAGTTCGTCGTTGTGGACCTTCTTGATCGCGTCGATGAGGTCGTCGAGACGCAGGTTCGCGGTGATCTGAGGCTTGGCTGTCGTCATGCGTCAACCGTAAGTTGACACCCCGACACTGTCAACCCGAAGTTGACATTCGGGTGTCGCGCGCGTGCCCGTGACACCATCGCCCCGTGAGTACGTCCTCCACCGTCGACCGCGCCTTCGCCGCCGCCCTCTACGCCGCCTCCGACGCGGCCCTCGACACCGGCGCCTCCCTGCTCGCCGCCGACCCGGCCGCCGACGCCGAACTCGGGCGCCGCGGACGGGAGTTCGTGGCCGCCGCCTGGCGCCGCGGCTGGCAGCCCGCCGACGTCGTACGGCTGGTGCGGCGCGAGTTGGACGACGCGCACGTACGCCTGGCGGCGGAGCTGATCCTGGACGAGCACGGCGACCGGCAGCCGCCCACCCCGCGCTGGGCCGCCCAACTGGAGGAGCTGCGGGAGGCCCGGGAGCAGCCCCGCGCCGACCGGTTCTCGCACGCAACTGCCGTACTGGAGCTGTACCGGCTACTGCTGCGCCTGCCCACGCTCGAACCCCTCGACGTGCGGGACCCGCACGCCCGGACCGCCCCCGCGCATGCCACCGCCCCCCGCTCCACCGCCTCCCGCATGCTCGGCCGGATCCGCGCCCTGCTCGCCAAGGCCGAGGCGACCGGCTTCCCGGAGGAGGCGGAGGCGCTCAGTGCCAAGGCGCAGGAGCTGATGACCCGGTACAGCGTCGACGAGGCGCTGATAGCCGCACGCGCGCGTGGCGCGTCGTCGGCGCCCGGGATCCCGGGCGCCTGCCGCGTCGGTGTCGACCCGCCCTACGAGAGCGCCAAGGCCGTCCTCCTGGACGCGGTGGCCCGCGCGAACCACTGCCAGGCCGTGTGGAACGAAGCCCTCGGCTTCTCCACCGTCGTCGGCTTCGAACCCGACCTGGACGTCGTCGAGTTGCTGTACGCCTCGCTCCTCGTGCAGGCCACGGTCGCGATGACGACGGCGGAGGCGGCGCAGCGGGCGGGCGGCCGGAAGCGGACCAAGACCTTCCGCCAGTCCTTCCTCGCCGCCTACGCGCACCGCATCGGCGACCGGCTGGCCGCCGTCGCGCACCAGGAGCAGAGCCGGGCCGCGGACGACGCGGCCGACACGGACGACGCGGGCGCGTACCTGCCCGTGCTCGCGGCCCGCGAGGTGGCCGTCGCGAGCCACCTGGAGCAGCTCTTCCCGGACACCGTCACCACCCGCCTGCGCGGCGTCCACGACGCGGCCGGCTGGGACCAGGGCACGGCCGCCGCCGACCGCGCCCACGTGGAGCACCACCGGCCCGTCAGCCGGGGCTAGCCGACAGGCCCTAGGGGCCTCAGTCACCCGCCATCTGGAACGACGTCACCGACGCGTCCAGCGTGTCGGAGCCCTTCGCCGCGATCGGCCCGTACGACCACGGGAACGTCTGTGCGGACCCGCCCCCGGGCACGGTGATCTTCAGGGTCTTGACGGCGGCGCCACCGTCCCCGCTCGCCGCACCGCGCACGTACGTGATGGTGAAGGTGGCCGCCTCGCCCTTGTTCAGCGGGACCTTCTCCGCCGTCGAGCCGGGCGTGTGGGCGACCGTCCAGGTGGAGCTGCCGGCGGCCACTTCGAGGCCGGGGAAGTCCTTGAGGGTGCACTTGGCGGCCGACTTACTGGTCACCGTGACCGGGACGTTGCCGGTGTCACCGGCCTGGGTGGCGGCGTTGGCGGGGCCCACCTTGATGCCGTAGTCGCAGGTGGACGCCTTGTCGGCGGAACCGCCGTCGTCGCCGCAGGCGGTCAGGACGAGAGCCGCGGCGACAGTGGTGACGGCGAGCGGAAGAGTGCGCATGTGGTCCTCTGACGTTCGGAACGGTGCCCCAGGATCATCACGCAAGCGGCCCCGCCGCCGCCAACCCGAGCCCCCGGCCCTTGACGCCGGCTACCCCGCCGTCGGCAACCCGCTCGGCAGCGCGCCGTCCTCCGCCTTCGTGTACGTCTCCGAGCCGACCGAGCCCGACCAACTCACCGTCAGCTTCGTGGAGTTGACCGAGGAGACCATGCCCGTCGTGCGGTCCTTGCTGCCGGAGGCGCAGTTCAGGTAGACCATGCTCATGCCCGCCGACGTACCGGCGGTGCCCGTGCACACCGTCCCGCCCGTCGCGAAGAGCCCGGCCGTCGTGCCGGTGACGATCAGCGCGACGGCCTTGTCGCCCTTCTTGATCAGCCAGGTCCCCGCCAGCGACTTGGCCGCGGTGACCGAGGGGCCGGAGGCGCTCACGTCCGCGGCCCCCGTGGCCGCCGGCGCGGCGCTGTCCGCGGTGCTCGGGGTGCTCGGGCTCGTCGACGCCACGGCGGCGTCGCCCTGGCCGGTGGTCGCGGCGCCGCCGGACGCGTCGGAATCGCCGCCGCCGCACCCGGCCAGCGTGTACATGGCCGCTACGACGAAGGCCGAGCCCACCGCGCCCGCCGCAATCACCGAACGTCTCGAAGTCGCCGTGCGCGTCGCCGAAGTCACCGAAGCCTCCCGAGGGTCTGCCGAACCGGCGGCAAGCTACCAGGAGGACTTACGAACTCCCGGCAGGTACCCGGCGTGCGCCTGGTCGCGCAGATTGATCCGGGAGAGGCCGAAGGCGCCGACGTATCCGCGCGGCCTGCCGTCCACGCCGTCCCGGTTGCGGACCCGGGTGGCACTGGCGTCGCGCGGCTGTCGTCGCAGCTCCCGCTGGGCGTCGAGCCGTTCGGCGGCCGTCGTGGACGGCCTGCGGATGATCTCCTTCAGCTCGGCGCGGCGCTCGGCGTACCGCGCGACGATCTCCCGTCGCTGATCGTTCCTCGCGATTTTGCTCTTCTTGGCCATCAGGCTCCCGCCTCGTTCCTCATCAGATTTTCACCACGTACACGTCATTCGCCCCGGCCGCCCCAAGGCTCTTCTCATCCACCGGAAGGCCCACCGATGCCGTCCCACGCGCGCGTGGGACGGCATCCGCCTCAGACCCGCACCCCACGCGCGCGAATACGCGCCACCGCCGCCTCCACCCCGATCGTGTCGACCGTCTTGATCCCGCGCGCGCTCAACCGCAGCCGTACGTACCGGCCTTCGCTCGGCAGCCAGTAGCGCTTGCTCTGGATGTTGGGGTCGAAGCGGCGGGACGTACGGCGGTGGGAGTGCGAGATGCGGTTTCCGAAGCCCGGCGTGGCGCCGGTCAGCATGCAGTGCGCGGACATGGTGACGTACCTCTCCTGGGGGGCTTAGTGCTAATGGGATTCATTTTCAGTAAGATAGCAGCATGGCACGCAACGAACTCCGGCCCGTCATCAAGCTCCGGTCCACGGCCGGAACGGGCTACACCTACGTCACCCGCAAGAACCGCCGCAACGACCCCGACCGGCTGACCCTGCGCAAGTACGACCCCACCGTCGGCCGCCACGTCGACTTCCGAGAGGAGCGCTGACCACCGCCATGCGCGAGGGAATCCACCCGGCCTACGGCCCCGTCGTCTTCCGGGACCGTGCCGCGAACTACGCCTTCCTCACCCGCTCGACGATGACGAGCGAGAAGACGATCGAGTGGGCGGACGGCCACACCTACCCCGTCGTCGACGTCGAGATCTCCGACGTCAGCCACCCCTTCTACACGGGCAACGCGCGCGTGGTGGACACGGCGGGACGGGTCGAGCGCTTCGAACGCCGGTACGCGAAGCGGGGCGGGGCGTGAGCCGTTCGAATCCACGCGGCCGGTCCGACGGCCCCGGCCTGTCGGTCGTCATCGTCGGCGGCCTGCACGCCGACGCCCGCCGGGCCGCCGTCGCCCAGCTGCTCGCCGAGGTGCCCGGCAGTGTCGCGCTCCACCACGACCTGGCCACCGCCGCGGCCGGCACGGTCGTCCGCACGGTCCGCGACGCGCACGGCCCGCTGACGGCGGGGGAGACCCCCCTCGTCAACGACTGCGCCTGCTGCGCGCTGCGCGAGGACCTGGTGCCCGAGCTGAAGCGGCTGGCGGATGCCGGGCTCACCGGCCTGGCCATGGTCGAACTCTGGGACTCCGTCGAGCCGAAGGCGATGGCCGAGGTGGTCGCCGCGGCCGGGCTGCGGCTGACCGGGGTGATCACCGCGGTCGACCCGGCGCTCGTGCTGCCGTACCTCGGCAACGGCGACGACCTCGCCGAGGCCGGACTCGCGGCCGCGGCCACCGACCAGCGGACGGTCGCCGACACCTTCGCCCGGCAGCTGGAGTACGCGCCGGTCCTCGCCGTCCTCGACTCCGAGGAGGCCGACGACGAGGACCGCGCGCTGCTGGCCCAGCTGCACCCGACGGCCCGCCAGGTCCCCGTAGCGGACGGCCACCCCGGTGACCTGGCGGGCGCACGTTCGGCGACGGACGCGGACGCAGGTGCGGATGCGCGTACGGCCGCGGGTGCGGGCGTGGCAGCGGGCCCGGGGAACGTACGGCGGCCGACGTGCTCCCCGCTCGCCCGCGCCGCCCTCGCCGGGTTCGACGTCGAGGCCGCCGCCGCGGCGCAGCACCCCGCGTGCGCGCTGCTGCCCGCCGAGGCGGACGAGCACGGGGTGTCCACGCTGGTGTGGACCCGCCGCCGGCCCTTCCATCCCGAGCGGCTCTACGACGCCCTGGAGGACCTGACCTGCGCGGCGGCGCGCAGCCGCGGACGGTTCTGGCTCGCGGACCGGCCCGACACGCTGCTGCACTGGGACGCGGCGGGCGGCGCCCTGTGCGTGGAGAGCGCGGGCCCCTGGATGGCCTCGCTGCCGGACGCGGCCTGGGACCTGGTCCCGCCGGTGCGCCGGGCCGCCGCCGCGCTCGACTGGCACCCCGAGCACGGGGACTGCTGCCAGCACCTGGTGTTCACCTCGCCCGGGCTCGACCGGGACGGCCTCGAACACCTCCTTGAATCCTGCCTGTTGACCGACGCCGAGTACGCGGCGGGCCGCCCCGCCTGGAAACGGCTGGTGCCCGCCTTCGACGACCTTCTGGAGACCTGATGCCCCGCAAGCCCGAACGCAGGACGTCGGCCAAGCCCCGCCCGAACCCGCTGGACCAGGCCAAGATCACGTACATCGACTACAAGGACACCGATCTGCTGCGCCGGTTCATCTCCGACCGCGGCAAGATCCGCAGCCGCCGGGTCACGCGCGTGACGGCGCGGCAGCAGCGGCAGCTGGCCAGGGCGATCAAGAACGCCCGGGAGATGGCGCTCCTGCCGTACACCTCGTCGCCGCGTTAGCGTTTCGCGGCCCCCGCAATTCCAGCAGCATCCCCGCGTTCGCATTTCTCACGGTAACTGCCGACTTCCGTACGGTAGTTGGTGACGGAATACGGAACATTGAGGGCCCGGTACGCGTCTTTCTACTCGACAGCGGTAGATGACGCCGGACAAGGATCCGGCGCAGGCGCGGCACCGGGCCCGCATGCTGTGCGGGCTCCGGGGCACACGCAGTAATCGGCAGTAGTCAAAGGACCGTAAAAGCTGTAACCGGGGGAGCACTCGCCGTGCACGTGCATCTGCCCACGCATCTGCACGTGAACAGAGCTATGATCCGGGTCAGTTGACCACTACTGCATCAATGGCCACATCAGCCAAATGCACCACCCGGGGAGCGACCTGTGGACCACGACGTGTGCGACGTGGATGACGTGTACAACGGCATGGCTGCGACGAGGCTGGACGGGGTGGCCTGGCAGAAGAGCAGGCACAGCAACTCGCAGGGCTCGTGCGTGGAGTTCGCCCGGCTGCCGGGCGGCGACGTGGCCGTGCGGAACTCGCGGTTCCCGGACGGGCCCGCGCTCGTCTACACGCGCGCGGAGATCGAGGCGATGCTCCTGGGCGTCAAGGACGGCGAGTTCGACCACCTCGTCGGGTGATCCCCGGGGCGGGAACCCCGGGTGGCGACCGACGCCGTGACGCGCGTAGAACCTGGGCGCACGAAAACGCCGCGGTGCCTCACCCGCTGTTTCCGGTGCCGGCGCGGGTCATCCGTCGATCTCCCCGCCCCGGTCCGGCGCCGGCGTGTCCAGGCCGAACAGCGCCCAGACCACCTTGCCGCCGAGCGGTCCCGCGAGCGGGTGCCACCCCCAGCTGTCGGAGAACGAGTCCACCAGGAACAGCCCGCGGCCCGACTCCGCCGAGAAGTCGTCCGACTCCCGGGCCACCGGGGTGTCGTCGCTGGGGTCGCGCACCGCGCACACCAGCCGCGTGCGCCAGCACATCAGGTGCAGCCGCACGGGCGGGTCCTGGTCGGGCGTACGCGGGGTGTCCGACGGCAGGGCGTGCCGCAGCGCGTTGGTGACGAGCTCGGAGACGACCAGACAGATGTCGTCGAACCGCTCGCCCGGTTCCCACTGTTCGAGGGTCTTGCGCGTGAACCGTCTCGCCTCGCGCACGGCCTCGTAGCGCGCGGGCAGCGCGCAGGAGGCGGCGTTGGACACGGCCGCAGGGTCGAGCGGTGGAAGCCCCCGCCTTAAGGGTTCGAGCATGGTTGATCCATTCGTCCCCATGCGAGGCACTCCCGGGTGTTCGCGGTCGGAGCGATGACGCGGTGGCGCGGGACCATGGTTTCGGATGCGTACAGCAGATGCAAGGGCAGATGCACGTGCACGCGCCTGAAATGGACCCACCCGTACCGCTTGCGGCTCATTTCTTCTGACAGTTTCTTGCGTCTTGCTTGCTCCCGGCTGTTGTCTTCCTGTGCCCAACCCCTGTACTTGTTTCCGTTTGCGTAACCGTGCGAGTACTGCTCGAAGTGATTTAGTGGCAGACTGCGCGTCCTAAGACGGTTGGGGAGGCTGACGACGTGAGCGCTGGAGAGTCGACGAGCGGCTCAGTGGTGCGGCGCATGCTGCTGGGGTCGCATCTCAGGCGTCTCCGGGAGACGCGCGGCATCACCCGGGAGGCGGCCGGTTATTCCATCCGTGCTTCCGAATCGAAGATCAGCCGCATGGAGTTGGGACGGGTGAGCTTCAAGACACGCGACGTCGAAGACCTGTTGACGCTGTACGGGGTCGCCGACGAGGCCGAACGGACCTCCCTCCTCTCGCTCGCGAAGGAGGCCAACGTCGCCGGCTGGTGGCACAGTTACTCGGACGTCCTGCCCAGCTGGTTCCCGACCTACGTCGGCCTGGAGGGCTCGGCGCACCTCATCCGCGCCTACGAGGTCCAGTTCGTGCACGGGCTGCTGCAGACCGAGGCGTATGCACATGCAGTCGTCGCGCGCGGAATGAAGGACGCGAGCGCCGCCGACATCGAACGCCGGGTCGCGCTGCGCCTGGAGCGGCAGAAGTACCTGGTCTCCGAGAACGCGCCCCAGGTCGACATCGTCCTCGACGAGGCGGCCCTGCGGCGCCCGTACGGCGACCGCGAGGTGATGCGCGGCCAGCTCCAGCACCTGATCGACATCTCGGAGCGCTCCAACGTACGGCTCCAGGTCATGCCGTTCGGCTTCGGCGGCCACTCCGGCGAGAGCGGCGCCTTCACGATCCTCAGCTTCCCCGAGTCGGACCTGTCGGACGTCGTCTACCTGGAGCAGCTCACCAGCGCGCTCTACCTGGACAAGCGCGAGGACGTCGCCCAGTACGAGGCCGCGCTCAGGCAGCTCCAGCAGGACAGCCCGGGACCGGAACAGAGCAGGGACCTGCTGCGGGGGCTGCTCCAGCTTTCGTAGGGTTCGGCCTGTCGCAGGGCTCCGCATGAAGTCTTCGCATTAAGTCTTCACAGCCTCTTCAAACCCCTCCAACTCCCTTCCAACGCCAGTACGATGACGTGCGATCAAACGTTCAACGGTTGACCGGGCGTCTGGCGCGGCGGCACGCGAGTGCGGCGCGGGCACTGCGACGAGGGACCGAAGGGATCGAGGGGATCACATGTCGTCCTACTTCACCGACCTGGCCCAGCAGTACATCGCCGGCGAGTGGCGCCCCGGGACCGGTTCCTGGGAGGTCATCGACGTCAACCCGTACACCGGCGAGAAACTGGCCGCGATCACGATAGCGACCGTCGACGAGGTGGACCAGGCGTACCGGTCCGCCGCGCGCGTGCAGAAGACGTGGGCGGCCACCAGTGCATACGCCCGCCGGACGGTGTTCGAGAAGGCCCTGCGCATCCTGGAGGACCGCGAGGACGAGCTGGTCGGGCTGATCATCGCCGAACTGGGCGGCACCCGCGTCAAGGCGGCCTTCGAACTGCACCTCGCCAAGGAGTTCCTGCGCGAGGCGATCCAGCTGACCCTCACGCCGACCGGCCAGGTCATCCCGTCCCCCGAGGACACCAAGGAGAACCGCGTCTACCGCGTTCCCGTGGGCGTCGTGGGCGTGATCAGCCCCTTCAACTTCCCGTTCCTGCTGTCGCTGAAGTCCGTGGCCCCGGCGCTCGCGCTCGGCAACGGCGTGGTGCTGAAGCCGCACGAGGACACCGCGATCGTGGGCGGCACCCTGGTCGCCAAGGTGTTCGAGGAAGCGGGCCTGCCGCCGGGCCTGCTGAACGTGATCGTCACGGACATCTCCGAGATCGGCGACGCGTTCATCGAGCACCCCGTCCCGCGCGTCATCTCCTTCACCGGCTCCGACAAGGTCGGCCGCCATGTCGCCACCGTCGCCGCCTCGCACTTCAAGCGCGCGATCCTCGAACTCGGCGGCAACAGCGCCCTGGTGGTCCTGGACGACGCCGACCTCGACTACGCGGTCGACGCGGCCGTCTTCAGCCGGTACGTGCACCAGGGCCAGGTCTGCATGGCCGCCAACCGCGTCCTGGTGGACCGTTCGGTCGCCGCGGAGTTCACCGAGAAGTTCGTCGCCAAGGTGCGGACCCTGAAGACGGGCGACCCGGCCGACCCGGAGACCGTCATCGGCCCGGTCATCAACTCCTCCCAGGCGGAGGCGCTCTCGGGCCTCGTCGAGCGCGCGGTGGCCGAGGGCGCCACGGCCCTCGTGCACGGCACCACGACCGGCAACCTGGTCGCCCCGTCGGTCCTCACCGACATCCCGGCCGCCTCCCCCGTCCTCAAGCAGGAGATCTTCGGCCCCGTAGCGCTGCTGCTCACCTTCGACGGCGAGGAGGAGGCGGTCGCCCTGGTGAACGACACCCCCTACGGCCTCAGCGGCGCCGTCCACACCGGGGACGTGGAGCGCGGCGTGCGCTTCGCCCAGCGGATCGACACGGGCATGTTCCACGTCAACGACGGCACGGTCCACGACGAGGCGAAGGTCCCCTTCGGCGGCGAGAAGCACTCGGGCCTCGGCCGCCTGAACGGCGACACGACGGTGGACGCGTTCACGACACAGAAGTGGATCTCGATCCAGCACGGGCGGAGCCGGTTTCCCTTCTGAATTCCTTTCCGAGCGGAAGGAACCGAGCGGAAAGGTTCGTTCCGCTCGGAGCGGAAGAAAGCCCCAG
Source organism: Actinobacteria bacterium OK074 (assembly GCA_001298575.1). Classification (GTDB taxonomy): domain Bacteria; phylum Actinomycetota; class Actinomycetes; order Streptomycetales; family Streptomycetaceae; genus Streptomyces. Next base: position 14,409 of record LJCV01000048.1, read on the forward strand.
GGGCGGATAATTCTTCTCCGAGCGGAACAAACCCTCCCCGCCCCTAGTGATGGAACCCGGTGGCCGCCCCCCGGTCGTGCGTGAGCGGTCGCGGCTGCCGCCGCAGCTCCGGCAGCAGCCGTCCCAGGTCCTCGATGAACAGCTCGGCGAGGTCGGCGGAGAACCCGTTGCGGCACACCACGCGCAGCACCGACAGGTCCTCGCGGTCGGCGGGGAAGGTGTACGCGGGCACCAGCCACCCCCGCTCCCGCAGCCGCCGGGAGACGTCGAAAACGTCGTACGAGGTGACATCCGCACCGGTGGTGAAGGCGAACACCGGGAGCTGGTCCCCGCGCGTGAGCAGCCGGAAGTCGCCCAGTGACTCGACCTCCCGGGCCAGCCCGACGGCGACGTCACGCGTGGACTGCTGCACCGCGCGGTAGCCCTCGCGGCCCAGGCGCAGGAAGGAGTAGTACTGTGCGACGACCTGGGCGCCCGGCCGGGAGAAGTTGAGCGCGAAGGTGGGCATGTCGCCGCCGAGGTAGTTGACCCGGAAGACCAGCTCCTCGGGCAGCGCCTCCTTGTCGCGCCACAGCGCCCAGCCCACCCCCGGGTAGACGAGCCCGTACTTGTGCCCCGAGGTGTTGATCGAGGCCACCCTGGGCAGCCGGAAGTCCCACACCAGGTCGGGGTCCAGGAAGGGCGCCACCATGCCGCCGGAGGCCCCGTCGACGTGGACCGGGACGTCGAGCCCGGTGCGCTCCTGCAACGCGTCCAGCGCGGCGCACAGCTCGGCGACCGGCTCGTAGGACCCGTCGAAGGTGGAGCCGAGGATCCCGACGACCCCGATGGTGTTCTCGTCGCACAGCGCGGCGGCGGCAGCGGGGTCGAGATGGAACCGGTCGCCCGCCATGGGCACCTGCCGCGCCTCGACCTCCCAGAAGTTGCAGAACTTCTCCCAGCAGACCTGGACGTTGATCCCCATGACGAGATTGGGCCGCGCCCCCGGGTACCGGTCGGCGTTGCGCTGCGCCCAGCGCCGCTTCAGGGCCATCCCGGCGAGCATGCACGCCTCGCTGGACCCGGTGGTCGAACACCCGACGGCGGCGGCCGGATCGGGCGCGTTCCACAGGTCGGCGAGCATGGCCACACAGCGCCGCTCCAGCTCGGCGGTGCGCGGGTACTCGTCCTTGTCGATCATGTTCTTGTCGCTGCACTCCGCCATCAGCACACCGGCCTGGGGCTCCATCCAGGTGGTGACGAACGTGGCGAGGTTGAGCCGCGCGTTCCCGTCCAGCATCAACTCGTCGTGCACGAGCTGGTAGGCCGTCGCGGGCGGCAGCGGGGCGTCCGCGAGCCGGTGCTTGGGCGGCGCCTCGATCATGCCGCCGACGGGATCGGCGACCCCGTAGAACGGATTCACGGCCAACGGCCGCTCGTCGGGCTTACCAGGGCCTTTGTGGAGGGGCATGGATTTTCCTCCCAGCGAGGGATACGGCGACGGCTACGACGGCGGCCGGTCTCACTGGCGAGCGTACGGAGACGGCGGGCGGCGTGCGCGGCGGATCACTCTTCTCTTACTCGGGCGTACCCCGACGAACGGCCGCCGGGCCCCGTTTCACAGCTCGGGCACGGCCTTCCCACAGCGCATCCCGGAGATGGCCGTGGAACCTGGGGTGGACGCTGTGCGTTGATGGCATTGATAGCTTTGTGCGGCCGCGGCCGGCCGCTGCGCCTCCCCTTCACCCCACAGGAGCCCGGAACCCGTTATGACGATTGCTCTGGGACCGAGCTGGCTCGATCCGAACACCATGCTCGACTCGTTCGGCATCTGGGGTCTGCTCCTGGTTGTCTTCGCGGAGTCGGGCCTGCTCATCGGCTTCTTCCTGCCGGGTGACTCGCTGCTGTTCACCTGCGGTCTGCTGATCACCGCGGGGACGCTCGACTTCCCGCTGTGGGCCGCCATCGCCCTGATCTGCCTCGCCGCGATCCTCGGCGATCAGGCCGGCTACATGTTCGGCAAGAAGGTCGGGCCCTCTCTTTTCAAGCGCCCGGATTCGCGCCTCTTCAAGCAGGAGAACGTCGCCAAGGCGCACGAGTTCTTCGAGAAGCACGGCCCGAAGTCCCTGATCCTGGCCCGCTTCGTACCGATCGTGCGGACGTTCACGCCGATCATCGCCGGCGTCAGCGGCATGCAGTACCGCTCGTTCCTCAAGTTCAACGTCATCGGCGGCGTCCTGTGGGGCGCGGGCGTCACCCTGCTCGGCTCCTGGCTGGGCAACATCGAGTTCGTCCACAAGAACATCGAAGCGATCCTCATCCTGATCGTCTTCGTGTCCGTGATCCCGGTGATCATCGAGTTCCTCCGCGCCCGCGGCAAGAGCAAGAAGGCCGACGAGACGGCGGCGGGCACCGACGCCTACCCCCAGGACCAGTTCCAGCCCCCGTTCCCGGCCCACCACGCCGTGGACGACGCCACCACCCAGCTCCGCACGGTCCCGGGAACTCCCCAGCCCTACACGGACCAGAACTACCAGCAGCAGCCGTACGCCCAGCAGTACCCGCAGCAGCAGGGCTACCAGCAGCCGGGCCCGTACGCCGAGCAGTACCCGCAACAGCAGCAGCCCCAGCAGCAGCCGTCGTACCCCCAGGAGCAGCAGTACCCCCAGTACGACCAGGGCTACGGCAACAACAACGGCTACCCGCAGAACCAGCAGTAATTACTGCGGCGGCACCCGCGCCCCGAAAGGGGCGCGGGGCTGTATCGCTATGCGGCTCCGCCGCGTGGTCGCGACCAGCCCCCACGAACCCGCAGTCGCGAACGCACCCAAGCCCCCACCCCCAAGGCGCCCTAGAACCCCCGCGTCCGCTTCGCGGCCCGCCGCCCCCCAGCAAACCCCACCCGCAAGAACAACCGCGAAATCTCCGACCCCAGATTCACCCCGATGGCAATCGCCATGGCCAGAGCCACCGCCTTGGTCAGCGACACCAGCCCGTCGTCCACATCGCCCCCGGCGATCGACAACAGCCCGAAGTACGTCGCGGACCCCGGCATCAACGGCCCGATCGCCGCCGTGGTGTACGGCAGCGCGGACGCGAACCGGTACCGGGACAGCAGCTGCCCGAACAGCCCGACGAGCCCCGCGGCGATCGCCGTGGAGGCGACGGGGGAGAGTCCGCCGGGGTAGCGCAGGGCGCCGTAGACCGACCAGGCGACACCCCCGTTGAGGGTCACGAGGAGCACGGTGGAACGTTCCTGCTGGAGCAGGACCGCGAAGGTCAGCGCCAGCAGCATGGACGCGCCGATCTGCCACATCGGCCGCTTGGTGGTGCCCAGGGCCACGTCCGGGTCGAGTTTCGCGCCCAGCTGGACGCCGAAGTAGAGGACCGTCAGGACCCCCGCCACGATTCCGGTGAACAGGTACATGACCTCCAGCAGCCGCGCCGACGCGGTGATGTAGAACCCGGTCAGCCCGTCCTGCACCCCCGCCACCAGCGCCCGCCCGGGCAGCAGCGCGAACAGCCCGCCGGTGATCACCGCGGACGCCTTCACGTCCACCTCCGCCAGCGTCAGCGCGACCCCGATCGCGGCCGGCGGCATCGCGGCCACCGTGAACTGGTAGAACTCCGGCAGCCCCCGCCCCGCGCACACCCACGCGAGCCGGTCGCCGAGCATCGCGCCCAGCGCCGCCGCGACGAACACCACGACGTCACCGCCGACCAGCACCGAGGCCGCCCCGGCGAGCAGCCCGCTGGCGCCCGTGAGCACCCATCCGGCGTACGGGTGCCGGTTGCGCCGTATCTCCGCGAGGCGCCGGTACGCCTCCTCCAGGGAGACCGCGGTGTCCGGGTCGCTGATGTCGTCCACGAGGCGGAAGACGGCCGCCAGGCGCGTGTAGTCCGTCGCCCGCCGCCGTACCGTCCGGGACGCGGTGACCGGGTCGTCCACCAGGGACGGCTGGTAGGAGACCGACAGCAGGGTGAAGGTGACGTTCGGCTCGCAGCGGTCCAGGCCGTAGGAGCGGCAGACGGCGAACATCGCGGCCTCGACGTCCTCCGCGCCCTCGCCGCCCGCGAGCAGCAACTCGCCGATGCGCAGCGTCAGGTCGAGCACGCGCGGCACGGCCGGGGAACTGCCCTCGTGCCGCTGTACGGGCTCGGCGGCGGGCCGCTCGGCCACCGGCATGCGCAGCATCGTGCGCATCCGGTCCTGCCAGGGCGCCTCCTTGGTGAGCCGCACCAGCGGAATGCCGTTCGCGGGGGTGAAGGAGGCCGTCAGTTCGGCGTCGTACGCGCGCGGGAGGCTGAACGCCGATCCCTCCGCCGTCTCGTCGCCGGTCGTCCGCGGCGCCGCGAAGCCCTCCGGGAGGGCGAACTCCGACGTCGTCTCCGACTCGCTCACGGCCGCGGGCGGCGCGCCGAGCCCCGCGGGAAGCGCGAACTCGGACGTCGTCGACGATTCCCCGTCGAGCGCGGGTCCCGTCGACCGGAACGTGCCGCGCGCCTCGTCCGACCGCGGCTTGCGCCCTTCCGCGTCCGCCACCGAACCGTGCCCTCCGTACGTATGCCGCCGTTCCGCCTCAGTATGCGCACATGCAAGCGAACGGGCCGCACGCACCCCTCGACCGAGGGGTGCGTGCGGCCCGTTCCCGGAAAGGGGGCCGTCAGTGGCCGCCCTGCTCCTCAAGCCGCTTGTACGAGCGCTCGATCTCGGCCTCGGCCTCGGTACGGCCGACCCAGTCGGCGCCCTCGACGGACTTGCCGGGCTCCAGGTCCTTGTAGACCTCGAAGAAGTGCTGGATCTCCAGGCGGTCGAACTCCGACACGTGGTGGATGTCCCGCAGGTGCTCCACGCGCGGGTCGGACGCGGGCACGCACAGCAGCTTGTCGTCGCCGCCGGCCTCGTCCGTCATCCGGAACATGCCGATCGCGCGGCACTTGATGAGGCAGCCGGGGAAGGTCGGCTCCTCCAGCAGGACCAGCGCGTCCAGCGGGTCGCCGTCCTCACCGAGAGTGTTCTCGACGAATCCGTAGTCCGCCGGGTAGCTCGTCGAGGTGAAGAGACGGCGGTCCAGACGGATCCGACCGGTCTCGTGGTCCACCTCGTACTTGTTGCGCGAACCCTTCGGGATCTCGATCGTGACGTCGAACTCCACCGCTGGCTCCTCCATGATCAACACGCAGTTCTGGTGGTTAAGTGTCCCTCACGCAGATGTGTGCTCGCGAAAGGGGCTGCTGGTGGTGCCGGAGCTGAGGCCGTGGCGCGCCGCGCGGCCGTCCCTGGAGCGGCTCGCACGGCTCGCGCGGACCGTACGACCGAAACTGGCGCACGCCGCCGGGACCGTCACCACGAGAGTGGCACGGATCGCCGAACGGGTGACACCGCGTGTGGCGCGGATCACGACCGCGGTCAAACCCGGTGTGGCGCGGATCACCGGAGCGATCGGTTCCGGGGCTACGGCGACGAAGGCCGGCCTCACGCGCGCGGGCAGAGCCACCGCGTCCGGCCTCGCCCGAGCAGCCGCGGCAGCCGCCCCGGGCCGCTCCCGGGCCGCCGCGGCCCTCGCCCCGCTCCTGGCCCGTCTGACGGCCTTTCTCGGCCCGTATGCGGCCCGTCTCCGCCCCCACGCGGCCAGGCTCGCAGCGGCCGTACGACCGCCGCTCACCCGCCTCGTGGGACTCACCCGCTCGCTGCCCTCCCGCACCGCCCGCCTGACGACCGTTCAGGTCACCGCCGTGGCCGCCACCGTGGGCCTGGCGCTCGCGGCCGGTACGGCGACGCTGGCGGGCCCCTGGGACTCCGGCCAGCGCACGGCCGAACGCACCTGGGCGGCGTCGGAGGACGGCAGGGGCGGCACGGGTACGACGGCGGAGTCGGGGTCGGGTTCGGGTGACTCCGGGGCGCCCGAACCGGCCCCCAGCGCCCCGTCCGTCCTCACCGCGCTGACCGGCGTCGGCGGTACGACCACCGACCCGGCGTCCGCCCCCGACGCACGCACCCTCGCCGACGCCCTCACGCCGCTCCTGAAGGGCACCGCGCTGGGCAACCGCCGTACGGCCTCCGTCGTCGACGTGGCCACCGGCAAGCAGCTCTACGGCATGGACGCCGGGGCCGCGCTGACGCCCGCCTCCACCACGAAGATCGCCACGGCGGTCGCCGCGCTCACCGCGGTCGGCGCCGACCACCGCCTCACCACGCGCGCGGTGCTCGAACCGGACACCAAGGAGGTCGTCCTGGTCGGCGGCGGCGACCCGACGCTCACCGCGCGCAAGGACGCGCAGGGCTGGGCCAGCCTGCGCACCCTCGCCGCGGAGACGGCCGCCGCGCTGAAGAAGCGCCACCTGGACGCGGTCACACTGTCGTACGACACGTCCCTCTATTCAGGTGCCTCGCTTCACCCGATCGGAGTCAACGACAACCTCGCGCCCGTGACCCCCCTCATGGCCGACGAGGGCCGCCTGGACGACTCCTCCAGCGGTACGGCCACGCGCGCGTCGGACCCGGCGGCCGAGGCGGCACGCCAGTTCGGCGAGCTGCTGGAGGCGGCGGGCATCAAGACGTCGTCGCCCGGCCTCTCCCAGGCGACCGGCCGGGCCGAGGACCTCGCCGCCGTCCAGTCGCCGCCGCTGTCCGCCGTCGTCGAACGCATGCTCACCAACAGCGACAACGACATCGCCGAGGCCCTCGCCCGCCAGACCGCAATCGCGACGGGCGGGCGGGCGAGCTTCGCGGGCGGCGCGACGGCGATCGGCGCCCAGCTGAAGAAACTGGGCCTGCCGGTCGCGGGCGCCGAGTTCCACGACGGCAGCGGCCTGAACCGCGACGACAAACTCACCGCCCGCCTCCTGACCTCCCTCCTCACCCTCGCGGGCGCCAAGTCCCACCCCGACCTCCGCCCCGTCCTCACGGGCCTCCCGGTGGCGGGCTTCACCGGCACCCTCAGCGCCCGCTACGAGTCCGCGGGCGAACGGGCCGGCACGGGCCTCGTACGGGCCAAGACAGGCTCCCTCACGGGCGTGAACACCCTCGCCGGCACGGTCGTCGACGCCGACGGCCGCCTGCTGGCGTTCGCCTTCCTGACCTCCGAATCCATGGACGCGACGGCGGCGCGGGACGATTTGGACCGGGTGGCTGCGACGCTGGCGGCGTGCGGGTGCCGGCACGGTTGACGCGCCCAGTAGCTCGGGGCGCGGGGAACTGCGCGACCAGCCCCCACCCACCGGCAGCCGCACACGCACCCCCGCCCCCATCCCGGAGGGCGCACCACCTAACCCCAGTGGACACGCTCACGTACGGTTGACGACATGACGAGCATCGGTGGTGCCGAGATGGTCGACTGGAATCTCGCGGTGGCGACCGCGACCCGGCTCGTGCGGCCGGGGCCGGACGTGAGCCGCGACGAGGCCCGGGCCGTCGTCGCGGAGCTGCGCCGGCATGCGAAGGTCTCGGAGGAGCACGTACGCGGGTTCACCCGGATGGGAACCGAGGACACGCACGACACCCCGGTTCTGGTCGTCGACCGCCCCGGCTGGGTCCGGGCGAACGTCGCCGGTTTCCGGGAGATCCTCAAACCCCTCCTCGACAAGATGCAGGAACGGCGCAACGGAACCCCGGGCGGCGCGGTCCTGGGCGCCGTCGGCGGCAAGGTGACCGGCGTCGAGCTGGGCATGCTGCTGTCGTTCCTGTCCTCGCGCGTGCTCGGGCAGTACGAGACGTTCGCCCCGGCCACCCGCGAACTGCCCGCGGGGGCGAACGGCGGCGGACGGCTGCTGCTCGTCGCGCCCAACATCGTCCACGTGGAGCGCGAACTCGACGTCGCGCCCCACGACTTCCGCCTGTGGGTGTGTCTGCACGAGGAGACGCACCGCACCCAGTTCACGGCCGTGCCCTGGCTGCGCGACCACCTGGAGGGCGAGATCCAGTCCTTCCTGGGCGAGACCGAGGTCGACCCCATGACGGTCCTGGAGCGCATCCGGGAGGCCGCCCAGTCCCTGTCGGGCAGCCGTCCCGACACCGAGGAGGACGACGGCGGGCGCTCCCTGGTGGAGATCGTGCAGACCCCGGCCCAGCGGGAGATCCTCGGGCGGCTCACGGCGGTGATGTCCCTGCTGGAGGGGCACGCCGACTTCGTCATGGACGGCGTCGGACCCGCGGTCGTACCGTCCGTGGGGGAGATCCGCGAGAAGTTCCAGCAGCGCCGTGCGAAGGGCGCCTCCCGGCTCGACCTCGCCCTGCGCAAGCTGCTGGGGCTGGACGCCAAACTCAGGCAGTACCGGGACGGCGAGAAGTTCGTGCGGGCCGTCGTCGAACAGGTCGGCATGGACGGCTTCAACCGGGTGTGGACCTCGCCCAACACGCTGCCCACCAAGACGGAGATCGCCAAACCGGCGGACTGGGTCGCGCGGGTGCACCGCAAGGCGGACTCGTGAGGCTCCACGACGCGGGCGTGAACCAAAACGGGCCGACAGGCGGGCGAACGCCCCATCAATCACCCGTCCGAGGGACCGTGAGCCTTTCATAGGCGTGCAATGCTCGGGGAACAGCCCGTTTCTGTCACCATCTACACACTCTGAGTGACCGGAAATCGGGTTCACCCCCCGAAAACTTCATGAAGGGAACCGGACATGGGTCCCCATCCTGCGGTCGCGGCGATACGCCTGGCGGTCCGCCGCGTACTCCACGACATCCTGACCGAACACGCCGCGAGAGCCGCGCAGGCCGACCAGCCCGCCGTACGGGCCGGTTACGTCGCCGCGCGCGCGGTGCAGGGCGAGCACACGCCGCCCGCCGCGCACGCCCTCGACCGCGTCCCGCGCACCTCCGCCGAGCGCGTCCCGCACGCCGCCCGCGCCGCCGCGGCCGCCACCGCCGGACGGCATGCCCGACG
>LJCV01000049.1 GCA_001298575.1 Actinobacteria bacterium OK074
CGCCCCGGCCTTTTGGGGGTGGGTGCGGGTCCGGTGGGGGCTGATCGCGCCCACGCGGCGGAGCCGCATATCGGCGCAGCCCCGCGCCCCTTAAAAGCGCGCAGGCACCCGCAGCGATAAGAACGCTCAGGTGCCCGCAGCCTCAAGAGCGCTCAGGCTCCCGCCGACCTGAAAAGCCGGGGCGCAGCCCCAGGCTTCAGGGGCGCGGGGAACTGCGCGACCAGCCCCCACCGGGCCGCAGTCGCCAAACGCACCCGCACCCCCGAGCCACTACGCGCCCTCACGGCGAAGCCGAATGCCCCGACCCCGGTGTCGTCTCCGCATCGCTGCTGTCGGACGTCGCCCACCACGCCCCCACGCCCAGCACAGCGGCCAGCGCGACCGTCGCTACGGCCACGACGGCCCGTCGGCGGCGGGTGACGCCGCGGTTGCGGGCGGAGCCGGGGCGGCGGGCGCCGGGGGCGCGCGGTACGCGGGCCGTGCCGCGGGCGCCGCCGGCGAGCTCGTCCGCCGCGGGCACCCGCATCGACGTATGGGTGTCACGGTTGGAGTCCGTCTTCGCCCCCGGCACCAACGGCACCGCCCCGCGCCGCACGCGCGCGCGTTCCGGGGCGCCCGCCGCCTCCCGCTCCTCCGCCGCGTCGGCGGCCTCGGCCGTCTCCTCGTCCTCCGGCTCGTCCACGTCCAGTGGCGGCAGTCCGGCCAGGGACGGGAGCTGCTCGCGCAGCCGGGCGGCCAGTTCGGACGCGCGCAGCCGGGACGCCGGGGCCTTGGCCAGGCACTGCACGAGCAGCGCCCACAGCTCCTCGGGGATGCCGGGCAGCGGGACGACCGTCTCGGTCACGTGCCGGCGCAGGACCGCCCCGGGGTGCCCACCGCCGAACGGCGTGAATCCGGCGAGGAGTTCGTACAGGACCGTCGCCAGGGCGTAGATGTCCACGGCCGCGCGCGGCGGCAGGCCCTCGACGATCTCGGGGGCCAGGTAGTCAGGCGTGCCGATGATCTTCGTCGCCTTGGTCCGGCGCGGGGTGTCGATCAGTTTGGCCACGCCGAAGTCCGTCAGGAGCGCGCGGTGCGAGCCGCCGGGGCCCAGCGGGCCCTGCATGTCGAGCAGCACGTTCTCCGGCTTCACGTCACGGTGCACGATCCCGGCCGCGTGCGCGGCGGCGAGCCCGTCGGCCACGTCGGCGACGATCGCGACGGCCGCCTCGGGCGCGAGCCGCCGCTCCCGGTCCAGCCGGGTGCGCAGGTCGGTGCCGCGGACGAGGTCCATGACGAGGGCGAGGTCATTGCCGTCGACGACGAGATCGCGCACGGAGACGATGTTCGGGTGTTCGAGCCCGAGCAGCGCCGTCCGCTCCTGGACGAACCGGCCCACGAGTTCCTGGTCCGACGAGAGGTCCTCGCGCAGCAGCTTGATGGCGACGGGCCCCTCGGGACCCTCGCCCAGCCACACCGTGCCGGCGCTGCCCCGCCCAAGGATCTGGTTCGCGCTGTACCGACTGCCGATCTTCCGTGCCAAGACTGCTCCTACGGGACGCGTGTAGTCGCTAAAACTACGCGCCGAAAGAGCCCGCCTTCATCACGCGGACGGAAATCACCCGCCAGATGTCGACAAATCCCCAACCTCGCCAACGGCCCCACCCGCACAAACCCGAATCAATGGGAAACAGGGCCAGTTGAGACCCGGGCCGGCGGTCGGGGCCCGAGCCGACCGCCGGGACCCGAGCCGACCGCCGGGACCCGGGCCGGCCGAGACCCCGGCTAGTTGGAACCCGATCCGCCCAGGTCCCCGATCCACCCCGTCACCGTCGTGAACCAGTCGCTGAGCTGCTGCCAGTACCCCTTGCCCGTGCCGATCCAGTCCTGCAACGGGCTCAGTTCCCACACCAGCCACCCGGCCACGACCAGGATGACGATCGTGAACAGGCACCCCTTGAGGCAGCCGAGCCCGGGGATCTTCATCGGGTTGGCGCTGCGCTGCCTGGGCTCGCGCGGCTCCCGTTCGGGCCGCTGCTCCGGCTGCCGGGGCGGCGCGTACCGCTGCGGCTGCTGGGCCGGCTGCTGCTGCGGCGCGGGCGCGTACTGCTGCCGGGCCCGGCCGCCCTGCTGGGGCCGGCCCTGCGGCTGCCCCTGCTGCGGATAGCCGTACGCCTGCTGCCCCGCGCCCGGCCCCTGCTGACGCGGCTGCTGTCCGCGCGGCTGCTGCTGCGGGCGGGCCACCTGGCGTTGCGGGCGTCGGCGCAGCGGGTCCTGGCTGGGGTCGACGTAGTTCTGGACCGAGGTCTGCTCGTTGCGGTCGCGCGCGGCGCGCAGCTGCGTCTGCCAGGGGTGCGGCTGCTGCTCCCCGCCACCCTGCTGGCCCCCGCCCTGCTGGCCCCCGGACCCGGGCGGCACCGGCGGCATGACGGCGGTCGGGTCGGCGGCGCCGGTGTGCGGCAGTACGGCGGTGGGATCGGCGGCGCCGACGGGACCCCCGGTGTGCGGCAGCACGCTGGTGGCGCCGTTCGGGTCGTACATCCCGGGGGCGCCCGGGACGCTGTGCGGCAGCACCTGCGTCGGGTCGGCGGCCCCCGCGGCGGCGTTCGCGCCCGCGACCCCGGCGCCCAGCATCGCGGGCACCAGCAGCGCCCCCACGCCGTCCGCCGCGGCGATCTGCGCGGAGTTGGCGTGCACGCCGATGCCCGCGGCGACGACGCGCAGCGCGTGCGCGAGGTGCTCCGCGCTGGGCCGCAGGTCGGGGTTCTTGCTCAGGCAGCGTTCGATGACCGTCCACAGGGGGTCCGGGACGGTGGAGGGGCGCCGGGGTTCGGCGCTCAGGTGCTGGTGCAGTACTTCCAGCGCCGATCCGCCACTGAACGGGGGATGCCCGGTGACCAGCTCGTACAGCAGGATGCCCGCGCCGTAGATGTCGACGGCGGAGGTCTGCGGACGGCCCTCGGCGCCCTCGGGGGCGACGTACGCGGGCGTGCCGACGAATTCCGACGTACGGGTGAGGCCGGGGGAGTCGGCGAGGCGGGCGATGCCGAAGTCGGTCAGCATCGGGTGCATCTGGTCGCCGTACTGCCTCAGTAGGACGTTGGCGGGTTTGAGGTCGCGGTGGACGACGCCGTCGGCGTGGCTGGCGGCGAGCGCGTCGGCGATCTGCGCGGTGAGCAGGGCGGCGCCGACCGGTGAGAACGGGCCGTTCTCGCGCAGGTAGCGGTGCAGGTCGGGGCCGTCGACCAGGTCCATGACGAGGGCGAGCAGATCGCCCTCGACGACCAGGTCGCGCACCCGGACGATGTTCGGGTGGGTGAGGCGGAGCAGCACGGAGCGCTCTCTGAGGAACCGCATCACGACGTCCGGGTCGCTCGCGAGCTCCTCCTTGAGGACCTTGATCGCCACGGTCTCGCCCGGCTGGCCGGGCACGGCCGCCTCGGCGCCCGCAGCCTCACGCTGCCGGGCGCGCCACACGGTGCCCGTGGCGCCGCGTCCCAGCGGCTCCTCGAGCAGGTACTTGCTGCCTACCGGCCGCACGTCATGCGCTCCCTGCTGCTAGCTGGCTGCTTCCTGGTGCCAGACCCACTGCCGACCCACTGTAGTGCCGGGGTCCCTGGCACCGAGCTGTCGTCGAGTCCGTGCCTTCCTTCGCGTCCGTTCACGTCGTTCTCGCGCGCGTGCGGATGCGCCGTTACGTATTCCCCGTTACGTGCGCGTTCCCGAACCCGTTCGACGAAAAGACGCTCGCTTCAGGGCGCGCGGTTGCCGGACCCCGACGTGACCGATCTCAACTCGGTCACAAACAGTCACGCGACGCGCACGGGCCAGGCACTTTTACGGGCAGAGCCGACCAATCAAGATCATTTGTCCGGGAGGGGCGGGCACGTTGTCAGTGGCGGATGCGAGGATGCGTGCAGTACTGGCAGAAACGGCGGCCCCGCAGCACCGCAGCGGCACAGGACGGGCCACGTCCCTGGCAGGGATGGACATGACAGAGATGGCATGACTGGCCGCGTCCGCGCAGAAGGGACCGCTGACGGCGATGCAGATCCGGCTGACCGTCGTAGACCCGCAGGGGCAGCCCGCGGACGCGCGCACGCGCGGCGCGAGCTGCGACGTGCTGGTCACCGCGCCCGCGGGTACGGCGCTCGCGGCGGTGGCCTCGGCCCTGGCCACGGCGGTCGGCGGCGACGGCCAGCCGGTGCTGTACGCGGGCATGGACCGGCTCGACCCGCAGCGCTGCACCCTGGGCGAACCGCCGCTGACGGACGGCGCCCTGGTCTCCCTGGGCGCCCCGGCGGGCCCCGGCCCGGACGCGGACCCGGACGCCTCCGACGTCACCGCGGAACTGCACGTGGTGGCGGGCCCGGACGCGGGCGGTGTCCATCTGCTGCACGGCGGTCGCATCGAGGTCGGCCGCTCGGCCGACGCCGACGTCCCGCTGGACGACCCGGACGTCTCCCGTCTGCACTGCGCGGTCACGGTCGGCGCCGACGGCCGCGTCACGGTCGCCGACCTGGGCTCCACGAACGGCACCCGGCTGGACGGCACGCGCGTGAGCGACCGCCCCCAGCGCTTCGCCCCCGGTTCCCTGCTCCGCCTGGGCGAGTCCGCCCTCCGGCTGGCACCGCCCGGCGGTACGCCCGCGGTCCGCACCGCACCGGACGGCGAGGGCCACCTGCGGCTCGTGGGCGACGCACCCGTACCGGTGCCCCACGCGCGCGTGGGCGGTACGGCCCCGCACACCCGCGTGGACGACGGCAACGCCCCGCACGGCTACGCCGGAACCACCCCCTGGGGCGCCTCGGCGGGCAGCCCCGGCGCCCACGAACACGCCCCGGTGGAACCCCCGATCCCCTCCCCGCTGGTCCCGGGCCAGGCCGGAGCCCCCCGCATCGAGACCCAGGACACCCGCCGCATCCCCGCCCCGGGTACCCGGGACCCCGACCCCCGCAAGGGCGGCACCCCGGGCAAACGCTCCGGCGGCTTCACCGCCTGGGCCCGCCGGCTGACCGGTGGCCGCGGCGAGGAGGACGGCACCGGACGCGCCCCGTACGCCCCCGGCGAGGACGACGGCCCCGATACGGCCACCGAGGCGACCGCCACGGCCGGTGCCCCCGAGAAGTGGCCGGACCCGGCGGCGCTGCTGCTGACCGCGCTCGGACCGGGACCGCGGCTGTGGGAGCGCACCCCAGGCCACCCGGAGGCGCTGACGGTACGGCTGGGCACGGCCGACCGCGCGGCACCGGACGGTTCGGGACTGCTGCCCGCGGTGCCGGTGACGGCGGACCTGCGCGAGACCGGTGCCCTGGGCCTGGCCGGTCCGCGCCCCCGGCTCGCCGGTCTCGCGCGCGCGGTGCTGGCCCAGCTGACCGCGCTGCACGGGCCGGACACCCTCGAACTGGTGCTGATCAGCGCGGACCGCGCCCGCCCCGTGGCCGAGCGCACCGCCGAGTGGTCCTGGCTCGGCTGGCTCCCCCACGTCCGCCCCGCACACGGCCAGGACTGCCGCCTCCTCCTCGCCTACGACCGCGAACAGGCGACCGCCCGCACCACCGAACTCCTGCGCCGCCTGGACGACCACGCGGCCCCCGCGCCCGCGCAGCCGCCCGCCGCGGGCCGCCGCCCCTCCTGGGCCCGCCCGGACGACGGCACGCGCGCGGAGGGGCCGTACACCGTGCTCGTGGTGGACGGCGACCCCGGCGGCGCCGACGTGCGCGAGGCGGTGGCCCGGCTCGCGCAGGAGGGCCCCCGGGCCGGCATCCACGTGCTGTTCCTGGCCGAGACGGCCGCGGCCCCGCTGGACTCCCCGGTGACGCGGACGTACGAGTCGGCGTGCGCGGCGTCGTACGGTTTCCGGGAGTCCGGGGCGGTGGCCCTGCTGTGCGGGGACGTGGCAACCGCCCTGCGCCTGCTGCGCGTTGCGCCCGGCGGCGCCAACCAGCCGTACCCCGGCGCGGCCTCGCCGTACGCGGATCACGACTCGGACGCGGGGGCCGCGCGGGCGCTGACGTACGCGGACGAGATCACCCACCACGGTCTGCCGCACACCCCCGCCGCGGGCATCCCGGTGCCCAAGGGCAACGGCACCGCGCGCGGACCCGTCGAACCGGGCGCCGTGGCCGCGGTGGACGCGGTGTCCGGGGCCTGGGCGGAGCGGTTCGCGCGGGCGCTGGCACCCTTGCGGGCGGACGGCGCGGCGGCGGGCACACGCGCGCGCGTCGCGACGCCGTTGCCACGCACGGCCCGGCTGCTCGACGAACTGGGCCTGGCCCGGGCCACCCCGGCGTCACTGCTGACCCGCTGGGCGGACGCGGCGGACGACTCCGCCTCGCTCGGCGGACGGGCCTGGGCGGTGCTCGGCGCGGGCCCGCGCGGACCGGTGCTCGCGGACCTGGCCGCCGAGGGCCCGCACCTGCTCATCGAGGGCCCGCCGGGCAGCGGCCGTACGGAGCTGCTGCGCACCATCGCCGCCTCGCTCGCGGCGGCCGAGCGCCCCGACCGACTCGGCATCGTGCTCATAGACGGCCGGGACTGCGGCCCGAACGGCCCCGCGGGCACGGGCGACGACCTGCGCGTCTGCACCGACCTGCCGCACGTCACGACCCACCTGGCCACCAACGACCCCGTCCGCATGCGGGAGTTCGCCCAGTCACTGGCCGCCGAACTGAAGCGGCGCGCGGAACTGCTCGGCCGCCTGGGCTTCGCCGAGTGGCACACCCAGCGGGCGCTGTCGGGCCGCATGGTCCCGCAACGCACGACGACCGCTCCGACGGCCTCAACAGGCGTGTCGGGTGCGTCGGGTGCGGCAGGTGCGGCGGACATAGAGTCCCCGCCCAGCTCGACCATCCGCCTGCGCCCGGCGGCGACCCGGCAGCGTACGGAACCGGCGCCGCCACCACCGCCGTTGCCCCGCCTGGTCGTCCTGGTCGACGACGTGGACGTCCTGCTCTCCCCCGCGCTGGGCTCCCCCGGCCGCCCCTCCGCGGGCTCGGTCGTCCGGGCCCTGGAGGCAGTGGCCCGGGAGGGCGCCCGCCTGGGCGTCCACCTGATCGCGACAACAACCCCCGAAAGCCGCACGGCACAGTCGGAGTTGGGCGCCTCCCCCCTACGGGTAACCCTGGACCCGACCACCACGGGCCCGGACGCCCCCGCCCCCGGCCGAGGCCGCCTGACCCACCCCGACGGCCCCCCAACCCCCTTCCAGGCCGGCCGAGTAACAGGCCGCATCCCCCGCACAGCAACCCTCCGCCCCACGGTCGTCCCCCTGGAATGGCACCGCGCGGGCGACCCCCCAACCCGCCGCCCGGTCCGCGAACTGGGCAACGGCCCAACGGACTTGGCCTTGCTGGCCAGCGCCCTGGAGCGAGCAGCAAGATCAGCAGGGTCGGCAGAGGTCCCGGCCCTGCTCTAGGCAGAGTTACCCGGCCGCTTTAGTAGGGGCGCAGCCCCACTAAAGGGGCGCGGGGAACGGCGCGACCAGCCACAACGCACCCGCACCCGCCAACGCGCACGCACCCCCACGTCATTAGGCACCCCCCGCCAAACAACCCCCACACCCTTGCCCCAAACGACCCGTCGGCGTAAACCAACCCCCACGGGGCAAACGCTCGATCGTTCAACGAGGAACGAAAGAACGGGGTACTGATGCACAGCATCCTTCGTACACAAGCCACCACCGCCTTCCTGGCCACAGCCACCGCCACCACACTCGCCCTCACCCTCACCGCGTGCGGCGGCGGCAGCGACGACAACAGCGACAACGGCGGCAGCACCCCCACCACCGCCACGGTGAAACTCCCCAAGCTGAGCGGCCAGACCCTTGAGGTCGCCGCCGTCTGGACCGGCCCTGAGCAGCAGAACTTCACCAAGGTCCTGGACGAGTTCGAGAAGCGCACCGGCGCGAAGGTGAACTTCGTGCCCACGGGCAACAACACCTCCACGTTCCTCGGTACCCGTATCGAGGGCGGCAAGCCGCCGGACGTCGCGTTCCTCCCCCAGGTCGGCGTGCTCCACCAGTTCGCCGACAAGGGCTGGCTCAAGCCCCTCGGCAGCACCGCCAAGGCCCAGTTGGACAAGAACTTCTCCAAGGGCTGGGTGGACCTGGGCGCCTACAAGGGCAAGCAGTACGGCGTGTACGCCAAGGCCGCGAACAAGTCCCTGGTCTGGTACAACACGAAGGCGTTCGAGAACGCGGGCATCACGAAGACGCCCACCACGTGGAAGGAGTTCCTCTCCACCGCGCAGACGCTCTCCGACGCCGGCTCCCCCGCGGTGTCGATCGGCGGCGGGGACGGCTGGACGCTCACGGACTGGTTCGAGAACGTCTACCTCTCGCAGGCGGGCCCGGAGAAGTACGACCAGCTCGCCGCCCACAAGATCAAGTGGACGGATCCGTCGGTCAAGCAGGCCCTCACCACCCTCGCCCAGCTGTGGAGCAAGGACGACCTGATCGACGGCGGCCGTTCGGGCGCGCTGAACACGGAGTTCCCGAAGTCGGTCACGCAGACCTTCTCCGGCGACAACCCGGCCGCGATGGTCTACGAGGGCGACTTCGTGACCGCGAACATCAACGCCGACACGAAGGCGAAGCTGGGCACGGACGCCAAGGTGTTCCCGTTCCCGGCGGTCGGCGCGGACGCCCCGGTGGTCAGCGGCGGTGACGTGGCCGTAGCGCTGAAGAGCGGCGAGGGCGCGCAGGCGCTGCTGACGTTCCTGGCCTCCACGGACGCGGCGGCGATCTGGACGGCCCAGGGCGGCCTCCTGTCCCCCAACAAGGAGCTGCCGCTGTCCTCGTACAAGGACGCGGTGACGCGGACCATCGCGAAGTCGCTGATAGCGGCGGGCGACGACTTCCGCTTCGACATGTCCGACCAGGCGCCGGCGGCGTTCGGCGGCACGGCGGGCATCGGCGAGTGGAAGGACCTCCAGGACTTCCTGCGCGACCCGGGCGACGTGGCGGGGACGCAGAAGAAACTGGAGGCGGACGCCGCCAAGGCATACGGAAACGGCTGACGGCATGCCGTCGACAGCCAACGCGACAGGGGGCGCCGGTGAGTTGCCGGCGCCCGCCCCTGCCGCCGGTCCGCGCAAACCACCCAGAAGCGTGACCGGAACCCGCCTGTGGGTGACGGTCCTGTTCCTGTTCCCCGCCCTGGTCCTGCTGGGCGCCCTGGTCGTCTACCCGATCGTCTACTCGGTCTGGCGCAGCCTCTACGACGCCGACGGCTCCGGTTTCGTCGGACTGCGCAACTACGGCGACCTGTTCAGCGACCACCAGACCCTGACCGCCGTGCGCAACACGGCGATCTGGGTCGCGGTCGCCCCGGTCGTGGTCACCGCGCTCGGCCTGATCTTCGCCGTACTGACCGAACGGGTGCGCTGGGGAACGGCGTTCAAGCTGATCGTCTTCATGCCGATGGCGATCTCCATGCTCGCCGCGGGCATCATCTTCCGCCTGGTGTACGAGCAGGACCCGGGCCAGGGCGTGGCGAACGCGGTCGTGAAGTCGGTGCACGACACGTTCACCTCGGCGGCCGTGTATCCGGGCGCCCGCCCCAACCCCCAGCTGGGCGCGCTGAAATCGTCCGGTTCCGGCTCCTTCACCACCGCCGGGACGGTCCACGCGGGCACCCCGGCGCTGCTCCCGCTGGTCGGCATCGCGCCCAACCGGCTGCCGGGCACACCGGAGAACGCGAAAACGGCGACCGCCGCCAACAACCAAGTGACCGGCACTGTTTGGCTGGACTTCAAGCTGGGCGGCGGCGGTACGAAGGGCAAGGTCGACCCCGGCGAGAAGGCGCTCAAGGGCGTCAAGGTCGAGGCGGTGAAGGACGGCCGTACGGTCGCCTCCGCCAAGTCCGGGGCCGACGGCACCTTCACGCTGCCCGCGAGCGCGGACGGGGCCCGACTCCGGCTGCCGGGCTCGAACTTCGCCGCCGCGTACAACGGCGTCGACTGGCTCGGCCCGACGCTCGTCACGCCCGCGATCATCGCCGCGTACGTGTGGATGTGGGCGGGCTTCGCGATGGTGCTGATCGCGGCGGGGCTCGCGGGCGTGGACCGAAACCTCTTGGAGGCGGCCCGGGTTGACGGGGCCAACGAGTGGCAGGTGTTCCGCCGGATCACCGTGCCGATGCTCGCGCCGGTCCTGGTCGTCGTGATGGTCACGCTGATGATCAACGTGATGAAGGTCTTCGACCTCGTCTACATCATCGCGCCGCAGCCCAGCCAGGACGACGCCAACGTCCTCGCGCTGCAACTGTTCCTGTCGTCGTTCGGCGGCGGGGGCAACTTCGGCATGGGCAGCGCGATCGGCGTCGTCCTGCTGGTGCTGGTCCTGCCGGTGATGGTCGTCAATCTGCGGCGGCTGCGAAGGGAGAAGGAACGGTGAGCGCACTCGACACGCCCGTGCCGGCGAAACCAGGTCGTTCGCTCGCGTCCCGGATCGCGGGCAGTGCGGCGGGCGGCGCGCTGCGGGTGTTCCTGATCCTGGTCGCGCTGTTCTGGCTGGTGCCGGCGTTCGGGCTGCTGGTCTCCTCGTTCCGCGACCCGACCGACATCGCCACCTCGGGCTGGTGGAAGGTCTTCACGGCGCCTTCCGAGCTGACGACGGCGAGTTACCGCTCGCTGCTGGAGAACGACGCGATCACGCAGTCGCTGCTGAACACCGTGTGGATCACCGTCCCGGCGACCCTGCTCGTGGTGCTCTTCGGCGCGATGGCCGGATACGCCTTCGCCTGGCTGGACTTCAAGGGCCGCGACACCTGGTTCATGGTCGTGGTCGCGCTGCTCGTGGTGCCGGTGCAGGTGGCGTTGATCCCGTTGTCCGAACTCTTCGGCAAGATAGGGATCTTCGGCAGCATCGTCGGGGTCGTCGTCTTCCACGTGGGGTTCGGGCTGCCGTTCGCGGTGTTCCTGCTGCGCAACTTCTTCGCGGAGATCCCCAAGGAGCTGCTGGAGGCGGCGCGGCTCGACGGGGCGGGCGAGATACGGCTGTTCACGACCGTCGTCATGCCGCTGGCGGCGCCCGCGCTCGCCTCGCTGGGCATCTTCCAGTTCCTGTGGGTGTGGAACGACATGCTGGTCGCCCTGGTGTTCTCAAGCGTCGACTCGCAGCCGCTGACGGTCGCGTTGCAGCAGCAGGTACGGCAGTTCGGCAACAACATCGACGTGCTGGCGCCGGGGGCGTTCCTGTCGATGGTGGTCCCGCTGGTCGTGTTCTTCGCGTTCCAGCGGCAGTTCGT
Organism: Actinobacteria bacterium OK074; assembly: GCA_001298575.1. Classification (GTDB taxonomy): domain Bacteria; phylum Actinomycetota; class Actinomycetes; order Streptomycetales; family Streptomycetaceae; genus Streptomyces. The sequence continues at coordinate 11,229 of LJCV01000049.1, forward strand.
GTCGGGGGTGATGGCGGGCGCGGTGAAGTGACCAGCATCTGAACACACTTGACCCACACGAACCAGGGCACGGGACCCGCACCGTCCGGGGCACGGGTTGTCCCCCGGATGCCGCACGCCGCGTAACCGAATCACCCCTTCGGCCGTTCGGACAGTACCCCCGCGTCCCGCGCCGATCCCATGGATGTCCCGTGCCCAGGTTCAGTGTCATCGTCCCCGCGTTCCGCGTGCAGGCGTATCTGCACGGCTGCCTGGAGTCCGTCCTGGAACAGTCGTTCACCGACGTCGAGTTGATCGCGGTCGACGACGGTTCGCCCGACGCGTGCGGGGCGATCATCGACGAGTTCGCGGCCCGGGACGGCCGGGTCCGGGCGGTGCACCTGCCGAAGAACGTGGGGCTCGGCCCGGCCCGCAACGCGGGGCTGCACGCGGCCACCGGCGACTACGTCCTCTTCCTCGACGGCGACGACACCCTCACCCCGGGCACGCTCGCCGCGCTCGCGGACCGGATCAAGGCGACAGACGAGCCGGACATCCTGGTCTACGACTACGCCCGCACGTACTGGAACGGCGACATCGTCCGCAACCGCCTCGCCGGGCAGCTCACCGAGCAGGGCCCGGCGCCCTTCCGCCTCGACGACCGGCCGGGCCTGCTGAAGGTCATGATGGTGGTCTGGAACAAGGCCTATCGCCGCGACTTCGTCGAGGAACAGGGCCTCGTCTTCCCGCCCGGCTTCTACGAGGACGCCCCCTGGACGTACCCGGCGCTGCTGGCGGCGGAGTCGATCGCCACCCTGGACCGGGTCTGCGTGCACTACCGGCAGCGCAGGCGGGGCAACCTCATGTCCACCACCAGCGAGGCCCACTTCGACGTCTTCGACCAGTACGACAAGGTCTTCGCGCACCTGGACGCCAACCCCCAACTGGCGCGCTGGCGGCCGGTGTTGTTCCGCCGCATGGTCGACCACCTGACGACGGTCTTCGCCCACCGGGACCGCAGGCTGCCGTACGGCACGGCCGCGCTGTTCCTGCGCATGGCCCGTACCCACTACCGCCGTTACCGCTCCCCCGGCGCCCCCGTCCGCGCCGGCCTGCGCCTCAAGCACGCCCTGGTCCGGCTCGGCCTGCACCGCACCTACCGGCTGCTGTCGCTGGGTTCCCGCTGCCGCCGCGTCACGCACCGCCGCCTCGCCGCCGTACGCCGTCAACTCACCTCTGCCGCCCTCCAGTTGCACTACGCCGCGCAGCGCCGGCTGCCGGTGCGGGGCGACCGGGCGGTGTTCAGCGCGTTCCGCTCCAACGGCGTTGGCGGGTACGGCGGTTACGGCGGCGATCCGGCCGCGCTGGAGTCCGCGTTCCGGGAACTCGTCCCGGACATCGGCACGTCCTGGATCGCGGCCCCCGAGCACCACCACACCGTCCCCACCGGCACCCGCAGGCTCAACCCCGGCTCGGCCGCCTACTGGACGGCGCTGGCCCGCGCCAAGTACCTCGTGTCCGAGGGGCCGTTCGACCCCCGCCTGGTCAAGCGCGCGGGCCAGGTCCTGGTCCAGACGCAGAACGGCACCCCGCTCAAGCGCATGGGCCTGGACCTCCAGGACCGTCCGGCCGCCGCCCGCGACACGGACTTCGCCGAGGTGCTGCGCGACGCCGACCGCTGGGACCACGTCCTGTCCGGCAACCGGCACTCGACTCTGGTGTGGGAGCGGGTGTTTCCGGCCCAGTACCAGACCCTCGAAACCGGCCTGCCCCGCAACGACCGTTTCCAGCAGGCCACTTCGGCGGACGTGACCCGGCTGCGCGAGAGCCTCGGCATCCCCCGGCACGCGGTGGCGATCCTGTACGCGCCGACCTACCGCGACTACCGGCACGGCCAGCGCCACCCGCTGAACCTGGACCGGGTACTGCGCCAACTCGGCCCGGACTTCGTCCTGTTGACCCGCGCCCACCCGTCGTACGGCGAACCGCTCGCGAAAACCGGGGCCCGCCTCATCGACGTGACCGACCACCCGAACGTCGAGTCCCTCTGTCTGGCCGCGGACGCGCTGGTCACCGACTACTCGTCCCTGATGTTCGACTACGCCAACCTGGACCGCCCGATCGTGATCCACGCGGACGACTGGGAGGCGTACGAGGCCGCCCGCGGGACCTACTTCGACCTGCGCACCTTCCCGCCGGGCGCGGTCGCGCGCAGCGAGGACGAGCTGATCGACATCTTCACCACCGGCCACTGGCGCGGCTCCCGCTCGGCCCAACTCCGCGCCGCCTTCCGCGAACGCTTCTGCCCCTACGACGACGGGCGCGCCGCGGAGCGGGTGGTACGGCGGGTGGTACTGGGCGAACGGCCGCGGGCGCTGCCACCGGTGGTGCCGCTGGGGGAACGGCATCCGGTGCCGTCGGTGGCGGCGGGCGGGGCTGCGGGCGGGGGCACGGGTGCGGCGGGGGCCCCGGTTCGCGGGGGCGAGCCGTTGTCGGCCGTGCCGGCCCCGACTCCGGCCCCGTCGTCTTCCCCAACTCCTGCCCCGACCACGGGTTTCTGAGCCTGCCCAGCCCCATCTCCCCGCCCCGCACGTCCCGTTCCGGAGCCTCGTATGCCGTTGCCGACCAGGCCGACCCCCACCCGCCCCGTCACCTGGCGCCCGGCCGGGCGCCCCGGACGCCGACGACACCACTGGCCGGTGGCCCGTCGCTCCAGCTCGTAGCTTCAGTTCACAGAGAGAACGCATGCCTCGCTTCAGCGTCATCGTCCCTTCCCACGGCGTCGTCGGCCGGCTGTCCCTGGCCCTGGACTCGGTACTCGCGCAGCCCTTCGGCGACTTCGAGCTGATCCCCGTGTGCGACGCGCCCGGCTCCCCGGCGGGCGAGGTCGCCGCCGGGTACGCGGCCCGGGACGCGCGGGTCGCCCCCGTGCTCTCGCCGCGCGCCGCGGGCCTGGGCGCGGCGCGTGACGCCGGGGTGCCGGCGGCGACCGGCACGTACCTGCTGTTCCTCGACGGCGACGACGAACTCGCCCCGGGCGCACTGGCGTTGATCGACGCGCGGCTGACAGCGACCGCCGACGTGGACGCCCTCCACTTCGACCACGCGCGGGTCCACTGGTGGGACGCCGAGACGACCTCCCCACGGCTGGGCCCGGCCCCGGAGGGCCCCTTCGCCCCGACGGCGGCCCCCCGGCCGACCGGCGTCGGAGTGCCCGCGTGGAGCACGGCCTACCGCCGGGACTTCGTCGCCCGGCACCAACTCGCCTTCCCCGACGGCCTGTTCACCGACGCCGGCTGGGGCGGCCGGACCCTCCTGGCCGCCGAGCGGGTCGCGGTCCTGCGCGCGGTCTGCGTACGGCATCTCGTGCGCAGGCAGGGCAGCCGCCCGCACGCGCCCGGCGAGGGGCAGCTGGACCTCCTCGACCAGGTCGAACGCGTCCGGCTCCGGGCGGCCGAACTCGCGCTTCCCGCCGACCGGTTGGGCCCCCTGTTCACGGACCTCTTCGCCGCCGTGCTGCGGACCGCCGCCCACCCCGAGCGCCTTCCCGCCCGGCTGCGGCGCCCGTTCTTCCGCCGGGCGCGAGGGAGGTACCGGGCCCACCGCCCGGCCGGGTTCCGGCCGCCGGGTGGCAGTGTCGGCGTACAGCACCGGCTGCCGGCGGCGGGGGCGTACGACGCGTTCCCGGTGCTGCGGGGCGCCAACCGGCTGACGGCCAGGGCGACTTCGCGGCCGTCACGCAGCCCACGGATGTCGCGCACCCGCCCGCGCTACGCCCTCGCCCGCCGCCCCCTCGACCTGCGCTACGCCCTCGCCCGCCGCCCCCTCGACGCGAACCTCGCCGTCTACTGCGCCTACTGGGGCCGCGGCTACGCCTGCAACCCGGCCGCGATCCACGCCAAGGTGCGTGAACTCGCCCCGCACGTGCGGTCGGTGTTCGTCGTCGAGCCGGACGCGGTGGCCTCGCTGCCCGCCGGGATCGAGTACGAGGTCATCGGCAGCCGCGGCTACTGGGACGTGCCGGCCCGCGCCAAGTACCTGGTGAACAACGCCGACTTCGCGGACGCGGTCGTCAAACGCCCCGGCAGCGTCCACATCCACACCCCCCAGGGCACCCCGCTCAAGTACATGGCCGCCGACCTGCTGCACAAGCCGGGCGCCCGGCACGGTTTCGACGTGCCGGGCATGCTGCGGCGGGCCGACCGCTGGGACTACAGGCCGGTCGCCAACCGGCACTCCGAGCTGGTCCGGGACCGCGCCTACCCGTGCCGTTTCACCTCGGCGCGCACCGGCAGCCCGCGCAACGACGTCCTCGTACGTCCAACTCCGGGCGCCGGGGCGGCCGTTCGCGAGCGGCTCGGCATTCCGGCCGGGCACACGGTGGTGCTGTACGCGCCGACGCGCCGGGACCACGTCCGCGACGGCCTGGTCGAGCGGGACGGCGGCTTCGACCTCGCCCGTTTCGCCGCGGACCTGGGCCGCAGCCTCGGGCACGGTCCGGGCCGGGGCGCCACCCTCGTCGTCCGCCTGCGTCCCTCGCTCGCGGACGGGCCCGCGCGCGGGTACGGGCTCGCCGAACTGCACCGCAGGGGCGTCCTGGTGGACGCGACGGACGAGCCGCGCGTGGAGGAGCCGATGCCGGCCTCGGACGTGCTGGTCACGGACTACTCGGCGCTGATGTTCGACTACGCCAACCTGGACCGGCCGATCGTGGTCCGCGCCGACGACTGGGGCACGTTCACCGCGAGCCGGGGCGCGTACTTCGACGTCACCCCGGATCCGCCCGGCCATGTCGCCCGTTCCTACCGGGAGTTGGCGTGGCTGTTCGCGTCCGGCGGCTGGCGGGACCCGGAGTCGGCGCGGCTGCGGGCCGGATTCCGGGCGCGGTTCGGGGAGTTCGACGACGGGCGGGCGGCCGAACGGGTGGTCCGGACGCTGATGCTGGGCGAGGCGGAACTCCCGCCGCTGCCCGCCCAGCCGGCCCCCAGGGCCGACCTCGACCTGCCGGCGTCCTCGTGAACGCCCCCCGGAAGCACGCCGCCTGGTGGGTCGTCGCCCTCGCCGCGGTCTTCGCCGTGCTCCAACTCGCCAACGTCACCGGCCGGGACACCCCCGACACCCGCAACTACGTGTCGTACGCGCTGAGTCTGACCGGCGCGAGCAAGCGGGAGGCGGCGACCGCGACCATCGACTACGTGTGCGCGGGCGACGCGTCGCTCGCGCGGCGGCGGCAGAGCGTGGACGTGGTGCACTTCCACGCGCCGGACCCGACCCGCGAGGTCACCGACAAGTGCCGGCGCGGGCTGTGGGCGAAGCTGGCCGCCAAGCAGCTCGACGGTCCCCAAGTCACCGGCCACACCGCGCCGTTCGCGTCCGAGCGGTTCCGGCGGATCTTCGAGGTGCGGCCCGGCTACCCGGCGCTGCTCGCCCCGTTCGTCGCGGTGTTCGGCGTGACGTGGGGGGTGTGGCTGTGCGGGGTGCTGGTCGCGGCGGCCGGCGGGGTGCTGGTCTTCCTGATCCTGCGCACCCTGCGCGCATCGACGGGGGTCGCCCTGACCGGCCAGGCCCTCTACTACGTCCTGCCGGTCGGCACGACGGCGATGCGCCCGATGACCGAGGGCCTGATGCTGGCGCTCACTCTGTCGGCCCTGTGGGGCTGCGCGCTGGCCCTGCGGGACCAGGGCGGAGAACAGGAGCAGGGCCTGGACCGGGTCCGCCTGGGTGCCCAACTCGTCGCCGTGTCCCTGGTGTTGCTGTTCGCGGTGAAGCACTCGCAGGCGCTGTTCCTCGGGGTGTGTCTGGCCGGGGCGTGCGCGGTCGTCGGGGTACGGCGGTGGCGGCGCGGGCGGCGGCCGGGACGGGGGGTGGTGCTGCTGGGGGCGATCGGGGTGGGCGCGGCCGTCGGAACGCTGCTGGTGGCGCGGGCGCTGCACTACCCGTCGCAGGCCGAGAGCCTCCAGGACCTGCTGACCAACCACTTCGAGCGGCCGGACCGCACCCGCCCGTGGCGCGAGTTCCTGCACCTGGAGTTCGACTTCTGGGTGGAGTGGGGCCGACGGCAGTGCATGGAACCGCTGTTCGTGGCCGCGCTGGGCGCCGGGGCGTGGGGGGTGCTGCGGCGGCGGCCCGCGTTCGGGGTGTTCGCGGTGGCGGGCGCGTGCACCGGGATCCTCACCCAGGCGGCCCACCCGGACATCAACATCTGGGGCGCCCGGCTGATCGTACTGGCGTGGCTGCTGCCGGTGCTGGGGCTGCCGTTGCTGCTGGAGGAGGCGGTACGGGCGTGGGGGCGGGTGGCCGTGCCCGGGCAGCAGAACCGGGAGGGGGCCGCTCACTCGTTGCGGTGACGTTCGTTGACATGGCGAACCATGGCGAAACCGAGCCCCGCGAGCGAAGGGCCAGTTGGACGCTCGCGGGGCTCGGCGTTCGGGGAACGTGACGGGACTACTCGATGACGAGGTCGACCGGGATGTTGCCGCGGGTCGCGTTGGAGTAGGGGCAGACCTGGTGGGCCGTCTCGACCAGCTTGCGGCCGGTGGCCTCGTCCACGGTGTCGGGCAGCTCGATGCGGAGCGTGACCTTCAGCGCGAAGCCCTCGCCCTGCTGGCCTATGCCGACCTCGGCGGTCACGGCGGCGTCGCTGACGTCGACCTTGGCCTGGCGGCCGACGAGCGCCAGCGCGCTGCCGAAACAGGCGGCGTAACCGGCCGCGAACAGCTGCTCGGGGTTGGTGCCCTCGCCGTTGCCGCCCAGCTCCACCGGCATCGACAGCGGCAGGTCGAACTTGCCGTCGGAGGTGATGGCGCGACCCTCGCGGCCGTGGGTGGCGGTGGCTACAGCGGTGTACAGCGCGTCCATGGAACGAATCCCTTTCGGAAGGCGGGTGCCGATGACGTAAGTACAGCACACAATTAAGTTGTGCACAACTAAATGACGCGAAGGGTTACCCTGGAACCATGACCACGAGCCCTGCGACCGACGCCACCCAGGCGAACGCCACCGAAGCGAACACTGAAGCGAACACCGAAGCCGGCCTCTCGGACGAGAAGTACCTCCTCCTCGACCACCAGATCTGCTTCTCGCTGCACTCCGCAGCGCGCGCGTTCAACGGCGTCTACCGGGCCGCCCTCAAGGACCTCGGGCTGACCTACCCGCAGTACCTGGTCATGCTCGTGCTGTGGGAGCACGGCGAGACCCCGGTCAAGAAGCTCGGCGAACACCTGCGCCTGGACTCCGGCACCCTCTCCCCGCTGCTCAAACGGCTGGAGACGGGCGGCCTGGTCCGCCGCGAGCGCAGCGTCCGCGACGAGCGCTCGGTCCACGTCCACCTCACCGAGGCGGGCACGGCGCTGCGCGAGCAGGCGCTCACCGTCCCGCGCCGCATCGTCGCGGCGACCGGCCTCGACGTCGCCGAGATCCATGAACTCCGCACCCGCCTCGACACGTTGACGCGGTCGCTGGACTCGGCAGTCCTGGACCCGGAGATTCTGGCGGACCCGCACGGGGAATGACGCCGTACGTGGACGCCACCGCCGAGCCCGCCGACGAGCCCGGCACCGAGCCCGCCGCCCGACCCACCGACGAGCCCGGCACCGCGATCAACCCCACGATCGACGCCGTCTTCGAACAGGCAGGCTGCGAAGGCGCGTTGTGCGTACGACCGCTGCGACTGGACGACAGCGACACCCCCGAAGTCGCCCTGCGCGCCCACGCCCCCGTCGTCCCGGCCTCCACCATCAAGGTGCTGATCGCCCTGGAGGCCGAGACCGCCTTCGCCGACGGCCGCCTGGACCCGCGCGAACCCGTACGACTGCCCGCCGCCGCCCGCACCCCCGGCCCGACCGGAGCCTCCCTCTTCCTCGACGACGCCGTCGTCTCCTGGCGGGACCTGGTCACCCTGGCGCTGACCATCAGCGACAACGACGCCACCGACGCGCTCATCCGCGGGCTCGGCCCGGCCGCGGTCAACTCCACGGCCGTACGCCTCGGTTTGACCGGTACGGCGCTGGAGTCCGACACCCGCACGCTGCTCGACTCCGTCGGCCACGACCTCGGCCGCGCCGACTGGGCCGACCTCGTCGCCTGGTCGGGCGACGGCGCGAGGTCACCGGCCGAACTCGCCGAGGTCGACGAACTCCTGCCCGCCACCCGGGCGTTGACCCCCGGTGCGAGCACCCGCAGCACCCCGCACGACATGGCCGAACTGCTCCGCCTGCTCTGGAGCGACCGCGCCGGACCGGCCGAAGCATGCGCCCGGGTAAGGGAGTTGATGGGCCATCAGCTGACCCGGCACCGTATCGCGAGCGGCTTCCCCCGCCAACGCGTCCAGGTGGCCGCGAAGTCCGGCGGCCTGCTCGGCGTCGTACGCAACGAGATCGGCGTCATCACCTTCCCCGACGGCCACCGCTACGCCGCCACCGTCTTCACCCGCTCCCGCCCCGGCTCGGACGACACCGCGATCAACGCGGCGATCGGTACGGCGACGGCACGCGCGGTGACACTCCTGCGCGACTGACCCGAGCGACCCGAGTACCCGTGCTCCCCCCACTAGCCCGATCCCGTGGGCTTAACGAACCCTTACGGAACATTAGTGGCGTATCAAACCGATTGAGGCACCCCTGCGGCTTACGATCCACCTCTGATGAGCCCCACAGTCACCCCCTCGCCGAACCGACCGCCGACTCGCAGCACCCCGCCGCCGTACCCGCCGCCGAGAGAACCGGCCGCCCGGCCCCGCCGCGGCCGGCCCCTCCCGCGCGGTATCGCCCTCGCCTGTGCCCGGCTGGCCACCCGAGCGCTGATGCTGTGGCTGCTCGCGCACGACCGGCTCCATCTGCTCGGGCACGGTGGGGTCTCGCGCGAGGTGCGGGTGCTGTACTTCCACTGGTACGGGATCCTCTCGCACGGCGAGTTCCCGGTGCACGACCCGCTGTGGCAGTACCCCCCGGGCGCGGGTCTGGTGCTGCTCTCCCCCTCCCTCCTGCCCGGCCTGTCGTACTTCCGCGCCTTCGTCGCGCTCACCCTCCTTACGGATGCGGTGATCACGCTCGCGCTCGTGGCGGCGGGCGCGCGCCGGGGCCGCAGCCTGGCCGGTGCGGCCGTGTGGATCGGCGGGCTGCCGCTGCTGCTGCACACGCCACTCGCGCGGTACGACGTGCAGGTCACCGCCTTCGCCGTCATCTCCCTGTTGACGTTGTCGCGCTCCACGCGCGCGTGCGGGGTGTTCGCGGCGCTGGGCGCCCTGGTGAAGGTGTGGCCGGTACTGGTGCTCATCGGCATCCCGCGCGGCCGGACCACCCGGCAGACGTGGACCGCGGCGGCCGTGACCGCGGTGACGCTGCTCGCGCTGCTGGTGGCGCGGTTCCGGCATCCGTTCGGGTTCCTGCGGGAGCAGGGCGGTCGGGGCGTGCAGATCGAGTCGCTCGGCGGCACGCTCCTGGGGCTCGCGCGGCACGCCGGGTGGCCGGGGCGCACGCGGTACCAGTACGGCGCGATGGAGTTCGTCGGGCCGCACGTGCACGCCGTCGCGACCGCCTCGCTCGCGCTCACCGGCGTCGCGTTCGGGCTGTTGCTGCTGTGGCGGGTGCGGGCGCGCCACTGGACCCCGGCGACGCCGTTCGACGCGGCCCTCGCCGCCGTCCTGCTGTTCACCGTCACGAGCCGGGTGATCAGCCCGCAGTACATGGTGTGGCTGGTGGGCCTGGCCGCCGTCTGCCTGACCTCCCGGCACACCACGCAGCGCCCGGCGGCGGCCCTGATCCTGGCGGCGACGGCGGTCAGCTCCGTCATCTATCCCGGGTACTACGGCCTGGTCGTCCACTCCACGTGGGCGGGCTGCGGGCTGATGGTCGTACGCAACGGGCTGCTGGCGGGGGCGGCCGTGCTGTCGTTCGTACGGCTGTGGCGCTCCACCCGGGCGACCTTCCCCCTGACAAAAAGCCTGAAATCAGACGATCCCGCCGTGGAACCCCGCCCCGCTTCCCGCCGTCTTCCGGAGCGAACCCCAACCGCCCCTTAACGGAAAATTACCCTCGATCCCTACGCTCCAGGCTCGTGACCCCCATGCCCCAGACACAGTCGTCGGCACACCTCGCGCAGGTCTCCGTCGTCGTCATCGGTTACGACGACGCCGCGCACGTCGGCGACGCGGTGCGGTCCGCGCTGGCACAGGGCACGGCGGTGCGCGAGGTGATCGCCGTGGACGACTGCTCGGCGGACGGCAGCGCGGAGGTGCTGGACGGGCTGGCGGCTGGGGACGCGCGCGTGAAGGTGGTCCGCCGCAAGACCAACAGCGGCGGCTGCGGCACCCCGCGCAACGACGGCATCGACGCGGCGACGGCGCCGTACGTCATGTTCCTGGACAGCGACGACGTGCTGCCGCCGGGGGCCGTGGACGCGCTGCTCGGGGCAGCCACGGCAGATGTCGACGTCGCCGCCGGGCTGTGTGTGCGCCGGGAGCTGCCCTCCGGGCGGGAGACGCCGTGGCAGCCGGAGCTGTACGCGGGCCCGGCCGTCGTGGCGCGTGCGTCGGCCCGCCCCCGGCTCGTCCACGACACGCTCTGCGTCAACAAGCTGTACCGCACCGGGTTTCTGCGCGAGCACGGCATCCGGTTCCCCGAAGGCCGGTTCCCCTACGAGGACTTCGTGTTCACCGCGCGCGTGCTGGCGGCGGGCCCGCGCCTCGCGCTCGTCCCGGACCGGGTCTACGTCTGGCACGTGCGCCGCCGGGCCGAGCGGCTGTCCATCTCCCTTGACCGGGCGGGCATCAACAACTGGGTGGCCCGCACGGAGGCGGCCCGGCTCGCGTACGACATCCTGGTCGCGGCCGGCGAGAAGACGCTGGCGCGGGCCGCCCGCGGCAAGTTCCTGGACCACGAACTCCGGATGTACGTACGGGAGTTGGGGCAGCGGACGCCGGAGTACCGGGAGGCGTGGTGGCGGATCGCGCGGGCGCACCTGGAAGCCTTCCGGACGGCCGACCTGGCCTCGGCGGCGGCACCCGGCCGGGTGATCGCCCACGTCCTGCTCGCGACCCCCGAGCCGCGCGACCTGCCCCGCCTGGCCGAACTGGCCGCCCGCCCGGCACGGTTGCGCCCGCCGTACGCACGGTCGCCGGGCAGGACACCCAGCGACATGGGCGCACCGGTATGGTCCCCGGACCTCCCCCACGTGCGCCTCGACCACCTCCTCCACCGCCCGATCCCCCACCTCCCCCTGGCAGTTGACGCCGAACTGCGCCCCCGGGCCCGCACCACCCTCCTCCGGCTGCGCCTGCACGAGCTGTACGGCAGGGTCGCTCAGGCGGGTCCGACGGCGGTGGAGGTGGAGTTCGTGTGCCGCGAGGACGGCCAACCGGGCTTCACCGGCACGGCGTTGTTCGCCGAGGACCCCGAATTCGACACGTGGACGGCCGAGTTGGCGCTGGACCTGGCGGTACTCGGCGGCCGGGGCGCGGGCACCTGGGACGTACGCCTGCGGCTGCGCTTCCGCGACGGCACGAGCCGCGACACCACCCCCCACGCGACGGCGGGCCCGGGGCTGTTGTCCCGCACGGCCCTGCCGAGCGCCCGGCACGGCCTGCTCCTGGTCCAGCCCTACGCGACCCACTCGGGGGCGCTGGCGCTGCGGGTGGCGCCGGGGGTACGGGGCGTGACATCGGTGGTGGGACGACGGGTGCGGCGGCTGCTCCACTGGTGAGCGGCTGTTGTTGGAGCGGGCCGTTCTGCCGCTGAAGCGGGCCGTTTGTCGCTGGAGTGGGCCGTTCACTGCTGGAAACGGCCGAGGAGACGAGGGGTAGCCGTAGATGACGAACACCTGGCTGATCACCGGCGGGGCGGGCTGCATCGGGGCACATGTCGTGCGCGCGCTGCCGGCCGCGAGTGAACGCCCGGTCGTCTACGACGACTTGAGCACGGGCATCGCCGAACGCGTACCCGCCGGCGTCCCCCTGGTGGCGGGTTCCACGCTGGACGCCGCCCTGCTGCGCCGCACGCCGGCGGAGCACGCGGTGACGGGCGTGGTGCACCTGGCGGCGAAGAAGCAGGTGGGCGAGTGGCTGGTCCGCGCGACGGGCCGCGCAACCGGCCTTGCCACGGCGTCACTTCGCTCCTTCAACGTGGCGGGCGCGGCGACTCCGGAACTGGCGGACGTGGGCGTCTTCAACATCGTCCCGATGGTCTTCGAGGAACTGACGGAAGGCTCGGCCCCCCGTATCTTCGGCGCCGACTACCCCACCCCGGACGGGACTTGTGTCCGCGACTACATCCACGTCGTCGACCTGGCGGAGGCCCACGTGGCGACGGCCCGAGCCCTGGCCGCGTCCCCCGGCCGCGACCTGACGCTCAACATCGGCCGGGCGAGGGTGTTTCGGTCCACGACCTGATCAACCGCATCAACACCCTGACCGGCCGCACCACTCCCCCCACGATCACCGCCCGCCGCCCCGGCGACCCGGCCCCGCGGGGTGGGTACGGAGGCATCCGGAGGCGGCTCTCACCTGAAGCCCCGAAGCCCTTCCCGTCTCCACCGCCCTGCGCGGCTGCTCCCCGGACCGGAGCGACACGGAGCGTTGACCGCCCCGTCACCCTCATGACCGCTTTCCACCCTCCATCCAATATTTGCACTTGTTCACCCAACCGCCAGACAGCAAGGGTTGCGTACCCGTCACACACTGACAAATCATGATCGCCAGACAGCCTGGTGATAGGAAGAAAGCCCCGGTGAGCAGCAGCGACAGACGGCCGATGGTGGAACTGAGGTCCGTCACCGTTTCCTACCGGAGTCACGAGCGCGACTACACGGCCGTCTCGGAGATGGATCTGAGTGTGCCCTCCGGACGCTTCGTCTCGGTCGTCGGCCCCACCGGGTGCGGGAAGTCCACCGTGCTCAATGCCGTGGCCGGGCTGCTCGTACCGTCCTCGGGGCAGGTGCTCGTCGACGGGAAGCCACTCGACGGCCTCAATCGCACAGCGGGTTACATGTTCCAGCAGGACGCCCTGCTGCCGTGGAAAACCGTCCTCGCCAATGTCGGCCTCGGCCTCGAACTGGCCGGAGTGAGCAGGAAGGAACGGACCGCGCGGGCCCGTGAGTGGGTGGCCCGGGTGGGCCTACGAGGCTTCGAGAACTCCTACCCGCACCAGCTCTCCGGTGGCATGCGCCGACGGACCGCCGTCGCCCAGACCCTGATCGGCGACCCCGGCATCCTGCTCATGGACGAGCCGTTCGGCGCGCTGGACGTACAGACCCGCCAGGTGATGGAGAACGAACTGCTGTCGCTGTGGACCGGAAGCGGGAAGACGGTCCTGTTCGTCACGCACGACCTCGACGAGGCCATCTCGCTCTCCGACGAGATCGTGCTGCTGTCGGCGGGCCCGGCGAGCCGGATCGTCGGCCGTTACCCGGTCGACCTGCCGAGGCCGCGCGACCTGCTGGACATCAGGACACGGCCGGAGTTCACCGAGATCTACCGGGCGGTCTGGGCCGACCTCAGAAACGAGGTGATGAGGACCTATGAGCGAGACACCGCCGGACAACACCTCGGCGACTCCTGACACGTCGGCGTCGCCCGCCGACGCCGCCGACGCTTCGGCAGCACCCGCCGGCCGCCGGCGCCGCGTCCTTGGCGGCGCCGGACGCGTCCGGCGCTTCGGACCCCGTCGAGCCACCGTAGTCGCCGGACGGACCGGGCTGGCGCTGGTGATCGTCCTCGGCTGGCAGTTCGGCAGCCGGTCCGGAGTGATCGACCCGTTCTTCTTCAGCGCCCCCACCGACATCGCACAGCGGATCGGCGAGTGGTTCCGCAGCGGCGAGATCTACCCCCATCTGCGGACCACACTGCTGGAGGCCGCGCTCGCCCTGGCCATCGGCAGTCTGCTGGGACTCGCCATCGGGTTCCTGCTCGCGCGGGCGCGCACGCTCGCGGCGGTGCTCGACCCCTATCTCAAGGCACTCAACGCGCTGCCCCGCGTGGTGCTCGCCCCGCTCTTCCTGCTCTGGTTCGGGCTGGGCATCTGGTCCAAGGTGGCCTTCGGCGTGTCCCTGGTGTTCTTCCTCGTCTTCTTCAACACCTACCAGGGCGTGCGCGAGGTCGACCGGGTGCTCATCGACAACGTGCGCATGCTCGGTGCCAAGGAGAGCCAGTTGATCCGGCACGTGCTGCTGCCGAGCGCCATGACGTGGATCTTCTCCAGCCTGCACGTGAGTGTGGGATTCGCGATCGTCGGCGCGGTCGTCGGGGAGTACCTCGGTTCCTCCGAAGGCATGGGCTATCTGATCTCCCAGGCCGAGGGGACGTTCGACACCACCGGTGTCTTCGCGGGCGTGGTCGTGCTGTCGGCGATCGTGCTCGTCATCGACCTGCTGGTCAACCGCGTCGAACGCCATCTGCTGCGCTGGCAGCCCACACCCGACCGCACCACCAACTGATGTCAACCACAAGCTCTTTCCGCACGTCAATACCAGCACCACCACCAGCACCAGCGACTCAGCACAGCAGCACCAGGAGAACGACCATGACGAACGCGAACCGTCCCAGCCGACGCCTGCGTGTACTCGTTGCCGTGGCCACGGCCGTGGCCGCACTCGCCACCGGCTGTGCGGAGGACTCCGGCGGTGACGGCGGCGGCAAGACCGTACGCATCGGGGTCGGCGGCCAGCCGCTGCTGGTCTACCTGCCCACGACGCTTGCCGAACGGCTCGGCTACTACCGCGACGCGGGCGTCTCCGTGAAGCTCGAAGACCTGCAGAGCGGGTCCAACGCGCTCCAGGCGTTCCAGGGCGGCAGCGTCGACGTCGTCAGCGGCTACTACGACCACACGATCCAGATGCAGGCCAAGAAAAAGGACGACGTGGCGTTCGTCAACATGCTCCGCTACCCGTCGCTGGTGCTCGCGGTCTCTCCCAAGACGGACAAGAAGATCGACTCCATCGCCGATCTCAAGGGCGCGAAGGTCGGTGTGACCTCGCCCGGGTCCTCGACCGACTTCTTCCTCAAGAACCTGCTCGTCAGCAACGGCATGAAGGCCACCGACGCGAGTGCGGTGACCATCGGCGGCGACACCACGGCGGTCGCCGCGATGGAACGGGGCCGGGTCGACGCCGCGGTGATGGTCGATCCGTCGATCTCCCAGCTGCAGAAACGTGTCGGCAAGGACAAGGTCAAGATCCTCACCGACACCCGCACCGGGCAGGACGTGCGGGAGGACTACGGGGTCTCGACCTACCCGGCCGCGTCGCTGTACTCCTCCCGCGACTGGATCGAGGGGCACAAGGACCAGACCCGCGCGCTCGCCAAGGCCATCGTGCGGGCGCTGAAGTTCATCGACACCCACTCCGCCCAGCAGATCGCGGCGAAGATGCCGTCGAAGTACGCGGGAGACGACCCCGAGGTCTACGTCACGGCCATCGCGAACGCCAAGGACGCCTACGCCAAGGACGGCGGCTTCCAGTCCGCCGGTGCGGAGGCCGTGTACAAGGTTCTCTCCCGTTTCAGCCCCGAAATCGCCGACGCCGACGTCGACTTGAAGAAGACCTACACCAACGCCTACCTTCCGTAGCCACGCCCGCGCAGGCGACGCCCGTCCATGCCTCGCCCGCGTGGCCGCAGCCGCGTCCGGACACCGCGGGCCGGACCGACTCGGTACGCCGGCACCCCTCAGTACCCCCAAGCCTCCGCAATCGCCCGGGTCTTCGCCGACCTGAGCCCCTCCACACCCCCGTGCCGCCGCCCCGGCTGGATCCGACCCGAGAGGATCTTCTCGCTGCGGTCGCCCAAGTTCGGCAGGAGCGGGCCCTGTTCGCGGTCGCCGTAGCGGAGCATGTCCGGTTCCCAGGCGAGGTCGAGCCAGTCGCAGATGCCCCGGGTGACCTTTGCCGGGTCGGCGACCAGGTCCTCGTAGCGGACCGTGTGGGACGTCGGCCCGTCGAGCGTGCGGCGGGCCTTCTCCAGTGGGGTCAGGTACTTGAGGACGTTGCGCTCGTTCTCCTCCGGCGTCGCCGTGTTGTCCTTGCGGTCGTTCAGCGAGCTGATGATGCCCTGCGGATGGCGGTGCAGGATCAGGAACCGGGCGCCGGGCCACGCGTACCGCAGCCGCTGCCAACTCCACACGTTTCCGGGGGTCTTGTCGACGACGACGGCCTTGCCGCTGCGCTCCAGCTCGAAGTGGAGGACGCGGTCCCAGAGCATGTGCTCCAGCTCCGCCTTGTCCAGCTCCAGCGCCCGCATCGAGCGTTCCGAGAACCCCGGCATCAGGTCCACCCCGAGGCTGCGCAGGTGCAGTTCGTGCGGGGCGCGGATCCCGGAGTGGCTGTTCAGCAGCATGCGCAGCAGGGTCGAACCCGAGCGGACCGGGGCCAGTACGAAGACCGGGCGCTCCACCAGCCGCGGCGCCCGCGGCACGGTCGCCTCGACCGCCTCCGTCCTCTTCGGCGGCCTTCTGCCGTCACCCGCGCCGGCCACCGCGCGGACCCCGCCGGCCACCGGCCGGCTCCCCCGCCGCGGCGGCCGCAGCGCCTCCCCCAACAGGCGCGCCCGTCGCCGTATGCCTGTGTTCAGCGTTCCCACGTGCAACTCCTTGCCTCTGCCCACGAGGCATTTTTCACGGGGAACTCTTACCGATGATGTGAACTTTCCTTACCTTTGATGAGAACTCGGCGCCGGGGAACGCGCCGAGCCGCCTCACAACGCCCGCAACGCCGCCGCCGTAGCCCGCGCCAGCCCCGCCAGATACCCCTTCGGCAGCTTCCGCGGCCCCCGCACCACCACCGAACGCCAGTACAGCGGCCCGGAGATGACGTCCAGGGCGAGGTTGTCGTCGGCGTCCGCGCGGACCTCGCCGCGTGCGACCGCCGCCGCGACGATGCCCATCGCCACCCCCTCCTGCCCCTCCTTCAGCGCCTTCTGCATGGCCTCGGCGATCTCCGGGTTGCGGGCCGCCTCCGCCTGGAGGTCCGGGATGATCTGCCCGGCCACCGGGTGCCGCAGCGCCCGGGACGTGACCTCGTACAGCAGCCGCAGGTCCCCCTCCAGCGAACCCGTGTCCGGCGCCGGCAGGCCCTGCACCGCCACCGCCGACACCAGGTCGAGCACCAGGTGCAGCTTGGAACGCCACCGCCGGTACACCGCCGTCTTGCCGACCCCGGCCCGGCGCGCGATGCCCTCGATGGACATCCGGGCGTAGCCGACGGACGCGAGCTCCTCGAAGACCGCGGCCCGGATCGCCTCGGTCACGTCCTCGCGCAGCACCGCGGCCCCGGCGGGCGCCCGCCGCCGTCGCACCGGCGCCTCGACCACACCGTCGGCACCGACGCCGCCGCTGCTCCCCGGCTCCCCCGGCTGCTCCGTCTCGGCCGCCTTCTCCGCGCTGTCCGTCATACGGCGACCCCGTTCGTCGTCATGGGCACCAGCATAGAGAGCGGTACGACGAAACGGTTGCGTTCCGACGCGCACTCGGCCTACTCTGCCGTTGCGACGATACGGTCCCGTTCCGACGTAAGAACAAGGCAAGAACCTCGGCAAGAAACATGAAAAACGCCGGTAGAGCCGCCCACGGGGGCACCCGGCGGAGGGACACTTCGGACCGGTCACGCACCCACACACAGCACCCCCACCGCACCCCGC
>LJCV01000050.1 GCA_001298575.1 Actinobacteria bacterium OK074
GGAGGGAGTGGGGGGTGGGGTGGCGGGTGTGGTGCTGCCTACGACTTTGGTTCGGCGGGAGTCGGCGTAGGGGCTGTTGATTTTCGGGTGCGGGTCCGTTGTGGTTGCTCGCGCCCACCCGGCGGAGCCGCACAAGGGCACAGCCCCGCGCCCCTTAAGGGCGCGGTGGGCTTGCCCGAGGGTTGCAGGGGAGCCGCCGGGCGGTGTGAATCCCCGGGCCCCTGTTCCCAACCACTCACCCCTGCGGCGGCTCCGGCTTGATTACCGCGAACCTTGCCCCGTAGGGGTCCGCCAGGCGGGCTATGCGGCCCACGCCGGGGATGTCCGTGGGGGGCATGCGGACCGTGCCGCCCCGTTCCCGGGTGGTGGTTGCCGTCGCGTCCGTGTCCGTGACGCTGAAGTACGGGAGCCAGTACGCGCCCGTCGCCGCCTCCACCGGGTCGTCGGCCAGGGGGACGACGCCGCCGAACATGGCGTCCGCGCCGGCGTCCGCGGGGTTGACGCAGGTGTACGTGCCCCCGGGGAAGGACACCGCCTCGGTCTCCCAGCCGAACACCGCGTTGTAGAACGCGGCGGCGCGGGCGATGTCCGGGGTGTACAGCTCGACCCAGCACAGCGAGTTGTCCTCGCCCGCCGCGTCCAGGCCCTTGGTGAGGGCCGGCTGCCAGATGCCGAACGGCACGCCCGCGGTGTCGGCGAGTATCGCCATGCGGCCCTGGCCCATGACGTCCATGGGCGGCATCAGCACCGAGCCGCCGGACTGCTCCGCCGCCTTGGCCGTCGCCTCCGCGTCCGGGCTCTGGAAGTAGACCGTCCAGGACGGCGGGCCCTGGTCCGGGGCGGACTGCATGCCGCCCGCCGCGGTGCGGCCGGAGAGCTGGAAGAAGCCGTAGCCTCCGGCGTCGGGGCCCGCCGACTGGAACTGCCAGCCGAAGACGCCGCCGTAGAAGGAAGTGGCGCCGTCGATGTCGGAGGTGGAGACATCGAGCCAGTTGGGTGCGCCGGTGACAAAACGAGTGGTGAGCATGGTGCCCTCCTCAGCGAGGTCCCGTTGCCTGCTCTGCCGAGTCTTGCACCGCCCACTGACAATCGCTGCCGGAGTGCGCCCGGCGGCCGGGGGACGAGGTTGTGCCGTCCCCTCCCGCGCGCCGTCGTGCGCGGCGCACGGCCACCGGGCACTGTGCGGACAGGCGCCGTGCGTGGGCGGAGAAACGCCGGGCCGGTTACGCGGAGCGGCGTCGGGAGGGCGTGCGCCCGGGGCGGCCGGAACACGGCGTTGATCGCGCGTTGATCGAACGTTTTTCGGCGCCCGTCACTATCTGGGCCATGCACTTCGAGCACTTCAAGAGGAACGCCGCGGCCGACGGCGCCTGGCGGGAGCAGGCGCTGTGCGCGCAGACGGGGACCGACTTCTTCTTTCCCGAACCGGGCAGTTCGGTGCGGGAGGCCAAGCGCATCTGCGCGATGTGCGAGATGCGCTCCGCCTGCCTCGAATACGCGCTGGACAACGACGAACGCTTCGGCGTGTGGGGCGGCCTGTCCGAGAAGGAACGGCTCGGCCTCAGACGCCCCGACGAGACGTGACGACGCCCCCTCGGAGGACATCCCCCCGTAGGGGAGACACCCGAGGGGGCGTGAAGCCATGTGAAGCCGCCTGAAGCCACCGTGTCGCGCCGTGTCGCGTCGCGCTACTTCGCGCTACTTCGCGCTACTTCGTGTTGCTCGGCTCGGCTCGGCTTGGCTCGCTCAGCCTGCCGCACGCGCCGCCATGCGGGCCTTGCGGGCCGCCAGCCGCTCGTCGAACTTCGCGGCCTCGGCGTCCAACCCGCCCATGAACAGGCCCAGTTCCTCCTGCGCGCGCAGCCCGTCGGGGCCCAGGCCGTCGATCTCCATGACCTTCAGGTAGCGCAGCACCGGCTGGAGCACGTCGTCGTGGTGGATGCGCATGTTGTAGACCTCGCCGATCGCCATCTGCGCCGCGGCCCGCTCGAAGCCGGGGATGCCGTGGCCCGGCATGCGGAAGTTCACCACGACGTCCCGGACCGCCTGCATCGTCAGGTCGGGGGCGATCTCGAACGCGGCCTTGAGCAGGTTCCGGTAGAAGATCATGTGCAGGTTCTCGTCCGCCGCGATGCGCGCAAGCATGCGGTCGCAGACCGGGTCGCCGGACTGGTGGCCGGTGTTGCGGTGCGAGATGCGGGTGGCCAGCTCCTGGAAGGAGACGTACGCCACCGAGTGCAGCATCGAGTGCGCGTTGTCCGACTCGAAGCCCTCGCTCATGTGGGACATCCGGAACTCTTCCAGCTTGTCCGGGTCCACCGCGCGCGTGGCGAGCAGGTAGTCGCGCATCACGATGCCGTGCCGGCCCTCCTCCGCCGTCCAGCGGTGCACCCAGGTGCCCCAGGCGCCGTCGCGGCCGAACAGGCTGGCGATCTCGTGGTGGTAGCTGGGCAGGTTGTCCTCGGTCAGCAGGTTCACCACGAGCGCGATCCGGCCGATCTCGGTGACCTTGGACTGGCTCTTGTCCCAGGCCACGCCGTCCTCGAAGAAGCCGGGGAAGTTGCGGCCCTCGCCCCACGGCACGTACTCGTGCGGCATCCAGCTCTTGGCGACCTTCTCGTGCCGGTTCAGTTCCTTCTCGACCACTTCTTCCAGCGCGTACAGCAGTCGAGCGTCGGTCCAGGCGGTGGACGGGCTGCCGAGGTGGGGAGAGGTGATCGTCACAGAAACTCCAGAAGGGAACGGGGGCGATGCAGAAGGGGGAGCCGGCCGGCGAGCGGTGCCGGAACTTACGGGATCGTAGGCTACGAATCCGTAGGTTACGAAACCGTAGGTTAAGCGTGCTGTAAAGACCCCTGATCAGAACGCGGGCGCCCCCTCGGTGCCGGAGCGCGCCGGGGTGCGGACGAGCATACGCAGCAGCCCCGGAACCGCAGGCCCCGGGGCTGAATGGCTGATGCCTTCACCCGGTCAGCCGTACAGGTCCCGCAGCCGGACCGAGAGGCAAGTCACACACCCTTCGAGTTTCTCGAACTCGCTGATGTCGACGACGACCGGCTCGTAACCGAGATCGGCGAGCAGGTCCGCCGTCTTCGGGGCGCTGGCCGCGATCAGCAGCTTCGCGCCGTCGAGGAGGACGACATGGCCGCCGGACTCCTCCGGCACGGACAGGAAGCGCGGGAAGAGGGCGGGCCGGTCGACCACCGGGATGTGGCCGATGACCGTGCCGTCGTGCAGCGCGGTGACCGCGGACTTCAGGTGCAGCACCCGGCTCACCGGTACGGCCACGATCCGCGCCCCGAGCGGCTCGAAGACGGCGCGCAGCTGCTGGATGCCGGCCGCGTTGGTGCGCCCGCCGCGGCCGACGTAGATCGTGTCGCCGATCTTCAGGACGTCGCCGCCCTCCAGGGTGCCCGGGTCCCACACCCAGTTCACCGAGCAGCCCAGGCGGGCGACGGCCTCCTCGACGCCCCCCGTCTCCTCGCGCCGGGAGGCGGCGCCGGGCCGGGTGATCAGGGCGACATTGCGGTAGACGACGACGGCGTCCTCGACGAACACCGAGTCCGGGCAGTCGTCGGCGGGTTCCACCTCGACGGTCTCCCAGCCGTGCGCGCGCAGGGCCGCCGCGTAGGCATCCCACTGTTCGAGGGCCAGGCCGAGATCGACCTGGGTGCGCTCGACGTGCGTCACCAGCCCCTCGGCGAGGCGTGGGCTGGGTCGGCGGATGAGGGCCTTCTTGCTGGGCACGTGCGGAACTCCGTCTCGGCTGACTTCTTCGCCCGCCATCATGCAGGGCGAAGGCGTGTGCACGACAGCCCCTACGGGCGGCGACCGCAACCAGTCGACGCCCGCCGCCCCTTCCGCCGCGCCCGGCCCGCGCTCACTCCATGGCACCCGTCCCCTCGATCTCCGCGAACTCCTCCTCCGTCGGCTCCCGCAGCTCCCCGTCGAGCATCAGCCAGCGCGTGATCCCGATGGACCGCAGGAACGGCAGGTCGTGGGCGGCGACGACGAGGGCGCCCTCGTAGGCGTCGAGGGCCGAGGTCAGCTGCCGGACGCTCGCCAGGTCGAGGTTGTTGGTCGGCTCGTCGAGCATGAGCAGCTGGGGTGCGGGCTCGGCGAGCATCAGTGCGGCGAGGGCGGCGCGGAACCGTTCGCCGCCGGAGAGGGTGCCGGCCCGCTGGTCGGCCCGTGCGCCCCGGAACAGGAAGCGGGCCAGCCGGGCCCGGACCCGGTTGACGGTGGCGGCGGGCGCGAACCGGGCCACGTTCTCGACCACGGTCAGCTCGTCGTCGAGGATGTCGAGCCGCTGCGGCAGGAACCGCAGCGGCACATGGACGGTGGCCTCGCCGCCCACCGGTGCCAGTTCCCCGGCGATGGTCCGCAGCAGCGTGGTCTTGCCCGCGCCGTTGCGCCCCAGCAGCGCGATCCGCTCCGGCCCGTGCAGCCTCAGCTCGCCCGACACCCGTGCCCCGTACGCCAGGTGGAGATCGCTCAGGGTGAGCACGGAACGTCCGTACGGCACCGCCGTGTACGGCAGGTCGATGCGGATCTCGTCGTCGTCCCGGATCGCCTCCACGGCCTCGTCGAGCCGTTCGCGGGCCTCGGCGAGCCGCTCCTCGTGCAGGATGCGGTGCTTGCCCGCGGACTCCTGCGCCGCGCGTTTGCGTGCCCCCATGACGATCTTCGGCTCGCGTTTCTGCGCGGCCATCTTCTGCCCGTACCGCTTGCGGCGGGCCAACTTCATGTGGGCGTCCGCCAGTTCGCGCTTCTGCTTGCGCAAGTCGCCCTCGGCGGCCCGTACCGTGCGTTCGGCCGCCTCCTGTTCGACGGCGATGGCCTGTTCGTACGCCGTGAAGGTGCCGCCGAACCAGGTGACCTCCCCGGCGCGCAGATCGGCGATCTGGTCGACGCGGTCCAGGAGTTCGCGGTCGTGGCTGACCACGACCAGGACGCCGGAGAACGCGGCCACGGCCGTGTACAGGCGGCGGCGCGCGAACAGGTCGAGGTTGTTGGTGGGTTCGTCCAGCAGCAGCACGTCCGGGCGGCGCAGCAGCAGCGCGGCCAGGCGCAGCAGGACGGACTCGCCGCCCGAGACCTCGCCGACGGTGCTGTCCAAGTCGATGTGGTCCAGGCCGAGTTCACCGAGCGTGGCCCGGGCGCGCTCCTCCACGTCCCAGTCGTCGCCGACGGCGCTGAAGTTGTCCTCGGAGGCGTCCCCGGCCTCGATGGCGTGCAGCGCGGCCCGGGTGGCGGCGATGCCGAGCGCCTCGTCGACGCGCAGGGAGGTGTCGAGGGTGACGTTCTGCGGCAGGTATCCGACCTCGCCGGTGACGCGCACCGAGCCGTCGGCGGGGGCGAGTTCACCGGCGACGAGCTTCAACAGGGTTGATTTCCCGGACCCGTTGGTGCCAACGAGCCCGGTGCGGCCGGGGCCGAACGCGGTGTCGAACCCGTCGAAGACGACCGTGCCGTCGGGCCAGGCGAAGGACAGGGCGGTGCAGGTGATGGATGCGGAAGCGGTCATACGGGCCTCGCGGTTGCTGGAAGAGATGAGGGCAACGCGTGTGAGACACCGCGGGACCGGCGGCAGGGCCGCGGGAAGGCGGGGGAGGACCGGACGGGAGCGGTGGAACGGCTCGTACGCCGAGGTCGGCACGCAACGCACACACACGCCTCGGAGGCGGGTGTGACGCGGTGTCTCAGAACCTCAGACGAGCAACGTCCTTCTCCGATCGACGGCAACAGAGTCGTCGTACACCGTAGGAAGAGGGCCGGGCGGCCGTCAACGCGATTAATGGCGCCCGGTGATCAGCCCGCGACCGGCATCGGGCACCGGCAGGTGTCGCGCATCAGTACGCGTCGCGCATCAGCTCCGCCAGGTCGTGATCCAGGTCGACCTGGAGGTGTTCGAGGCCCACGGGCACCAGTTCCTCGGTGCGCCGCAGGAAGTGCCGTATCTCGCCGGTGCGGACGTGCACCACGGCGGTGCCCTCGGGGGCGTGGAACTCCAGGACCGTACGGTCGTAGCCGTACGGGCGCACCCGGACGTCGCCGTGGCCCTCCGGCTCCTCCAGACCGGCCGCGAGCAGGTCGCGCGCGAAGGTCCAGCAGACCTCGACACCCTCCAGGGTGGCGGGGGCCGGGAAGGTCATCCGGATGGCGAAGGGGTCGCTGCGGTCGTAGCGGAGCGTGGCGGGAATGCTCGGCATCCGCGGCGCGGCGGCGACGAGACGGGCCTCTACGGGCTGCTCGATGACGGTGGACAACGCCTTGCTCCCTTGTGACGGCTGAGCGGACTACGGGTGGACGGACGGACTACGGGTGGACGGACTGCGGGTCGTGCGGGCCGGACACTTGAAGAGACGGCGGAACCGGCCGTCGAGTGCACATGAGAGGTGAGTGACCTCTGTCACCGAGTCCGTTCACCGGGGCGGTCCGAGCGCGTTCCGCCCGTGGTGATACAGAGGACCGCGGACGGGGCCCGCCGGTTCCCCGTCCGGGCGAACGGCTACCCGATCGTGACCCGAACCCCCGGGCGCCGGCGCCGCCGTAGGCTCGTCCCACCATGAGACCCACCCCAAGTACCGCTCCGGCGACGCTCGTTCGCACCCCCGCCCACTGGCCCGCCGGCGCCGAGGAGGCCCGCGCCGTGCAGGACGAACTGCGCGCGCGGGTGGTGCTCGACGAGAGCGGCCCGCCCCCGGGGACCGGCCGGGTGACGGGCGTCGACGTGGCCTACGACGACGGACGCGACCTGGTCGTGGCGGCGGCCGTCGTCCTGGACGCGGCCACCCTGGAACCCGTCGCCGAGGCCACGGCCGTGGGCGAGGTCTCCTTCCCGTACGTCCCCGGCCTGCTCGCCTTCCGCGAACTCCCCACCGTCCTCGCGGCCTTGGACGCGCTGCCCTGCGATCCGGGCCTGGTCGTCTGCGACGGCTACGGCCTCGCCCACCCGCGCCGCTTCGGCCTCGCCTGCCACCTCGGCGTCCTCACCGGCCTGCCGGCCCTCGGCGTGGCCAAGAACCCCTTCACGTTCACGTACGACGATCCCGCCGCCCCGCGCGGCAGCGCGAGCCCCCTACGGGCGGGCCCGGAGGAGGTCGGGCGGGCGCTGCGGACCCGGGCCGGGGTCAAACCCGTGTTCGTCTCCGTGGGGCACCGCGTCGGCCTCGACACCGCGTGCGCCCACACCCTCGCGCTCACCCCGGAGTACCGCCTCCCGGAGACGACCCGCCGGGCGGACGCGCTCTGCCGTCGCGCACTGAAGGTACTTTTGGCAGACTAAGCGCTTGCTTGCTCAGGGCTTGCCCCAGGTCGGGCGCGTTCCTAACATCGCTGATGTCACGTCGGAAGTGTCCACAGTGCCGTGGGGGTTCTATGGCTGAGTCGTATGGCTGAGACGGCTGGGACGGCTGTGATGGCCGAGTTCCGTGGCTGAGGCTTCCGTGGCCGAGCCGGGGGCGCCGGGCCCCGGTCCGCTCGCGGGCGTGCGCGTGGTCGAGCTGGCCGGCATCGGCCCGGCCCCGTTCGCCGGGATGCTCCTCGCCGACCTCGGCGCCGACGTCGTCCACGTGGACCGGCCCGGCGGCGTCTCCCTCGGCATCGCCCCCGAGTACGACGTCACCCGCCGGGGCAAGCGCACCCTGACCGTCGACCTGAAGGCCCCGGACGGCCCCGCCCGCGTCCTGGGCCTGGCCGAGCGCGCCGACATCCTCATCGAGGGCCTGCGCCCCGGCGTCACCGAGCGCCTCGGCATCGGCCCCGCCGCCTGCCACGCCCGCAACCCCCGGCTCGTCTACGGCCGCACGACCG
This sequence comes from Actinobacteria bacterium OK074, assembly GCA_001298575.1. Lineage (GTDB taxonomy): Bacteria > Actinomycetota > Actinomycetes > Streptomycetales > Streptomycetaceae > Streptomyces. The sequence continues at coordinate 7,816 of LJCV01000050.1, forward strand.
GCTGGGGTCAGCACGGACCGCTCGCCCCGCGCGCGGGCCACGACATCGCCTACCTCGCCGTCACCGGCACCCTCGGCATGATCGGCACCCCGGGGCAGCCGCCCCCGCCGCCCGCCAACCTCCTGGGCGACTACGCGGGCGGCGGCCTCTACCTCGTCGTCGGCGTCCTCGCCGCGCTGCACCACGCGCGCGTGCACGGCACCGGGCAGGTCGTCGACGCGGCCATCGTGGACGGCACCGCCCACCTGAGCGCGATGCTCCACGGCATGCTCGCCGCGGGCGCCTGGCAGGACCGGCGCGCCGCCAACCTCCTGGACGGCGGCTGCCCCTACTACGGCACCTACGAGACGGCCGACGGCCGGTACATGGCGGTCGGGGCCCTGGAACCGCGGTTCTACGCCGAGTTCACCCGGCTGCTCGGCCTCGACGGCGCCGACGGCGCCCGCACGGACGTCACCCGCTGGGACGCGCTGCGCGCGTCGGTCGCGGCCCGCTTCCGCACCCGGACCCGCGAGGAGTGGACGGCGGTGTTCGCGGACTCCGACGCCTGCGTGGCCCCCGTGCTGTCCCTGCGCGAGGCCCCGGCCCACCCGCACCTGGCGGCCCGCGCCACCTTCACCGAGCGCGACGGCATCCCCCAGCCGGCCCCCGCGCCCCGTTTCTCGGCCACCCCCACCGCGCTGGGCGAGCGGCCCGCACGGCTGGGCGGCGACCTGGCGGAGGTGGCCCGGGACTGGGACGTACCGGCGCTCCTCGGCGACCCGCCACCAGCCACCCGAAGCCCCCGCGCCCCCCGACGAAAGGCCCGTGAACCGTGAGCACCGAAGCGTACGTGTACGACGCGATCCGCACCCCGCGAGGGCGCGGCAAGGCGAACGGCGCCCTGCACGGCACCAAACCCATCGACCTCGTCGTCGGACTCGTCCACGAGGTCCGCGCCCGCTTCCCGGACCTCGACCCGGCCGCGATCGACGACATCGTCCTCGGCGTCGTCGGACCGGTCGGCGACCAGGGCTCGGACATCGCGCGCATCGCGGCGATCACCGCCGGGCTGCCGGACTCGGTGGCCGGCGTCCAGGAGAACCGCTTCTGTGCCTCGGGCCTGGAAGCCGTCAACATGGCGGCGGCGAAGGTCCGTTCGGGCTGGGAGGACCTGGTGCTCGCGGGCGGCGTCGAGTCCATGTCCCGGGTGCCCATGGCCTCCGACGGCGGCGCCTGGTTCAACGACCCGATGACCAACCTGGCCGTCAACTTCGTACCCCAGGGCATCGGCGCCGACCTCATCGCCACCATCGAGGGCTTCTCCCGGCGCGACGTGGACGAGTACGCGGCCCTGTCGCAGGAGCGGGCCGCCACGGCCTGGAAGGAGGGCCGCTTCGCCCGCTCGCTCGTCCCGGTCAAGGACCGCGCCGGGCTCGTCGTCCTCGACCACGACGAACACGCGCGCCCCGGTACGACGGCGGACTCGCTCGCGCGGCTGAAGCCGTCCTTCGCGGACATCGGCGACCTGGGCGGCTTCGACGCGGTGGCCCTGCAGAAGTACCACTGGGTCGAGCGCATCGACCACGTCCACCACGCGGGCAACTCCTCCGGCATCGTGGACGGCGCCGCACTCGTCGCGATCGGCTCCAAGGAGGTCGGCGACCGTTACGGGCTGCGGCCCCGGGCGCGGATCGTCTCCGCCGCGGTCTCCGGCTCCGAGCCCACCATCATGCTGACCGGCCCCGCGCCCGCCACCCGCAAGGCGCTCGCCAAGGCGGGCCTGACCATCGACGACATCGACCTGGTCGAGATCAACGAGGCGTTCGCCGCGGTCGTGCTGCGCTTCGCGCGGGAGATGGGCCTCCCGCTCGACAAGGTCAACGTCAACGGCGGCGCCATCGCGCTCGGCCACCCGCTGGGCGCGACCGGCGCGATGATCCTGGGCACCCTCGTCGACGAACTCGAACGCCAGGACAAGCGCTACGGCCTCGCGACCCTGTGCGTCGGCGGCGGCATGGGCATCGCCACGGTCGTCGAGCGCGTCTGAACCCCCTGCGGACTTGGATCCCCTGCGGGACCACCCCTGCGGGATCGCCCCTGCTGGATCACCCCCGCGGGATCAAGAGACTTCTACGGAGACCCCCGTCATGACACAGAGCACCGCCATCCGCTGGGAACAGGACCGCACCGGCGTCGTCACCCTCGTCCTCGACGACCCCGACCAGTCCGCGAACACCATGAACCAGGCGTTCCGCGACTCCCTCGCCGCGGTCACCGACCGCCTGGAGGCCGAGAAGGACTCCATCCGCGGCATCATCGTCACCTCCGCGAAGAAGACCTTCTTCGCGGGCGGCGACCTGCGCGACCTGATCCGGGTCACGCCCGCGACCGCGCGGGAACTCTTCGACGGCGGCCTCGCCGTCAAACGCGACCTGCGCCGCATCGAGACCCTCGGCAAACCGGTGGTCGCCGCCCTCAACGGCGCGGCCCTGGGCGGCGGTTACGAGCTCGCCCTGGCCTGCCACCACCGGATCGCCCTCGACACGCCCGGCTCGAAGATCGGCTGCCCCGAGGTCACCCTCGGCCTGCTGCCCGGAGGCGGCGGTGTCGTCCGCACGGTACGGCTGCTGGGCATCGCCGACGCGCTGTTGAAGGTGCTGTTGCAGGGCACCCAGTACAGCCCGCGGCGCGCGCTCGACCAGGGACTGATCCACGAAGTGGCCACCAGCCGCGAGGAGTTGCTCGCCAAGGCGCACGCCTTCATCGACGCCAACCCGGTCTCGCGGCAGCCCTGGGACAAGCCCGGCCACCGCATCCCGGGCGGCACCCCGGCCGACCCCAAGTTCGCCGCGAACCTGCCCTCCTTCCCCGCCACCCTGCGCAAGCAGACGGGCGGCGCCCCCTACCCGGCGCCGCGCGCCGTCCTCGCCGCCGCCGTCGAGGGCGCCCAGGTCGACTTCGAGACCGCGCAGGTCATCGAGGCCCGCTACTTCGTCGAGCTGGCGGCCGGGCAGACCTCGAAGAACATGATCCAGGCGTTCTTCTTCGACCTCCAGGCCGTCAACTCCGGCGCCAACCGCCCCCGGGGCGTGGAACCGCGCCAGGTCCGCAAGGTCGCCGTCCTCGGGGCCGGGATGATGGGCGCGGGCATCGCCTACTCGTGCGCCCGCGCGGGCATCGAGGTGGTGCTGAAGGACGTCTCGCCGGAGGCGGCGGCCAAGGGCAAGGGCTACTCCGAGAAGCTGTGCGCGAAGGCCGTCTCCCGGGGCCGTACGACCCAGGAGAAGGCGGACGAACTGCTGGCCCGCATCACGCCGACGGCCGACCCCGCCCGACTCGCGGGCTGCGACGCCGTCATCGAGGCCGTGTTCGAGGACGCGGCGCTCAAGCACAAGGTGTTCCAGGAGATCCAGCACGTCGTCGAGCCGGACGCGCTGCTGTGCTCCAACACCTCCACCCTGCCGATCACCCTGCTGGCAGAGGGAGTCGAGTGCCCCGTCGACTTCGTCGGGCTGCACTTCTTCTCGCCCGTCGACAAGATGCCGCTGGTCGAGATCATCAAGGGCGAACGCACCGGGGACGAGGCGCTGGCCCGCGCCTTCGACCTGGTCCGGCAGATCCGCAAGACCCCGATCGTCGTCAACGACTCGCGGGGCTTCTTCACTTCGCGGGTCATCGGGCACTTCCTCAACGAGGGCGTGGCGATGGTCGGCGAGGGCATCGAGCCCGCCTCGGTCGAACAGGCCGCCGCCCAGGCGGGCTACCCGGCCAAAGTCCTGTCCCTGATGGACGAGTTGACCCTCACCCTCGGCCGCCGGATCCGCGCCGAGTCGCGCCGGGCCGTCGAGGAGGCGGGCGGCACCTGGGTGCCCCACCCCGCCGAGGCCGTCATCGACCGCATGGTCGACGAGTTCGGCCGCACCGGCCGCAGCGGCGGTGCGGGCTTCTACGACTACGGCGCCGACGGCAAACGCGCCGGACTGTGGCCCGGGCTGCGCGAGCACTTCACCCGGGAGGGCGCGGGGATCCCGTTCGCGGACATGCAGGAACGCATGCTGTTCGCCGAGGCGTTGGACACCGTCCGGCTCCTGGAGGAGGGCGTCCTGACGTCCGTGGCCGACGCCAACATCGGGTCGGTCTTCGGGATCGGCTTCCCCGGGTGGACGGGCGGCGTTCTCCAGTACATCAACGGCTACGAGGGCGGCCCCGCCGGGTTCGTGGCCCGGGCGCGGGAACTCGCCGAGCGGTACGGCGACCGGTTCCTGCCGCCCGCGCTGCTGGTGGAGAAGGCGGAGAAGGGGGAATCGTTCGACGACGGGCGCTGAGCGTTCGGGCGAACGCCTGAGCAGATGCCGAGTCGGGCAAGGACCTGAGCAGGTGCCGAGTCGGGCAAGGAGGCGAAATACGCCTTCTTGCCAAGTTCCTGACGGGACGTCACCATGCGCCCCATGGAGACGCGTACGGCCCTGGTGACCGGAGCGGCCCGGGGCCTGGGACAGGAGTTCGCCGTCGCGCTCGCGGGACGCGGCTACCGGGTCGCCGGACTCGACCGCGTCCCGCAACCGCGCACGGCCGCACGGGTCCTGGACTACGTCGAGTCGGTCGCCGACCCGGCCGACGGCGACCAGGTCCGCGACGCCCTGGACCGGATCGTCGACCACTTCGGCACGTTGCACGTCCTCGTCAACGGTGTGTACGACGGCAACGGCGTGTACGGCAGCGCCGGTTCGGTCTTTGACGCGGCCTTCGAGGAGACGACCGTGCAGGAGTGGCAGCGGGTGGTACGGCTCGCGCTGGAGGCGCCGTTCCTGCTGACCCGGGCCGTGCTGCCCTATCTGAAGAAGGCCGGGCGCGGGCGGATCGTGAACATCGCGCTGCCCGGGGCGAGTTCGGCACCCGGGGTCGCGCACGCGGTCTCCCGGGCGGGGCTGGTCGGCTTCACCCGGGCGCTGGCCGTGGAGTTGCGGCCCCACGGCATCACGGTCAACACGATCGCCCCGGGCACGGTCCGCACCACCGCGGCGGAGCTGACCTCGACGCTGACGTCGACCCTGCTGTACGTGGTGGACGAGCGGAGCGGGCTGCTGACCGGGCAGACGCTCACCGTGGACGGCGGCGGCCCGGGACGCCCGTGGGGCCGGCCGGAGCTGTCGGCGCCGCCGGATCCCTGAGCCGCTCCCGGGCCGTACCCTCCCCAGCCGCAACTCCTCGATCAGCGCGAGCCGGGCGATGCCCGGGACTCAGTCCGCGTGCACGTCGTTCGTCGCCTCGATCTCCTTCCAGGACTTGGGCCGTTCGGGCGTCGCCGCGGACGTCGTGGCCTTCGCCGCCGAGGACACCGGACCCGTCGCCGGAGTGGCCGGCTTCACCGGCTCGAACAGCCACGTGTCGAAGAGCGCCCCCAACGACTGCCCCGACACCCGCTCCGCGTACGCCTGGAAGTCGGCGATCGACGCGTTGCCGTACGCGTGCTCCTGCGGCCAGCCCTTGAGAATGGCGAAGAACGCGTCGTCGCCAACCGCGTTGCGCAGCGCCTGGATCGCCAGCGCGCCCCGGTCGTACACGGCGAGGTCGAACTGGTCGTCGGGGCCCGGGTCGCCCGGCTCCACCGTCCAGAACGCGTCGTCGGCCGGGTGCAACGCGTAGATGTAGTCGGCGAGTTCCTGGGCCGTGCCCTCGCCCTCGTGCTCGGACCACAGCCACTGCGCGTACCGCGCGAAGCCCTCGTTGAGCCAGATGTCCTTCCAGCCCTTCAGCGACACGTCGTCGCCGTACCACTGGTGCGCCAACTCGTGCACGATGAGAGTGGTGTTGGCGCCGCTCGCGAACTGCCGCGGGCTGTAGAACACCCGGGTCTGCGTCTCCAGGGCGTACCCGGTGGTCGTGTTCGGCACGTACCCGCCCGCCGAGGCGAACGGATACGGCCCGAAATAGCCGCTCAGCCAGTCGACGATCTCCCCGGTCCGCTCCACGCTCGCCCGCGCGGCCCCGTCGTTGTCGCCCAGATCCCTGCTGTACGCGTTGAGCACCGGGACGCCGCCCTCGGACGTACTCGTGGTGATGTCGAACTTCCCGAGCGCGAGCGTGGCGAGATAGGTCGCCTGGGGCTTGTTCTGCCGCCAGCTGTAGCGGGTCCAGCCTAGCTGCGAACTCACCGACTGGAGCGTGCCGTTGGAGATGGCCTGGGTGCCGTCCGGGACGGCCACGGACACGTCGTAGGTGGCCTTGTCACTGGGATGGTCGTTGCTGGGGAACCACCACCACGCCGACTCGGGCTCGTCCGCCGCGACCGCGCCGTCCGGGGTGCGGTGCCAGGTGCTGAAGCCGTACGCGCTCTTCGTGGACGGCACCCCGGTGTAGCGGACGACGACCGTGATCGGCGTGCCCTTGGGCAGCGGCTTGGCCGGGGTGACCACCAACTCGTGCTGCTCCGCGGTCGTGAACGCCGCCGTCGCGCCGTTGACCCGCACCTCGCTCACGTCGAGCAGGAAGTCCAGGTCGAAGCTCGACAGGTCCTGGGTCGTGACCCCCAGGATCGTCGCCGTACCGGCCAACTCGTCGGTCTGCGGCTGGTACTTGAGCCGCAGGTCGTAGTGCTCGACGTCGTAGCCGCCGTTGCCGTAGTACGGGTAGTAGGAGTCGCCGATGCCCGGGGCGCCGGGGGAGTAGTCCGCCGCCGAGGCCGGGACCGCCAGGAGGAGGGAGGCGGCCGTGAGCGCGCCCGGGACGATGAGTCTGCGGTGCACGAGAGCTCCAAGTCGTGGGAGACCAGGGACAGTTCGGAGCCCATTGAGTCCCGGAGCGCCCGCGGATGTCCACGGCCGCCCCTGTCGCACGATCGCCATTCGGCCGTCACGGACACAGCGGACACATGGGTGGTTCTCAGCCACTGCCACCCCGCGGGCCACCAGTTCCCCCCTTCTGCGCGGGAGTTGACCGATGTACCGTCCGCGCATGCCGATACGCACGCGCTTCATGATCTGGAGACCGCTCGCGACGGTGGCCGCGGCGATCCTGGCGGCCACCTTCCTGACCCCGGCCGCGGCCCGGGCCGCAGGGCCGAAGGAGAGTGAGCCGGTCTACTCGTACGCCAACGCCATCCGTGAGTCCGTCTGGGTCGACACCGGCCTCGACGAGGACCGCGACGGAAAGCCCGACCGGGTCGCCGTCGACATCGTCCGCCCGAGTGAACCCGCCGCACAGGGCCGGAAAGTCCCCGTCATCATGGACGCCAGCCCCTACTACTCCTGCTGCGGACGCGGCAACGAGAGCCAGGTCAAGACGTACGACGCGAACGGCGACGTCGTCCAGATGCCGCTGTTCTACGACAACTACTTCGTGCCGCGCGGCTACGCCTTCGTCGGCGTCGACCTGGCCGGCACCAACCGCTCCGACGGCTGCGTGGACGTCGGCGGCACCTCCGACATCCAGTCCGCCAAGGCCGTCGTCGACTGGCTCAACGGCCGCGCCACCGCGTACACCAGCCGCACCGGCACCACCACCGCCACGGCCGGCTGGACCAACGGCAACACCGGGATGATCGGCAAGAGTTGGGACGCCACCATCGCCAACGGCGTGGCCGCCACCGGCGTCAAGGGCCTGAAGACGATCGTGCCGATCAGCGGCATCTCCTCCTGGTACGACTACTACTTCTCGCAGGGCGCCCCGCTCTACGACTCCGGCCCCGACTGGCTCGCGGGCGCGGTCGAGAGCGACGACGCCTACGCCAAGTGCGGTGCCGTACAACAGGAGTTGGTCGACGGAGCACCCCGCAGCGGCGACTGGACCCCGCTGTGGACCGCCCGCGACTACGTGAAGGACGCGAGCAAGGTCAGGGCGAGCGTCTTCCTCGTGCACGGCATGCAGGACCTCAACGTCCGCACCAAGGAGTTCGGCCAGTGGTGGGACGCGCTCGCCAAGAACGGCGTCGAGCGCAAGATCTGGCTCTCCCAGACCGGCCACGTCGACCCCTTCGACTACCGGCGCGGCGCCTGGGTCGACACCCTGCACCGCTGGTTCGACCACGAACTCCTCGGCTACGCCAACGGCATCGACCGCGAACCCATGGCCGACATCGAACGCCACCCCGACCAGTGGGTGACGTCGGCGAGCTGGCCGCCCAGCGGCACCCGGACCGCGACGCTGCGGCCCGCCGAAGGCGCCCAACCCGGCGTCGGCACCCTGGGGTTGAGCAAGGCGAAGGGCACCGAGACCTTCACGGACGACCCCACCCTCGACGAGACCGACTGGGCCGCGCACGTCGACCAGTCGACACCCGAGAAGGCTGGCTTCACCACCGGACCGCTCACCTCCGACCTCCGGCTGTCCGGCTCCGCCAAGGTGACCGTGACCGCCACGCCGACGACGTCAACGGCCTATCTCTCCGCGGTACTTGTCGACCTCGGCCCCGACACCATCCGCGACTACTCCGACTCCGCCGAGGGCATCACCACGCTGACCAACCGCACCTGCTGGGGCGAGAGCACCGCCGGTGACAGCGCCTGCTTCAAGGAGACCCAGGCCAAGACCGCCGACGTCGACTACACGGTGTTCAGCCGGGGTTGGGCCGATCTCGGCAACTACGCCTCGGACCAAGGGGTTTCGCTCACGCCGGGCAAGCCGTACACGATCACGCTCGACCTGGCCGCCACGGACCACGTCGTGCCCAAGGGCCACCGGCTCGCCCTGATCGTCGCCGGCACGGACCGCGACCTGATCGACCCGCCGTCCAGCACGCCCACGCTGACGCTCGACCTGTCCCGCACATCGGCGAGCGTCCCGCTGGTCGGCGGCACGGCCGCGTTCGCCCGCGCGACCGCGGGCACGACGGCACCCCCCACCGCCGCGACGAAGGCACCGGCACTCGACGGCGTGACGGGACCGGGGGCGGCACGGCGTCTGCCGTAACGCCTGACGCCAGGCGTGTGCCGTGGTGTCTGGTGCCTGACGGCGACGGGCGCCGGCTTTGCGGCTGACGCCTGATGTCTGACGCCTGATGTGTCATGCCTGACGGCGACGGGCGGCTTCCGGTACGGGAACACACACCGTGCCGGAAGCCGCCCGCCGCCCGCTCACCCCCGCGCCAGCTCCGCCGCCTCCCGCGCACACCCCCACGCCACCGTGACACCCCCGCCGCCGTGCCCGTAGTTGTGCACCAACACCTGGCCGCCGGGCAGGAGTTCACGCTCCAGCCGGACCGTGGGGCGGGCCGGCCGCAGGCCCACCCGGTGCTCCAGGACCCGGACCCCGGCGAGCTCCGGCCGCAGGGCCGTGCAGCGGGCGAGGATCCGCTCGGCGGTGCGCGGGTCCGGGGTGAGCGACCAGTCGTCCTCTTCGGCCGTGCCGCCCAGGATCAGCCGGCCCGGCTGCGGCAGGAAGTACGTGGTGGTGTCCGAGGTGTGGTCCGCCGACGTCAGCCACGTCGTGATCCCCGGGTTCTCCACCACGACGAGCTGTCCGCGCACCGGACGCACGGCCGGGTCGGGCACCAACTCCCGTGCGCCGAGCCCCGAACAGTTGACGACCACGGGCGCCTCGGCCGCCGCCTCCGCCAGCTCGGAGACGGACCGTTCCACCACGGTGCCGCCCGCCGCCAGCAACCGCCCCCGCAGCCACGGCAGATGGGCCGCCATGTCGATCAGCGGCAGCCGCGCCCACAGCCCAACACCCGCGTACTCGGCGGCGGTTGCCGTCCGCAGCCCCGGAACCCGCGCGGCCCACGGGCCGAGCCCCGCCAGCGTGGTCTCGCCCTGCACCCCCTCGACCAGCCGCACCCCCGTCTCCTCCGGACGCCCGGCCAGCTCCTCGTACACCGCGAGGGACTCCAACGCCCACTCACCGGCGAGCGCGGCGGGCTCGATCCGGTACGGCCACCACAGCCCGCCGGCCACCGCCGACGTGGTCCGCTCGGCGGTCTCCCGGGTCCACACCCGCACCCGGGCGCCGCCCTCGGCCAGCACGACCGCCGTCGTCAGCCCTATGACGCCGCCGCCCACCACGATCACATCATCACGGAGATCACGATTCATGCGGCGACCGTAGCGGAGTGCTCCCCGCCCGCCGCAGGGCACCGTGCCCCACAGACCCCCCGAAGCGGAATGTCTCCCGCCATGCTCACAACACCCCTCCGCTGGGAATACTCCCCCCATGTCCGCCCCTTACGCGACGTTCGGCCTGGCGCCAGCCATGCGTGCCGGTGCCGTGCTCGCCGACGGCGACCACCAACTCCACCGCGATTTCGTGGACTTCGTCGTGGACGGCACCCCGCTGCTGTACCGCCTCGCCGACCTCGACGCCGTCTCCCCGCTCGCCGCCGACGTCCCGCCCGCGATCTTTACCGCGCAGATCCGCGGCCTGCTCCTGGAGACCGAAGCCCCGCTGCCCGAGGGCCGGTACCTCGTCTACGGCTGCCCCGAGTGCGCCGACCTGGCCTGCGGCGCCGTCACCGTCGTCATCGAGAAGGACGGCGACGACTTCCGGTGGCGCGACTTCGCCTGGCAGACCGGCGAACGCGTCGACCTGGAGCGCGACGGCTACCCCGGCCTCGGCCCGTTCCGCTTCCGCGGCGACGCCTACCGCGAGGCGCTCGGCACCCTCCTCGAACGCGGCGCGGGCCCCCGCCGCCGGGTGCTGCTGATCGGCGCCCGGGCCGCGGTCCTCGGGAAGCTCGCCGCCGCGCTGCGCACCATCGGCATCGGCGCGGACATCGCGCACGACGTGAGCGACGTCGCCGCCGACGAACTGCACGGATACGACGCGGTCGCCTTCGGCCGGGGCGTCGACGAACGCGAACGGGCCGCCGTGCGGGCGTCGTTCGCGCGCGCCGGAGCCGACCCGGCGTACGTCGAAGGACTCGCCCCGATCACCCCGCTGCTCGTCGCCCAGATCCAGCACGCCCTCGAACGCCGCCCCGCCGGACCGCGCCGCCTCACCGGCCTGACCGCGACCGGGACCGAGGCGCTCGTCGAGGTCGCCGTCACCTGCCGGGTCCGCGTCACCGGCTACCGCCTCGACCGCCTCTCCCGCACCCACACCCACGAGGCGTTCGACGGCGTCCTCGAACCCGGCCGGCACCGCATCGCGCTCGACCCGAAGGCGGCCCGGGGCGCGTCGTTCGCGGTGGCCAGGACCACGGGAAGCGTGCTGGTCACGACCGTGACACCCGACGCCGACGCCATGGATGCCGGGCGGAGTCGTTAGGATCGGCGGCCTGATGACTGCCACCCTCGTCGCCAAGAACCTCGCCGCCGGACACGGCGACCGCTCGCTGTTCACCGGGCTCGACCTCGTGGTCGCCCCCGGAGACGTGATCGGACTCGTCGGTGCCAACGGCGCGGGCAAATCCACCCTGCTCAGGATGTTCGCCGGGCTGCTTGCCCCCGAAGAGGGCGAACTGAGACTCTCCCCGCCGACCGCGACCGTCGGCCATCTGCCGCAGGAACCCGAGCGGCGCCCCGGCGAGACCGTACGGGAGTTCCTGGCCCGCCGCACCGGCGTGGCCGAGGCCCAGCGCACCATGGACGAGGCCACCCAGGGCTTGGTCGACGGGACCCCCGGCGCGGACGACGCGTACGCGGTGAGCCTGGAGCGCTGGCTGGACCTCGGCGGCGCCGACCTCGACGAACGCGCCGAGGAGGTCGCCGACTCGCTGGGCCTGTCCGTGGACCTGGACCAGCCGATGACGTCCCTCTCCGGCGGCCAGGCCGCCCGCGCCGGCCTGGCCTCGCTGCTGCTCTCCCGCTACGACGTCTTCCTCCTCGACGAGCCGACCAACGACCTCGACCTGGACGGCCTCGAACGCCTCGAACGCTTCGTCTCCGGCCTGCGCGCGGGCACGGTCGTCGTCAGCCACGACCGCGAGTTCCTCACCCGCACGGTCACCAAGGTCCTCGAACTCGACCTGGCACAGGGGCAGATCAACCTGTACGGCGGCGGATACGCGGCCTACCTGGAGGAGCGCGAGGTGGCCCGCCGGCACGCCCGCGACGACTACGAGGAGTACGCCGACAAGCGCGGCGCCCTCCAGGACCGCGCCCAGATGCAGCGCTCGTGGATGGACAAGGGCGTCAAGAACGCCCGGCGCAAGGCGAACAACGACAACGACAAGATCGGCCGCAAGTTCCGCAGCGAGGCGAGCGAGAAACAGGCCGCGAAGGCCCGCCAGACCCAGCGCATGATCGAACGACTGGACGTGGTCGAGGAGCCCCGCAAGGAGTGGGAGCTGCGCATGGAGATCGCGTCCGCCCCGCGCTCGGGCGCGGTGGTCGCGACCCTGCGGGACGCGGAAGTGCGCCGCGGCGACTTCACGTTCGGCCCGGTGTCGCTCCAGATCGACTGGGCGGACCGGGTGGCGGTCACGGGCGCGAACGGCGCGGGCAAGTCGACGCTGCTGGCCGCGCTCCTCGGCCGGCTTCCGCTGGACGCGGGCCACGCGACGCTCGGGTCGGGCGTCCTGGTGGGCGAGGTCGACCAGGCCCGCAAGCTCTTCCACGGCCCGGAAGCCCTCATGGACGCGTTCTACGAGGCGGTCCCCGACACCGAACCGGCCGAAGTCCGCACCCTCCTGGCCAAGTTCGGCCTCAAGGCGGACCACGTGCTGCGCCCGGCGGCGACCCTGTCACCCGGCGAACGCACCCGGGCCGCCCTGGCCCTCCTCCAGGGCAGGGGCGTCAACCTCCTGGTCCTGGACGAGCCCACCAACCACCTCGACCTCCCGGCCATCGAACAGCTGGAGTCGGCCATGGACGCGTACGAGGGCACACTTCTGCTGGTCACCCACGACCGCCGGATGCTGGACGCGGTCCGGGTGACCCGCCGCCTGGAGGTCGCTCAGGGCAAGGTGACGGAGGTCTAGCGGGAGCGGGGGCGGGGGCGGGGGCGGGGCGGCGGAGCCTTTTCGGAAGTCACGGCCCCCTCAACTCCCCTCGCGCCCGGCCTCCTTGGCCGCCCTCTCGACCCGGCCGCGATGCTCCGCCCACGCCGACGGGTCGCCGGGCGCCATGTTGGGGCCGTCCGGCCGCTGCCCCACCGCCCCGTCGAGCAGCTCCCGGACGATGTCGGCGTGTCCGGCGTGCCGCTGGGTCTCGGCGACCATGTGCGTGAGGATCCGGTGCAGCGTCTGTTCGTTTCCCCCGGGCAGGCGGCCGAGCGCGTCGAGCGGCAGCGACTCGATCGTCCCGTCGGAGTGGGCGCAGGCCCGCCGGTACAGGCCGACGATCTCCGCCCGGGACTCGTCGGCCCGCGCCCAGAGGTCCGCGTTGGGCTCGGTGTCGCCCGTGAACCACAGCGGCGGGCCGTCGAACGGACGGCCGAAGACCCTGCCGAAGTACAGGGCTTCGGCCCCGGCCAGATGCTTGACCAGCCCCAGCAGGTTGGTGCCGGTCGGCGTCAGGGGGCGGCGGACGTCGTACTCCGACAGCCCGTCCAGCTTCCACAGCAGCACGTCGCGGGCGTCCCGCAGATACACCTGAAGGTCGGCCTTGGGATCCGATGCGGTCATGCGATCAGTGTGCCGATCGGATCACCGCGGTCCACCCGTTTGTCGCGGGGCGTTGAGTGCCGGGCCGGGCCTCCGCCGCACACGACGGGGACCCGGCCCGGCTCGACGGACCTCGGACCTCAGCGGCGGCCCTTGTGCGGATCGAGCAGCCCCGCCTTCCGCAAGGCGTCCGCCATCGCGCTGTTCGCCGGAGGCGCCGCCTGCCGCGGAGCCCCGCCGGAACGGCCCTGGCCGCCGCCGCCCTGGCCTTGCCCCTGGCCCTGGCGCTGCTGCGGCCGGCCGCCGCCTCCGC
>LJCV01000051.1 GCA_001298575.1 Actinobacteria bacterium OK074
GGGGGGGGGTTACGGGCGGGGGGGGGGGGGGTGTGGGGGCGGGTGTCCTGCCGGACGTGCTGCTCGATGTTCTGCCGGGCGGGGGCGGTCCCTGCTGGCAGTTCGGGCACCAGTACGTGGGGCGGGCGCGGGTGCCGTCGCCCTGGTCGGCGGTGCGGATCGGGGTGCCGCAGCGCAGGCAGGGGCGGGGGGGGGGGCCGTACACGAAGAGGTCCTGACCGGGGCGGCCGGTGGTGCTGCGGACCGGGCGGTCGCGGTTCGCCTCCAGGAGCCGCTTGGCCAGGGCGGGCAGCCGGGCCGTCTGCTCGGCGGGGAGGTCGCCGACGGGCAGCCAGGGGGTCGCGTGGAGGAGGAAGCACAGCTCGCTCTTGTAGACGTTGCCGATGCCCGCGAGATTGCGCTGGTCCAGGAGCGCCTCGCCGAGGGGGCGGGCCGGGGCCGTGAGGAGGTTGGCGAGGGCGCGGTCCGGGTCCCAGCCGGGGCCCAGGAGGTCGGGGCCGAGGTGGCCGACCGCGCGGTGTTCGTCGGCGGTGCGCAGCAGTTCGAGGACGGGGAGGCGGTAGCCCACGGCCGTGCGGTCGGTGTTCCCCAGGATGGCGCGGATCTGGTGCGTGGGGCCGCCGCTCCAGCGCCCGCCGGGCTCGTACACCTTCCACGCGCCGTCCATACGGAGGTGGGAGTGCAGGGTGAGGCCGCCCTCCACGCGCGTGAGGAGGTGCTTTCCGCGCGGGGTGACCTCCAGGACCGTACGGCCGGTGAGATCCGCCGTCGCGAACCGCGGCACCCGCAGGTCGCACCGGACCAGCACCTTGCCCGCGAGGGCGGTGTGCAGCCGCCGCGCGACCTGGTGGACGGTGTCGCCTTCGGGCATGGCTCCAGGGTGGCACGGCGGTGTGGCGCTCGCGCTCGGCGCGCTGTTGCTCTCACGCGCGTATGCGCAGCCCCCGCGGGGTCGCGATGAAGCCGGCTGTTTCCAGGACGGTGCCGAAGGGGGAGGTGAGCGCGGCGGTGCCGTTCACGCGTTCCACCGTGACCGTGCCGAGGGTGCCCGCGCGGGCGGCTGCGGACAGGGTCTCGGCGGCCGTGCGCAGCCGGTCGTCCTGGTGGGCCGGGGTGTCCGGGGCGGTGGGCCAGGCCAGCAGGGTCTTGCCGCCCCGCTCCAGGTAGAGCGTCAGTTCGCCGTCGACCAGCACCACCAGGGAGCCCGCCTTCCGGCCCGGCTTGTGCCCGGCTCCGGTGGGCGGCTCGGGCCAGGGGAGCGCCGCGCCGTAGGCGTTGGCCGGGTCCGCGGCGGCCAGGACCAGGGCGCGGGGGGAGGGGGCGGAGTGGGTGCGATGGGGTGGGTGGTTCGGGTGGTGGTCGTTCGGTGCCGCCGCTTGGGGGAGGCCGGGGGTGTGGCCCGGTGCGGTGGGCAGGAGTTCGGCGCGGTCGCGGGCGGTTGCCGCCGCGCGCAGGCGGTCCACCGCGCCGTCCATCGCGAACTGGGCCGCGCCGAGCCCCTCGACGACGTAACCGCGCCGGGCCTGGCCGCTGTCCTCGAACGCGGACAGGATCCGGTACGTCGCCGAGAAGCCGCCCTCGACGCCCTCCGCGGCGACCGCGCCCCGGGTGACCACGCCGTGCCGGTCGAGCAGGGTGCGGGCCAGCGCGTGGGCGCGTACGGTCGCGTCGCCCTCGCGGGGCGGCAGCAGGGACCAGCGGCCCGCGACGGTCGGCGGGCCCGTACGGGACTGGGGGCGCGCGGCGGCGGTCAGGGAGCCGTACCGGCCGCGCGGGACCGTGCGCCGCGCGCGGTGGGCGGTGGCGCCCGCGGTGCGGCCGGAGCCGAGCAGAGCACGCATCGGGGCGAGCGTGTCGTTCGTGAGCCGGCCCGACCAGGCCAGGTCCCAGAGGGCGTCGGCGAGTTGGGGATCGGTCGCGTCCGGGTGGGTGGTGGCGCGGACCTGGTCGGCGATCTGGCGGAAGAACAGGCCGTAGCCCCCGGACAGGGTGTCCAGGACCGACTGGTGCAGGGCCGTCGGCTCCAGCGGGTGCGGGGTGGGCAGCAGCAGTGGGGCGGTGTCGGCCAGGTAGAGCGAGACCCAGCCGTCCTTGCCGGGCAGGGCGCCCGCGCCCGCCCACACCACCTCGCCGGCCGCGGTGAGTTCGTCGAGCATCGCGGGCGTGTAGTGCGCCACGCGGGACGGCAGGACGAGCTTCTCCAGGGCGGACGCGGGCACCGACGCGCCCTGCAACTGCTCGACGGCGCGCACCAGCCCGTCGACGCCGCGCAGCGTGTGGCCGCTGCCCAGGTGCTGCCACTGCGGCAGGAACTGGGCCAGCGCGGCGGGCGGTACCGGCTCCAGCTCGTGCCGCAGCGCCGCGAGGGAACGGCGGCGCAGGCGTCGTAGCACTGTCGCGTCGCACCATTCTTGGCCGATGCCGGCCGGGCGGAACTCTCCTTGTACGACGCGGCCTGTTGCGGCGAGGCGGTGCAGTGCGCCCTCGGTGACCGCCACTCCCAGGCCGAAGCGGGCCGCCGCCGCGGCCGACGTGAACGGGCCGTGGGTGCGCGCATGGCGGGCCAGGAGGTCGCCGAGCGGGTCCTTGACGGGTTCCGTGAACGCCTCCGGCACGCCGACCGGCAGCGCCGTGCCGAGCGCGTCGCGCAGGCGGCCCGCGTCCTCGATGGCCGCCCAGTGCTCGGTGCCGGCGATACGGACCCTGATGGCCCGGCGGGCCGCGGCCAGTTCCGGGGCCCAGTGCGGTGCGGCGCCGCGCTCGGCCAGCTCCGCGTCCGTGAGCGGACCGAGCAGCCGCAGGAGGTCCGCGACACCTTCGGTGTCCTTGGCGCGCCGGTCCTCGGTGCGCCACTGCAACTCCCGTTCCAGTTCCGCCAGGACGTCGGCGTCGAGCAGTTCGCGCAGCTCCGCCTGGCCGAGCAGCTCGGCCAGCAGCCGCGAGTCCAGCGACAGGGCGGCGGCGCGGCGCTCGGCGAGCGGGGAGTCGCCCTCGTAGAGGAACTGGGCCACGTACCCGAACAGCAGCGAGCGCGCGAAGGGGGACGGTTCGGGGGTGGTGACCTCGACGAGCCGTACCTTGCGGGACTCGATGTCGCCCATCAGCTCCGCGAGCCCGGGGACGTCGAAGACGTCCTGGAGGCATTCGCGGACCGCTTCCAGGACGATCGGGAACGAGCCGAACTCGCTTGCCACCTGGAGCAGTTGGGCCGCGCGCTGACGCTGCTGCCACAGCGGGGTGCGCTTGCCGGGGCTGCGGCGCGGCAGCAGCAGCGCGCGGGCGGCGCACTCGCGGAAACGGGACGCGAACAGGGCCGAGCCGCCGACCTGGTCGGTGACGACCTGGTCGACCTCGCCCTTGTCGAAGACGACGTCCGCGGCGCCTACGGGGGCCTGGTCGGTGTCGTACTCCGTGCCTGGTGTGCCGAAGGCGGTGCCCGGTTTCGCCGGCTCCTGGTCGAGGAGGTCCAGGCCCATCAGGTCGGCGTCGGGCAGGCGCAGCACGATGCCGTCGTCGGCGTGCATCACCTGGGCGTCCATGCCGTACCGCTCGGCGAGCCGGGCGCCGAGCGCGAGCGCCCACGGGGCGTGCACCTGGGCGCCGAACGGGGAGTGCACGACGACCCGCCAGTCGCCCAGCTCGTCCCGGAAGCGCTCGACGACGATCGTGCGGTCGTCCGGGACATGGCCGCAGCTCTCGCGCTGCTCGGCCAGGTAGGACACGACGTTGTCCGCCGCCCAGGCGTCGAGGCCCGCGGCGAGGAGGCGGAGGCGGGCGTCCTCCTTGGACAGGGCGCCGACCTCGCGCAGGAACGCGCCCACCGCGCGGCCCAGTTCGAGCGGGCGGCCGAGCTGGTCGCCCTTCCAGAAGGGGAGCCGGCCCGGTACGCCCGGGGCGGGGGAGACCAGGACGCGGTCGCGGGTGATGTCCTCGATGCGCCAGGAGCTGGTGCCGAGGGTGAAGACGTCGCCCACGCGCGACTCGTACACCATCTCCTCGTCCAGCTCGCCGACCCGGCCGCCGCCCTTCTTGGGATCCGCGCCCGCCAGGAAGACCCCGAACAGGCCGCGGTCCGGGATGGTGCCCCCGGAGGTGACGGCCAGCCGCTGGGCGCCGGGGCGTCCGGTGACCGTGCCCGCGACGCGGTCCCACACCACGCGCGGGCGCAACTCCGCGAAGGCGTCCGACGGATAGCGGCCCGCGAGCATGTCCAGGACCGCGGTGAAGGCCGACTCGGGGAGGGCGGCGAAGGGCGCCGCGCGGCGGACCGTGGCGAGGAGGTCGTCGAACTGCCAGGTGTCCAGGGCCGTCATCGCCACGATGTGCTGGGCCAGCACGTCCAGGGGGTTGGCCGGAACTCTGAGGGACTCGATCGCCCCGGTGCGCATGCGCTCGGTGACGACCGCGGCCTGGACGAGGTCGCCGCGGTACTTCGGGAAGACCACGCCCGTGGAGACGGCGCCCACCTGGTGCCCCGCGCGGCCCACCCGCTGGAGGCCGGACGCCACGGAGGGCGGCGACTCGACCTGTACGACGAGGTCCACCGCGCCCATGTCGATGCCCAGTTCCAGGCTGGAGGTGGCCACCACGGCGGGGAGACGGCCCGCCTTGAGGTCCTCCTCGACGAGGGCGCGCTGTTCCTTGGAGACCGAGCCGTGGTGGGCGCGGGCGATGACCGGAGGTGCGCCCTGGGCGGCGCCGGAGCCGCCCATCAGCTCGGCGGGTGCGTGGTGTTCGGCCAGGGGTTCGCCGGTGGCCCGCTCGTACGCGATCTCGTTCAGGCGGTTGCAGAGGCGTTCGGCCAGGCGGCGGGAGTTGGCGAACACGATGGTGGAGCGGTGGGACTGGACCAGGTCGGCGATCTTCTCCTCGACGTGGGGCCAGATCGAGGGCTTCTCGGCTGCCTCGCCGCTGTCCGACACCGGGGAGCCCGCCAGCTCGCCCAGGTCCTCCACCGGGACCACCACGGAGAGGTCGAACTCCTTGTCGGACTTCGGCTGGACGATCTCCACCTTGCGGCGGGGGGACAGGTAGCGGGCGATCTCGTCCACCGGGCGGACCGTCGCCGAGAGGCCGATGCGGCGGGCCGGCCTCGGGAGGAGTTCGTCCAGGCGCTCCAGGGAGAGCGCCAGGTGGGCGCCGCGCTTGGTGCCCGCCACCGCGTGCACCTCGTCCAGGATCACCGTCTCGACGCCGGTCAGTGCCTCGCGCGTGGCCGACGTCAGCATCAGGAACAGCGACTCGGGGGTGGTGATCAGGATGTCCGGGGGGCGGGTGGACAGGGCGCGGCGCTCGCTGGGCGGGGTGTCGCCGGAGCGGATGCCGACCCTGACCTCCGGTTCGGGGAGGCCGAGGCGGACGGCTTCCTGGCGGATGCCGGTCAGGGGGCTGCGGAGGTTCTTCTCCACGTCCACTGCCAGGGCCTTGAGGGGGGAGATGTACAGGACCCGGCAGCGTTTTTTGGGGTCCGCGGGTGGGGGTGTGGAGGTGAGCTGGTCCAGCGCCGCGAGGAAGGCGGCGAGGGTTTTGCCGGAGCCGGTGGGGGCGACTACGAGGACGTCCGAGCCCTGGGCGATGGCGTGCCATGCGCCCGACTGGGCGGTGGTGGGGGTGTGGAACGCCGCCGTGAACCAGGCGGTGGTTGCGGGGGAGAAGGGGGTTGGGGCTCGGGTCATGGGTCCATCGTGCACCCTGGCACTGACAGTGGGGGTGAGCTGGGGGTTTGGGGGTGGGGGTGGGTGTCTGGCTGTGGTTTGTGCTGGTGCCTGCGGCGGCTTGTGCTGGGTGCCTGCGGCGGCCTGTGCGGGGTCGGTGGGGGTTGCTCGCGCAGTTCCCCGCGCCCCTGGGTGGGTGGGGCGGCCGGTCGTTCTTTGGGTGTCGCGGCGTCTGTGGGGCGCCTTGCGTTTGTTGGGGGTCGGGGCCGCCACGGGGGTATCCGTCCTCGGTCTGGCGCGGAATCGGTACTGGTGCATTGGTGCTGTTTGTTGACGCGCCAGCCGCTGCGGGCGGACACCCCCGTGCCGTCCCCTTGTCGCCGTACGCGGCCGGCCGTGCGTTTGGGGTCAGGTGAGGGGGCGGCCGTATGCGCGGAGGGTCAGGAGGGCGTCCAGGGTGATGCGGGGGCGGGATTCCTGGGTGGGGGTGGGGGACCACTGGTGCCAGGTGATGGGCCAGCCGCCGTCGGGGTGTTGTTGGGTGGTCAGGAGGTTCAGGGAGTGGGTCATTTCTTCGTCCGTGAACCAGGCTCGGGCCAGGGAGTTGGGGGTGGGGGCGAAGTTGTGGGGGAAGTGGTGCTCGGTGGGGGCGTAGCCGGGGGAGACCGGGGGGTCCTTGAGGTGGGCCGGGGTCAGGGCCACCAGGTTCTGGTCGCGTACCAGGCGGCCGAGGCGGTCGGCCGCTGTTTGGGCGCGGGAGCGGTCGGGGGCCGAGTCCAGGAAGGCCACGGCGGCCTCGGCCTCGTAGGGGTGGGTCGATTGCAGGGATTCGATGGCCTGCCAGCAGAAGTCCGTGGCGCGGAAGAGCCAGGCGTGCCACACCTCGTTGCGGTGCAGGAGGCCCACTACGGGGGCGGTGGCCAGGAGGGAGCTGGTGGGGGTGTCGGGGATCGGGACGAAGGGGGCGGCCGGGTAGCCGCGCTGGCTGGGGTGGACCGCGGGGAGGGCGCCGTCGGGGGTGGAGACGGAGGTCAGGTAGCGGCAGACGCGTTCCACCCGCTGGCCGCCGCAGCGGCCGATCGAGTCCAGTACGTGCAGGGCGTGCGCGGTGTGCAGGGGCTGGCTCGTCGGGCCGCGCAGGTCGGGTTCGAGCGCGTGGCCGTATCCGTCGTCCTCGTTGCGGTAGGCGGCCAGTGCGGTCTCCACCGCGTCTGCGCCGCCGTCGCCGCCGTCGATGAAGTGGTACGCGAAGCGGCGCTGCTCCAGCACGCGCGCGGTGAGCCAGACGAAGTGCTCCGCGCGCGTGAGCGCGGAACGCGTCGGGGGGAGTGGGGAAGCTCCAGTTTCGGCCATGCGTCAGACCGTAGGACGGAAAGCGTTCTCGGCAAGCGGTCCCGGCGAGGGCCCACCCCCAGGAGCGGGATACTGGAGTCATGCGGTTGACGGTCTTCTGGCAGCGGATGGCGGATCACTTCGGTGCGGGGTACGCCGACTCCTTCGCGCGCGACCACGTGATGGCGGAACTCGGCGGCCGTACGGTGCACGAGGCACTGGACGCCGGCTGGGAGGCCAAGGACGTGTGGCGGGTGGTGTGCGCGGTCCAGGACGTGCCCCAGCACAAGAGGTGAGGGGGCCCGGACGGGGCGTCCTTCGTGCGGGGTGGGCGTCATCACGGGTCTGTCACGGGGCGTGAAGATCCCCGGGGGCGGTGACCGGATGTCGGTGGCGTGGGCGAGACTTGCACCGTGGCCCCGAGAGACGAGACCGCAGAGGTCGACCAGCAGTCCGACACGACCCCGCCCGCCGCTCCGCCGGCGTCGACAGCGGGCGGCTCGGTGCGTGAGCGCATGCCGCGCTGGTTGCCTCGGGCGCTGGTGCTCGCGCTCGCGCTGCTCGCCGCCTTCCAGTTGGGGACCTGGGCGTTCCACCAGCTCACCGGGCTGCTGATCAACATCCTCATCGCGTTCTTCCTGGCGCTCGCCATCGAACCCGCGGTGAGCTGGATGGCCAGGCGCGGCATGCGCCGGGGGCTGGCCGCCTTTCTCGTCTTCTTCGCCGTGCTCGTCGTCGTCGCGGGCTTCTTCACGTTGCTCGGTTCGATGCTGGCCGGGCAGATCGTCAAGATGATCGAGGGGTTCCCGGAGTATCTGGACTCCGTCATCCAGTGGGTCAACACGACGTTCCACAGTGACCTCAAGCGGGTCGACATCCAGAACAACCTGCTGCACTCCGACTGGCTGCAGAAGTACGTCCAGAACGGCGCCACGGGCGTCCTGGACGTGTCCGCCCAGGTGCTCGGGTGGCTCTTCCAGGCGCTGACGATCACCCTGTTCTCGTTCTACTTCGCCGCCGACGGGCCGCGGCTGCGGCGCGCGCTGTGCTCCGTGCTGCCGCCCGCCAAGCAGACCGAGGTACTGCGCGCGTGGGAGATCGCCGTCAACAAGACCGGCGGTTACATCTACTCGCGCGGCCTGATGGCGCTGATCTCCGGCATCGCGCACTACATCCTGCTCCAGATCCTGGAGATCCCGTACGCGCCCGTGCTCGCCGTGTGGGTCGGGTTCGTCTCCCAGTTCATCCCCACCATCGGCACCTATCTCGCGGGCGCGCTGCCCATGCTGATCGCGTTCACCGAGAACCCCTGGTACGCCGTGTGGGTGCTGGTCTTCGTGGTCATCTACCAGCAGTTCGAGAACTACGTCCTCCAGCCCAAGCTGACCGCGAAGTCCGTCGACATCCACCCCGCGGTGGCCTTCGGATCGGTCATCGCGGGCACCGCCCTCCTCGGCGCGGTGGGCGCGCTGATCGCGATCCCGGCGGTCGCCACGCTCCAGGCGTTCCTGGGCGCGTACGTGAAGCGGTACGACGTCACGGACGACCCGCGGGTGCACGGGCATCGCAGCACCGGGTCGGGGGGCTTCCTCGGGGGCGTGCGGCGGTTGTGGGCGGGGCGGCGGGCGGCGGGTCGGAACGGGGCCCGTTCCGATGGCGGGGCCTCGTCCTCGTCGTCCTCCTCGCCGTCGTAGGGGGCGTTCCGGTGGGGGCCGGGGTGCGGGAATGTCGTGGGAGAGGTGCCGCGTGGTGCGCTTGACACGAAAATCGAACATCCATTCAGATGGAGGCTCCGGCCCGGCTCTCGGCGGTCGCTTCGGCGGGGTTTGACCCGGGAAGTGCCTGAGTTATCCACAGGCCGGACGGGCGTCGAGGCGCGTTGTCAGTGGCAGGCGTTAGCGTCTTTGACGTGAAGCGATCGACTCAAGCAAATCGGGTGGAACCCATGGCAGGAACCGACCGCGAGAAGGCGCTGGACGCCGCGCTCGCACAGATTGAACGGCAATTCGGCAAGGGCGCGGTGATGCGCCTCGGCGAGCGGCCGAACGAGCCCATCGAGGTCATCCCCACCGGGTCGACCGCACTGGACGTCGCCCTCGGCGTCGGCGGTCTGCCGCGCGGCCGAGTGGTGGAGGTGTACGGCCCGGAGTCCTCCGGCAAGACGACCCTGACGCTGCACGCGGTGGCGAACGCGCAGAAGGCCGGTGGCCAGGTCGCGTTCGTGGACGCGGAGCACGCCCTCGACCCCGAGTACGCGAAGAAGCTCGGCGTCGACATCGACAACCTGATCCTGTCCCAGCCGGACAACGGCGAGCAGGCCCTGGAGATCGTGGACATGCTGGTCCGTTCCGGCGCCCTCGACCTCATCGTCATCGACTCCGTCGCCGCGCTCGTCCCGCGCGCGGAGATCGAGGGCGAGATGGGCGACAGCCACGTCGGCCTCCAGGCCCGGCTGATGAGCCAGGCCCTGCGGAAGATCACCAGCGCGCTCAACCAGTCCAAGACCACCGCGATCTTCATCAACCAGCTCCGCGAGAAGATCGGCGTGATGTTCGGCTCCCCGGAGACCACGACCGGTGGCCGCGCGCTGAAGTTCTACGCCTCGGTGCGCCTCGACATCCGCCGTATCGAGACGCTGAAGGACGGCACCGACGCGGTCGGCAACCGCACCCGCGTCAAGGTCGTCAAGAACAAGGTCGCCCCGCCCTTCAAGCAGGCCGAGTTCGACATCCTCTACGGCCACGGCATCAGCCGCGAGGGCGGCCTGATCGACATGGGCGTGGAGAACGGCTTCGTCCGCAAGGCCGGCGCCTGGTACACGTACGAGGGCGACCAGCTCGGCCAGGGCAAGGAGAACGCGCGCAACTTCCTCAAGGACAACCCCGACCTGGCCAACGAGATCGAGAAGAAGATCAAGGAGAAGCTGGGCGTCGGCGTCCGTCCCGAGGAGCCCGCCGCACAGCCGGGCGCGGACGCGGCCGTCACGGTCGCCCCGGCCGACGACGCCAAGACGGTGCCCGCGCCCGCGGCCAAGGCGCCGAAGGCCAAGGCCACGGCGGCGAAGTAGCCGCCGTATGACACGACGAACCGACTGGACCGAGTACGAGGTCGCTCCGCGGGGACGGGGCCCCGGGGGCGACCGGGGGTTCAGCGGAGGCGGCGACGACACGGGGGGCGACGACACGGGGGGCGAGTGGCGGCCGTCGTACGCCGAGGAGGCCGACAGGGGTGAGGGCGGCCGGGGCGCCTACGGGGGGCGCGGTGGTAGACGGTCGGGCGACGAAGGTCGGCCGTACGGCGGGGACGGTGCTGTCCCGGAGGAACTGCCCGAGCCGTCGGGCCGTGGTGCGGGGCGACGGCGCGGCGGGCGGCGGCGGTTCGGGGAACCGGGCGCCGGCGCACAGGACGGAGGCTCGCCTCGCTCGTCGAGGGCCGAGCAGGCGGAGCCCCCGCGGGACCCGGTCGAGCAGGCGCGGGCGATCTGCCTGCGACTGCTCACCGGGACCCCGCGCACGCGGAAGCAACTCGCCGACGCCCTGCGCAAGCGGGAGATCCCGGACGACGCGGCGGAGCAGGTGCTGTCCCGGTTCGAGGAGGTCGGACTGATCAACGACAGCGCCTTCGCGGACGCCTGGGTGGAGTCCCGGCACCACGGCCGGGGGCTCGCCCGGCGGGCGCTGGCACGGGAGTTGCGGACCAAGGGCGTGGACTCGGCACTGATCGACGAGGCGGTGGGACGCCTCGACACCGAGCAGGAGGAGGCGACCGCACGCGAACTCGTCGACCGCAAACTCCGCTCCACCCGCGGCCTCGACCGCGACAAGCGCCTGCGCCGCCTGGCCGGAATGCTCGCCCGCAAGGGGTACTCCGAGGGGACGGCCCTGCGGGTGGTCCGGCGGGCGTTGGAGGAGGAGGGGGAGGACTTGGAAGGGGTGGAGCTGGAGGGCAGCTGAGTACGGGCCGGTCGAGCCCGGTCAACAGTGCCGTGAAGCTTGGCCTCGGCGATGGCATGCCCGTGACGCGTCGGCTCCTGCCAAGGCGTCACCCGGCCCGCCCACCCTCTCTACCGCACCACCGGCAGCCCCGCTCCCCGCCAAGCCTGAAACCCTCCCACCAGATCCGTCGCCCGGTGCAGTCCCAGTTGGTGGAGGGAGGCCGCGGCCAGGGAAGAGGCGTAGCCCTCGTTGCAGATGACGACTATGCGGAGGTCGTGGTCCGTTGCCTCGGGGGCCCGGTGGCTGCCCCGGGGGTCCAGGCGCCATTCCAGTTCGTTGCGTTCGATCACCAGGGCGCCGGGGATGAGGCCGTCGCGGTCGCGCAGGGCCGCGTAGCGTATGTCGACCAGCAGGGCGTCGCCGTGCCGGGCCGCCCGGTACGCCTCCGACGGGTCGACGCGGTCGAGCGTCGCGCGGACGCGTTCGAGCAACTCGTCGATGCCCGGCGGGTGTTCGCCGCCGGCCCCAGCCTCGGTCCCAACACCGGCCTCAACCTTGACGGCCGCCTCAACCCCAACCCCCGCCCCGCTCACTGCCAGTCCTCCGGACGTTCCACCTGTTCCAGGCGGAGGATCTGGCCCGTACGGGAGTAGCGGCGGATCTGGGGGAGGGGTGGGTAGTAGGCGTGGACGGAGATGGCGTGGTGCTCGGAGGACTCGTTGAGGACCTCGTGCACGTGGTGTTGGCCGAAGGCGCGGCCCTTGCCCGTGGGCAGGTGGCGTTCGCGGTCGACGCCCTCCGTGAGTTCGAGGGTCTGCCAGCCGTCGGTGGGCAGCCGGGCGGCGAGCGAGTTCTCCTTCAGCTCGCCCGCGGCCGTGAGGAACGCGCCCACCGAGTCGGCGTGGTCGTGCCAACCCGTGCCGGTGCCGGGCGGCCAGCCGATCAGCCATGCCTCGCTGCCGCCGGGGCCCTCCAGGCGGACCCACGTACGGCCCTCGGGGTCCAGCGGGAGTGAGGCGATCAGTTCGGTGTCCGCGGCCGTGCGGCGGACGAAGTCGAGGAGGTCCGCCTGGGTGGGGGCGGCCACGGGAGCGGCAGGGGAAGGGGAAGCGGAGCGAGGTGCAGACAACGGTTACCGTCCTGGATGCGCATGAGGGCGCGCAAAGCGAGAAAGTGCGCGCGCCTTGATCTGGGAAGCCGAGATCAAAGGACAAAAGAAGGATGCGAATTCAGCAGGACGGACGACACACGCAGCCCGCATAGCGGAAGAAGTCCATGTGGACCCTCCGCCACAGACGTACACAGGTGTCGGTCACGATCCGGAGTACACCACGGTGGTGCCTGCCGGTCAATCCGGCCTCACCATGCGGACCGGCAGGGGCGCGTACCCGCGGTGCACGCCCCCTGCCCCGGATCAGCCGGGGCTCGTCGTCGCCTCCGTGCGGGTCGCCGTCGGGCCGCCGAGGGTCGCCTCCGCCGCCTCGTACAGGTCGGCCGGGCGTACCCCGCTGAACGCCGTGACCAGGTGGCCGTCCGGGCGGATGAGCAGGACCGTGTGCGGGGCGGCGCCCGGGTATGCCTCCGTGACCAGGAGTTCCGCGGTGTGCGGCAGGGCCGTCACCGCCGCCGCCAGGCGCGGCATGATGCCCGCCGACACCCAGTGCTTGCGCTCCCACACCCCCGTGCCCGGGGCGATCAGCAGCACGAGCAGCGCCCCGCGGCCGAGGCGGTCCCGCAGTCGTACGGACGAGCCGTCCTCGGCCGTCACCTGGACGTCGGTGACCGGGGCGCCCGGCTCCGTGTCCACCGGAGTCGTCGCATCGGTGCGTGGTGGTGCGAGCGGGGAATCGGCGTACGCCCCCGGCGCGCCCAGGACGCCGCGTCCCAGGTGGCCGTCGGTGAGCAGGCCCTCGTGGCCGCGGGCGGAGCCGGGGACGTACGCGCGCAGTCCGCCGCCGCCGCGCAGTACCGGAAGGACCTGGTCGGCGGCGCGCAGCCGGGTCGCGACGGCCGCGCGGCGCTCCGACTGGTAGCTGTCGAGGAGCGCCTCGCGCGGGCCGTGGTGCCAGGCGAGCGCGAGTTTCCAGGCGAGGTTGTCGGCGTCACGGAGGCCCTCGTCCAGGCCCTGGGTGCCGAGGGCGCCCAGCAGGTGGGCCGCGTCCCCGGCGAGGAACACGCGGCCGGAGCGCCAGCGGCGGGCGAGACGGTGGTGCACGGTGTGCACGCCGGTGTCGAGCAGGTCGTACGGCGGTGTGGTGCCGCCGTGCCAGCCCGCCAGGGTCTCGCGGATGCGGGCCACCAGCAGTTCCGGTGTGACCAGGTCCTTGCCCGGCGGCAGCAGCCAGTCCAGCCGCCAGACGCCGTCGGGCAGTGGCCGGGCCGTGATCTCCCCGGCCGCCGGGCCACTCTGACGCCACGGCGGCGACCGGTGCAGCAACGCTTCGCCGGGCCACGGGAGTTCGGCGCGCAGGGCGGCGACGGCGTGCCGTTCCACGGCGGTACGGCCCGGGAAGCGGATGTCGGCGAGTTTGCGGACCGTGGAGCGGGGGCCGTCGCAGCCGACCAGGTAACTCCCGCGCCACCACGTGCCCTTGGGGCCGCGGGTGTGGGCGGTGACGCCCGACGGCTCCTGTTCGAGGGAGTCCAGGCGGCTGTCCACGGCCACCTTGACCAGCGGCTCGGCCGCCAGCGCCGTACGCAGGGCGGCGGTGAGGACGTGCTGGGCGAGGTGCAGCGGGGCGGGGCCCGCGAAGTCGTCGGCGACGGCGTCCGGGGTGCCCGCCGGGTCCTCCGCCGTGCCCGGGCCGAAGGTGACCTCGCGCAGGAGCTGCTTGCGGCGCATCGAGCGCCAGCCGTGCCAGTGCGTGCCG
Organism: Actinobacteria bacterium OK074; assembly: GCA_001298575.1. Lineage (GTDB taxonomy): Bacteria > Actinomycetota > Actinomycetes > Streptomycetales > Streptomycetaceae > Streptomyces. Next base: position 13,792 of record LJCV01000051.1, read on the forward strand.
GCCTGGTCGAGCGGGGCGCCGGTGAGGCGTTCCAGCAGCGCGGTGGTGTCCTCGCGCAGCACGACCGTGCGGGCCGGGCGGGGCTCGTCCTTGCCGGGGCCCTCGTCCAGGACGACCGACGGCACCTCCTGGCGGGCCAGCGCGAGGGCGAGCGTGAGCCCGACCGGCCCCGCTCCGACGATGATCACCGGGTCCACGGTGCGGTGCCCCCTGCCCGAAGCCGCGTCCAAGGGGACGTACGGGAAGTCCTGACGAACGGTGGGGAACCGACAGGTGGAGCAGGGTGCACGATCACAGAACGTATGCAACCTACTGCCGGAGTTCGCGTCAAGCGACGGGGGCAGTGGCGATCATGCCACTGCCCCCGCGTAGGCCATACGAGTTGATCCTGTGTCAGTTCGGCGTCATGTCAGGTGGAGCCGTCGCCCGCACCCGTCGACGCCATGTCGGCCACCGCCGCCGGCGGGATCACCGCGCCCGTCGACTTCTTGCCGCGCCGCAGCCGGCCCTCCAGCCAGCTCGCGAAGGACGTCAGGGCGAAGTTGATCGCGATGTAGATGACCGCGACGATCGTGAAGCTGGCGATGGTGTTGGCGCCGTAGTACGAGCTCATCGGCGAGACCGAGGCGAGCAGTTCGGGGAAGGTGAGGACCGCGCCGCCCAGGGCGGTGTCCTTCACGATCACCACCAGCTGGCTGACGATCGCCGGCAGCATCACGGTGACCGCCTGCGGCAGCAGGATGAACCGCATCGCCTGGTTCTTGCGCAGCCCGACCGCCATCGCCGCCTCGTGCTGGCCCTTGGGCAGCGACAGGATGCCCGCGCGGACGATCTCGGCGAGGACCGAGGAGTTGTAGAGGACCAGACCCGTGACCACCGCGTACAGCGGGCGGTCGTCCGAGCTGACGTTCGTGTACTCGGAGTACAGCGCCACCCCGAAGATCATCAGCACCAGGACCGGGATGGCCCGGAAGAACTCCACCACCACCGCGGCCGGTACCCGTACCCACTTGTGGTCCGACAGCCGCGCGATGCCGAACAGCGCGCCCAGCGGCAGCGAGATCAGCATGGCGAGGGCGGCGGCCTTCAGCGTGTTCTCCAGGCCCGGCCACAGATACGTCGACCACGCCTCCGTGCCACTGAAGAAGGGCTTCCACTTCTCCCAGGCGAGCTGGTCCTTGTCGTCGAGCGTCTTGAACACCCACCACAGGACGGCGGCGAAGACGACGGCGAAGACCACCGTGTACAGGACGTTGCGCCGCTTCGCGCGCGGGCCCTGGGCGTCGTAGAGGACCGAACTCATCGTTTCACCGCCACCTTCTTGCCCACCCAGCCCAGGATCAGACCGGTCGGCAGCGTCAGGCACACGAACCCGAAGGCGAACACCGCGGAGATCGCCAGGAGTTGGGCCTCGTTCTCGATCATCTTCTTCATCAGCGCCGCTGCCTCGGCGACACCGATCGCGGCGGCCACCGTGGTGTTCTTCGTCAGCGCGATCAGCACGTTGGTCAGCGGGCCGACCACCGAGCGGAACGCCTGCGGCAGCACGATCAGCGACAGCACCTGGGTGAAGCTCAACCCGATCGCCCGGGCCGCCTCCGCCTGCCCGACCGGCACGGTGTTGATGCCGGAGCGCAGCGCCTCGCACACGAACGCCGAGGTGTAGGCGGTCAGACCGAGCACCGCCAGGCGGAAGTTGATGTCGTCGAAGGCACTCGCGCCCAGGTTGATGCCGAGGGTCTGGCTCAGGCCGAGCGAGGCGAACAGAATGATCACGGTCAGCGGGATGTTCCGCACGATATTGACGTAGGCGGTGCCGAAACCGCGCATCAGCGGCACCGGGCCGACCCGCATGCCGGCCAGCAGGGTGCCCCAGATCAGGGAGCCGACGGCCGAGAGGACGGTGAGCTGCACCGTCGTCCAGAACGCTCCCAGCAGGTCGTAACCTTCAAGAAAGTCGAACACGATCTCCCGCGCTTCCGCGTGTAGGGGAAGGTCCGTGGGGCGGCGGGGGCGCGGCCCCTAGGGGCGTACCAGGAGCAGGCCCCGGGCCGCGCAACCGCCGTCCCCGCGTCACTCCTTGATGTCGCCGATCTTCGGCGCGGGCTCGTTCTTGTAGTTCGCGGGGCCGAAGTTGGCGTCCACGGCCTTCGTCCAGGAACCGTCCGAGACCATCGACTCCAGGGCGGTGTTGATCTTCGCCTTGAGGGCGCTGCCCTTCTTGACGCCGATGCCGTAGTTTTCGTTGGTCATCTTGAAGCCGCCGAGCTTGAACTTGCCCTTGAAGCTGGCCTGGGCGGCGTACCCGGCGAGGATCGAGTCGTCCGTGGTCAGCGCGTCGATGGCCTTGTTCTGCAGACCGGTCAGGCAGGCCGAGTACGTCGGGTACTCCTGGAGCTGGGCCTTCGGGGCGAGCTTGTCCTTGACGTTCTGTGCCGAGGTCGAGCCCGTCACGGAACAGAGCTTCTTGGAGTTGAGGTCCGACGGCGACTTGATCGAGGTGTCGTCGGCGCGGACCAGCACGTCCTGGTGGGCGAGCAGGTACGGGCCGGCGAAGTCGACCTTCTCCTCGCGCTCCGGGGTGATCGAGTACGAGGCGGCGATGAAGTCGACGTCACCGCGCTGGAGCATGGTCTCGCGGTCGGCGCTCTTCGCTTCCTTCCACTCGATGTCGTCCGCGCTGTAACCGAGTTTCTTGGCGACGTACGTGGCGACGTCGACGTCGAAGCCCGAGTAGCCCTTCGGGGTCTTCTGGCCGATGCCCGGCTGGTCGAACTTGATGCCGATGGTGATCTTCTTGCCGCTCGACGAGGAGCTGTCGTCGTCGCTCGAACCGCACGCGGTGGCGGTGACGCCGAGGGCGAGCACGGCGGCCGAGGCGGCTGTGACCTTGCGGAGGTTCATGGTGGTCATCCTTTGGATGCGGAGAGCGGAGAAGAGAGGCGGGCCGTCGCCCTGGACTTGCGTAAGGTAGCGAGTCAATTACCTTGAGTGACGGCTTGGTTGATGCCGGTGACGCGGGCGCCGGGACGGAGGCGCCTGTGCCTGAAGTTCGGGTGCGGATGCTCGGTGGGTGCGAGTGCGGGTACGGCTGCTCCGTGGGCGGCCGTGCGGCGGTGTCGCCGGTGTCAGTGGTGCAGGATCTTCGACAGGAAGTCCCGGGCCCGTTCGCTGCGCGGGTTGCTGAAGAACTGGTCGGGCTGTGCCTCTTCGACGATCCGGCCGTCCGCCATGAAGACGACCCGGTTCGCCGCCGAGCGGGCGAAGCCCATCTCGTGGGTGACGACGACCATGGTCATGCCCTCGCGGGCGAGCTGCTGCATGACCTCCAGGACCTCGTTGATCATCTCGGGGTCCAGTGCCGACGTCGGCTCGTCGAACAGCATCACCTTCGGGCCCATGGCCAGCGCGCGGGCGATGGCCACGCGCTGCTGCTGGCCGCCGGACAGCTGCGCCGGGTACTTGTCGGCCTGGGTGCCCACGCCGACCCGGTCGAGCAGCGCGCGCGCCTTCTCCTCCGCCTCCGCCTTGTCCGTCCTGCGGACCTTCAGCTGGCCCAGCATCACGTTCTGCAGGACCGTCTTGTGGGCGAAGAGGTTGAACGACTGGAAGACCATGCCGACGTCGGCGCGCAGCCGGGCCAGCTCCTTGCCCTCGTGGGGCAGCGGCCTGCCGTCGATCAGGATGCTGCCCGAGTCGATGGTCTCCAGGCGGTTGATGGTGCGGCACAGGGTGGACTTGCCGGAGCCGGAGGGCCCGATGACGACGACCACCTCGCCCCGGGTGATGGTCAGGTCGATGTCCTGGAGCACGTGCAACGCGCCGAAGTGCTTGTTGACGCTCTTCAGGACGACCAGCTCGTCTGTCGTGGCCACGGGTTCCTTGGCCATCGATACTTCGGTCATGCCGACTTGCTCCGTCCTCCTCGGTTGCGGAGGACATTAATGAAGCAGCAAAGTGCTCGTCATCACATCTGAGCGAGATCTGAGCATCTCACTCCGATGACGGTGTCCCGCGCGGAACCCGAACCCTCTTGACGCCGTCCTGTCCCATCGGGGTGACTGCGGGGGTGCGCGCACGGCGTGGCGTACACGCGTCGGCAACCCGGGCTCATGTTCCGGCAATACGGGCGCAACACGAGTTCTTGTACAAGTCGGGAGTGGACTTCTTGTACAAGTGAGGCGGGCACCGCATTTTGTACACACGATTTGATACACGTGGTCGGCGAACACCGGCCGCACGGACGATGAAGCGGGCGCGAACGACGATGCGGCGGACGCCTACGACGAAGCGGGCGCGAACGATGAACCGGGCGCGCACGATGAACCGGAGAGGGCCGGCATGAGACTGCTCCTGGTCGAGGACGACAACCACGTCGCCGCCGCCCTGTCCGCGGTGCTCGCCCGGCACGGCTTCGACGTCACCCACGCGCGCAGCGGCGAGGAGGCCCTGCGGGCGCTGGTCCCCGACAGCGCCAACTTCGGCGTCGTCCTGCTCGACCTCGGCCTGCCCGACCAGGACGGCTACGAGGTCTGCGGCAAGATCCGCAAACGCACCAGCATCCCCGTCATCATGGTGACCGCCCGCTCCGACGTGCGCTCCCGCATCCACGGCCTCAACCTCGGCGCCGACGACTACGTCGTCAAGCCGTACGACACCGGCGAACTCCTCGCCCGTATCCACGCCGTGGCCCGCCGCACCCCGCACACGGACGACACCGGCAGCACCGAGACCGCGCTGCGCCTTGGCCCCGTGCACATCGAACTGCTCACCCGGCAGGTCCGCGTGGACGGCACGCTGGTCCAGCTGACCCGCAAGGAGTTCGACCTGCTGGCCCTGCTCGCGCAGCGGCCCGGGGTGGTCTTCCGGCGCGAACAGATCATCAGCGAGGTGTGGCAGACCAGTTGGGAGGGGACCGGGCGCACCCTGGAGGTGCACGTCGCCTCCCTGCGCTCCAAACTGCGGCTGCCCGCACTGATCGAGACCGTACGCGGCGTCGGGTACCGGCTCGTCGTCCCGGCCGGCTAGCGGGCCCGGGTGCGCGCACGTCTGCTCCCGCTGCTCATCGTCCTGATGGCGGCGGTCCTGCTCGCCCTCGGCGTCCCGCTCGCCATCAGCGTGGCCGGCGCCCAGCAGCAACGCGTCGTCGTCGACCGCATCGACGACACCGCGCGCTTCGCCGCGCTCGCCCAGTTCGTCACGGACGGGCCGACCGGCTCCCGCACCACCGACACCAACGAGCGCCGCACCACGCTCCAGCAGGAACTCGCCATGTACTACCGGGTGTACGGCATCCGGGCCGGCGTCTTCTACCGCGACGCCGACGCCATGGCGCACGCCCCGGAGAGCTGGTACCTGCCGAAGGCGGGCGAGGGCCGCGACGCCTTCAACGAGGCCCTGCTCGGCCGCCGCAGCCACGACCCCGAACAGATCTGGCCCTGGCAGCACGGCCGTCTCGTGGTCGCCTCACCGGTCATCCGCGACGGCGACGTCATCGCCGTCGTCGTCACCGACTCGCCCACCGGCGGGATGCGTTCGCGAACGTTGCACGGCTGGCTGGTCGTCGGTGCGGGCGAGGCCGCCGCGATGCTGCTCGCCGTCGGCGCCGCGCTCCGGCTGACCGGGTGGGTGCTGCGGCCGGTCCGCGTGCTGGACGCCACCACGCACGACATTGCCACCGGCCGGCTCAAGTCGCGCGTCGCCGCTGCCGGGGGACCGCCCGAACTCCGGCGCCTGGCGCGGTCGTTCAACGAGATGGCCGACAACGTCGAGGACGTCCTCGAACAGCAGCGGGCCTTCGTCGCCGACGCCTCCCACCAACTGCGCAACCCGCTCTCGGCGTTGCTCCTGCGCATCGAACTGCTCGCCCTCGAACTCCCCGAGGACAACGAGGAGATCGCCTCCGTGCGCACCGAGGGCAAGCGCCTCGCCCAGGTCCTCGACGACCTCCTCGACCTGGCGCTCGCCGAACACGCCGACGCCGACCTGCACCTCACCGACATCGGTGAACTGACCGCCGAACGCGTCGCCGCGTGGACCCCCACCGCGGCGGCCAAGGGTGTACGGCTGACCGGTACTTGCCCGGCCACCACCGCCTGGGCCGACCCCATCACCCTCTCCAGCGCGCTCGACGCCGTCATCGACAACGCGGTGAAGTTCACGCCCGACGGGGGCGCGGTCGACGTGACGGTCGCGGCGGCAGGCGACAGTGCGACGGTCACCGTCACCGACGGCGGTCCCGGCCTCAGCGACGAGGAACTCGCCCGCGTCGGCGACCGCTTCTGGCGCAGCCCGGCCCACCAGAACGTCAAGGGCTCGGGCCTCGGCCTGTCGATCTCCCGGGCCCTGCTGGCGGCGGGCGGCGGCTCGATCGAGTACGGCCACGGTGAGCCGCGGGGGCTGCGGGTGACGGTCACGGTGCCGCGGGCGGCGGTGCAGGGGCCGTTGGTGACGGCTTGAGTTTGAGCAGGTGGGCTGTTCTCTGTGGCTCGTTTCTATGGCTCGGCGGTGCGGCTCTATGGCTCGGCCGTGCGGCGGCCGGTCACGGCTTGACCGAGCGGTAGTAGCGGCGGGCGCCCTCGTGCAGGCGCAGGGGGTCCGTGTAGATCGCCGTGCGCAGGTCCACCAGTTGCGCGGCGTGCACCTTGCGGCCTATGCCGTCGCGGCTGTCGATCACCGTGCGGGTCAGCTGCTCGGTGAGGTCCGCGTTCACGTCCGCCCGGGTGACCAGGAGGTTCGCGACGGCGATCGTCTGGACGGAGGAGCCGTGCTGCGCGTCCGGGTAGGCGTCGGCGGGCATCACCGCCGCGCGGTAGTAGCCGGACGCGCCGCCCTGCTCGTGCAGCTTCTCCACCAGGTCGGTGCCGATGGGCACCAGCCGGATGTCGTAGCTCTCCGAGAGGTCCGTGATGGCGCTGGTGGTCAGGCCGCCGGACCAGACGAACGCGTCGATCTTGTGCGCCTTGAGCAGGCCCGGCACGTCCGCGATGCTCTGCGGCGCCGGGGTGATGTCCTTGTCCGGGTCGAGCCCCGCCGCCTCCAGCAGGTGGTCCGCTATCAGCCGTACGCCGGAGCCGGTCGGCCCGACCGCCACCTTCAGACCCTTCAGGTCCGCGACCGACTGCACGGGGGAGGAGCGCGGCACCACCAGGTGCACGTAGTCGTCGTACAGCCGGGCGCAGGCGCGCAGTTGGCTCGCGCCCGGCCCGTTCGCCAGCTTGTACGACTCCACCGCGTCGGCCGCCGCGATCGTGAAGTCGGCCTCGCCGGTGGCCACGCGCTTGACGTTCTCCTGCGAGCCGTTGCTGGTCTTCAGCGTCACGGACAGGTGGGGCATGTCCTTGTCGATCGCGCGGCGGAGGAGGGTGCCGTACTTCTGGTAGACGCCGGTCGGCGTGCCCGTGCTGAACGTGATCCGGCCGCTCGGCGACTCGTCGCCCAACGGCAGCAGCCACCACAGCAGCAGCCCGAGTACGACGAGGACGACGGCCGAGCCGAACAGGGCCCGGCGCCTGCCGACACGGCCGCCGACGCGGGTGCGGATACCGCTGCCGATGCCGCTGCCGATACGGGGGAGAGCCTGGCGCATGGCCGTGATCCTGCCAGGTGGGCGTGGAGCTGACCAGGAGGGGCTGGGGCGGGGCCGTCCGCCGTGGTGGTTGGGCGTGCTGGCTGGGGTGTCCGCCATGGTGGTTGGGCGTGGTGGTTAGGGTCGGTGCATGCATCCTTCCGCCCCCTCCCCGGCTGCCCTGGTCCGCGCGTTCCACCTCGCCTTCGGGCTCGACGCCCGGGCCGTGCCCACCGAGGTGTCGCCCCAACTGGCGGCCCACCGCGCCGAGTTGCTCGCCGAGGAGGCGGCGGAGGTGGCCGAGGTGGCCACCGGCCCGCTCGACGAACTGGCCCACGAACTCGCGGACGTCGTGTACGTGGCCTACGGCACCGCCCTGGTCCACGGCATCGACCTGGACGCCGTGATCGCCGAGATCCATCGCGCGAACATGTCCAAGCTGGGCCCGGACGGGGCGGTCGCCCGGCGTGCGGATGGGAAGGTGCTGAAGGGGGAGCATTATCGGGCGCCGGATGTGGCGGGGGTTTTGGGGGGGGAGGGGTGGGGGT
>LJCV01000052.1 GCA_001298575.1 Actinobacteria bacterium OK074
GTTGCTGCTGTGGATCAACTTCACGTCGAAACTGGTGCTGTTCTGCGCGGCCTGGACGGCAACGGGCGCGGCGGGGGCGGAGGAGGAGCTGGAGGCGGGCGTAGCGGCGGGGGGGGGGGGGGAGGGGGGGGGGGGCGCGGGGGCGGGGGCGGGGGGGGGGCGGGGGGGCGGCGGGGCGGGGGGGGGGGGGGGGGGGGGGGGGGCTGCCGTCGCCGCGGGGACCGTCGTCGCTCCGGGGGCCGCCGTCCCGCCCGCCGGTCCGCTTGGCGTCCCGCTGGGCGTCCCGCTGGGAGGCCGTGCCCATGCGTGAAACGGTTCTGCTCGGCCGGCAGCGGCAACAGACGGCCGCCCGGCCGCCAACTCCCCACCGCCACAAGGGCGGACTCGCCCGTGGACTCCTGCGCACCGCCCGCCCGAAGCAGTGGGTGAAGAACGTCCTCGTGGTCGCCGCCCCGGCCGCCGCCGGGCAGTTGTTCACCCGGGCGGCCCTCACCCAACTCCCGCTCACCTTCGTCCTGTTCACGGCCTGCGCCGCCGCGGTCTACCTCGTCAACGACGCCCGCGACGCCGCCGCCGACCGCGCCCACCCCGTCAAACGCCACCGCCCGGTGGCCGCCGGACAGGTCCCGGCCTCGGTCGCGTACGCCGTCGGCGCCGCCCTCGCGCTGCTCGCCCCGACGGCCGCCGCGCTGCTGTGCCCGCTGCCGCTGGCCGCGCTGCTCACCGCCTACCTCGGGCTCCAACTGGCGTACTGCGTCAGCCTCAAGCACGTCCTCGTGGTCGACCTGGCCGTCGTCACCACCGGGTTCCTGATGCGGGCGATGGCGGGCGGGCTCGCGCTCGGGATCCCGCTGTCGCGGTGGTTCCTGATCACGACCGGGTTCGGCGCGCTGTTCATGGTCGCCGCCAAGCGGTACTCCGAGGCCGTCCAGATGGCCGGGAAGGCGGGCGCCACGCGGGCGCTGCTCACCGAGTACACGACCGGATACCTGCGGTTCGTCTGGCAGTTGGCGGCGGGGGTGGCCGTGCTCGGCTACTGCCTCTGGGCCCTGGAGGACGACGGCTCGGCCACCTCCGGGCTCCTGCCCTGGCGTCAACTCTCCATGGTCGCCTTCATCCTGGCCGTCCTGCGGTACGCCGTCTTCGCCGACCGGGGGACCGCGGGCGAGCCGGAGGACGTGGTCCTGCACGACCGGGCGCTCGCCGTCATCGGCGTGGTGTGGGTCGCGATGTACGGGCTGGCGGTGGCGCACTGGTGAGTGCGGTACGTGGTGAAGTGGCCGGGGAGCGGGCGGAGTTGGGCGACCGGCCCCGCGAAGTGACAGGGGAACGGCGGCAGTTGGGCGCGCGCCACCGCGAACTGCTCGGCTTCGCCCTCGCCGGTGGTCTCGCGTACGCCACCGACCTGGCCCTCTTCACCCTCCTGCGCGGCCCGGCGGTCGGTCTCGGCCCGCTCACCGCCAAGTCGCTCTCCTTCCTCGCCGGTTGCTCGGTGGCGTACGCGGGCAACGCGCTCGGCACCTACCGGGGCACCTACCGGGGCGGCGGCCGGCCGCGCGGCCTGCGCCCGTACGCGCTGTTCTTCGCGGTCCAAGTCGCGGGCGCCCTCGTACAGTTGGCGTGCCTGGCGGTCAGCCACTACGGCCTCGGCTACACCACCCGCCACGCCGACACGGTCTCCGGCGCCGGGGTCGGCATGGCACTGGCCACGGTCCTGCGGTTCTGGGGTACCCGGACACTGGTGTTCCGTACACAGGGCGGACAGGGCAGGGTTGGATCATGGACTGGCTGAAAAGACTCCCCGGGATCGGTCCCGTGGTCACCCGCCTGATGGCGACGCACGCGTGGCAGGCGTACGAACGCCTCGACCGGGTCAAGTGGGGCCAGCTCTCGGCGGCGATGACCTTCACCAGCTTCGTGGCGCTCTTCCCGCTGCTGACCGTCTCCGCCGCGATTGCCGCCGCCACGCTCAACGACTCCCGGCAACGCGAACTCCAGGACAAGATCGCCGAACAGGTCCCCGGCATCTCCGACCAGCTCGACATCAACTCCCTGGTCCAGAACGCCGGTACGGTCGGTGTCATCGCCGGTGCCGCGCTGCTCTTCACCGGCCTGGGGTGGGTCGGGTCGATGCGGGAGTGCCTGCGCGCGGTGTGGGACATAAACGAGGACCCCGGCAACCCCTTCCTGCGCAAGCTCAAGGACGCCGGTGTCCTCGTCGGCCTCGGCGGCGCGGTCCTCGCCACCATCGCCGCGTCCACGGTCGCCTCGGCGGCGGTGGGCTGGAGCGCGGACGAGTTCGGCGTCGACCGCTCGGGCTCGGGCGCGGTGGCCCTGCGCACCGCCGCGTTCCTGGTCGCCGTCCTCGCCGACTTCCTGCTCCTGCTCTACGTCCTCACGCTCCTGCCCCGCGTCGAACCCTCCCGCCGTCGGCTGGTCGAGGCCGCGCTGATCGGCGCGATCGGCTTCGAACTGCTGAAGCTGCTGCTCAGCGGCTACATCCAGGGCGTCGCGTCGAAGAACATGTACGGCGCGTTCGGGGTGCCGGTGGCGTTGCTGCTGTGGATCAACTTCACGTCGAAACTGGTGCTGTTCTGCGCGGCCTGGACGGCAACGGGCGCGGCGGGGGCGGAGGAGGAGCTGGAGGCGGTCGTAGCGGCGGAGGTGGCGGCGAAGGCGGAGGTGGCCGCGGAGACGGAGACGGAGGCGACCCGCCCCGCCGACGGCTCCGCTGCCGCTACGGACGAGGGCGACGACGTACGAGGTCGGGCAGGGGCCAACGGCGGTTGACGACGAAGACGGCCCCCGAGAGCAGCACCAGCAGGCCGCCCGCGAGGGCGAGGGCGATGCCGATGCCGCTGGAGCCGAGGTCGTCCTTGAGGTCGGCGGCGACGGGGGAGCCCTCGGGGCTCGCGCCCGGGGTGCCCGTGCCCGCGGCCGTACCCGTCGCCGTCGTCGTCGGGGAGGCGTTGGCGCCGGACTGCGCGTCCGTGCTCGCGTTCTTCGGGGCCACCAACTCGCCCACGGGCGTGACCTTTCCGGCCGCCGCGAAGCCCCAGTCGAACAGCTTGGCGGTCTCCTTGTAGACCTCGTTGTGCTCGTCCTTCTCCGGGTTCATGACGGTGACGAGCAGCACGCGGCCGCCCCGCTCGGCGACGCCCGTGAAGGTGGCGCCCGCGTTGGTGGTGTTGCCGTTCTTGATGCCCGCGATGCCCTGGTAGGGCGTGACGTCGGTGTCGCCGGACAGCAGCCGGTTGGTGTTCTGGATCTCGAAACTGGAACGGGTCTTCTTGCCGTCCGCATCCTTGGTGGTGGCGCCCGGGAACTTCGCGGTGACCGTCGAGGAGTATGTCCGGAAGTCCTTCTTCTGCAGCCCCGAACGGGCGATCAGCGTCAGGTCGTAGGCGGACGACACCTGCTTCTTGGCGTCGTACCCGTCCGGGCTGACGACGGTGGTGTCCAGCGCCTGGAGCTCCTCGGCGTGCGCCTGCATGTCCTTGACGGTGGTGGCGACACCGCCGTTCATCGCCGAGAGCACGTGCACGGCGTCGTTCCCGGAGCGCAGGAACACCCCGAGCCAGAGATCGCGGACGGTGTACGTCTCGCCCTCCTTTATCCCGACGATGCTGGAGCCCGCGCCCATGCCCTGGAGGTCGGACGGCACGACCTTGTGCTTCGTGCCCTGCGGGAACCGCGGCAGCACGGTGTCCGCGAACAGCATCTTCAGGGTGCTCGCCGGGGGCAGCCGCCAGTGCGCGTTGTGCGCGGCCAGCACGTCACCGGACTCGGCGTCCGCGACGATCCACGAGCGCGCGGTGATGTCCGCGGGGAGTACGGGGACGCCGGTGCCGAGCTGCGCCTGAGTGCCGGGTTTGCCGAGGGCGGCGCCGCCGACGGTGGACATGGCGGCCGGGGGCGTGGCGGAGGGCGAGGCGCTGGCGCTGGGGCTCGGGCTCGGGGCTGCCAGGGCGGGCGGGGCGAGCGGGAGGGACACCAGGGCGAGTACGGCGGCGCCGGTGGCGATCTTGTTGGCTGCGGGCACGGTCGAGAACGTACCTGCTGCGAACCGGGAAGTCCCGCCACGCAATACTGAACAGATGCTGTGCTCACCCGGGGGACAACCCCCGGACCCCCGGCCGACAGGCACGGTTTCGGGCGTCCGATGCAGCAACGAAAGGCTCCTTGTCGTGAAACTCAGCCGCCCCGTTTCCTGGTTCCTGCTCGCCTTCGGGGTCTGGAGCTGGATCATCTGGATCACTTTCGTCAAGAACCTGGTCGAGGACATCAGCGGCCTCGCCTTCGACGACGGCCACCCGACGGCGTATTTCTGGGTCCATCTGACCCTCGCCATCGTTTCGTTCGTATTGGGGACGGTCGTCGGGGGCATTGGGTTGCGCAGTCTGCGGGTGCTGGGGCCCAGGCAGCGGTGATGGTGGTCGTCGTCCTGCTGGCGGCGGTGACCGTCCTGGCCGCGCTCGCCGCACTGCACTGGTGGGCGTGGCGCCGCCTGGTCCACGACACGACGACGGGCCCGGGGCTCGCGCGCCGCGCCGGGACGGTGGTGTTCACGGCGGGCCCGGTGCTGATGGTGGGGGCGCTGGTGGCGGAGCGGGCGGGGGCGCCGTTCTGGTTGCAGCGGGCGGTGGGGTGGCCGGGGTTCTTGTGGATGGCGTTCTCGCTGTACCTGCTGCTGGCGTTGGTGGTGGGGGAGGGGGGGCGGCCGGTGGCGGTGCGGTCGGCGGCGCGGCGGAAGCCTGTGGAGCCTACGGCGGCGGAACCGGAGCAATTGGTTCCGGGGCTGGAGGATCACCCGAAACCGTCCCCGTCTCCTCCTCCTTCCCGGCGGCTGTTCGTCTCCCGGGCCGTGGGCGGGGCGATGGCGGCGACGGCGGTCGGAACGGTCGGCTACGGCACGTACGGCGTCCTGCGCGGCCCGCGGGTGAAACGGGTGACCGTACCGCTGGCCAGACTCCCGCGCGCGGCGCACGGATTCCGGATCGCGGTGGTGAGCGACATCCACCTGGGCCCGGTGCTGGGCCGGGGCTTCTGCGAGACGGTCGTGGACACGATCAACGCGACGCAGCCGGACCTGATCGCGGTGGTGGGGGATCTGGTCGACGGCAGCGTGAAGGACCTGGGCCCGGCGGCAGCACCATTGGCGCGACTGAAGGCGCGAAACGGGTCGTTCTTCGTAACGGGAAATCACGAGTACTTCTCGGGCGCGGAGCAATGGGTGGCGGAGGTCCGCACGTTGGGCCTGCACCCGCTGGAGAACGCGCGCACGGAGCTGCCGTACTTCGACCTGGCCGGGGTGAACGACGTGGAGGGCGAGGGCGAGGGGCACGGCCCGGACTTCGACAAGGCGCTGGGCGACCGCGACCCGTCCAGGGCAGTGGTGATGCTGGCCCACCAGCCGGTCCAGATCCACGAGTCGGTACGCCACGGAGTGGACCTCCAGCTCTCCGGCCACACCCACGGCGGCCAACTCTGGCCGGGCAACTTCGTAGCAGCCGCCACCAACCCGACCCTGGCGGGCCTGGACCGCTACGGCGACACCCAGCTCTACGTCTCCCGGGGCGCGGGGGCCTGGGGACCGCCCACCCGGGTGGGCGCGCCGTCGGACATCACCGTGGTGGAGCTGGCTTCGGGGCAGGCGTGAGAGCCACGCGCCGCCCGGTCCCGAACTCCTCGGCCTCGTCGACGTCCTCGATCCAGGGGAACGGGTACGCGTCGGGCGCCGCGCTCTCGGCGGGCGTCAGAGGCACGTGAATCTCGACGACGGTGGTGGCGGCCATGCGGCACATTATGAGGTGTCCGCATGAGGTGTCCGCGCGGCACCCCCTGGAACCGTCCGCCAAGTGAACTCCCCTGCCGCGCAAGGGATTTCCCCCCGTCGAAACCCAACCGCAATCCCCGCACGGACGTTCACCGCACTCGTACGTAAGTTCTTCCCCATCTAGTCAGATTCCGCTTCCCCCGGCCGAAACACCTGTGGTTAGGTGGCCCGTCTCAGGCATGCCACAGGGGAAGTGGCTTGCACCGGGGGCCTGGGGAGGCTACCGATGCTGTCGTTTGGTTCCATGCGCGTGCGCGTCGCCGCGGCGGGCGTCGTGCTCGTCGTCGTGGGTGTGGGGGGCTGGCAGTTGCTGCCCTCGCGGGCCGACACCGGCCGTACCATCACCGTCGGCACCACCGACGTCGTCACCTCGCTCGATCCGGCCGGGGCCTACGACGCCGGGTCCTGGTCGCTGTTCAGCAACGTCTTCCAGTCGTTGCTGACCTTCGAGCCCGGCGGTGTCACCCCGGTGCCCGACGCGGCGAAGAGCTGCGCGTTCGTCGGCACCGACCAGCGGACCTACCGCTGCACCCTGCGGGCGGGGCTGACCTTCCCCAGCGGGCGCAAGATGACCGCCGAGGACGTCAAGTACTCCTTCGACCGCGTCAAGGGCATCAACTCCGAGGTCGGGCCCGCCACCCTGCTCGACACCCTCTCCTCGGTGGACGCCAAGGGCATGACGGTCACCTTCCATCTGTCGTCCTCCGACGCCACGTTCCCCTTCAAGGTGGCCACCGGCGCCGGTTCGATCGTCGACCGCACCAAGTACCCGCGCCACAGCCTGCGTTCGGGCACCGGGGTGGACGGCACCGGCCCCTACACCCTGACCGAGTACACGAAGAACAAACGCGCCGTCCTCGCCCCCAACTCCCGTTACGAGGGCGCCGTTTCGGACACCGGCCGGCCCATCGTGCTGCGCTACTACGCCTCCCCGAACGCCCTGGAGAAGGGCTGGAAGGCGAAGCGGGTCGACGTCGCCACGCGCGCCCTGCCGCCCGCCACCCTCGCCTCGCTCGCGCCCAGCGACCCCGACAAACACGTCACCGAGGCCGACAGCGCCGCGATCCGGCTGCTCGTCCTCAACACCAAGACGGGCTCGCCGCTGCACTCCGCCCGGGTCCGCGAGGCCGTGGCCGCGCTCATCAACCGCGAGAAACTCGTCAACGACGTCTACGACAACACCACCGACCCGCTCTACTCCCTCATCCCGGCCGGCATCACCGGCCACACCACCTCCTTCTTCGACGACAACCCGAGTCCCAGCGTCAGCAAGGCCCGTTCGCTGCTCACCCAGGCCGGCGTGCAGACCCCCGTCCGCTTCACCCTCGGGTACGGCAAGGGCCGGGGCTCCGCCGCGCAGGAGGCCGCCGAACTCAAGCAACAGCTCGAAGCGACCGGCCTGTTCAAGGTGGACGTCACCGGGTACGAGTGGACCGACTTCCAAAAGCGGTACGCCGAAGGGAAGTTGGACGCCTGGACGGTCGGCTGGGTCGCCGACTTCCCCGATCCGGACACCTTCAGCGCCCCCCTCGTCGGCACCGGCAACACCCTGAAGAACGGCTACAGCAGCAAGGCCGTCGACCGGCTGATCGCGGACAGCGAACTCTACGAGGACCGCGCCAAGGCCGAGGCCGACTACGAGGACCTCCAGACCATCATCGCCCGGGACGCACCGCTGATCCCGCTCTGGCAGGAGAAGGAGTACGTCGTCTCCTCCGAGGACGTCGGCGGCGGACAGTACGTGTCCGACGGCACGGGGGTGTTCCGGCTGTGGCGGCTGTCCTGGATCTGATCCCCGGCCCGCCGCTCATCTGACGGAAACTCACCAAGCTTACGGGCCAACGACATTGGCGTACCGGATATGACAACTGTCCCGATCTCACCGGCACGACCTTCACCCAAGTGACAGCGCGCGCCCGCGCCACGCAGCACCATGTGTGGGGAACGTGTGCGGGGTGAGGGGAAGACGTGTTGAGACGGGACTCGGTCCGGTTGCCGCGGCATCCGGCGTCCGTGGGGCTGGCCCGGCGCCGGGTGCGCGAGCATCTGGCCAACTGGGGGTACGCCGACGACGATCCGGCGCTCCTCGACGCCGTCCTGCTCGTCTCCGAACTGGCCACCAACGTCGTGCGCCACGGCCCGCACCGGGAGTCGGAGTTCGAGCTCGCGGTGACCGCCCTCGCGGACGGCTCCTGCTTCGTCGAGGTCTCGGACGAGGGCGGCGGCGAACCGCGCCTGCGGATCGTGGGGGAGGACGACGAGGCGGGGCGGGGGCTGCACATCGTGACGGAACTCGCGACCGCGTGGGGCGTCTGGCACCGGGGCGGGCGGGGGAAGACGGTGTGGGCGCTGGTGGGGGCGGTCAGCCCCGCCCAGCCGCCGCCGCACCCGGCAGGGTGACCGTCACCGCCAGCCCCGTCCCGGGCGCCGTCCGCACCCCGACCTCGCCGCCGTGCGCCGTCACCACGCCCTGCACGATCGCCATGCCCAGGCCGCTGCCCGGGCCGCTGCTCGCGCGGAAGAAGCGGTCGAAGATGCGGGCCGCCGCGTCCGGCGGAAGACCGGGGCCCTCGTCCGCCACGCACAGCTGTACGACGCCGTCGGCGCGGTCCAGGCGCAGCCGTACCGCGGCGTCGGGCGGGGTGTGGACGCGCACGTTGGCCATCAGGTTGCCGAGCACCTGCCGCAGACCGGACTCGTCGGCGTGCACCAGCAACGCGCCCTCCGCACCGCCCACCGTCACCGGACGCTTGGGCTGCTGGGCCCGCAGGTCCGCCGCCGCGTCCCGCACCAGACGGCTCAAGTCGACGTTCCTGAACCGAAGTTCGGGCCGTTGGTCGAGACGGGCGAGCAGCAGCAGTTCGTCCACCAGGCGGCCCATGCGGTCCGCCTCGCCCATCATCCGCTCCCAGGCCCGCTTGCTCTGTGCCTCGTCGGTCAGCATCCCCTTGTCGTACAGCTGGAGATAGCCGCGGATCGCGGACAGCGGGGTGCGCAGTTCGTGCGAGGCGTCCCCGACGAAGCGGCGCAGCTGGGCGGCGCTGTGTTCGCGGGTGCGGTACGCCGCCTCGACCTGGTGCAGCATGGAGTTGAGGGCGATCCGCAGCTGTTCGACCTCCAGCGTCGTCTCGCAGCTGGAGGGGATGCGCCGGGTCAGGTCGCCCTCGGCGATTGCCGACGAGGTCTCCACCATGTCCTCCAGCGGCCGCATCCGGCGCCGTACCGCGAACATGGTCAGGCAGGCCAGCAGCGCCAACAGCAGGGTCCCGAAGGCGAGATCGAGCTTGAGCGCCTTCGTGATGCCCGCGTGCAGCGCGGCCGTCGAACCGGCGAGGACGACGTACGTGCCGTCGTCGAGCCGGGTCGCCGTCACCCGGTAGGGGTCCCCGTCCAGGCGCACGTCGTGCGGGGCGCGGGCCGCCACGAGCGTCGCCGGATCGCGCTCGGCCGCCGCCAACTCCCGCTGGAGCGCGGTCGGTTCGATACCGGCCACGTCCAGCACCCTGCCGTGCCCGTCGATGGCCGCGTAGAGGCTGTCCGACCTGCCCGAGTCCCCGGTCGCCGGCATGAACCGGTCCCGGACGAGCGCGATTGCGCCCAGCGCGTCCACCTGACTCATCGTCAGATGCGAACTGGCCAGCTGGTCACGGGTCTTGTTCAGGCTGCCGTCGACCTGGTCGAGCAGGTAGTGGCGCATACCCATGATGCTGACGCCGGTCGCGAGGACGATGCCGAACGCGAGCAGCGCCACGTTGGCGAGCGTCAGCTTGGCGCGCAGCGAGTGGATGCCACGGCCGTGCGGCAGCCATCCGAAGGCGGGGCGGGGCAGCCGCAGCGGGAGGCGGGCCGGCCAGGGCGCCCGCAGCATGCTGAAGAGGCTCATGCCAGTCCGTACCCCACGCCCCGCCGGGTGGTGATCACCGGCGGCCCCAGCACGGCGAGTTTGCGCCGCAGATAGCTGATGTAGGTCTCCACCACCGTCGAGTCGGCCGGTGTGTGCTCGTACTGCCATACGTGGCGCAGGAGTTGTTCCTTCGGCACCACCCGGCCGCCGTTGCGCACCAGGAACCGCAACAGCGCGTACTCGGTGGGCGTCAGCTCGACCGTGCGGCCCTCGCGGTGCACCGAGTACGTCGTCTCGTCCAGCTCCAGGTCGCCGTAGCGCAGCGGCGGGCGCTGCGGGAGGACGTCGCCGGAGCGGGTGCGGCGCAGCACCGCGGTGACCCGGGCGACCACCTCGTCGATGTTGAACGGCTTGGTGATGTAGTCGTCGCCGTAGCCCAGCGCGCCCACGATCTCCGCGGGCGCGTCCCGGGCGGTGACGAAGACCAGCGCCAAGTCCGGCCGCCGCACCCGCAGTTCACGGCCGAGCGCGCGGCCGTCGCCGTCCGGCAGCATCACGTCGAGCAACGCCGCGTCGGGGCGGGTGCGTTCGGCGAGGGTGAGCGCCTCGCGGACGGTGCCCGCGGTCATCACCTGGAAACGGTGGTAGCGCAGCGCGATGGCGAGGACGTCGGCGATGCTCTCCTCGTCCTCGACGACGAGCACGGTGGCGCCCGCGTCGCCGCCACTGCCACCGCCACTGCCCTGGGCGCGTCCCCCTTCAGCGGTCATGCCCCCAGTATCCGCGCGGCGGCCGGTCCCGGGGCGGACTCACGCTTTGGAGTTCCTTGAGAGTCATGGGCGGGGCGTGTCCGTGCCCGCACCCACCTGTCGATGCTGGTGCCGCGGGACTCGGGGGACCCTGATGAAAGACATGAAGGAGCGAAGTAGCGTGGCGACACTGGCACGTTGGTGCTATCGGCACCGACTGGTGGTCCTGTTGCTGTGGGTGGGGGCGCTGTTGGGCGTGGGGACGGCGGCAAGCGCCGCCGGATCGGACTACGCCAACGTCTTCTCCCTCCCCAACACGGACTCCAAGACCGCGTACGACCTGATGCAGAAGGCGTTTCCGAACACCTCGGGCGACACCGACACCGTCGTGTGGAAGGTGGACGGCGGCACGGTCCGGGACGCTGCCGTCCAGGACCGGATCGAGCCCGCGCTGGCCAAGATCGGCAGGATGAAGGGCGTCGGGTCGGTCAGCAGCCCGTACGCCGACACGGCCGGAGCGGCGGCGCAGGTCAGCAAGGACGGCACCATCGCCTACGCCCAGATCACCTTCGCCGAGCAGGCCAACGCCGTACCCAAGGACCTGGTGCAGAACGTCGTCGACACCGCCCAGGCGGCCGAACGCGGCGGTCTGGACGTCGAGTTGGGCGGCCAGGCGATCACCCGGGTGCAGGAGCCGCCCACCGGTCTCGCCGAGATCGTCGGCATCGCCGCGGCGGCCGTCATCCTCTACCTGGCCTTCGGCTCGGCGCTGGCGATGCTGCTGCCGATCGGCGTGGCCGTCTTCGGCGTCGGCATGGGCGCGTTCGGCATCCAACTCCTCAGCCACGTCACGGACATCCCCGACCTCGCGCCGCTGCTGTCCACGCTGATCGGCCTCGGCGTCGGTATCGACTACGCGCTGTTCATCGTCACCCGGCACCGCCGCGGCATCCAACGCGGCCTGGATCCCGAGGAGTCGGCGGTCGTCGCGCTCAACACCTCCGGCCGGGCCGTGCTGTTCGCGGGCGGCACGGTCTGCATCGCGCTGGCGGGCATGCTGGTGACCAACCTGCGGTTCCTGGACGGCGTCGTCATCGGCACCTCGCTGACCGTCGTGCTGAGCGTGCTCGCGGCCACCACCCTGCTGCCCGCCCTGCTCGGGCTGCTCGGCACCCGGGTGCTCAGCCGCCGTCAGCGCCGCAAACTCGCCACGAACGGACCCGAGTCGGAGGCCGCGAAGGGCCCGGCGGTGCGCTGGTCGGCGACCGTGCAGCGCAACCCGCGCAAGATCGCCGCCCTCGCGGTCGCGGTCATGGCGCTGCTCGCGCTGCCGGTGCTCTCGCTGCGGCTTGGCGCGGTCGACCAGGGCAACGACGACACCTCGACCACCACCCGCAAGGCATACGACCTGCTCGCCGAGGGCTTCGGCCCCGGCTTCAACGGCCCGCTCCAGGTGGTGACCAGCGGCGGCGACACGGTAACCCTCGTCAACGACATCAAACGGACGGACGGCGTCGCACAAGTGGCCGCGCTGCCACCGGCGCAGGGCGTGACGGTCATCCAGGTCGTCCCGACCACCTCCCCGCAGTCCCAGGAGACGGACCAGCTCATCGACCGCCTGCGGGACAAGGTGATCCCGGAGGCGGGCGCGACCGCGCACGTCGGCGGCGTCACCGCGATCTCCAAGGACTTCGCGTCGGTCACCGGAAACCGCCTGCCGCTGTTCATCGGCACGATCATCGCGCTCGGCTTCCTGCTGCTGCTCCTGGCGTTCCGCTCCCTGGTGGTGCCCCTGACGGCGGCGCTGATGAACCTGGTCGCGGCGGCGGCGTCCTTCGGCGTCCTGGTGGCAATCTTCCAGTGGGGCTGGGGACTTGACGCGCTGGGCCTGGGCAAGGAGGGCCCCATCAACGCCTTCCTCCCGGTCATCATGCTCTCCCTGCTCTTCGGCCTGTCGATGGACTACCAGGTGTTCCTGGTGAGCCGGATGCACGAGGAGTGGGTGCACACCCGGGACAACGCGCGGGCGGTCCGCGTGGGCCTGGCGGAGACCAGCCGGGTCATCAACTCGGCGGCCCTGATCATGGTCTGTGTGTTCATGGCGTTCGTGCTGAGCGGCGACTCGGGCGCGGCCATGGCGGGCGTCGGACTGGCGGCGGCCGTCGCGCTGGACGCGTTCGTCCTGCGGACGGCGCTGGTACCGGCCGCGATGCACCTGCTCGGCAAGTCCAACTGGTGGCTGCCCGGTTGGCTGGAGGCCCGCCTGCCGCACCTGGCGGTGGAACCCAAGGAGGAGGCACAACCGGCGGTCCGGACGGCACCGGGCGGTGCGACGGTCGTGCACGGCTTCGTCCGCGACGAGGACGGCGACGCGGTCGAAGGCGCCGCGGTCACCCTCCTCTCCAACGGCGGGGGACGGCAGTTGGACCGCGTCGACTCCCTCGCGGACGGCTCGTACATCGTGTCGGTCCCGGAGCCCGGCTCGTACGTGGTGGCGGTGACGGCCCGCTCGTACGCCTCCCGCGCCCGCCGCGTGGAGGTCGGGAGCGAACCGCTGGTGTACGACGTGGAGTTGACGGCGGGCGAAGTGGACGCCGTGAACTAGGGATGTTTCAACGGGAGTTGACGGCCGCCCGAAGATACGCGTTCCGCGTCGGGCGGCCCAGCTCCGGGCGCTTGCTGTAGTCGGTGAGCCCGATGACGTTGCCCCACGGGTCGGCGAACTCGACCGTCCACCCGGTGGCGGTGGCGAACGGCTCGTCCAGCAGCGCCACACCGCACTCGACGAGCGCCCGCGCCCCGGCCCGCGTGTCGGGCACCTCCAGCCAGACCCGGGTCGCGGCCCACGGCGGCGTCCGCCGCACCAGCGCGTCCGACACGGTCAGCAACAGCCCCGGCGTCTCGCCGCCCACCTTCAGCAGCGCGATCCCGGCGTCGTCGAGCCGGAACTCCAGCGGGAACCCGGCCCGCCCGTAGAAGGCGACGGCCTCGTCGAGATCCCCGACGGCGAGGAGCACGTTGTCGAAGCCGAGCAGTTCGTACGACTCTTTGTCTGAGATGTCTGGCATGTCGTCAGATTAGGGAGGGTCGGGGTGGAGGGGGTGGGGGCTGACCGTGGGGTCACCCGTTGGGGCGAGGCGCCGGAGCCCGGCGCGCACACGCCGCGCCTCAGCCCCCGCGCACTCCGCCCCTCAACCCCCGCACCACCCCCGGATCACCCCGGAGTAAATCTCCACCGCCGCCTCCAGCCGCCCCACCGAACACCACTCGTCCGTCGCGTGCGCCAACCCCGGTTCCCCCGGCCCGCAGATCACCGTCGGTACCGTCCCCAGCGCGGGCGTCAGGACCGCCGCGTCCGTGAAGAACGTGGCCGCGCGGGGGACGTCCGACGCCTCGGGGTTCACCCCGCGCACGACCTCCGCCACCGACCGCACCCACCCGTCGTCCGGTGACGTCCACACCGGCGGCAGGTCGAGCAGCGGGGACCACTCCACCTCCGGGCCCACCCGCCGGGCCAGCGCCGCGCCCACCTCCGCGTGGTCCTGCCCCGCCACCGTCCGGACGTCCACGCTCGCCACCGCCCGGTCCGGGACCGAGTTGGGGTTCAGACCCGCCTCGAAGGTGCCCACGTTCAGCGTCGGGGCGCCCATCACCTCGTGCGGTGCCCGCGCGAACGCGTACTCCTCCAGCCGGGTCACCGCCCGCGCCAGCTTGTACACCGCGTTCTCGCCCAGGTGCGGCATCGAGCCGTGCGCGGTCACCCCGGCCGTGCGCGCCTGAAGCCACAGGGCGCCCTTGTGGCCGTGCACGACCTCGTTGGCCGTCGGCTCCGCGATCAGCAGCGGGCCGCTGCGGCCGGCCGAGGACAGGTACGGGGCCACGTGCCGCGCACCCCACGCGCCCGTCTCCTCCGCCGCGGTCAGCACCGGCCCCCCCCCCGCCCGGCCGCCGTGGCCCGCGGCACGGGCATACGCCGTCGCCGCCAGCACGATCGCCGCGACCCCGCCCTTCATGTCGCTGCTGCCCCGCCCGTACAGCCGGTCGCCGTCCAACTCGCCCGCGTACGGGTCGTGTTGCCAGGGCGCGGCCCCCAACGGAACCGTGTCCACGTGCCCCGACAGACACAGCGGCGGCAACTCCCGCTCAGCGGCCCGCCATTCGGCCACCACGGTCGCCCGCCCCGGCGCGTGCTCATGGCTGTGTACGGCGAAGCCCGCCTCCTCCAGCAGCGGCGCGAGCACCGCCTGGGCCGCCGACTCGGACCCGTCCACCGTGTCGAGGGCCATCAACTCCCGCGTCAGCGCCACGACTTCGCCCGTGCCCATCATTCCTCATCGCTCCTCGGCGTCGAATCCCGCAACTGCAACACCGGCGCCACCGCTATCCGCAGCGAACCGCCGCCGCCCCCGCCCTGCAACAGCCGTACCGCCTCGTCGGCCATCACGTCCCACTGCTGGCGCATCGTCGTCAGCGGCGGGTCGGAGATCTCGGCGAAGGCGATGTCGTCGAAACCGGTCACCGCCACGTCCTCCGGCACCCGTACCCCCGCCCGGATCAGCCCCCGCATCACGCCCAGCGCGATCAGGTCGTCGCCGCAGACCACGCCGTCGAACTCCCCTCCCTGGACCAGCGATTGCGCCGCCGCCAGCCCCCACGCCACGTCGAAGCGGCCCAGCAGCGCCGGTGCCGCGGGCCGCAGCCCGTGCCGGGCAAGGGAGTTGTCGAAGGCCGCCGCCCGGTCGCGCGCCGAGGAGTTGGTGAACTCCGAGCCCACGAAGACCAGTCGGCGCCGGCCGTGCGAGACCAGCAGGTCCACCAGGCCCCCGAAACCGGCCGCGTCGTCGATCCCCACCCAGTGGCAGGTGCTGCCGTCCACCCGCCGGTCGATCTGGATCACCCGCACCCGTTCCGCCGTCGCCGCCAGCGCGGGCGCGCTGGCCGTCGTGTGCAGCGGGCTGACGATGATGCCGTCGACGTGCCGGTCGGTGAGCGTGCGCAGGCGGCGCGCCTCCACCGCCACGTCCTGGTGCGAGTCGCAGAGCAGCAGTTCCAGGCCGTCCTGCTGGAGGCGCCGCTCCACGGCCTCCACCAGCAGCGGGAAGAACGGGTTCGATATCTGCGGGACGACCATGCCGATCGTGTTCGAGCGCTGTGTGCGCAGGGCCTGGGCCAGGGCGTTGTGCCGGTAGCCGAGCCGGGCGGCGGCCTCCTCCACCCGGCGGGTCAGGTCGGCGCCGACCGGCCGTGAGCCCGACAGCGCGCGCGAGACGGTCGCGGTGGACACTCCGGCGAGCTTCGCGACGTCCTGGATCGTGGCCATGGAGCCCCCGGCAATCGATTACCTGTACAAGAGCGCTCTTCCTATCATCGGATTCAAGTTGACATCAACCTCTTGACTGTCCGGATTTCGCCCTCTTACAGTCTCGGCAACTCGGCAATCGATTACCGATCGACCGCCCATCGACTGCGACGACGCGTCTGGCCGGCCGAGGTTCCTCAACTCCCCCCTCTCTCCGCCCCGTTACCCGGGCCCGCGCGGCCCACGTGTCCCCCCCCCTTGAGAGGAATGCCCATGCCCAGGACGCCTCGTACCCACCTCCGCAGACTCACCGTCGCCGCCCTCGCCCCCGACCTCGCCGTCGGCGCCGCCGCCTGTTCCCGCGAGGGCGACTCCACCGCCACCAAGGCCAAGGCCACCACCGGCGGCAAGGTCAGGATCGGCCTCGTCCAGATCAACCAGCAGGCGATCTTCTTCAACCAGATGAACGACGGCGCCAAGGCCGCCGCCAAGAAGACCGGCGCCACCCTCACCGTCTTCAACGCCAACGACGACGCCGTCCAGCAGAACCAGGCCGTCCAGGACTTCGTCCAGCAGGGCTACGACGCCGTCATCGTCGAGGCCATCGACGTCAACGGCATCAAGCCCGCGCTGCGCGCCGCGAGCAAGGCGGGCGTCAAGGTCATCGCCGTCGACGGCATCATCGACGACCCAGCCGTGGACGTGCAGGTCGGCGTCGACAACGCCGCCGCGGGCAAGCAGATCGGCGCCTTCGTCAACGACTACGACAGCACCAACAAGGTCACCGCCAAGGTCGGCGTCGTCGGCGCGCTGAACTCGTACATCCAGAACCTCCGCAAGGACAACTTCGTCTCGACGGTCAAGGCCAAGGGCGCCACCGTCCTCCAGACCGTCGACGGCAAGAACACCCAGGAGGGCGCGGCCACCGCCGCCGAGAACCTGCTCACCGCGCAGAAGGGCATGAACACCGTGTACGCCACCGGCGAGCCCGCACTCCTGGGCACCGTGGCCGCCGTCAAGAGCGCGGGCGCCCAGAACCGCGTCAAGGTCTTCGGCTGGGACCTCACCAAGCAGGCCATCGACGGCATCGACGCGGGTTACGTCGCCGGTGTCGTCCAGCAGGACCCCGAGACCGAGGGCACCAAGGCCGTCGACGCCGCCGTATCGCTGGTCAAGGGCGAGAAGATCGCGAAGAACATCAACGTGCCCGTGACCATCGTCACCGAGAAGAACGTCGACCCCTACCGCTCGATCTTCAAGTGACCGCCCCGCAGCCGGCGACCGCACCCGGAGGATCCACCGACGTGACCAGCGACACACGCCCCGACACCGCGAACCCACCCCCGCAGTACCGCGCCGAAATGATCGACATCCGCAAGCGCTACGGCATGATCGACGCCCTGCGCGGGGTGACTCTCAGGGTCCGCCCCGGCGAGGTCGTCGGGCTGGTCGGCGACAACGCGGCCGGCAAGTCCACCTCGATGAAGATCCTCTCCGGCGCGGTCATCCCGGACTCCGGCGAACTCCGTGTCAACGGCGCCCGGGTGGCCTTCAGCGCACCCCGCGAGGCCCGCGACGCCGGGATCGGCATGGTCTACCAGGACTTGGCCCTCTGCGACGACCTCGACGTGGCCGCCAACCTCTTCCTCGGCCGTGAACCCCGGCGCGCCGGCGGCCTGTTGCTCGACAAGAAGCGCATGCACGCCGAGGCCCGCGAACACCTCGACGCGCTGCGCATCCGCATCCCGCTGACCAACATCGCCGTCCGCAACCTCTCCGGCGGCCAGCGCCAGGCCATCGCGATTGCCCGCGCGGTCTCCTTCGACCCGCAGGTCCTCATCCTCGACGAGCCGACCGCCGCGCTCGCCGTCACCGAGGTCGAGACGGTCCTCGAACTCATCCGCACCGTCTCCGCCCGCGGCGTCAGCGTCATCCTCATCACCCACCGCCTCCAGGACCTCTTCCGCGTATGCGACCGCCTGACCGTCATGTACGAGGGCGCGGTCCGACGCGACCTGGACGCCCGCACCACCAGCCTCGAAGAGCTCGTCTCAGAGATCGTCGGCGACTCCCACGACCACGATCACGACCACGGAACGGAGGCGGCATGAGCACCGGCACCGCGGCACCGGTCCGCAGCGAACGCGTCGTCGCCACCCGCTCGGCCCGCACCCACGCGTTCCTCGGCACCCACATCCAGACGGTCGCGATCGGCGGCATGCTGCTGGCCGTCCTCCTCGTCTTCTCCCTGACCGCCGACACGTTCCTCAGCTCGGAGAACATGCTGAGCGTGCTGCGGCAGAACGGCCCCGCCCTGATCGTCGCGGTCGCCATGACCTTCGTGGTCACCACGGCCGGCATCGACCTGTCCGTCGGCTCGGTCCTCGCCCTCAGCGGCTCCCTGCTGGCCATCCTGATCGAACACGGCGCGAGCCCGACGCTCGCCTTCGTCGCGGTGCTGGCCCTCGGCGCCCTGGTCGGCGGCCTCAACGGCTGGTTCTCCTGCTACCAGGGCATCCCCGCCTTCATCGTCACCCTCGCCACGCTCGGCATCATCCGCGGTACGGCCCTGCGCTCGACCAACGGCTACTCGATCTCCATCCCGGAGGACAACTGGGTCGGCTTCCTCGGCCAGGGGTTGATCGCGGGCATCCCGGTCGCCGCCGTCCTCGCGGTGGTGACGGCGGTCATCGGCTGGGCCGTCTACACGAAAACCCCCTTCGGGCAGTACGTCGTCGGCCTCGGCAGCAACCGCGAATCGCTGCGCCGGGCCGGGGTGAACGTCCGCCTGGTCGGCCTGTGGGTCTACCTCATCTCCGGGGTGGCCGCCTCGGTCGCCGGGGTCCTGGTCGCCACCCGCCTCGGCAGCGGCTCCTCCAACCAGGGCACGGGCTTCGAACTCACCGTGATCACGGCGGTGGTGCTGGGCGGGACGAGCCTCTTCGGCGGACGCGGCAGCGTACTGGGCACGGTGCTGGGCGTGTTGACCCTCGGCTTCATCGAGAACGGCCTCGATCTCAGCCACGTCAACCCGTTCTACGTCCAGATCGTGCAGGGTTCGATCCTGCTGGTCGCGGTCCTCGCCAACACCCGCCTGTTCACCCGCTTCTCGTCGGCGAAGTCATGACCGACGGCATGACCGGAGCGGTGGCCGACGCGGCAACTCCCCTCGTCCAGACGGTCCTTGGGCCCGTCCCCGCGTCCGCCCTCGGCGTCACGCTCATGCACGAGCACCTCCTCAACGACTGCTCGTCCTGCTGGCACGAGCCCGCGCCGGAGGACGCGGAGGGCCGGGAGATCGCCGAACAGCCCCTGGACATGGCCTACTTGGGCCGTCTGCGCAACGACCCCTTCCTCTCCCGCGACAACATCACCATGGACGACCGGGAGTTGGCGGCCACCGAGGCGGCCCGCTTCGCCGCGGCGGGCGGGCGCACGATCGTCGAGCAGACCTGCTCGGGCATCGGCCGCGACCCGGCGGGCCTGGCCGCTATCGCCCGCGCCACCGGCCTGAACATCGTCATGGGCTGCGGCTTCTACCTGGAGCCGAGCCACCCGGCGGCGGTAGGCCGGATGACGGTCGAGGACGTGGCCGAGCACCTGGAACGCGAACTCACCGACGGCGTCGACGGCGGCGACGGGGTGCGCGCCGGCCTCATCGGCGAGATCGGCATCTCCGCCGCCTTCACCCCGGCCGAGGAGAAGGTCCTCCGAGGCGCCGCCCGCGCCCAACGCCGCACCGGCGTCCCCCTGTCGGTGCACCTGCCCGGCTGGGAACGGCACGGCCACCGCGTCCTGGACGCCGTCGCCGAGGAGGGCGGCGACCTGTCCGCCACCGTCCTGTGCCACCTCAACCCCAGCCTGGACGACCCGGGTTACCAGCACTCCCTCGCCGAGCGGGGCGCCTGGCTGGAGTACGACATGATCGGCCTGGAGTTCTACTTCGCCGACCAGGACGCCCAGTCGCCCGCCGACGAGGACAACGCGCGCGCGATCACCGCGCTGTGCGCCGCCGGTTTCCGGGACCAACTCCTGCTCTCCGGCGACGTGTTCATCAAAACCATGCTGACCCGCTACGGCGGCTACGGCTACGACCACCTGATCACCAGCTTTTCGCCCCGCCTGCGCCGCCACGGCCTGAGCGGCGCGGACGTCGAGCGCCTGCTCGTGCACAACCCGGCGGCCGTGTTCACGGCAGCCGCGAAGGGAGCCACCCCATGACCACCAGCACCCCCCGCGAGTCCGGTGCCGCCGGCGAACTCCGCCCCCTGCGCGTCCTGGTGGCCGGTGAGTCCTGGGTGAGCGAGGCGACCCACTACAAGGGCTTCGACGCGTTCACGTCGGTCACCTTCCACACCGGCATCGACCCCCTCCGCGACGCCCTGACCGCGAACGGCATCGAGGTCGTCCACCTGCCGGCCCACGACGTCCCGCAACAATTCCCCAGCAGCGTCGAGGAGTTGAACGCCTACGACGTCGTACTCCTCTCCGACATCGGCGCCAACAGCCTGCTCCTGCACCCGGACACCTGGCTGAACGGCCGCCCGCGCCCCAACCGCCTGAAGGTGCTGGCCGAGTGGACGCGCGCGGGCGGCGGCCTGGCCATGGCGGGCGGCTACCTCAGCTTCCAGGGGTTCGAGGCCAAGGGCTTCTTCCACCGCACGGCGGTCGACGACGTTCTCCCGAGCGTCATCGCCCCGTACGACGACCGGGTGGAGACCCCGGAGGGCGCGCTCCCGACGGCGACCGACACCACCCACCCGATCCTCGCGGACCTGGACGCGACCGAGGAGTGGCCCCCGCTGCTCGGCTACAACCGCTTCGAACTGAAGCCGGACGCCCGCCTGTTGGCACAGGTCGACGGCGATCCGCTGCTCGCGGTCCGCGAGGTGGGCGAGGGCCGCACCCTGGCCTGGGCGTCCGACATCGCCCCGCACTGGTGCCCCCAGGAGTTCCTGGACTGGAAGGGCTACGGCACCCTGTTCACCAACGCCTGCCGGTGGCTTGCGGGCCGCCTGTGACCACCTGCCTATGGCTTGCGGGCCGCCTCTGACCAACGGACGGCCCGCGCAAGGAAGGTACGACAGGGGGCCGCTAACAGCCCCCGATCCGCCGTGCCCCCACCGCGATGTCGTCCATCCGGATGTCGTACGACGACGGAGTCGGATCCGCCTGGTACAACTGCCAGCCCAGCTTGAGCTGTTGGAACTGGGGGAAGGTGAAGTCGTCGGCGGTGCCGCCGTGTTGGGTGGTGGAGACCGTCAGATCGGTCTGCTCCTGCCCGTCGAAGTAGACCGTGACCCGGTTGTCGGCGGCGTCGAGATGGAACTCGACGCAACTCCAACTGCCCGCCGTCGCCGGGGCGGAGGTCTTCCAGGAGGTCCAGTCGCCGGTCGGTCCCAGGTCCGAGCCGACGCCCCAGAAGTTGCCCTGGTCGGTGGGCGCGTACTGCCCGCCGAGCGGCCGGACCAGCGTGGGGGAGTCGGACCCGGACGCCTCCGCGATGGTCCAGTGGGCCCAGTCGGGGGCGGTCGGGAACGCGCCGACGTCCAGCCGCACCCGCCCCCAGAAGCTGTTGCTGCCGGAGGCGCCGGCCGGATCCGGGAAGACCAGGAAGGCGCGGCCGTTCCCCTCGGTGTGGATGCGGAGTTGGCGGCCGTGGCCGGTGTCGCTCGGCTCGACGGTCAGGGTGCTGCCGTCGGACGCGTCCGTGGTCCAGCCGGACCCGGCGGTGACGGCCCCGAGGGGCACCCGGTCGAAGTCCTCCCGCACAACCGCCTTACGAACGACGGGAGTTGCGGAAGCAGCGGCGGAGGGCATCGCGACCAGCGCGGACGCGGCGGCCAGCAGCAGGGCGGATGCGCTGCGCAGGGGGGAGTGGTACGGAAGTGCCATGCCCCCAGTTTGCAACCGGAACCTCACCGGCCACAGAGGCTACACAGTAACTGGCCGGAGAGGGCCGGTACATGGCCGACGGGGGCTGCCGTCACGGGTTCTGCCGGCCCTTCGGGGCGGCCGCCGTCAGGATTTCCGCGACGTCCAGGGTGACCTTGGCGCCGATGGAGTCGGGCAGGGTTGCCAGCTGGCCGGAGGCGTAGACCTTGTGGCTGCCGTACTCGTTGGCGATCGGGTCGGTCAGGACGTGAAGGCGCTCGTGCTTGCGATTGACGATCACGTAGACGGGGATCCTGGCGATGGCGTACGCCGCGACCTTGGCCTTGAGGTCGTTCTGGTAGTTGCTGGACGTCACTTCGAGGACCAGGCGAAACGCGGCCGGGTCGTAACAGTTGTGCTCGATCAGGCGGTCGTCGATGTCGGCGTCGACGATCGACAGGTCGGGGATGGCGTAATCCTCCGGACCGTCCGGGAGCCACAGGCCGATCGCCTGGTGGATCTCGGTGTCACCTTCGTCCAGGCCCGCGGCTGTGAACGGCCGCTCAAGCTTTTTGATCGCCCTGGAGTGCGCTACGTCCGGCGGCGGGGTCACGACGAGCATGCCTCCGATGATCTCGACGCGGAAGCCCGGGTTGTGCTCCATGAGCCGGTCGGCCGCCGCCAGCAGAGGCTTGTCCTCGTGCGGCCAGTCGACGGACGCTGCGGTCATCACACGCCTCCTGTGGGCTGGTGTCGAGAACATCATCGTAGGCACGATGCCCCTCCCCTGTCCCGTACCGCCCGATTCACCCGATCGTGCCCCCGCCCCTCCGTTTGGCCCGACTACCCCCCACCCCCACCCATCCGGCAGGATGACCGGAAAGCGTGTGCATACCAGCACATTGAACGACTACGGGGAGCCAGCACCATGACCGACCACGCACACCAGCCACCACCACACCAGCCCCCCCCCCCCCCCCCCCCGCCCCCCCCCCCGCCCCCCCCCCCCCCCCCCCCCCCCCCCCCCCCCCCCCCCCCCCCCC
>LJCV01000053.1 GCA_001298575.1 Actinobacteria bacterium OK074
ACCCCCGGCGCCCCATAACCCCGTCCCACCCGACCCGCACCAACCCCCGGCGCCCTACAACCCCGCCCCACCCAACCCGCACCAACCCCCGGCACCCAACAACGCCACCGCACCCAACCAGCACCCCCGACCAAGACGTTCACCATCCCAACGTGAGGTGGAAACCGTGGAGTTCGGCACTACGCCAGAGGACGAGCGC
This sequence comes from Actinobacteria bacterium OK074, assembly GCA_001298575.1. Taxonomy (GTDB): domain Bacteria; phylum Actinomycetota; class Actinomycetes; order Streptomycetales; family Streptomycetaceae; genus Streptomyces. The sequence goes on from LJCV01000053.1 coordinate 200, forward strand.
TTTCGGTGGGAAGTGAAAGCCTGGTTGGAGGGCAACCTCGGGGGCCGCCCGAGTCGGCGGGACTGGGAGCGGGTTCTTGGTGCCGCCGGGTGGATCGGGCTTGGGTGGGGGGAAAGCGGCTACGGCAACCGAGTCGCCTCGCTCACCCAACAGGTCGTCTGGGCCGAGGAGTACGCACGGGCCAACGCCCCGGCGCGGTCCGGGCACATTGGAGAGAACCTGCTGGCCCCTACCCTCCTCGCACACGGCAGTGAAGAACAGAAGTCCCGCTTCCTACCCCCCATCGCCCGCGGCACCGAACTCTGGTGCCAGGGCTACAGCGAACCCGGCGCCGGCTCCGACCTCGCCGCCGTACGGACGAAAGCCGAACGCACGGCGGACGGCACCTACCGCGTCACCGGACAGAAGATCTGGACCTCCCTCGCACACGAGGCCGACTGGTGCTTCGTGTTGGCGCGCACGGACACCGCTGCCACCCGCCACCACGGCCTCACCTTCTTGCTTCTGCCCATGGACCAGCCCGGTCGAATCGAAGTACGGCCCATTCGCCAACTCACCGGCACCAGCGACTTCAACGAGGTCTTCTTCGAGGGGGCCGTTGCCCGTGCGGAGCATGTCGTTGGGGGAGCGGGAGGAGGGTGGCGGGTCGCCATGAGTCTGCTCGGGTACGAGCGTGGGGTCTCCACCCTCGCCCAACAGATCGGGTTCGAGGAGGAGTTGGGCGGCGTGCTGCGTAACGCCGTTGAGAGCGGGGTTGTTCGCGATCCCGTCGTGCGCGATCAACTCGTGCGGCAGTGGGCCGAGTTGCGCACCCTGCGATGGAATGCCCTGCGCACCCTCGGCGGCGATCCCGACTCCGGCTCCTCCAGCGTCGCCAAGCTGCTGTGGGCCCGTTGGCATCGGCGGCTCGGTGAACTCGCGCTGCTCGTACGGGGGGTGGGGGGCGGGGCGGGGCCCGGTTCCTGGTCGCCTTCCGCGCCTTACGAGCTTGATGCCGATCAGCATCTTTTTCTCTTCTCTCGTGCCGACACCATCTACGGCGGCTCGGACGAGATTCAGCGCACCATCATCGCCGAGCGGGTGCTCGGGCTGCCCAGAGAGCCGAAGTAGCCGGACAACAGGATGAGTTGAAAGGTGGTGGAGCGTTATGCGGGGTGTTGTTTTCGACGGGGCGCGGGTTGGTGTCGTGGATGACCTTGAGGTGCGGGCGCCTGGGGAGGGCGAGGTTCTGGTCGCGCTGGCTGCCGCCGGGGTTTGTCACAGCGATCTGTCCGTTGTCGATGGAGTTATTCCCTTTCCTGTGCCTGTTGTTCTTGGGCATGAGGGGGCGGGGGTCGTGGAGGCCGTGGGGGGTGGGGTCTCGCATGTGCGGGTTGGGGATCACGTCGCTCTGTCCACCATTGCCAACTGCGGTGTTTGTGGGGAGTGTTCGCGGGGGCGGCCCACCATGTGTCGGAAGGCCATCGGGCGGCCTGCTCGGCCGTTCACTGTGGGGGGTGGGCGGGCCGTGCATCAGTTCGCGGCCACCTCCGCCTTTGCCGAGCGCACGGTCGTCAAAGCCGTTCAAGCCGTGCGTATCCATGAGGACGTGCCGTTGACTTCTGCCGCCCTTATCGGGTGCGCCGTGGTGACCGGTGTGGGAGCCGTGCTCAATCGGGCTCGTGTGGGCCGGGGGGACACCGTGCTGGTCATCGGGGCCGGTGGCATTGGACTCAACGTCCTTCAGGGGGCCCGGATTTCGGGGGCGTCTGTCGTGGTGGCCGTTGATGCCAATCCGGCCAAGGAGGAGGTCGCGCGGCGGTTCGGGGCCACGCATTTTCTCGCGTCCGTGGCGGGGGTGAAGGAGATTCTGCCTGCGGGCGTGGATCATGCCTTTGAGTGCGTTGGGCGAACTGACTTGATTCGGCAGGCCGTTGATGCGCTGGACCGGCATGGGCAGGCCGTTCTGCTCGGTGTTCCCGCCGCTGATGCCGAGGCCGCCTTCCAGGTCTCCTCGCTGTACCTGGACAAGTCCATCCTCGGCTGCCGGTACGGCTCCTCCCGGCCGCAGCACGACATCGCCGTCTACGCCGATCTGTACCGCCAAGGGAGCCTGCTGCTCGACGAGTTGGTGACCGCCACGTATCCGCTGGAGGACTTCGAGAAGGCCGCCGCCGTCGTACGGGAAGGGGCCGTGGCCCGGGCGGTGCTCACCTTCTCGTAGCGGTCAGTGGCGGGTTGAGAGCATCGTGAGTGTGCGGGGGTTCGGCCGTTTGGCTTCCGGTTGCTTCTACTTGCCTCCGAGGGAAGGGAGTTGGCGGAACGTCCTGCGGTACGACGTCGGTGTCACCCCCAGTGTCGTCTGGAGGTGCTGCCGCATCGACTGCGCCGTGCCGAAACCCGCGTCCTGGGCCACCTGGTCGACGGACAGGGACGTCGACTCCAGGAGATGGCGGGCGCGTTCCACGCGTTGGCCGGTGAGCCACTGGCCGGGGCTCACGCCGGTCTCCTCGCGGAAGCGGCGCGTGAACGTCCTTACGGACATGGCCTCTTGCTCCGCCATGTCACGCAGCTGGATCGGCTCGTGCAGGCGGCCGACTGCCCAGGCGCGCGCGGCGGTCGTGGTCGCCTGCTGGGGTTCCGGCACCGGCCGTTCGATGAACTGGGCCTGGCCGCCGTCCCGGTGGGGCGGTACGACGGTGCGGCGGGCCACGTCGTTGGCGACGGCCGTGCCGTGGTCGCGGCGCACGATGTGCAGGCACAGGTCGATGCCGGCGGCGACCCCGGCGGAGGTCAGCACGTCGCCGTCGTCGATGAACAGCACGTCCGCGTCCACCCTGATGCGTGGGAAGAGCTGTTGGAAGTGCTCGGCGTGCGACCAGTGCGTGGCCGCCGGGCGCCCGTCCAGGTAACCCGCGGCGGCCAGGACGTAGCCGCCGGTGCAGATCGCCGTGACCCGGGTGCCCGGCCGGATGTGCGCGAACGCGGCGGCCAACTCGTCGGTCAGCACGCCCTGTTCGAACACCGGGCCCAGCTGGTACGACGCCGGGACGACGACCGTGTCCGCGGTGGCCAGCGTCTCCGGGCCGTGCTCGACCATGATGGCGAAGTCGGCGTCCGTCCGCACCGGGCCCGGCGGGCGGATCGAGCAGGTCACCACCTCGTACAGGGGGCGGCCCTCGGCGTCCGCCGGTTTGCCGAAGATGCGGTGCGGGATGCCCAGTTCGAAGGGGAGGAGGCCGTCCAGGGCCAGGACCACGACTCGGTGGGGTGGGTGTGGTGCGGGCTTGTCCGTGGCGTGGCTCATGGCCCGATCCTAGCGAATCATGTCCTTCCGGCCACTCGAACGAGTGGATCCCGTGCCGGATCCTCGGTGACGTGACCCAGACAACCGAAACCGCGACAGACGCGGCAGAACCCGCTGAAGAGAGAGAACCCTCGGCTTCCCGGCGCCGTTCGCGGATCCACCGTGCCTGGTTCGTCGTCGCCGTCACCTTCGTGACGATCGTCGGCGCCGCCGCCTTCCGGTCCCTGCCCGGCCTCCTCATCGATCCGCTGCACACGGAGTTCGGCTGGTCGCGCGGCACCATCGGCGCCGCCGTGTCGGTGAACCTCGCGCTGTACGGCCTCACCGCCCCCTTCGCCGCCGCCCTGATGGACCGCTTCGGCATCCGCCGGGTCGTCGCAATCGCCCTCGTGGTGATCTCGCTCGGCGCCGGGCTCACCGTGTGGATGACCGCCGCCTGGCAACTCATGCTCTGCTGGGGCCTGTTGGTGGGCCTCGGCTCCGGCTCGATGGCGCTCGCCTTCGCGGCCACCGTCACCAACCGGTGGTTCACCGAACGCAAGGGCCTCGTCAGCGGCATCCTCACCGCGGCTTCCGCGTCAGGGCAGTTGGTCTTCCTGCCGCTGCTGTCGTGGATCGTCACCGACCACGGCTGGCGCCCCGCTGCGGTCACCGTCGCGCTCGCCGCCTTCGCCGTCGTCCCCTTCGTCTGGCTGCTGCTGCGCGACCACCCCGCCGACGTCGGCCAAAAGCCCTACGGCGCAACGGAGTTCGTGCCCAAGCCGCCGCCGGTCACCGGTGCCGCCGTCCGCGCCGTCCGCGTGCTGCTGTCGGCCGTGCGGACCGGCCCCTTCTGGCTGCTGGCCGGCACCTTCGCGATCTGCGGCGCCTCCACGAACGGGCTGATCCAGACCCACTTCGTGCCCGCCGCCCACGACCACGGCATGCCCGTCACGGCCGCCGCCTCGCTCCTCGCGGTCATCGGCGTCTTCGACGTCGTCGGCACGATCGCCTCCGGCTGGTTCACCGACCGCTTCGAACCGCGCCGCCTGCTGGCGGTCTACTACGCCCTGCGCGGCACGTCGTTGATGTTCCTGCCCATGCTCCTCGCCCCCACCGTCCACCCGCCGATGGTCTTCTTCATCGTCTTCTACGGCCTCGACTGGGTCGCCACCGTTCCGCCCACCCTCGCGCTCTGCCGCGAGCAGTACGGCGAGGACAGCGCCATCGTCTTCGGCTGGGTCCTCGCCTCCCACCAGATCGGCGCGGCCCTCGTCGCCTTCCTCGGCGGCGTCGCACGCGACACCTTCGGCTCGTACGACGTCATGTGGTACTCCTCCGGCGCGTTGTGCGCGATGGCCGCGCTGATGGCGCTGATCATCCGGCGGCGGAAGCCGGGGCCGGGGGCGGTGCCCGGGGCGGCAGGGGGGGCGCCCGGGGGTGCGTCCGCGTCTGCGCTAGTCTGAGGCGCATGGTCATGGTTCCAGGCTTGGTTCTCGGCGACGTGTCCGCTCGCGCTTCGACGCGGGAGCGGTAACGGCCTTACCCGGCCTGCCTGTTCACCTTCTTCACGCCCTTGTGGGTCCCGTGCGTTCGCCGGTGCCCGCGCGCCTCTTTGTACGGCTTACGGCTTACGGCTACGGCTGTCCGGGTGTGCTGCTCCTCGTCGAAGTGCTCTTCGTGTTCCGCACGTTCGGTCACTTTCGCGAGGAGTACGTCTTTCGTGTCCACTTTCATCCATGGGGTCGGCGTCATTCAATGGGCCGATCCCCAAGGGCCTGTTGGGCAACTTCGGTCCGCCCGCTGGCACTCCGAGAGCGGGTTGCCCGTGCCCGCCGGGTCGTCGTCGCCGATGACCGGATGTCCGCCGCCACCGCCCACCGGCTCGCCCGCTCCGGCGCCGCGCTGCTGTGGCGGGGCGACTTCCACAACGGACGGCAGTTGCTACGGGCGTTGGGGCGTCGGGTTGACGGCGGGAAGCGGCTGGGGGCTGGTGACTCTTCGGCCGAGACTTTTTGGCTGCACCGGCGTGCTCGGGGGCAACGGGCGCTTGTTCTCGGCAAGTTGACTGTCCTGCTGGAAGGGGACTACTCCCTGGAGCTGCGGCGCGCCCCCGACGTGCGGTCGGCGTGCGTGGACGCCTACGGTCCTGCGCGCGGCCAAGTGGCCGTGTCCCTGCGGGAGTTGCTGGGCGTGCTCGGGGCCCGGCAGTGGCGGGAGAAGGGGGTGGACGTGCCTGCGCTGGGCGCCCGGATCCAGCCGCACTACGGGGTGTTCTCGCCGGTGCGGGGCGAGTACGTCAAGTTGGTGGCGCGGGCTCCGTTGCCCCGGCGCTGCCGTACCGCCTTCGATCTTGGGACCGGAACGGGCGTACTGGCGGCGGTACTTGCCCGGCGGGGGTGCGGGCGGGTCCTCGCCACCGACGTCAGCGCGCGGGCCCGGGAGTGCGCGCGGGAGAACGTACGGCGGTTGGGCCTGGAGGGGCGCGTCTTCGTGGGTGGGGACGGGGAGTTGTATCCCGAGGGGCGCGCCGAACTCGTCGTCTGCAATCCGCCGTGGCTGCCGGTGCGGCCCAACTCCGAGCTGGAACAGGGCGTTTACGATGGCGACGGCGCCATGCTGGACGGGTTCCTGAGCGGTCTGTCCGGCCACCTCGCACCCGGGGGCGAGGGCTGGCTCGTACTGTCCGACCTGGCCGAGCACCTGGGGCTGCGTACCCGGGCGGAGTTGCTCGCGGCCGTCGAATCGGCGGGGCTGCGGGTGCTCGGGCGGATGGATACGAGGCCGTGGCATCTGCGGGCGCGGGGCGTTGATCGTGACGATCCGTTGCGGGCGGCGCGGGCGGCCGAGGTCACCTCGTTGTGGCGGTTGGGTCCGGCCTGACTCCCGGGCGGGTTGGGCCTGGTCCGACTCCCGGGCGCCGTCGCGGAGTTGCCGTCCTCAGCCGCCCAACTGGCCCAGGCGGCCACGGTGGAACAGCAGTGGCGCGGCGCCCTCCGCTCCGGCGCTCGTCCCCAACTCCTCGACGCGGCCCACCACGATGAGGTGGTCGCCGCCGGTGTGCACGGCGTGGATCCGGCAGTCGATCCAGCCCAGGGTGCCGGTGAGACGGGGGGGGGCGGGGGCGGGGGCGGCGTCGTAGGAGACGTTCGCGAACTTGTCGCCGCCGCTCACCGCGAAGCCGCGGCACAACTCGCCCTGGTGCGCGGCGAGTACGTTCACGCAGAACACGCCCGCGCGGGCGATCCGCGGCCAGGTCGCCGACGTACGGCCGACCATGAAGACGACCAGCGGCGGGTCGAGCGAGAGAGAGGAGAAGGACTGGCAGGCGAAGCCCGCGGGGGTGTCCGTGCCGGGCGGGGCCGGTGCGGTGATGACGGTGACGCCGGTCGCGAACTCTCCCAGCGCGCGCCGGAATTCGGCCGGACCGACGGGCGCGCGCTCGTCGTCACGGACACAGCGCAGCTCGGGGCGGGGCAGCGGTTCGACCGGTGCTACGGCGCCGGCGGCGCCGTTGGACCTGAAGTAGCGGACGGCTGCCTCGGCCATTCCTGCGTGTCCCATCACCCTTCCATTGAAACTGACGGAGCATCAGAAGTGAAGCCGGTTCCCGGTATTCGGGCGGGTCAAGGTATTCGGGATGGTCAACGCCCGGTGTAGTGGGGGGCTCGCCGTTGTGCGAAGCTCGCCAGGCCCTCGGTCGCGTCCGCCGTCGTCATGTTGATCTCCTGTGCGGCGGCCTCGGCGGCGAACGCGGTGGCGCGGTCGGTGTCGAGGGACGCGTTCACCAACTGCTTGGTGAGGGCGAGGGATCGGGTGGGTCCGGCGGCCAGGCGCTCCGCCCACTCCCGGGCGGTCTTCGCCAACTCACCGTCCGCTACGACCCTGTTGACGAGACCGAGGCGTTCCGCGTCGGCGGCTGCGAGCGCGTCGCCGAAGAACATCAGCTCCTTCGCGCGCTGCGGGCCCACCAGCCGGGGCAGGAGGTAGGCGCCGCCGCCGTCGGGAACCAGGCCGCGCCGGACGAACACCTCGATGAACCGGGCCGACGCGGCGGCCAGGACGAGGTCGCAGGCGAGCGCCAGGTGCGCGCCGAGCCCGGCGGCGGTGCCGTTGACGGCCGCGACGACCGGCTTCTCGCAGTCGAGTACGGCGGTGACGAGGCGTTGGGCGCCGCGGCGGATCATGCGGGCCACGTCGCCCGGGGCGCGGTCGTCGGCGGGGGTGTTCGCGCTGGCGGGGGCTGCCGTGCGGAGGTCCGCGCCGGCGCAGAAGGCGTGGCCGGTGCCGGTGATGACGACGGCTCGGACGGTGGGTTCCGCGGAGGCGTCGAGGAGGTGCCGAATCAGGCGTTCGCGCAGGTCAGGGGTTATGGCGTTGAGGGAGTCGGGGCGGTTGAGGGTGAGGGTCAGGACGTGATTGTCAGTGGGGTGGGCTATCAATGACTCGACGGGATCTTTGGCGGTGTCTGGGGCATTTGACTGATCGGGGGAGGAAGTCATGGGAATGGTCCGTTTCGTGCGGCGGGTGGTGGACGCGCTGCGGAGACGTGGGGCGAGGTGTCGCTCAGCGGCACACGGCGAGCGCGTCCAGGGCCACGGCGCCCTGTCCCCTGGGGAGCACCATCAGCGGGTTGATGTCCAGCTCGGCGATCCCGTCCGCGAGACCGTCGTTGCCGAGTTCGAGCGCCATCCGCTGCACCCGCATGACGACCTCGACGAGCGCGTCCACGTCGGCCGGGGGCGCCCCGCGTACGCCGTCGAGGAGGGCCCGCCCGCGCAGTTCGCCGAGCATGTCGTGGACCTGGTCCTCGCCGAAGGGCGGCACGCGTACGGCGGTGTCGCGCAGGACCTCGACGAGGACACCGCCGAGCCCGACCGTGACCACGGGCCCGAAGAGCGGGTCGGGGGAGACGCCGACGACCATCTCCACCCCGGGCTCCACCATCTGGCACACGAGGACGCCGTCGAGCGCGATGTCGTCGTAGCGCGCGATGTCGGTGAGTTCGCGATACGCGTCGCGGACCTGGCTGGCGGAGGTGATGTCGAGCCGCACCAGGCCCAGTTCGGTCTTGTGCGCGATGCGGGCGCCCGACGCCTTCATCGCCACCGGGTACCCGACGAGCCCGGCCGCGCGCACGGCCGCCGCCGCGCTGGTCACCAACTGCTCGCGCGGCACCCGGATCCCGTACGCCCGCAGGAGCTGCTTGGCCGCGTGCTCGCTCAGGCGCTGGCCGGGGCTGAGCAGGGCGCGGGCCTTGCGGAAGGAGGGCGAGGGGGTACGGGGGGCGTCGTCGAAGGGGGAGCGGTAGCCGCTGACGAAACGGTGGTGGTCGAGGTGGGCGCGGACGGCGGTGATGCAGTTCGCGAAGGTGCGGAAGGTGACGACACGGGAGGAGCCGAGAAGGGTCGTGCGATAGGCGTCCTCGGTGCCGACGGGCGAGCCCCACACCACGCACACCAGCTTGTCGGTCTCCTCGGCGGCGTCCACGAGGTCCTGGACGAGCCGGTCACTGAGGGGCGGGAAGGGGCCGGTCACCGGGCAGACCAGTACGCCTACGGCGGGGTCGGCGAGGATCGCGTCGATGATGCGCCGGCCGCGCCAGTCGCCGACCGGGTGACCGCCGTTGTCCACGGGGTTGGAGACGTTCAGGTACTCCGGTATCCACTGGTGCAGTTCGGCCTGCTTGGCGTCGGAGAGGGCGGGGAGGCGGAGCCCGGCCTCGGTGGCGAGGTCGGCGAAGTGGGCGCCGGTGCCACCGGAGATCGAATAGACGACGATGCCGTCGGAGCGGGGGACGGGGGTCTCGGCCGCGGGCCGGGACTTGGACGGGACCGGTCGGCGGGCGCGGGCCAACAGGGTGGCGGTGTCCTGGAGTTCGTCGAGGCCGTCGACGCGGATGACGCCGTACTGGCGCAGCGCGGCGTCGACGACGCGGTCGGCGCCGGTGAGTTTGCCGGTGTGTGAGGCGGCGGTGCGGGCGCCGGTCTCGGTGCGGCCGACCTTGACGGCGACGACGGGCACGCCCTGCCGGGCGGCCCGGTCGGCGGCGAGCAGGAAGGCGCGCCCGTCCTTGAGCCCTTCGAGGTAGCAGGCGATGGCCCCGATCTCGGGCTGCTGGGCGAAGTAGGAGATGAAGTCGGCGGCTTCGAGATCGGCCTCGTTGCCGGTGGGGGCCCAGTGGGAGAGCCGGATCCCGAGTTCCTGGAGGGCGAAGAGCGGCCGGCCCTGGTGCCCGGACTGGGTGACGAGCGCGATGGCGGGCTGGTCGGCCAGGTCGTCCCGGAACCGCTCGAAGGCGTTGAGGTTGGTGTTGGGCCCCAGCAGCCGCAGCCCGGAGCGGGCGACGGCGTCGGCGAGCCGTTCCTGGGCGGCGGCCCCGTCGGCCCCGGTCTCGGCGAACCCGGAGGCGAAAACGACGGCGAACTTGACCTTGGCCTCGGCGAGTTGAGGGAGGAGGGGAAGCGGGTCGGAGACGAGAAGGACGGCGAGATCGACGGGCCCGGGAAGGCCGGGGAGGTCGGCGACGGAGGGGAAGCAGGGCAGACCGAAGACGGTGGCGCGGTCGGGGTGCACGGGATGGACCCGGGCCCCCACCCGCTCGCCCCAGGCGATCAGCTGCCGGGTGACGCCGGAGTTGGGGCGCCCCTCGGCGTCGGAGGCGCCGATGACGGCGACGGTCTCGGGCCGGAAGAACCGGTCGAGTTCGGGCACGTCGGCGTGGAGCGGCCGTCCGCTGACATCGAGGTCACCGCGCTGCGCGGCCCGCCCGTGCACGGCGGCGGCCCCGCGTTCCTGCTCCCCGCAGGCGACGACCCGGCCCCGGCGGGAATCGGTGGTGAGGGTGCCATGGGTTGATCCAAGCATCGGTCCGCCCGCTCCTGTGTGACAGCCATGTACGGGGTGACGGCTACCTGACGGTTCGTCAAGTTACCGGCCAGGTTACTGAATTGACAGGTCATCAGGAATGGGTCGGACGGCGAAAAGCGGGCGGGCCGCCGGTGGGGGAATACCGGCGGCCCGCCCTGTCAGGGGTGGAACTGGGGGTTTGTCGAGGGGAGTTGGGTCAGCTGACGTCCGACGCGTCCAGGCGGTACAGGCCGCTCGACGTCGACGTGGAGGACGTGGACGAGGAGGAGGACGAGGACGTCGTGGAGCTGGAGCTGCTGTACGCCGACGAACTCACTGCCGTGCCGTGCTTCTTGACCCAGGCGGTGATGGCCGAGTTGGAGCCCTGGCCGCTGTCGCTGACGATGATGTAGTGCAGCTTGCCGGACTTGACCAGGCTCTTGAGCTTGGCCAGGGTCATCGCGTTGTCCGTGCCGGACCAGCCGCCCATGGAGATGACCGGCTCACCGGACTCCAGGATGATCGACGACGCGGTCTGGTCGGTGGAGACCGCCAGCAGCCAAGTGGCCCCGTCCTGGTGCTTCTTGAGGTACTTGATCATCGCGGACGACACCTGCGTGTCGCCGCCCATGCCGCCGCCACCAGCGGCGCCGTCGGTGCTCGTGCTCGAACCGGCCTCCGTCGACTCGCCGTTGGACGACGAGCTGCTGGACGAACCGCCGGGCGCCGTGCCGCTGGGCATCCCGCCGCTGCCGGAGGGGGCCGAACCGCTCGGCTTCGTGCCCGAAGTACCCGAAGTGCCCGTCGGGGGCTGGCCGGTGGTGCTGCCGCTCTTGGAGCCGCTCATGCTGCCCATGCCGCCACCGCCGCCGGGACCGCCGCCCATGCCGCCGGTCGAGGGACCGGCCGTCGGGTTGGTGCCGTTGGTCGAACTCGTCGCCGCCGAGGCCGAGTAGGCCGCCGGACCCGCGAGGAGTGCGACCACGGCCGCCAGGGCGGCGAAGCCCATCAGCTTGTTGCGCTTCATGAACCGGCCGACCAGCAGCCCGAGTACGGACACCGCGCCCGCCACCCCGGCCACGACCTCGGCCACCGTGTACAGCGTGCCGGAACCGGAGACCCGCTGGAGCAGGACGATCGCCCAGACCGCGCTGCCCGTGATCGCCGCCGGGAGCACCCAGGCCCACTTGGCCGCCGAGCGGTCCTTGAAGGCGCCGTAGAGCATGACCCCGCCGGCTCCGGCGAGGGCCGCGATGCCGGGGGCCATGGCGGTGACGTAGTACGGGTGGAAGGTGCCCTCGGCGAGCGCGAAGGTCAGGTAGTGCAGGACGAACCAGCCGCCCCAGAGCATCAGTGCGGCGCGCTTCCTGTCCGTGCGGGGGGCACGGCCGCGCAGCACCAGGCCGCCGATCAGCGCGATCGTCGCGAAGGGGATCAGCCAGGAGATCTGGCCGCCCACGATCTCGTTGAACATGCGGTAGATGCCCGCGGTGCCGCCGAAGCTGGCGCCGTTGCCGGACGAGCCGACCGACGAACTGGCCCCGAAGATACGGCCGAAGCCGTTGTAGCCGATGACCAGGTCCCAGACCGTGTTGTCGGTCGAGCCGCCGATGTAGGGGCGGTCGGACGCCGGGATCAGGTCGACGATCACCATCCACCAGGCGCTGGAGACCACCAACGCCACTGCGGCAACAGCCAGGTTGCGGATCCGGCGGCCCAACTTGCCCTTCGCCGCCCAGAGGTAGACCAGGAAGAACGCGGGCAGCACGACGTACGCCTGCATCATCTTCGTGTTGAACGCGAACCCGATCGCCACCGCCGACCACACCAGCGGCATCAACCGGCCGCTGCGGACGGCCTTGAGCAGGCCCGCCGCGCCGAGCAGCATCAGCAGCACGAGGATCGGGTCGGGGTTGGTGTCCCGCGTGATCGCCACCGTGATGGGCGTCAGCGTGAGCACGAGCGCGGAGACCGTTGCCGCCACCGGGCCGAAGTCCCGCTTGACCATGCGGTGCAGGAGCGCGACCGAGCCGACGCCCGCCGCGACCATCGGCAGCGCCAACTGCCAGTTGCCGTAACCGAATACGCGGGCCGAGATGCCCATCACCCAGAGCGCGAACGGGGGTTTGTCGACGGTGATGAAGCTGCCCGAGTCCAGCGCCCCGAAGAAGAACGCCTTCCAGGACTTGGTGCCGCTGTAGACGGCGGCGTCGTAGAAGTCGTTGCCGGTGAGGGAGGACATGTTCCACGCGTACAGCGCGGTGGCCAGGAGCAGGATCGCCCACAGGGCCGGGCGGGCCCAGCGCGGGTCCTCCGGGGCGCCGGTGAACAGGCGGCGCGCGCGGACGGACAGGCCGCCGCCGGCCGGGGGTTCGGCCCGGTGCCGGTGGCTGTTCTCGTCGGTGGGTGTGGGCGGCGGGGCGAGGGTCGTCATGACGCGATCTCCAAGCGGGCGGAGCGGGAAGAGCGGGCGGAAGTGCTCGCGTCGGCGGCGGCCCGGACGGGCGTGACCTCGGCGGTGGTCGCGGAGGTTGCCCCAACGGGCTTGATCTCGGCGGAAGTTGTGGCGGCAGCCCCAACGGGCTTGCTCTGGACGGGAGTTGCGACGTCGGCCTCAACAGACGTGACCTGGGCGTCGGTTGACCGGGAGGCGGGGACCTGCGGGACGATCTCCCGGCGCGGTACGGCGGCGACGCGGGCCCGGCCGGTGGCCATGCGGCGCAACATGCGGCCCATGCCCTTGAGGTCGTCGACGGCCGTACGGACGATGTCGACCCGGCTGTCGGGGTCGTCGACCCAGTCGACCGGGACCTCGTGGATGCGGAGCCTGTTGCGCTCGGCCAGCACGAGGAGTTCGGTGTCGAAGAACCACGCGTTGTCCTCGATGTGTGGGGCGAGCGCGCGGAACACGTCGGTGCGGACGGCCTTGAAGCCGCACTGGGCGTCCGTGAAGCGGGCCGCGAGACCGGCCTTGAGGAGCAGGTTGTAGGAACGGGAGATGAGTTCGCGCTTCGCGCCGCGCACGACGGCCGCCTGGCGGTGCAGCCGGCTGCCGATCGCGAGGTCGCTGTGGCCGGACAGCAGCGGCGCGACCAGGGGCAGGAACCCTTCGAGACCGGTGGACAGGTCGACGTCCATGTATGCGACGACGTCGGCGGCGGAGTTGCTCCACACGTGCTTCAGGGCGCGGCCCCGGCCCTTGGCGGCCAGGTGTTCGACGTGGACGTGGGGCAGACGGTGGGTGAGGTCGGTCGCCACCTGGAGGGTGGCGTCGGTGCTCGCGTTGTCCGCGATGGTGATGCGGAACGGGAACGGGAAGGAGCTTTCGAGGTAGGAGTGGAGACGGCCGATGCTGTCGGCGAGGACATGGGCCTCGTTGTAGACCGGCACCACGATCTCGACCGAGCGCTGCCGGACGCCTCCCGCGTTCGTTTCGTTCATGGCGGAGACGATCCGGCCCGTAACTGTGGGTCCCCTGGGTCATCGCTGAACGAAGGATGAGAATCAGGGGACTCACAGGTTGTGCACAGGGGGGTTGGGGTGGGGCACTAGGTAGGGCCCCGTTTTCGGCTCTGTTCCGGGCTGCGTTGCGGGCTCCGTTTCGGCCGCCGGGCAGCCGCCGGCCAACCTCTGGCCGACCGCTGGGGCGGCTCTGTTCCGGTACCGGCGGGCCCCGCGCACTTCAAGCTCGGTGAGCCTCACGCACTTCAGGCTTGGCGAGCCGCCCGCACCTGCCGTGCCACCGCCTTCGCGATCTTCTCCGCGTCGAGCGCCATCTCGCGGAACATGCCGCTGATGGGGTTGGTGAACCCGGTGAAGTACAGCCCGGGCGCCTCCTTCGCCGTGCGCCCGCCGTGCACCACCGGCCGACCCCGGTCGTCCAGCACCCCGAGGTGTTCGACCAAGCCCTCCAGCGCCCGCACGTACCCCGTCGCGGCGATCACGGTCTCCGGCCCGATCCGCTCGCCGTCCGCGAGGACCACCTTGCCGTCCTCGAACCCCGCCACCGCCGCCACCACCTCGACGTCACCCTTGCGCACCGCGTTGATGAGCCCGACGTCCTGGACCGGGATCGCCCCGTCGTTGACCCGGCTGTACAGCCCCGTGTCCGGGCGCGGCAGCCCGTGTTCGGACAGGTCCGGCACGCTGAGCTTCGCCATCGGCCGCGCGAGCCGGTCGACCAGGCGGACCGGCAGCCGCCGTACCGCCACCCCGGTGTACTGCGCCGCCCACCCCGCCGCCGAGCGGCGCACGATGTGCGGGACCGTCCGCACCGACAGCCGTACCCGGGAAGCGCCCCCCTCGACCAGATCAACGGCGATCTCCGCGCCGGTGTTCCCGACACCGACGACGAGTACGTCCCGGCCCGCGTACGGCTGCGCGTTGCGGTACTGGCCGGCGTGCAGGAACTCGCCCGGGAAGGCGTCCAGACCGGGCCACTCGGGCACGTACGGCGTGTGGTTGAACCCGGTGGCGATCACGACCGCGCGCCCGGTCAGCTCGCGCCCGCCGGACGCGTGCAGCAGCCAGCCGGAGCCGTCCGGGGCGGGCTCGACGCGCGAGACCTCGACGCCGGTGACGACCTCAAGCCGGTGGTACTCGGCGTACTTCTCCAGGTAGCGGACCACGTCGTCGCGCGCGACCCACCGCCCGAACCGGCGCGGCATGGCCAGCCCGGGCAGCGCGGACAGCCGCCGGGTGGTGTGCAGGTGCAACCGGTCGTAGTGGTGCCGCCAGGAGGCCCCGACCCGGTCGTGCTTCTCCAGGACGACGGCCCGTACGCCCTGCGCCCGCAGCGCGTACGCGGCGGCCGGGCCGCCGCGCCCGCCGCCGACGACGTACACCGGCCGGTCCTCGTGGCTCGGCACGGTCTGGTTCTTCGCCGCTTTCTGCCCCGCTTGTGCGGACTTTTTCTGATCCGCCTGCGGGGACTTCGCGGACGCTGTGGAGTCGGCCATGAGCGCGAGCGTAATCACGCCCTACGTTGTTGGGTCTCGGTCAAGCCCGGAATTGGTTGCGGATTGATCACGCGTGGGGGAGGTCCGGGTGGGGTGTGTGACGTAGGACGCCTGGTTGCGGGTGTGCGGTGGAGGCGGGCACCGGCCGTCCCCTTGCGGAGGGGCTCACTCCGGAGTGAACTGACATACCGTCAGATGTCGTCGGCGGCAGGGGAATCCATGGACGCGGACAGGAAAACCACGGCACACGCGCGGTACGACGTTCCCGAACCGGACGCCTTCACGCGCGCGTACTGGGACGCCGCCGCCGAGAGCCGGCTCCTGATCCGCCGCTGCGGGGCGTGCGGGCGGGCGCACCATTACCCCCGCGAATTCTGCCCCCACTGCTGGAGCGACGACGTCTCTTGGCAGCGGGCGAGTGGCCGCGCCACGCTCTACACCTGGTCCGTCGTCCACCGCAACGACCTGCCCCCCTTCGGGGAACGCACCCCGTACGTCGCCGCCGTCGTCGACCTGGCGGAGGGGCCGCGGATGATGACCGAGATCGTCGCGGACGGCGATGGCGGCGGCGCCCCGGCCGTGGCGGACCTCCGGGCGGGCGCGGAGCTGAAGGTGGCCTTCCGGAGGGCAGGAGAGCTGACGGTTCCGGTGTTCCGGATCGAGGGGTGAGTGACGTCGGTCGGCGGGCGATGCCTGTCGGTGCGAGAAGTCGGTGGATGGGCGGGACCGGTACCGGCTTCAATGGAACGATGGCCTACGTCTACGAGCGTCCCCGCGCCCATATCGACCCCTTCCCCGAGCTACGAGGCCACGGACTGCTGCTGCGCCCCTGGGATCCGGCCTCCGCGGCCGACGCGGAGGTGTGGCTGCGCGGGTCGGCCGACGCGGAGTTCCGGCGCTGGAACACCCCCCTGCGCCCGATACGGAGCCTGCCCGAGGCCCAGGAGTCGCTGATCAACCGGATGCGCAGTGCGCACGACGGCACAGGCGCGTCGTTCTGCGTGACGGACGAGGAGAGCGGTACGACGCTGGGGCACATCGGCATCAACGAGATCGCCCGGGTCACGCGGGTCGCCCGGGTCGGCTACTGGGTGCTGCCGGAGGCCCGCGGCCGGCACGTCGCGACCCGCGCCCTCGCGCTCGCCGCGCACTGGGCCCTGACCGAACTGGCCCTGCACCGCCTGGAGCTGGGCCACGCCCTCGGCCACGGCGCGTCGTGCCGGATAGCGGAGCGGTGCGGGTTCGCGTACGAGGGGACCCTGCGCGGCGCGATGTTCGACGCGGGGCGGTTCGACGCGTTCCGGGACATGCACCTGCACGGGCGGATCGCCACGGATCCGGAGCCGCAGATTCCGTAAGCGGATTCCGTAAGGAGCCGGGGAGTTCGTGGGCGGGCCGCGGGTTCGTGGCCGCGGGATCGTAGGGGAGCCACGGATCCGCACGCCCCCTCACCCGTTTGGCTTCAGGGCCGTTTTCAGGGGCCCGTCGGGGAAAATCCGGATGCCCGGACCGCGAGCCGGCCGGAAGCATGGAGGCATGAACACGCACGACGATTCGACGCTCTCCGCCCCTTCCGCTCCCTCCGACGACTCTCCCGATCCGAGCCCCGCCGACTGGACACTCACCACCGACCTCGACGCCTTCCTCTCCCGCGCGGAAGGCTTCCTCCACTCCCGCCCCGCCCTGCACACCGTCCAGCTCACCGTCACGGATGCGCTCCGCACCCGCGGCCCGTACGTGTACGGAGACGAGCCGCCCGTCTTCGGAATCCTGGAACAGAAGGGAGCGGTAAGAGCCGTCTTCTTCCGTACACCCCCGCACCGCATCACGCTCACCCCGCTCACGGACACCGAGGCCGACGCCCTGGCCACGCACCTGGCCGCCCTGGGCGAGCCCCTCCCCGGTGTCTCCGCGCCCCGCTCCACCGCCGCCGCGTTCACCACCGCCTGGACCCGGCACACGGGCACCGTCGCCACCGTCCACGAACGTCAACGCCTCTACCGCCTGGGGGAGTTGACACCGCCCGCCCCCGCACCTCCCGGCCGGGCCAGAGTCGCGGACACCGCTGACCGGCAGCTGCTGATGCGCTGGTACGAGGAGTTCGGCGAGGCGATCGGCGCGAGCGGCAAACAGGACCCGGGCGGCTGGGCCGACGCCCGCCTCGCACACGGCGGCGCCACGCTGTGGGAGACACCCGACGGCACCCCCGTGTCGCTGGCGGGAGCGACGAAGCCGGTCGCCGGGCAGGTCCGGGTCGCCCCCGTCTACACACCCGCCCCGTTCCGCGCCCGCGGCTACGCCGGTGCCGTCACCGCCGAGGTGAGCCGCGCCTCGCTAGGCCCTGTCGTCACATTCCCGTCTGCCGCGCGACGCCATGCACGCACTCTCGCCGCACCGGGCCCACACCCAAGTACATCCAGTACGAGGGCGCGGGCCCGGCACACCGAGAGCACGCACCTGACGCCGCCCGGCCGCCCTCCGGGCGACGACGGGAATGTGACGACAGGACCTAGCCGCCGGCGCCCAGGAGGTGCTGCTCTTCACGGACTTGGCGAACCCGACCAGCAACGGCGTGTACCGGCGCATCGGTTACCGGCCGGTCGAGGACTTCGCGTTGTACGACTTCGGTGCGGACGACCGTGCCATATGAGGGCCCGTGCGGGCGTCCGTCCGGGGGCTCGTGCGAGGGTCCGTCCGGGGCCCGCGGCGGGTGCCGGTCAGGTAGGCGTCGATCAGGGCGAAGGTGGCCTCCGGCTGCTCGATCTGCGGCAGGTGCCCAGCCTCCGGGATGACCTCGAACCGGGTCTCGCCCCCGAAGGCGTCCGCGTACGCCGCCCCGTACGCGGGGCTGAAGACGCGGTCGCTCTCGCCCCACAGCAGCATGGTGGGCAGGGTGACGCGGCCCAGGCGGCGGCGCAGCTTCGGGTCGTGCATGTAGGGGTCGCCCGCGATGGTCCGCATGGTCGCCATGTTGGCCGCGCGCAGGGCGAGTTGCTCGGGCGGGAGCAGGGCGGGGTCGGTGTAGAAGCGGTCGCTGTCGTGGAAGGAGTGTTCGGCGACCTGGCGGGCGTCGAACGAGAAGAAGTCGGGGATGGGCGCCTCCTCGACGGCGATGCCCGCGGCGTCGATCAGCACCAGACCGCTGATGATCCCGCCGAGGTCCCGCACGGCCATTTCCGCGCCGATCCAGCCGCCGAGGGAGGACCCGACGACCAGGACGTCCCACAGCCCCCGGTCCTGGAGGAGGTGGAGATAGGCGAGGGCGAGGTCGTCGACACCGTCGCACCAGTCGGGGCGCGGGGTGCCGTCCCAGCCGGGGTGGACCGGGACGAGGGTGTGCAGGTGCCGCTGCTGGGCGAGGTGTCCGGCGATCGGGGCGACGGTGCCCGGGCCTCCGCCGCCGTGCAGGATCAGCGCGGGGCGGCCGGTGCCGGCGCCGAACTCGGTGATCGCGAGAGGGAGTTGATGAGTGTTCGTGGTCTTCGTCATGGCAGCCACCGTAACTAAGGATGTTTATATAAGCAAGCTTAGTCGGGGTGTTAGTCTTCCTGCATGGCCGCTGAACTGCAGATCCTCGGAAGAGCCGTCAAGCAAGCCCAGTACCGCCAGCACCGGGCGCTCGACAGCGCGCTCGGAGCCGTCGGCACGACCCTCGCCCAGTGGGACGCGCTGCGCGCGATCAGTCGTCGGCCGGGGGCGTCGGCGCGGGAGCTGGCCGTGGCGACGTTCCAGAGCGAGCAGGCGTTCGGCACGCTCGCCGGGCGTCTGGTGGCCCAGGGGCAGGTCGAGCGCCGGCCCGGCCGCGGTCGCCGGATCGAGCATCACCTCACCTCTGCCGGTGAGGAGACCCTCCAGGCCGGTCACCGGGTCGCGGACGAGGTCCTGGGTGAGTGCTTCGAGCCGCTCACGACGGGGGAGCGGGAGACGTTGCTGGAGCTGTTGCACCGGATCGGAGGGGAGGGGATCGCGGAGGACGTACGGCGGAGTGAGGAAAGCCACACCGGGCATTGAGTTGGCGAACGTCCGTGAGTTGCTCGAAGGCGCGACCGACGAACAGTCCGAATACTGCTCGAATCCGGCGAAGCGCAGCGGGGTCGAGCCATATCACAAAGGCACTAACCGTGCGATGTTCTATGGCAATGACACGTATACAGACAAGCTTCCCGCCTCCTGGTGGACGGGTGGCGCCGCCGAGGCCGGCCTTGTGGTCTGCGTGGGAGAGGGGGGAAGTACGGCATGTCCGTGCAGACCTGCCCGTACCGGGAGGAGTCGTCGGGATTCGTGACGGATGTGACCTTTCGCGGGGGCGCGATCCCGGTGCGGGGCTGCGAACTGCGCACCGGGGAACTGATAGCGAGCCGAAAAGCGCAGGTCAGCGGGGTGAGGTGCCTCGCGTCGCTGACGTAGGCCACCTGCCTCCCTCTCGACACCGGCCCGGACCGGGACCGGGCGGGGAGGCGTCGAAGGCGGATGTGCGGGCGGCGTTCGACTCGCTTGTCAGCCTCTGAAGGGAGGTGTGGGGGAGGGCGGGTGACCGGTCGGGTGGTCGGTGGCCGACCGACGCGCCATCGATTTCACTTGACTCGAATTTCGGTGAAAAATCGGCGGGGCGGACACAACCTTCACGGCGGAATCGCCGTCCAACGTGTGCTCGCTGGATACGTTGGTCACAAGGTCTTGCCAGGAAATTCGAAGCGGAGTGATACTCATGGCTGAGTTGATCATGGATGTACAGGGCACCGGACACGACATCTCCGTCGATCCCTCAGCCGAGTTCAAGGTGGGCTCCAAGCTCAAGGTGCGCGGCGACGGGTGCACGGTGCACATCGGCCCCGGGGTCAAGGGCAAGTGGGACCTGAACGTCTCGCGCGGCGGGAAGCTGCTCATCGGCCGGGGCAGCACCTGTGAGTCGGGGATCGTGGTGGCGCAGGAGAAGAGCGTCGTCATCGGCGAGGACTGCATGTTCTCCTTCTCGATCGAGATCCGTACGACCGACACCCACGCCATTTACGACGTCAAGAGCGGCGAGCGCGTGAACGCGGACCGGCCCGTCGAGATCGGCGACCACGTGTGGCTGGGCAAGCAGGCCGTGGTGTTGAAGGGTGCGTCGATCGGCAGCGGCAGCGTTCTGGGCACGCGTTCCGTGCTGTCGGGTTCCGTCCCGCCGCTGGCCATAGCCGCGGGCGTCCCGGCCCGGGTGGTGCGCGAGGGAGCGACCTGGACGCGTCGTATCGGCAAGGGCATCCTTGAGGAGGACGTGGAGGCGATGAAGGTCCTCGACCAGTTTCAAGGCGTCTGATCAGGCCAAACATCCCGACAAGCGGTTCGGCGGACTGGTCCGCGTCCTCAGAGGGCTGCGGGGGACGGGCCCTGACGAGCAGGTCTCCGACGAGTGGTGGGTCTAGGTCCGGGGCCGGGTCGGTGCCGGGTCGCGTACGGCTAGGGCTACAGCTACGGCGATTACGGCGATGGTGACGTTCACGGCTGTTGCGTCCAGGGCTGTTGCGTCCATGGCTGGTACGTCCACGGCCGTTACGTCATGGCCACAGCAACTCCCTCTCCCACCCTCCCTTGCGCTCTCCCTGTGCCCCTTCGGGGCGGTGCCGGTAGGTGAGCCGGACGTGGCGGCGCCGTTCGTCCCCCTGGAAGAACTCGACCTCGTCCGGGCGCAGTCGGTACAGCGTCCAGGTCGGGGCCTCGGCCTCCGGTTCGCGGCGGGCGCGGTCCCACGCGGCGTCCGAGGCGCGGGCCAACTCCTCGACGGACGGCAGGACTTCGCTCTGGTGGCCGACGAGCGCGGCGGCCAGCGCCCCCGTCGACCGGACGTGCAGGTCGGCCCGCGCGTCCCGGGGCGGGGCCAGGGTCACCGGACCGCGCACCCGGACCTGGCGGCCGAGGACCGGCCAGTAGAAGGCCAGCGCCGCGTACGGCCGGGCGGCCAGCTGGACGCCCTTGCGGCTGGTCGCGTGGGAGGCGAAGGACCAGCCGTCGTCGTCCGCCCCGTGCAGCATCACGATCCGTACGTCGGGCAGCCCGTCCGCACCAGCCGTGGCCAGCGCCACCGTGTGCGGCTCGGTCTCGCCGGCCGCCACCGCCTCCGCGAACCACGCGGCGAACAGCGGCAGCGGCTCGTCGGGGGCTCCGGCCGGGTCGAACGGCGGCAGGGCCGTCGTGGCCGGGTCCCACACCCGCAGTGACTTGAGCAACTCGTGGAGGTCCGTTCCCATGCGTCGAGTATCGCGCCGTCCCCGTCTTCGTCCGCGCGTCGGTGGCGCCGCCGTGGCGGCCGTCCTCCTGCTCGGCGCCGGGCTCACGGCCTGCGGCGCCACCGACGGGACATCTGACAGGGGTGCGGGCGGAACCACGAACGGGACTGCCGTCACCACCACCAGCGGCGACCTCTCGATATCGGCGCCGTCGCGCTTCTACCTCCGCCCGTACGGCGACAAGACCGGCCCCGCCGACAAGACGCCCTTCCACCTCCAGGCGACGGACACCGGGGCGGACAGCCAGGTGAACGTCTACGACCACCGGCTGACCGTGGACGTCAGCGGCGGCGCGCCGGACGCCGTACGGCTGAAGGTCGTCGGGATGAGCCACAGCGGCCCCCGGTGCACCGGCAGCGCGACGCACGTGGTGTGCCGGGTGAGCGGGAAGTACGACAGCTGGTCCGACCTGGACCGGGTGTACCCCAAGTCCACGAAGGACGGCAAGGCGGGCGACACGGCGACGGTCCGGTTCACCTTCGCCACGGCGGACGGGAAACGGGCGTTGACCGCACGCACCCGGGTCGTGGTCGGCGAACCGGTGGTGCAGGTCCGAACGGTCAAGCAGATCAAGGACGTTCGCCCCGGCGCGGACGTCACCCGGGTGGTCGCGGTCCGCAACACGGGTGAGGTGCCGGTGCGCGGACTCGGCCTCCAACTCAACTCCGGGGAACTGGACTTCCGGCGCCAGTACGCCAACTGCCGCTACCCGGAGGCCCGGCAGGACCACGAGGCGATCTGTACGTTCCCGGACCTGCGCATCGACCCCGGCGGGACGGTGGTGTTCTCCCCGACTCTGCGACTGCGCGCCCCCGAGGTCCAAATGTCCAGCTCCTTCTCGGAGTTGGCGTGGGCGCTGGACATGGGAGCGGGGCACTACAGCACGGTCCCGGACGGCGGCGACAAGGGCGACGGCCCGGCGCTGACGGCGACCGTGGCCGACTCCGCGACGGCGAAGGGCAGTTACGCGGGCGGGACGGTCTCCACCGACGTCATCCTCGACCTCCGCTCCGACTACAGGGTCTACGGCGCCCGACTCGCCGTCGGCAAGGGGCGGTTGCTCCACCTCAAGGTCAGCAACGACGGGCCCGGCGACCCCGGCTCGGGCGTGCGGCTCGTGTTCACGCCACCGGCGGGCGCGAGCGTGCGCAAGCAGCCGCAGGAGGAGATCGACGAGGACACGTACGAGCCGTACTGCAAGCGCGACGGCGCGTCCTACGTCTGCGACGTCAACGACCTCGCCCCGGGGAAGTCCCGCACCTTCGACTTCACCCTGGACCTCACGGAGGCGGGCGCGGGCACGGTCTCCCTCAAGGACATGGACGGGGACTGGAACCCGGGCCGCCGGGACCCGAAGCCGGGCAACGACTCGGCGGCGATCACGGTCGTGGCGGGGGACTGACGGCCCGGCCAGGGTGTGGCTGACGGCCCGGGCGGCCCGGCCAGGGCGTGGCTGACGGTTCGGACGGCTCAACTCGGGCTCGGCGTGCGCCACTTCGGACGGCTGGCGTGCGCTGCCGCAAGCGCCGCCTCCGACGGCCGACCGCTGCCGCTTCAGGCAGTCGGCGGCTCCCGCACATACGCCCCCGCCCGCGCCGCCGCCTCCACCGCGCGGGCCGCGAGATCCGCCGTGGGCTCGTCGAGCGGGGCGGACGTGGTCAGGAAGCGGTAGTAGAGAGGGGCCGAGACGGCGCGGATCACCTCGTGGGGGTCCGTGTCCTCGGGCAACTCCCCACGGTCCACGGCCTGTTGGACGCAAGGGGCCCATTCGGCGACGCGGACGTCGTAGAAACGGTGCAGGGCCTCGGCCGTTCTCGTCTCGCAAGTGGCCGCCGCCAGCACGGCCTTGAAGAGGGCGCCCTGTCTCGGGTCGGCCAACGTGCGTTGGACGAGGCGGGCATTGGCGGTCAGGTCGCCGAGCAGGGAGCCGGTCTCGGTGCGCGGGAGCGACTGCTCGGCCATGTCGGACAGCAGGTCGGCGACCAGCCCCGGCACCGTGCCCCAGCGG
Source organism: Actinobacteria bacterium OK074 (assembly GCA_001298575.1). Lineage (GTDB taxonomy): Bacteria > Actinomycetota > Actinomycetes > Streptomycetales > Streptomycetaceae > Streptomyces. The sequence goes on from LJCV01000053.1 coordinate 23,546, forward strand.
CGGTACACGGTCGTCTTGCCGACCTCGGCGCGGCGGGCCACGTCGGCGAGGTCGAGGTGCGCGAAGCCGTGCTCGGCGAGCGCGTCCCCGGCCGCCCGCAACACCGCCTCCCGCACCCGCGCGGTCCGACCACCGGGCCGCAGGCTGCCCCCCCCCCCCCCCCCCCCCCCCCCCCCCCCCCCCCCCCACCCCCCCCCAACAGGACCCCCCCC
>LJCV01000054.1 GCA_001298575.1 Actinobacteria bacterium OK074
CGGGCACCCCCCCCCCCCCCCCCCCCCCCACCCCCCCCCCCCAAACCCCCCACCCCCCGCTGGCCCTTCCCCTCCCCGCCGCCGCCCCCGCCCGGGCCGAGCAGGCAGCACCCGCGGTCCAGCGCTTCCCCTCCTCCTCCGGTGCCCTGGGCGCACTCGCCGCGTCCGCGGCCTCCACCGTCGCCTCCACCCTGCACCGGGTCCGAGGCACCCACTCCGCGACCCAGGCCCACGCCCAGTCCCACGGTCAGTCGCACGGCCACGCCGACCCCCCGCCCGCCTACTCCGCCACCCCGCCGGACGGCTCCCCGCCCGCGTACAGCGCGGGCCCCGGCGGTGCGCTCCCGCCCGGCTACGAGGCGATCCCGAAGGGCGAGTTCGACCCCCGCGCCCTCACCGAGTACCAACTCGACGAACTGGTGCACCGGATCGTCGGCCGTCTCACCCGCCTCATCCGCACCGAACTCCGCCAGGACCGCGAACGCGTCGGCAGACTCCGCGACCCCCGACACTGACCCGCACGCCCCCGACACCGACCCACCAACTACCGTGCTCCACCCACTAGTTGCTCCACCCCTAGTTGCCGTACCGACCAACCGCTGAAGAAAGGCCCACCCCGATGGCCCAACTGGACCCGGGCTCCACCATCTGGTTCTCGCTGTCCATCGACGGCGAGAGTCTCGGCTACTTCAACGGGTGCGAAGGGCTGTCCTCGCAGGTCGAGGTCGAGCAGCGGCAGGAGGGCGGCAACAACGGGTTCGTGTGGCAACTGCCCACGCGGGTCACGTTCTCGAACATCCGGCTGACCCGTCCGCTCACCCCGGACACCGCCAAGGTGGCCAAGTGGATCTCCTCCATCCAGACGGGGATCAAGCGGCCCACCGCGCAGATCAAGGCGTTGCGCGCGGACGGTTCCGAGGTGGCCAGCTGGGGCCTGATCGACGTCCTGCCGGTGAGCTGGCAGGGCCCCACCCTCGACCCGGGGAGTCCGGCCGTCGCCAACGAGGTCCTGGAGATCACCCACCACGGCTTCACGGACTGAACTCGGCAGCGGCGAGAGGCACTTAGGGCAACAGAGGAGAACCCAGGAACATGGCCAAGGGAAGCAAGGGCGCCGGCAACAGTCTCGTGCGCGCCACGCTCGCGATCCACCAACCGCCCCTCGGCACCGGCAAGTCACCGGGTGCGCTGATGAAGACGTTCAACTTCGACTTCAACCCGGCGCAGTTGCAGATGAGCCGCCGCGCCCAGTGGCTGACCACCCCGGTCCAGATCGAACGCGACGGTCCCACACCGCAGTTCATGGGCGTGGAGCCGCTGGAGATGAGCGTGGAGATCTTCCTGGACTGCTCCGACGAGCCGACCAGCACCAAGGTCCTCAAGAACGTCGAGGCGCTGCTGACCTGTCTGGAGGTCACCCAGGCGTCCATCGGCGCGAAGAAGCCGTCGCCGCCGTGGGTGGTCTTCCAGTGGGGTTCCTTCGCCACCGCCCGCTTCACCGCGTACGTGTCGTCCCTCACCACGTCCTACCTGCTGTTCGGGACGAGCGGGGTGCCCATCCGGGCCAGTTGCCAGCTCCAGTTGAACGCGATTCCGAGCGCGACCGCGGGGCAGAACCCGACGTCGGGCGCGCTCACCGCGCAGCGCGTGCACCGGGTCGTCGCCGGGGACTCGCTCCAGTCGCTCGCCTGGCGCGAGTACGGCGACGCGACCGCGTGGCGCGCGATTGCCGAGGCCAACGGCATTGACAACCCTGCCCGGTTGGCCGCGGGCGCCGAACTTCTGCTGCCCGCCGCCGAGGAGGTGCGTCACTGATGGTGGCTCCCGCTGTATCCGCCGTACTCCAGGTCACGATCGGCACCGGGAAACTGGACGACGACGCCGTGCACGCGCTCGTCGACGCCTGGGTCGACCAGGGCGTCGGCGTGCCCGCCGCCTTCCAGCTGACCTTCCGCGACCCGTACCGGACCATGATCGGCAAGCTGAAGGCCACCTTCGGCACCCCCGTCACCATCACCACGATCGCCGACGGCCAGGGCGCCGGAGACACGCTACTGACCGGTGAGATCACGGGACTTGAGGCCGACTACGACGGCACCGGCTCGTTCGCGGTCATCCGGGGCTACGACTTCGGGCACCGGCTCATGCGCCAGCGCCGGGTGGCCGCGTACCGCAACCAGTCGGCGTCCGACATCGTGAAGAAGCTCGCCGCGCTGGACGGCGTGCCGATCGGGAAGATCCAGTCGACGAAGACCATCTACGAGTTCATCTCCCAGTCCAGCGTGACCGACTGGGAGTTCCTCGCGCGGCTCGCCGACGAGAACGAGATGGTCATGTCCATCGACGCCCTGGGCAAACTCCAGTTCGTCGAGCCGAAGCCGTCCTCGGGGGCGCCCTCGCCGAGCACGGACGGCGAGAAGAGCCCGCTGGTGCTCCAGGCCGGGCACGACATCCTGCGGCTGCGGGCGACGGTGACCGCCTCCGACCAGATCGGCAAGGTGGAGGCGCGCGGCTGGGACGTCACGCAGAAGAAGACGCTCAGCGAGGTCTCGCCCGCGATCTCCAACCCGGGCTTCTCCATTGGCAGTACGCCCGGTCAGGCCGCCGGGAAGTTCAAGGCGGGCAAACTTGTCGAGACCTCCGTCCCCTACGACAAGTCGACCGAGGTGAAGTACGCCTCCGACGCGCTCGCCGCCGACGTCACCTCCTCCTTCGCGGAGGTCGAGGTCGTCGCGTGGGGCAACCCGAAGCTGCGGCCCGGCGTACCGGTGGCGCTCTCGGACACCGGAGCGCCCTTCGCGGGCAAGTACACGGCCACCTCCGTACGGCACGTCTTCGGCGACGGGAAGCGCTACGAGGCGTGGGTGACGGTCAGCGGCCGGCAGTGGCGTTCGCTGTTCGGGCTGACGTCGGGCGGCGGCGGCGCGGGCCTCGGCGCCAAACTCCCCAGCGTGGCCAACGCGTTGGTCACCGACGTCAACGATCCGCTGAAGCAGGGCCGGGTGCGCCTCAAGTTCCCCTGGCTGGACGACACTTACGTCAGCGACTGGGTACGGACCGTGCAGATGGGCGGACTCGGCGGCGGCGGGGTGTTCCCGATGGACGTCAACGACGAGGTGCTGGTCGCGTTCGACCGGGGCGCGCTGGACCATCCGTTCGTGATCGGCGGGCTCTACAACGGCAAGGACAAACCGACCGTCGTCGGCGATGTGCCGCTGCACGACGCCGTGCGCAAGAAGGCGGCCCGGCACACGATCTCGGACCGGGACGGCAACCGGATGGACCTGCTCAGCCAGAAGACCGGCCTGCGCAAACAGGGCGTCCGGCTGGCGTCCGGAGACAAGTCGCTGACCATCACCCTGGACCGGACGAAGACCGAGATCACCGTGGACAGCAAGGGCGCGGTCACCATCAAGGGCAGCCGGTCGGTGTCGGTACGGGCGGGCGCCAACCTGTCGTTGAACGCCGGCGGGTCGATGAACATCAGGAGCGTCGGGCCGCTGACCATCGGCGGCAGCACGGTCAACGTCACCGCGCCGGAGATCGGGCTCACCGCGGCGGCTGCCCTGAACCTGACCGGGGGCGCCCTCGCGAACATCACCGCGGCCACCGTCCAGGTCAACTCGCCCCTCACCACGATCAAGGGCGTGAACACCACGATCGCGTCCCCCACGTTCCTGTGCGCCACGATGCCCGTGCCGGTGGCGCTGTGAGCACCGACTTCAGCCGAGGAGGGTTCTGATGGCCGAACAGTTCGTCGGCTCCGGCTGGTCGTTCCCGTTGCGCATCTCGCCCACCGGCGGCATCGCGCTGGTCAGCGGCGAGCGGGAGATCGAGGAGGCGATGCGGCTGGTGCTGGCCACCGCGCCGGGCGAGCGTCCGATGCGGCCCGAATTCGGCTGCGCCATCCACGACCTGGTGTTCGCCCCGGTCAACGAGCAGACCGCGGGCCGCATCCAGCACGAGGTGTACGTCACCCTGGACCGCTGGGAGCCGCGCATCGAGGTCACCGACGTCGAGGTGACCACGGGCACCGACCAGAGCGTCCTGTACATCGACGTCCGCTACGAGATCCGCGGCACCAACAACCCGCGCAGCCTGGTCTTCCCGTTCTACGTCATCCCCTCCCACGAGGAGCCGGGCGGCGACGGCCCCTTCGAGGGCGGCACCGGCAACTCCCTTGAAAGCGACCTGTGATGGCCCTGCCCTCCCCCAACCTCGACGACCGGCGCTTCCAGCAGTTCGTCGACGACGCCAAGCGCTACATCCAGCAGCGCGCCCCGGAGTGGACCGACCACAACGTCTCCGACCCGGGCATCACCCTCGTCGAGACGGTCGCGCACATGGCCGACCAGATCGTCTACCGGCTCAACCGGGTGCCGGAAAAGAACCACTTGGCGTTCCTGGACCTGGTCGGCATCACGCTGTTCCCGCCGACGGCCGCCCGTACCGACGTCACGTTCTGGCTGTCGGCGCCGCAGCAGGAGATCGTGCCGGTGGCCGTCGGCACCGAGGTGGCCACCCTGCGCACCGAGAGCCAGGAGGCGGTCGTCTTCGCCACCGAGCGCGAACTGGCCGTCGTGCCCTGCGAGTTGAAGCACCTGATGACACAGCAGCGGGGTGAGCCGGTGGCCGACCGGACCGCCGACCTGGCCGAGGCCAGGGACCTGCTGTGCTTCGCCGAGTCACCAAGTCCCGGTGACTGCATGCTGATCGGGCTGACCGCGGCCGTCCCGCACTGCGCGGTCGCCCTCGAACTCGACTCGCGCGTCGACGGCGTCGGCGTGGACCCCCGCCAGCCCCCGCTGGTGTGGGAGGCGTGGACCGAGGACGGCTGGCACAGCTGCGAGGTGGACCGCGACGGCACCGGCGGCCTCAACCGGCCCGGCGACATCGTGCTGCACATCCCCGGCGGGCACGTGCTGTCCCGCAACGGCGGCCAGGAGGCGGGCTGGCTGCGCTGCCGCGTCACCGACCCGCACCCCGCCCAGCCGTTCTACACCACCTCCCCGACCGTCCGCTCCGCCGAGGCCTACACGATCGGCGGCACCACCTCCGTCGTACACGCCGAGACGGTCTACGACGAGGCGCTGGGGGAGTCAACGGGGCTGCCCGGACAGCGACTTCGGCTCGCCAACGCCCCCGTCGTGGGAGACGACCCGCCGCTCGTCCTACAGACCGCCGAGCACGAGGAGGGCTGGGTCGACTGGCAGGTCGTGCCGCACTTCGCGGCCTCCGGCCCCTACGACCGGCACATCAAGCTCGACGCCACCACCGGCGAGATCTCCTTCGGCCCCGCCGTCCGCGAACCCGACGGCTCCCTGCGGCAGTTCGGCACCGTCGCGCCCAAGGGCTCGGTCATCCGCGCCCGCCGCTACCGCACCGGCGGCGGCAAGGCCGGCAACGTGGCCCGCGGCGCCGTCCAGATCCTGCGCACCTCCATCCCGTACGTCGCCGAGGTCGTCAACCGCGAGGCCGCGCGCGGCGGGGTGGACGGCGAGACGGTCGAGGAGGCCAAGGTCCGGGCGCCCATCACGCTGCGCGCGCAGGAACGCGCGGTGACCCTGCGCGACTACGAGGAACTCGCCCGCCGGGCCGCCCCCGAGACCGCCCGCATCACCTGCCTGGAGGGTCAGGAGAGCGAGCACGGGGCCTACGCCGTACGGGTGTTGGTGGTGCCGCAGGCGGTGCCGGACCCCGGCGGCCGGCTGCGCTTCGAGCAACTCGTGCCCGGGGACGCCCTGTTGGACCGCATCACCCGGCACCTCGACGAACGCCGCCTGATCGGCACCCGGTTGGCGGTCGGGCCGCCGTTCTACCAGGGCGTCACCGTCGTCGCCACCGTGCACGCCTTCCGGGGCGTCGACACCGACCGGGTGCGCCGCCAGGCCCACGACGCGCTCTACCGGCACATCGACCCGCTCACCGGCGGTTCCGACGGCAAGGGCTGGCCGTTCGGGCGCCCGGTGCAGTCGGGCGAGATCTTCGCCGTCCTGCAACGCGTGCCCGGCGTCGAGCTGGTCGACGCGGTGGTGCTGCACCCCGCGGACCCCCTCACCGGCAAGCGCGGCGAGGCCACCGACCGCATCGACCTGGAGGCACCCGCGCTGGTGTTTTCCTTCGACCACCGCGTCCGGGTGATCGGGGACGGCGCGTGAGGGGTATCAAGTCACTTGTAAATTACGGCAGTTGGAGCGGGGGGAGATACGGATGAGGGGTTCCGTCGACGGGCTCGGCTCGTCCGCGCCCATCGCCATGATGCTGCCCGCCGTCTTCGCCGACGACGACCTGGCACTGCGTTTCGTGGGCGGCCTGGACGACGTGGTGGCGCCGATCCTGAGCGTCCTGGACTGCCTGGACACCTACTTCACACCGTCGCTCGCCCCGCTCGACTTCACGCAGTGGCTGGGGAGTTGGGTCGGCGCCGAGACCGACGGCAGCGAACCGGAGGCCCTGTTGCGGGCCGCGGTGGCCGCCGCCGCGTACCTGCACCGGGTGCGCGGCACCCGGCGGGGCCTGTCGGAGGCGATCCGGCTCGCGTTCGGCGTCGAACCGGAGATCACCGAGAGCGGCGCCGCGGAGTGGAACGCCCGCCCGCTCGGCCCGGTCCCCGGCGAACCCCGCCCCCGCCTGCACGTCCACCTCCGCCTGCCCAACCCGACCCGGGCGGACGAACACCGCCTGGACACCCTGGTCGCCGCGGCCCGCCCGGCGCACATGCCGTACACGGTCGAGGTGTCCACGAGGCCGCCGGCGCCGGACCGGGGCGGCGGAGGCGGCAGCGGCGGAGGCGCCGGAAACGGTGGCGGCGCCGGAAACGGTGGCGGTGGCAGGGGCGGCCGGGGTGCCGCGCCCACAGCCTCCGGACCGGGCGCCACCACCGGCCCGGGCACCACCGGCTTCACCGACCCGCCCGCAGATCCCGAACCACCCGCCGAAAGGACCCCGTAGAGATGACGACCACCCAGAACTGCGCCGAATGCGGCACCCGCGCGGAACCGGGCCAGTCGTTCTGCGACGCCTGCGGCGCGGTACTCGGCTGGACGGACCGGGCGGGGGCCCGGACCGGAGCGGCTGCCTCCGGCGGCGCGGCGGAGGAGGGCGGCGCGGCCGACGGCGCCGGGGCCTCCGGAAGCGGTGCCACGGCGGGCTCGCGCGCGTCGGCAGAGGACCCGTACGGCGAGAGTGCGGGGGCGTATGCGGGCGCCGGGGCGGGGGCGGGGGCCGGTGCCGATGCAGGCTCCAGCTCCAGCTCAGGCGCAGCCAACTCCGCTGCCGCGTCCGGGAGTTCGGCCTCCGGCCCGGCCCCCGAGGGCGGCCCCGGCTGGGACGCCTTCACGCGGGCCGACGGCGGCGCGGGCCTGGCCCGCACCCCGCGCGACCGGCTCGGCGCGGAGCCCTCGACGGCCGGTGCCGCTTCCCCCTCCGGGACGGCCTCCGGCGTCGTGGACCCGGCCTCCGCCGCCCCCTCGCTCCCGCACCGCACCCCCGCCGCCGGCGCCGTCCCCGGCGTGCCCGGTACGCCGCCCCCGGCGGCCTCCGACCCCAACGACCGCCCCACCACGGTCACGGGCTCGGGCGCGGGATCGGGATCGGCCAACCGCCCCGCCGACGAGACGGCCCCCACGGAACCCGTCCCGTACGCGGCGGCCCACGCCCAGGACCCCGGGGGAGCTGGAGGAGTTGGAGGAGCCGGGGGCTCCGGTGGAGAGGACCTCAGCGACCGAGCCCGCCAACTCCTCGTCCCCGTCTCGGATCCGGACCCCAGGCCCGCAACCCCTTCCGTGGCCCCGGTGTTGCCCGGCCGCCCCGTCCCGCAGCGCCCCCAGACCGTGCGGGCCCCCGGCCAGGACCTCGGTACGGGCGGCGGGATCCCCTGCCCGTGGTGCTCCACGCCGAACCACCCCGACCGCCACTACTGCACCCGCTGCGCCATGCCCATGGCCGGCGGCGACCACCACGCTCCGCTGCAACGCCCTTGGTGGCGGCGGCTGTTCGACTGGCGGCGCGGCGGCGAGATGCCGTGGGCGGGCGACCGGCCGCGACTGCGCCGCACCTTCGACCGGGTGCTGTCCCTGTTCGGCTACGCGGTCGTGCTCGCCCTGGTGATCCTGGCGATCATCTACGTCCCCAAGGGAGTTCAGGCGACCCGCGACCACTTCGCCAAGCGCGCCCAGGCGATCCCGGACACCTACAGCGCGTCCCGCTCGTTCGTGGGCCACAAGCCGCAGTTGGCCTTCGACCTGAAGAGCAACACGTGGTGGGGCCCGGGGGTCGCGGAGTCCGGCGCGGGGGAGTGGATCGAGGCGAAGTGGCAGGAGCCGACCCGGCTGCTCAACGTGATCATCACGCCGGGCGAGTCCTCGCACGCCGACCAGATCGGCAACTCGGCGCTCCCGCACCGCCTCAAGGCCACGATCACGATGGACGACGGCAAGGTCGTCAACCGTGACCTCGTGCTGGACTCGGGCGCGGGCCCGCAGACCCTCGACTTCCGCGCCGCCGACGTCGTCAAGGTCCGGCTGACCATCGAGTCGGCGTACAACACGTCGGCGAAGAAGCAGGTCGCCATCGCCGAGATCGAGTTCTTCGGCAAGTCGAACAACAACTAGCGGTGACTCCGGCGGGGTTGGGGCAGCGGAGGCGGGCGGCGTCGGGCACGTCGGCCGGAAGTAGGCTGCCCCACGCTCGGCTTCGGTGGCTCGCCAAGTAGGCAGAGTTCTGGGGCTGGTTGCCGCTGCGGCGGTCGCGCTGACGGTGGTGCTGTTGTCGCCCTTCGCCCTGGCGGAGCTCTCGGGCTCCGCGGGCGTGGACTGGAACAGACTGAGTCAGATCGGCGCGGCGTACGGCTTCACGTCGGCGGTCGTCTCGGCGCTGGCGTTGGCCGGCGTCGCCGTCTCCCTGCTCGTGCAGAACCGGCAGGCCAGGGCGGACCAGGTCCAGGGGATCCGCGGCTACGACCTTGAGCTGGTCCGCCTGGAACTGGACGACATGGCGCTCTTCCAGCCTGTTTGGGGCGCCACTACTGGAGCAGGCCGCACGCCTCGTGGATCGCCAGTTCGTCCGGGAGCCGTGTCGGCCGTCGTTTCCTGGCCGTTGTGGGCGAGGAGCACGCTCGCGCGGTCGCTTCCGGACCGCCGACTCGCTCGCCCGTTGCCTCCCCTTCGCCTGCCGTGCCCGCTGCGGGGGCGTCGCCCGGCTGGCGGATCCCGGTCGGCGCCGGGAGCCGTGTCGGTCGAGGGCGAGATGATCACGGTGGGCAACTCTCAGGAAGTCGTCGCCGGTCCGATACGGCGGCGACGTGCTCGCTGGCGGCAGGTCGCTCCGCAGTAGCGGGCCGGGCGGCCGGTGGGCCGGGCGTCGAGCCGTGCCCCGCACTGCTCGCACCGTGGCGCCGCGTGAAGCGTGCCGGGCACGTCACGAAACACCCGCCCTTCCGTGACGGATCCGGGACTCCGCAGGCTCTCCAGCGCCAGCCGCACCATGCGGGTGCCGCCGTTCCGGTCGCGGTGGGCGCCCCGTATCGTCGCGCACCCGACGGTGAGCGCGGCGACGTCGTCCGCACTGACGTCGGTGCGGACCCCGCCGAACTGCTGGGCCGCGCGGAGCAGTTCGTCGAGTGCCTGGCGGAACCGGCGCGCCGACGCGGCCAGGCTCGGGCGCGGCCAGCTCGTTTCCGTGGTCAAGGCGTCGCAGGCGTGCTTGCGCCCGTGCGACGTGTCGACGACCTCCAGGAGGAAGCCGAAGAACGCCGCGACAGGGTCGGTGCGAGCCGTCCACCGTCGAGCGGCGTCCACCAGGTCGTCGATGTGCTGGACGAATACGGCCTCCAGCAGGATCTCCTTGCTCGGGAAGTGCCGGTACACGGTGCCGGCGCCGACCCCCGCCTGCCGTGCGATCACGCCGAGCGAGACGTCCGGGCCGTGCTCGTCGAACGCCCGGGAAGCGGCGGCGAGCACCTTCGTGCGATTGCGGCGGGCATCGGCTCGGCCGACGTCATGGGGAGGTGCGGTCATGTCACGTAATCCCTTGTCCGTCGGACTCAACCGGGTGGAGCATTCCACATCGACCCCGGGCCCAACCCGACCGTGCCCACCGACCATCCCGGGGCGGAGGACGACATGACCACTGACCGCTTGGTCGTCGTGACCGGTGCGACCGGCCGGCAGGGCGGCGCCACCGCGCGTCGGCTCCTGGCGGCCGGCAGGCCGGTGCGCGCGCTCGTGCGGGACACGACCGCTCCCGCCGCCAAGGCACTCGAAACCGCCGGAGCCGAGCTCGTCCGCGGCGACTTCGACGACCCGTCAACTCTGCCCGCGGCGCTGGAGGGAGCGGCGGCACTGTTCGCCGTACCGCCCGTGGCGTTCGGACCGGCCGGCTCCGACGTGGAGCGGGAGTTCGCCCGGGGGCGGGCACTGACCGATGCCGCGGTCGCCGCGGGGGTCGAGCACGTCGTGTTCACGGGCGTGGCGTCCACGCCGGGCCGCCCGGGTGGCTCCGAGGGGAAGAAACGCATCGAGGACCACCTGCGTGCGCGGATCCGGTCGGTGACCGTGCTGCGTCCGGTGCGCTTCATGTCGAACTATCTCGGTTCGACGCCCATGGGTCTCGACGGCATCGCCCACGGCGTGCACCGGCACGTCTTCCCGCCGGACGAACCCGCCCAGATCATCGCGGTGGAGGACATCGCCGAATTCGCCGCGCTGGCCTTCGACCGGCCGGACCGGTTCGCGGGGCGGAGCCTGGAGCTGGCCGGGGACGCCCCCACCCCGGCCGCGGTGGTCGCCGCGATCGGCGCGGCCACCGGTCGCGCGGTGCGCTACGAGCAGATCACCCGTGCCGAGGCCGCCGCGCTCAGCCCCGAGATCGCCCAGGTCCGGGAGAGTTGGGCAGCCGGATCGCGCTGGCACGCCGACATCGAGGCGCTGCGCGTCATCCACCCCGGACTGCGTACGCTCGCGGACTGGCTCGCCGAATCCGGTGCCGCCCTGTTGCGGAAGCGACTTGTCGAAACCGTCTAGGGCCCCTGTTGGCTGTTGGCGGTGTTCGCGGTGGCCTGCTCGGCCGAAGTGCCCACCGGTAGCGTCCACTTATGCGCACCGAGCCGATACGACGACAGCGGGAGCGACGGGACGGAGGCCCAAGACGGGTGCCGTGGGCCTCAGTTGTGGTCAACCTGCTGCTCGGGCTGCCCGCCCTCGTCCCGCTCTACTGCGTGCAATGGCTGTTCACGGAGTACCTCCCGATGGACTGCCGGAGCACGGGCGACCCCGCCGCGGGCACCACGAACTGCGACTACCAGACCTTGGACCACGGCGGCCCGGTACAGGCGATCCTCGCGGTGACCGGCGTCGTCGTCCTGGGGCTGGCGTTCCTGGCGTACCGGGCCCTGCCGCTCGTCCCGGGCAGCCGCCCGCGCTCGGCCCTCGGCGCCGCCGTCCTCCTGCTCGTCCCGTACGGGGCGCTGTGGGTGCTGTACGCGACGGGGTACGGCCGCTGATGCCGGCGGCCGTACCCCGTCGCGGAGTTGCTCAACTCGCTTACGCGTAGCACCCGTTGACGGTAGCCGCGAGGTCGTCGATGGCGTCGCGGATGTCGGTGGGGGAGGCCGTGGAGCCGTTCTCGACGAAGGAGAAGACGCGGAGTTCGCCCTCGTCCGTCCTGGTCACGCCGCTGAGCGCGATGGCGCCGGTGAGCGTGCCGGTCTTCGCGTGCACCTTGCCGACCGCGCACTTGGAGTGCTCGCCGTCGAAGCGGCCGAGCGCCGTGCTGAGCGTGCCGGCCGCGTCACCGGCGATCGGGAGGCCCTCGATGATGGAGCCGAGGACGCGCTCGTGCCGGGGGTCGGAGGCCAGGTCGAGTATGTCGGCGAGGGTGGCCGCGGTGATCCGGTCGTTGCGGGACAGGCCGCTGCCGTCGTGCAGCACGAAGTTGTCGAGCGTGACGCCGTAGTGCTCAAGTACCTCGCGTACGACGGCGTCGCCGTCCTCGAAGGTGGCCTGGCGGCCCGCGCCGAGGGCGGTCATCCGCAGCAGGGTTTCGGCGTAGTTGCTGTTGCTGGTGGTGAGCATCGTCTTGACCAGCTCCGACAGCGGCGCCGACTGGTGGCGCGCGACCGGCACGTCGGTGACGCTCGCCTTGGCGCGGGTGACGTCGCCGTCGACGGTGACCCCGGCGGCCGTGAGCTGCTGGGCGAAGACCTGGCCGGCGTCGATGGAGGTGTCCATGACGGAGTGGCCGTCGACGACGAGGGCGCGGACCGGGGTGACCTCGGACGGGTAGTAGTCGTCGCGCCAGCCGTCGGCCATGGTCGGCTCGGGGAAGAGGCTGTCGTCGACGGCGACCTTCACCGTCGTCAGCCCGGCCGCCTTCAGCCCGGCGACCGCGGTCTGCGCCAGCTCGGTGAGGTCGGCGGTGGTCAGCGACCGGTCGCCACCGCCGACCAGGGTCAGGGTGCCGTTGCCGTAGACGACCTTGGTGGTGAACCGGTGGTTCGGGCCGAGGACGGTCAGGGCGGCGGTGGAGGTGGCGAGCTTCGCGTTGGACGCCGGCATGAGGGCGGTCTCGGCGTTGTGGCCCCAGAGGGTTTGGTCCGAGTCCGCGTCGAGTACGACACCGCTGACGTCCGTGCCCAACCGGGCGTCCAGGACGCGGGTTTCGAGGTTCGCGGCCATCTGCGCGTCGCTCGCGTCGGTGTCCGTGTCCGACTGGGTCGCGGCCGTGGTGTTCGTGTCGGCGGCGAAGGCCGAGGGGGCGGCCAGCGCGGCGGAGGCGACGGGCACGGCCATGGCGAGCACGATCGCGCGCCGGGCGCCCGAGCCGAACTGCTTGGGCTTGCGGTGGCTGCGACGGCCGGCCGGCGTAAAGGTGGGCGCGTCGGCTTCCGCCGTAATGTCACTCATGGGGGAGGTCCAAGGAGTTTCGGGTGCGGGGGAATTATGGGAACGCTATCACCGGTCTTATGTTGCTCACAGGTAACCGATGTAATGGTGCAGGTCGGAGGGGGTGGGAGTGGGGGGGAGTGGAACGCCGGGGCGAAGGAACTTTTCAGTACGTGGAATTCCGTGACTCTCGCGGTGGTGTCCGGGTGAGTTGAGTCACGGAAATGGGGATGCCCGTCCGGATTTCATGGAGATTCCGTGAATGATTGCTTCGGGTTGGTAAAGCGGGTTGTGGGGCGGCATTTCCGAATTCATCTGGGGTGGAGGTGATACGCGGGTTGGTGCGTGGGCCGGTACGCGGGTCGGCGCGTGGAAAACCGGTGGAGCCGGGCTCGGCGCCCGTGCTTCCCTGACGGCATGCCGACCTCCCCCTCCCTCGTGTCGCCGGACCATCTGCTCGCCTTCGCGGCGATGTCGTTCGTGCTGATCGTGATACCCGGCCCCAGCGTGCTGTTCGTGATCGGCCGCGCGCTCGCGCAGGGCCGCCGGGCCGCGCTGACGACGGTCGTGGGCAACACCCTCGGGGCCTACGTCCTCGTCGTCGCCGTCGCGCTGGGCATCGGCTCGGTGGTGGAGGAGTCGGTGCTGGTGTTCACCGCGCTGAAGCTGGCCGGTGCGGCGTACCTGATCTATCTGGGCGTGAAGGCGTGGCGCTCCCGGGGCTCGCTGCGAGAGGCGTTCGCGGAGGGCGGGGTGGTGGAGCGTGGGAGCCTGCGCACGCTGGGGGAGGGCGTGGTCGTGGGCATCTCCAACCCGAAGACGATCGTGTTCTTCGCCGCCGTACTGCCCCAGTTCGTGGACCGGGAGCGGGGGCACGTGGTGGCCCAAATGCTGCTGCTCGGCCTGGTGTTCAACGTCATCGCGCTCGTCTCCGACAGCCTGTGGGGCGTCCTCGCGGCGACCGCCCGCGGCTGGTTCGCCCGCTCGCCGCGCCGCCTCTCGGCGGTCGGCGGGGTCGGGGGCCTGGCGATGATCGGCCTCGGGGTGACGGTGGCGGCGACGGGGCGCAAGGACTGAACCGGGGTTGTTCCGCGGGGGCGTCAGGGGGTGGCCGCTCTCGACGGGTCCTTCGTCGGGGTCTTCGTCGGTACGGCGGTGGGGGGGGCGGGGGGGGTGGCCGAACCGCCCTTGGGCGAGACCGTGTTGCCCAACGACGGTGACGGGGACGGTTGTTGGGGGGTGGCGGGTGTGGTCGCCGGGGCGGTCGGAGTGTGCGCGGGAGCGAGGGGCTGTTGCGGTTCGGCACGACCCCCGGTTCCGGTTCCGAGGCCGACGGCGACGGTGACCGCCACGGCCGCGGCCATCAGCCCGCCGGTGACCGACAGCGCGACGCGACGGCGGCGGATGCGGCGCCCGCCCGTGACGGCCGCGTCGACCACACCGCCCAACGGCGGCTCGGCGGCGTCGTCGAGCACGGCTTCGAAGGCGAGCCGCAGCCCACGACCGGCGCCGTCCGGGTCGGCGTACGGGTCGTCGTACGGGTCGGTGCAGGGGCCGGCGTGCGGGTCGGCGTGCGGGTCCAAGTTGCCGTTGATCTCTGGTGAGTTCGGCATGTGTGGGGTCATGTGGGGTCACCTCCCGCCGGTGTTGTTGACTTCGCCGCCGCCGTGCAGCACGGCTTCGCTGTTGATCTCCTCGACGATCCGGCGCAACCGGGTCAGGCCCCGGGCGCTCTGGCTCTTGACCGTCCCGGGGGTCACGCGCAGCGCCGCCGCGGTCTGCTCGACGCTCCAGTCCTCCCAGAACCGCAGCACCAGCACCGCCCGGTAACGGGGCGGGAGTTGCATCAGCGCGGACTGCATGACCAGGCGCAGCTCGGGTGCGTGGGGTTCGACGGTGGGCAGGTCGGGCACGTCGTCGAGCGGCTCCTCGCGCAGCCGTCGTCTGCGGTACTGGTCGATGAAGACGCGGGTGAGGATGGTGCGGGCGTACGCCTCGACGTTGTCGTCGCGGCGGACCCGGCCCCAGGCGGCGTAGAGCTTCATCAGCGCGGTCTGCGTGAGGTCCTGGGCCTGGTGCCAGTCCCCGCACAACAGGTAGGCGCTGCGCCGGAGTTGGGATTGCCGGGCCATGGCGAACTCCCGGAACTCCCGTTCCCGGACTGCCTCCTTCACCCGCACCGCACCGACCTTCCGCCGCGCCGTTCAAGCATCGCCGTCGTATGTGTCTTCGTATGTGTCCCGTCCTATGTGTCTACGGGGTTGGGAGGGTCGGAGGTTGCACGGGCGGCGAAAAAAGATCGAACGAATTTCGGTGCAACCCGGGGTGGACCGGTGCCCGTACTCCTCTCACGCAAGGGACCGAGGTGGATGGCATGGCTGATGGTCCGTCAACTGCGTTGCAGGGGAGTCGAGTTGAGCACGCACAAGGACACGCGCCGGATCCGCCGTCTGCTGCTGGGGGTTGTCGCGGGAGGCGCGGTGGCGGTGGCGGGCTGGGCCACGATCGCGAACGCCTCGCCGTCGGCGTCCACGCCGAAGCCCAGGCCGACGCCGACGGTCGTGGCCACGACGGTACCGACGCCGGTGCCGTCGGTGGGCACGGAGAAGCCGAAGCCGACCCGGACGGCGACCCCCGTCCCGACGGCGTCCCCGTCGGTGGGCAACGAGCCCTCACCCGTGCCCTCACCCACGAAGGCCAAGCCCTCGCCCACGAAGGCCAAGCCGTCGCCCACGAAGGCACAGCCCTCGCCCACGAGGGCGCAGCCGTCCCCCGTCCCGTCGGTCCCGTCGCAATCGCCGACGGTGGATACGCACCGCTGACGGACAGGCGCTCGGCAGAGCTGGCATGATCCCGTCATGAGACTAAAGTTGGTGCTGGCGTCGGCCCTGCTCGCCGTACTGGCGGCGGGCTGCGCCGACCCGGCGGCGGATCCCCGGGCAGCGGGCGGGAGTTCGGCTTCCCCGAAGGGATACTGCCCCCAGCCGGAGGAGTCAGGGACTTCCGCCTCGACCTCCTCCGCCGCCTCCCCCTCCCCCTGCATCTCCTCCGACTGGAACGCGCGGGTGGCGGAGAACCACGCCTACCGGCAGCCGATGGACATCACCGCCGAGCAGAAGGCGGCGGCACAGCCGAAGGCGGACGCGCTGGCCAAGGCGCTGAAGAAGCTGGCGGCCGACGGCACGACGGAGACCGGCTTGCGCGCGGCGGCGGCGAAGGCGCTGGGCCTGCGGGCGGCCGAGATCGAGGTCCAGGGCGACGAGTTCGACCCGCTCCACGACGTCCTCGTCGGCGGCGGCCGGGGCAAGGTGTGCGTCAACGGCACCGTAGCGAGCACGGGCGACGCCACCGCGGAGGTCATCGGCCGCACGGCGGACGGCACGTGCCTGCCGGGGCTGGGCGGCCACTGACGTAGGACGGGGCGTCGCCCGCCGGTTCTCGCTCTCCGGTTCTGCTCTCCGATTCTCGCCCTCCGGTTCTCGCCCTCCGCTTCAGAACGGGAGCGTCGCCCGCGCCAGGACCGTACCGAATGCCATGATCGGACCCTCTTCTCGCGTTTCTCACGTCAGGGAGTCGGGTCATGGCCACTTTCGTTGTGTTCGATCTGGAGTTCACGACCTGGCCCGGGGCGGTCGAACAGGACTGGTCGGGGCCGGGGCAGTTGCGGGAGATCGTGCAGATCGGCGCGTTGCGGCTGGACGCGGAGTGCGCGGTCGTAGAGGAGTACGAGGCGCTGGTCCGCCCGGTGACCAACCCCCAACTGTCGCCGTTCTTCACGGAGTTGACGGGGATCGAGCAGGAGACGGTGGACCGCGACGGCCTCGCCCCGGCGGAGGCGCTGAGCGACTTCCTGGGCTTCTGCCGGGGCCAGTCGGTGCTCTCCTACGGCAACGACATGGTCGTACTGGGCGAGAACGCGGCGTGGGCGCGGGCCCGCGGCGAGCAGCTCAAGAACAGCCTGCTCGACGCGGCGTTCCTGAACATCCGGCCCTGGCTGAACACCCTCGCCCCGGCGACCCGCCCCGCCAACTCGGGCCGTTTGTGGGAGGCGTTGGGCCTGGAACGCCCGGTCGCGGCCGGAGGGGAGCACTCGGCGCTCTTCGACTGCTACTCGCTGGCGGCGGCGGTGCGGAAGGGGGGCGCGGAGGGGCGGGAGTTGCCGGTGGGCTGGCTGTAGCCGGCGTTTCCCCCTGAAGAGGGGCGGGCCCGGCGCTCCCGGGGGTCGGAGCACCGGGCCCTTGAGGACGGCCTGGGAGCCGCCCTCGGACAGATGGTTCAGTTAGTCCAGTTAGTTCATTTGGTTGATACCGGGTCAGTTCTGACCGCGGGCGGAGCGGCGGCGGGTGGCGATGGTGATGCCCGCACCGGCGGCGAGGAGCGCGGCGGCGCCCGCGGCGATCGGGAGGGCGTTGCCGCCACCGGTCTCGGCGAGGTTGTCGTCACCGGAGCCGCCGTTGGGCGACGCGGCGGCGGCGGGGGAGGCCGAGGCGGAGGCGGAGGCGCCGGAGTCCGGGGTGGACGCGTCGTCGGCCGGGGTGGTGCTGGCGTCGGCGGGCGGCGTCGTCTCGTCGTCGGCGGGGGGCGTGGTCTCGGTGTCGGCCGGCGGGGTGGTCTCGGTGTCGGCCGGAGGCGTGGTGGGTGGCTGCTCGGTGGCGGTGCAGTCCTTGGTGCCGCCGTTCCAGGACGCGATGAGCTTGTCCTTGATGACGGTGTGGCTCGGGCCCGCGGGCAGATCGCCGTGGGTGAAGCCGTCGTTGGCGTCGAGCTTGCCGTCGAACTTGGTGTTGCCGCGGTACAGGTCGACCTGCGCGAAGCAGCCGACGTCCGGGACGGCGGTGTCGAGGGTGTCGGTCTCGCCGCGCTTGACGGTCACGGTGTCGAAGTCGAGGAAGACCTGCTTCCCCGAGGTCGCGAACGTGGCGCCGTGGGTGAGGTAGGAGGCGAGGGAGACGGTGCAGGAGGCGGCGTCGTCGGCGGCGCGGACCTTGATGTGCACCTTGCCGTCGGTACCCGGCTTCAGGTTGACGTCGTCGACCTTGATCGAGTCGCTGTAGGCGGCACCGTCGAGCGAGAACTGGCAGTGGTCCGCCTCGCTGACGGTCCCCGGCCCCTTCCCGGACGTGTAACTCCCGTGGCCGGCCTGGTCCCAGCCGTCACCGCCGGGGCAGTCGGAGGCCCAGGCGGAGGCGGAGGCGACGGCGGTGAGGGTCAGCGCAGCGGCGCCTGTCCCCAGCAGGCGGCATACGGTGACACGTCTCGCAACGGACATGCGGACCCCATCTACGTGAGCGGCACCCGGGCGACGGCAGCGGGCAGCACGAAGCAGCCGGGGGCCGGCCCGGGGATGAGTGGTCGAAGAGAAACACCGGACTCACTGGTCACGTGAGTCACTGGCGTGTGCACATCGTCGATCACCTGTCCGGAGACTGTCAACCTAGGCCAATACAAGGGTCTTTCCTCGGCCATCACGTTTGGGCCACATAAGGAATATGGCATTCCGCGTGCGGTACGAGGCCACGGGCGTCCGGAGTTACGGAGGCCACCGGAATGAGCCGAAGCACTTCACAATTCCGACACATGGCACTTACGTCGCCGGAGGAGGTGGTGAATACTCCCACCAATCAGGGAAGTTACGGACAAAAGTGGATCTATGTGATCCATCCGATCTTCCCCTGAAAACGGGAGGAGAAGTACATGACCGCACGGGTTACGGAGAGCGTCGTAGACCTCAAGGGCCCCGAGGTACCGGTAATTACCGGCCACTCGGACCTGCCGGCGGCGACGTCGACGTCGACCGGGGCCGATGTGGCGGCCGCGGTGACGGTAGGCAACGTCAGCACGGCATGGCGCGCGTGGTGGACCTGGACCCCGTCCTACGGCACGTGGAACCTGCAACTGCCGTGGAGCGTGATCACCGCCAACTCCACGGTCGTCATGACGGTTTCGGAGATCGACGCGGCCGGCAACCGCTTCGTGGCGTCGGCACCCTTCCAGATCTCCAGCATCGCCCCGGCGAACGGTCTCGTCACCTTCAAGGTCAACATCGGCTGGACGAGCCCGATTCCGATGCGGACGGATGTGCTCGTGTTCATCTGATCCGGGTGGGCGTGCGTTGCGTGGATCCGAATGCGCCGCCGTTCGGGGGCGGTTGAGGGGGCCCCGCCGGGAGGGGACGAAGGACGGCCACGGACCGTCGCGCTCGTCCTCCTCGGCGGGGCTTCGTCATTGCGCCCACCCTGCACGCCCGGCGAAGCGGAAGTAGGTGTCCCGTTCCTTGTGCGCCCGGCCTGCGACCCCGGAGGGTCGAACGCCTCGTCGTCGCCCACACCTCGTGAGAGTCGGTAGTCGTCGTTCTCCGGGGCGACGAGGACACGAACTGCGTGGAGACAGCCACGGCCCCCACCACTCCGTACCTCCGTGCCCTCAAGGGCCACTGACGACCCCGCTCCCCGGTCGTCAGGTGCGGCGGCGGGGCCGTTCAGGACAAACGTCCAACGGTCAGGCCGCGGTGAGCTGTTGGGCGAGGAGCAGTGCCAGGGGGCCGCCCTGGAGCAGGAAGCGTCCCCCGGTGGCGGCCTGGACCGCGTCGGCCATCGGCCACCACATCAGCTTGAAGTCCGCCTCGCTCGGCGTGAGTTGCCGCGGTCCCAGGGTGAGGCACTCGGCCAGGAAGAGGTGGATGCGGGCGGGGGAGTCCAGGGTGATGGCGTACGAGCCGAGGGGGCGCCACTCCTCGGCCGTGACACCGGCTTCCTCGCGCAGTTCGCGTCGCGCGCACTCTTCCGGCGTCTCGTCCCCTTCCCGGCGTCCCCCGGGCAGGAACACGTACGCGCCGCCGTGCTGGGGGAATTCGGCGGTCAGGACGGCGACCGTGCCGTCCGCGTCTCGGGCCACGACGACGGAGGCGTCACGCATCGCCCCTCGCGGGGAGGTCTGGGATGGGTCGCTCATGGCCCGGGAGCGTAGCTCCTACGGGGCGAGCACGGCGGCGAACGGCACGGTCAGCACGGTGGGGTGAGCGATGCCGCGGCCGTGGCAGCCGTCCATCGGGATCGACCCGGAGACGGGTACGGGGCAGAGTCCGACCGTGTGGGTCGACGAGAGCAGGAACGAGTTGGTCATCCAGGGGTGGAGGTCTGGCCCGGAACTCGACGCGGCGTGCGCCGCGTTCGAGGTGCCCGGGCATGCGGTGGGCATCCCCGACGACGAGGAAGTGATCCGTGTTCCGGCCCGTATGGTGCCAATTCTGAGGAAGGCGTGCGATGCCGCGGAACGTGCCGAGCTTCGATGACCTCCTCGACGGCGCGCAGCACACGGCCGTCCACCTGGAGATGCGGGACGCCTACGGGGCCGACGACTTCGCCCGCTGGGCAACGACCGGCGAGCGGGACCTCGACCCGGGCTCGCCCTACTGGGGACCGTGGGTGGATCTGATCCGTCGTACCGTCGCCCGCGGTGTGACCGTACGCCGGGCCCGCATCGTCTCCGAACCCGTCAGCGACTACATCCGCTACGAACACGCGGGCACCGTCGTCAACTTGGGCGCGGGTGAGCAGGCGCGATGGCTTCCCCGCCGTCGCGCCTCGGACATCGAGAACGCGCGCACGCCTCCCACGCCGGAGGACATCCGCCTGTGGTGCCGGAGCCTGCGGCGCCGAACAGGCCGCAGCGGCACGGCTGGAGCGATCGAAGGTGATCCACGAACCCGGGCACCGGTGCGTCATCCTGGTCGAGGAGGGCGTCCTCCACTACCAGCTCGGCGACGGCGACGCGATGGCCGCTCAGCTCGGCCACCTCCTCACGGCGGGGGCCCTGCCGTCGGTGTCGCTGGGCATCATCCCCATGGCGACTCAGGCGCGTGCCCTGTGGCCGCAGGAACTCTTCCACGTCTACGACGACACACTCGTATCCGTGGAACTGCTGTCGGCGCAGGTGAACGTCACCCAGCCCGCGGAGATCGCGCTGTACCTCAAGGCGTTCGAGCAGCTGCGCGGCATGGCGGTGTACGGGGCGGAGGCACGCGCCCTGATCCTCAAGGCGATCGAGGCGCTGCCCTGACCCCGCGCACGGCGTGCTCATGCCCGGGCAGGCACCCCCGCGCCCTCAAGAGCAACCAGCCCCCGCCTCCCACCCCCCAACCACCGCGAGGACAATGATCGTTGAAGCGGGGTGCCGCGGGGCGGCCCGTGTCGAAGGGGGTTCGACGTGACCGTGACCTGGCGCAGTGCCGTCTCCTACGCGTTCATCGTCGTCGTACTGTCCTGGGTGGTCGGGGTCGGTGTCGATCTGGCCTGGGCGGTGGCCGCCGGTAGCGTCGGGGACGAGTTCTCGCTGTGGGTGTGGGACCCGTGGAACGCGGTCTTCGTGGTGACCGCCGTCGTCACCCTCACGCTGGTCCGCCGTCTGCTGGGGGCGCTGCCGACCTGGCGTGTGCCGCTGGTCGACGGGGCGGTCTACCTGGCGGTGCTGCTGCTCCGCTGGGGGATCGCCGCGTGGCTCGACGGGGACGACGCGCCGGTCGACACGGCGTTCGCGATGGCGACCTTCGCGCTCCTCAGCCTTCAACTCCCGTCCGCCTGGGTGCTGTCGGTGTGGCGGTCGCGGCATTTGCGGATCGTGCTCAGGGGGCGCGGGACCCGGGGACTGGCGGACGCCTGAACCTCCTTGGCCATACGGCCAGTTGGTTCCTGAAGCGGGGCGGGCTCATTCCGGTCGCCTGGGTCGTCGCTGTCGCGGGGCTGGTGTTCTGTCTCGTCGAGATGGCGCAGGTGCTCGGCTCGCCGCCGCACTTCGTGCTCGCCGTGGAGACCTCCGGGCCCTCCACCGCCGTCGTCACCAGCCACCACCCGGAGCGGCTGCGCCGGCTCGCCGGGCAGGTCACGTACGCGATCGAGAACCCGCAGGCCGAGTTCCAGGTCCGGGTGGACACCATCAGGATCAGCCCCAGCCACTACTGCTTCGGCGACAACGTCAACATGCACGGCGGTACGCGCGACGTCGGCATCGACAAGCGCCGTACGTCCTGGAGCTGATGGGCGCGAAGTGATCGCCGGCGCGAGAGGGTGACGGCCCGTCAGGGATGACCCTGACGGGCTGTCACCCGTCTGCCCCATCCACCGCGCACCCCCGCTCCGCCAAGCGGATGATCTTCCCCCGCCCCCCGCCTTTGCGATCCCCTTACGATCCCCTTACGTTCCACGGCCCCCGCCCCATCCCCTCCCCACCCCCTCTCCCACCATGCCCCACTCTGCCCGCCTTCCGCGTCCCCAACATCCACAAGAATCGCACAGTCCAGGCCATGCGACCCGTCACTGTGCGGGCC
>LJCV01000066.1 GCA_001298575.1 Actinobacteria bacterium OK074
TAGGGGGCGGGCTGGCGGGGGCGGCGGGGCGAGGTTTCCGGGCGGGTCTCCGGCCAGGCTTCGGACCGGGCCTCGGGCCAGGCTTCGGACCGGGCTTCAGGCTGGGGGGAGTTCCGCTCCGCGGAGGGGGATTCGGGCTCGTGCCGGGCAGACGGCCGGGCGAAAAACCGTGTCTCGGCCGGAGAACCCGGGGAACCCTGGGAACCCGGGGAACCCTGGTGAGTCGGAGCGGTCGGGCGGACCGGAGCCCGGTCCTCGGGCCGCGCCAGAGGTTGCGCCTCCGCACGAGGGCCCGGCATCGGCGCCTCACTGTGCGTGTGCTCACCGCGAGCCTGGGGTTCACCGCCGGCGCGGGAGTCCGCGCGAGCCGGAGTGACCACCGCACCGCCCGCCGCCCCCGGCTCACCGTTCACATCCACCGCCCGAGGCTGCACAGGCACCCGAGCCGCCCCAGTGGCAGACCCCACGGCTGCCCCCGACCCCGTACCCACGTCGCAAACCCCACCCCCCACCGAGTCGCACACCTCAGAGCTACGCGTGTCACGCATGCGCGAACCGGTCTGCTCCACGGGGCTCCTCCTCCTGGCCGGTTCCCGGTCGGCGGTGCCCGCGGGGGTGCCCGGGGTGCCGGGGTTTCCACAGATTTTGTTACCGCCCGTCAAGCACCATAGGCGCACCCGTCCCTAGTTCAAACCCCGTTACGCGTGAGTAAGGTAAGGCTTACCTGTCAGCCTAAAGGAGTCGGTGATCCCGTATGCCCGCTGCCGCCCCGGCCCCCGGCGCCGTCACCGCCGTCGACGGCGCGGCCTTCCCGGCCGTCG
This sequence comes from Actinobacteria bacterium OK074, assembly GCA_001298575.1. Classification (GTDB taxonomy): domain Bacteria; phylum Actinomycetota; class Actinomycetes; order Streptomycetales; family Streptomycetaceae; genus Streptomyces. The sequence goes on from LJCV01000066.1 coordinate 822, forward strand.
CGGCGGCGTACGCGCGGCTGACCGAGGCGTTCCCGGGGCTGACTGTCACCGAACTCACATCCGGCGAGGCCGCCCCGCGCGGCGACGGCTGGGTGGCCGCGGCCTCGCTGGCCGCCGGTGCCGCCGAGCTGGACGCGTTCCTGGCCTGGGACGAGGAGCAGGTGGTCCGGGACTACGGGCAGCGCGCCCGCCCGGACGTCGTGGCCACCTTCGGCCTGCACCGCTACGCGTGGCCGGCCTGTCTGCTGATCACGGCCCCCTGGTTCCTGCTGCGCCGCGTGCCGCGCTTCCCGGTCGGATGCGTCTCCTACCGGCGCGCCGAGGGCACCATGGCCCTGGCGGTACGGACCGGGGAGTTCGCCTGCCTGCCCGGCGACCCGGCGGCCACCCTGCCCGGCGCCCGGGTCGTCGCCGACGAGGACGCCCTGCGCGCCGAGGTGCGCGCGGCCGTCGCCGAGCACCTGGAACCCGTGCTCGGCGGCTTCGGCCCCCGGATGCGCCGCCGCGGTCGCGCGCTGTGGGGCATGGCGACCGACGAGATCGTCGAGGGCCTCTGGTACGTCGGCGGGCTGCTGGGCGAAGAGGAGCGCGCCGTACGCGAGTTGGGGCTGCTGCTGCCGGGAACGACGCGCCCGTACGCCGGTTCGGCCGGGTTCCGCGAACTGACCGGTCCCGCGGGCGAATCGCTGCCCACCCGGGACCGGGCGAGCTGCTGTCTCTTCTACACGCTGCGCCCGCGGGACACCTGCGTGACCTGCCCGCGCACCTGCGACGCGGACCGGGTCGCCAAGCTGACGGCGGCCACCGCGAGTTGAGCCTCCCTCAGACCGAGCCCGCGTCAGGGGCCCCTGGAGGAAAGTCCGGCACGGCGTGCCGTAGGATCCTCCGCACGTAAGACGATCATCCGACCCCCGACCTCCCGCACGATTTCGCACGGGCGTTCAAGGGTCACGTGCGGGTTACGGGCAATTCACAACTTCCTCACGTGACGCAGGAACTTTCCGTCGAACCATCCGTACGGGTAGTCTTATTCGAACTCAACTCCCGCCCCTCATGCGGCAGTTCGAGCAGAACGCCGTCCTGGGCATTCCCTTGCACTTCCTTGGCGGCCTCTTGCCCCGAAACCCCTTGAGGGCTGGTGGACTTGGGCCACTATGGCGGGCGTTACGCCCTATCCCAATGCAAGGGACCCCAGATGAGACTGACCGACATATCGCTGAACTGGCTGCTTCCGGGCGCCGTAATGCTCCTGGGCCTGCTGGCGGCGGTTGCGGTGCTCACGCGCGGCAAGCGCTCCGGGGAGAGCAAGCACGCAGCCGACGACTCCTGGGAGCGCAGCGAGGAGCGCCGCAGGCGCAAGGAAGCCATATATGGCACGGCCTCCTATGTCCTGCTGTTCTGCTGCGCGGCCGTCGCCGCCGCACTCTCCTTCCACGGCCTGGTCGGCTTCGGCCAGCAGAACCTGAGCCTCTCCGGCGGCTGGGAGTACCTGGTCCCGTTCGGCCTGGACGGCGCGGCCATGTTCTGCTCCGTGCTCGCGGTGCGCGAGGCCAGCCACGGTGACGCGGCGCTCGGCTCCCGGATACTCGTGTGGACGTTCGCCGGTGCCTCCGCCTGGTTCAACTGGGTGCACGCGCCCAGGGGCCTGGGCCACGCGGGCGCCCCGCACTTCTTCGCCGGCATGTCGCTGTCCGCGGCCGTGCTGTTCGACCGTGCGCTGAAGCAGACCCGGGTCGCCGCGCTGCGCGAGCAGGGCCTGGTGCCGCGTCCGCTGCCGCAGATCCGCATGGTCCGCTGGCTGCGGGCGCCCCGTGAGACCTACAAGGCGTGGTCGCTCATGCTGCTGGAGAACGTGCGCAGCCTGGACGAGGCCGTCGAGGAGGTCCGCGAGGACAAGCGCATGCAGGAGCAGAACCGCGAACTGCGGCACAAGCAGGAGAAGTTGGAGCGGGCCCAGCTCAAGGCGATCAGCCGGGGCCAGCGCCCGCGCGGGATCCTCGGCCGCGGCAGCCAGCACCAGGAGGCGCTGCCGACGGTGGAGCGGGCCCCCGCGGCCAACCCGGACCCCGCCATATCCACCTCGGCGGAACCCCTCCCGGTCCGGCACCGCCACTCGCTCCAGCCCGTCCGTAGCGGCGGTTCGGAGCCGGTCATCGACCTCACTGCGGAGGACGACACAATGGCTTTGCCGCGACTCGACTCCCTTGAGCGCAAACTCAAGGACCTGGAGCAGCAGTTCGGCTGAGGTCGGCCGAACGAAAGTCGGTACTCGGCGACTTGAGAGCACCGAATGAGGTTCTGAACCTCGGTACGACGACGTAGCACGCCACGTACGCGCGAGGTTCCGAACACGGGACGGGGGCGCGGCCCGGGACACCTGGGCCGCGCCCCCGTCCCGTCTGCGTGTCCGGGGTCCACCGTTCGAACTAGGCGGCCCCGGCGTCCAGTTCGAACCACACGGACTTGCCCACGTCGTGCGGACACACGCCCCAGTCGTCCGCGAGCGACTGGACCAGGACCAGGCCCCGGCCGTGCGTACCGTCGTCGGCGATCGGTACCCGCGGTGTGGGCCGGCGTCCCACGAAGTCCCGTACCTCCACGCGCAGTCCGCGTGAGGAGACGGTGGCCGTCACGATCGCGTCACGATCGGTGTGCACGAGCGCGTTGGTGACGAGTTCACTCGTGAGCAGTTCGGCTATCTCGGACCTCCCGGGTTTTCCCCAGTCCCGTAGCAACTCGCGTAAATCACGCCGCACTTCGGGCACCGCCCGTAAGTCCGCACGCCCCAGCCTCCGCTTCAACCGTCCGCCCCCCGTCCAGTCGTCGGTGACCTTGTCGTCGACCGCTTCCGCTTCCTCCGCCTTCTGCCCGGCCGTCCCGATCGTCATGGGACCGCCACTCCCACCAGCAACAGCCTGCCTCTTCATGACCCCCGCCCGCGCGCCGATGCCGTACCCCTCCTGCTCGAACACGTTCACGGGGATCCATGCCCCCCTGCGGACGCGGCCAGTCATGACGAATCGGCAAAGACCGGTTGGGCACGCTTGACGTCCCCTCGTATTGATGACCCGTCAACGAACCGTTCACCGTGGGTGGTTGAGCCCGGCACGGCCGGGGACGGTGCGCTCACCGGCGCGAACGCGGCACGAGGGCCGTGGCCTGGAGCGCGCGTACCGCCCCGGGCACGGCACCGGCGGGGCGCGCGCCGGCCGCCCGCCACCGCACCACCGCTTCCGGCCGTCCACGCCGGGCCGATACGACGACGCCGGGCTGCCGCAGCGGCCGTAGCGAAGCCGTGGCCGGAGGCAGCGCCCGTCCGGTCCGGTCCGGCGGACGTTCCTACGCCTCCGCCTCCCAGACGCCAGCGGCCGTGCGGTCGTCCGCGTAGCCCTTGACCCGGACCTGGGTGTCGGCGAGGAAGTCGGCCAGGCCGGGCGGGCCGGTGGCCGTCCAGCGGGCGGTGAGGTGTGCGGCGAGTTCGGGTTCGCCGCGCAGCGGGTCGGCGAGGCCCGCTGTGCAGAGCAGGAGCGTGTCGCCGGGCCGGGCCTCGGAGGCACGGAACCGGAAGGGGGCGTGCGGGGGTTCGGGGGCGGCCGGCTCGTACGGGCTCGGGGGTGTGGCGATGCCGAGGTCCATGGTGAACCGGTCGCCCTCGGGCGTCTCGGACGGCACCGCACCGAGGCCCTCAAGACCGCCGGGACCGCCGGGACTTCCGAGGCCACCGGGGCCGCCCGGCTGGTCCGCGAGGTGCGGCTCGATGTCCTGCCACGCCCCGTCCCGCAGCCGGAACAGCCCGCCGTCGCCGACGCCGAAGAACACCCGGGTACGGCAGTGGGGGTCGGCCGGGAGCAGCAGGCAGCGCAGGGTGGCGGTGTACTCCTCGGGTTCGATGCCCTGCTCGGCGGCGCCGGCACGCAGTTTGCCGAGGCTGCGGGCGGTGAGGCGGTGCAGCCCCGCCTTGAGGTCGCCGCGCCGGTCGGCCCGGATGTCCTCGGCGAGCCGCGCGTGACTGCGGCCGACGGCCCGGCCGATCCAGTGGCACGCCTCGGCGGCGGCCCGGTGCGCGCCGGGCGTGGCCCGGGCACCGGTGGCCATCGCGACGAGCACGAGCGCGTGCTCGCCGACCCCGAACCGGGCGGTCAGCAGCGAGTCCCGCCGCGGTTCCCCCCTGAACCGCGCGGAGTCCCCGCGCAACGACACGGCCCGCACGGTGCACACCCCGTACCGGGCCCCGTCGAGCACGGTGTCCGGCACGAGATCGTCCAACTCGTCGGGATCGGCGAGGGGAAGGGCGGTCGGCTCGGCGTCGTAGGTGGGCGGACCGGAGCCCACGTAGGAGGGGGGTCGGGCGGGGGTGATGGGCGTGGTGGACGTGGTGGGCGTGATGTCCGTGATGGATGGAGGTGCCGGGGCGGCGTCGGCCGTGGGCGGGAGTGACCGCGGATCGGCCGGGGGCCAGGCGCCGCGAGGAGGGGCGGGAGGAGCGAGGGGCGCGGCCGGGGCGGCTTCCGCGGGCGGCGGGACCTCGTACGCGGGTTCGGTCCCGGGCCGCGGGGCCTCGTACGCGGGTCCGGTCCCGGGCCGCGGGGCCTCGTACGCGGGTCCGGTCCCGGGCGGCGGGACCTCGTACGCGGGTCCGGTCCCGGGCGGCGGGGCCTCGTCCGCGGGTCCGGCCTCGGGCGGCGCCACCCGGCTCGGCGGATCCGCCGGGAAGGACGTCGGCCCCTGCGGCCGGTCCGCAGGCGGATCCCACGGGGCCGGCCGCCGCTGCGCTACGGCCGCGGGCCCCTCCACGGCATCCGGCCCCGCCCCACCGCGCTGCTCCGGCACCAGGGGCACCGGCCGCGGCGGACCCGCGTCCGCGTCCTCGGCCTCGTCCACGTCCGCCCCCGCGGACGCGACACCCCCCACCGCGTCCGCCGCCGAGGCGAACCGGTCGTCGAGGGAGTCGGCCGTGGGCGTGGGGCCCGTGTCTCCGGTGAAGTCGTCGTACAGCTCACCCCACCAGTCGTCCTCGTGACCGATGGGCTTCTCCCCCTGTTGGCTCATGCCCGCAATTGTCCACCGTGCGGCCGGGATGAAAACGGGGCATCCGGCGAAACGGTCCATGCGACTGGCTCTCGAACGGCGTGTCGGAGGACGGTTCGAACGGCGATACGAAAAATCACCGCCGGGCAGTCCCACCCCCCACGGGAGAACCGCCCGGCGGCGCCGAGGGACCGGAATGCGCGCTCCGGTCGACCCGAGTATGACCAGCTTTCCTAAAAATTCGCTGTGAATCACCCACAGGTGCTCGACCTTCCCCAACAGCCTCAACCACCCCAACAGCCCCAAGGGCACCAACAACCCCAAACCACCCTGCCGTAGCACACCCGTCGGCGGTACGACGATGATGTGCCGTGACCGCCGCACGGGAGGAAAACCGCAGCATGCTGGGAGCGATAGGGCTCGACGAGACGCACGAGGCGGCCTACCGCGCCCTCGTCGCCGCGGGCGCCACCGACGTACCCGCGCTGGCCCGTCGCCTCATCCTTGGCGAGTCCGTCACCGAACGCGCCCTGCACCGCCTGGAGCAGCACGGTCTGGCCGCCCGGTCGCAGGGCCGCCCGGAGCACTGGGTCGCCGCGCCGCCGGGTGCCGCCCTCGGGGCGCTGCTCACCCGGCGGCGCGACGAGCTGGCCGAAGCGGAGCGCGCCGCGGCCCGGCTCGCCGAGGAGTACCGCACGCGGGCCGCGGGGCCCGCCGGACGGGACCCCGTCGAGGTGGTCACGGGCGCGGCGGCGGTGGCCCGGCGGCTGCACCAGCTGACGCTCGGCGCGGGCGGGGAGGTGTGCGCGCTCGTCACCGCCGACACCGGTACCCCGCCGTCCCCGGCCGACCCGCGGCCGTACGCCTTCGCGCGCGAGCGGACCGTCGGCCGCGGGGTGCGCCACCGCGTGGTGGCCGAGCGTGCCCTGCTCGACGCGCCCGCCGGCACCGCCGCGCTGACCGCGGCGCTCGCGCGGGACGAGCGGGTCCGGGTCGCGCCCCGGGTGCCGACCCCCCTGGTGATCGCGGACCGGACGGTCGCCATGGTCCCGCTGGGCCCCGCGGAACCGGCCGCGCTGGTGGTGCACGCGGGCGGGCTGGTCGAGCTGCTCGCGGAACTGTTCGAGTCGGTGTGGCGGGAGGCGCTGCCGCTGCGGCTGACCGCGGCCGGCACGGTCGAGGAGGCGGCCCCCGACGGCCCCGACGACACCGACCTGCGGATCCTGTCCCTGCTGCTGGCCGGGCTGACCGACGCGAGCGTCGCCAAACAGCTGGACCTGGGCCTGCGGACCGTCCAGCGCCGCGTGAAGCACCTGATGGAACTGGCCGGCGTCACCACCCGCCTCCAGCTGGGCTGGCACGCGTACGACAAGGGCTGGGCCACCCGCGACTGAGCCGCACCGGCGGCCGGGGCCCCGGCCAGGCTCCCTCGCGGCTGCCCCTCTTCCCCGCCCCGACCTGCGGTTTCTCCCCGGCTCCTGCACGCTGGGCAGATGGGAGCGTGGGAACTCCTGCTGGTCGGCCTGGTGGTCGTGCTCGGCCTGTGCGGAGTGATGGTGCCCGGGGTGCCGGGGTCGTGGCTGGTGTGGGCCGCGGTGCTGTGGTGGGCGTTGAAGGACCCGCGGCCCGTCGCCTGGGGCGTCCTCGTGGGCGCGACCGGCGTGCTCCTGCTCGCCCAGGCGGTCCGCTGGGCCCTGCCGCCCAGCCGCCTGCGGACCAGCGGTGCCACCCGCCGGACCGCGGTGTACGCGGGCTGCGGCGCCCTGCTCGGCTTCCTGCTGCTGCCGGTGCTCGGCGCGGTCCCCGGCTTCCTGGGCGGTGTCTACCTCGCCGAACGCCTCCGCCTCGGCCGCCGCCGCGACGCGACGGCCTCGGTGCGGGCCCTGATGCACGCGGGCGGCTGGCGGGTGCTCACGGAACTGTTCGCCTGTCTGCTGGTCGCGGGCGCGTGGCTGACGGCGGTGGTCTGGGGCTGAGCGCGCGGCTCAGCCGGAGTGGCCCGTACCGGTCAGCGCGGCCAGGTCCACCGTGTCGGCCAGCGCCCGCATGCCTGCGTCGTTGAAGTGGAGGTGGTCGCCGGGGTCGTAGCGGGGGAGGATCCGGTCCGGCCGGTCCGGGTCGCGGACGGCGGCGTCGAAGTCGGCGACGGCGTCGAAGATCCCGTCGTCGCGGACGACCGCGTTGACCGCCTGCCGGACGGCCTCGCCCTGCGGGGTGCACGCCTCGTACCCGCCGCACGGCGTGAGCGTGGCACCGACGACGCGGATGCCCCGGGCGTGGGCACGGTCCACGATCGTGCGGTACGCCTGTGCGAACGCGGCCGGGTCGGTCGCGGCGGGGACGCCCTTGATGTCGTTGATGCCCTCCAGGACGATCAGCGCGCGCACGCCCGCGCGGGACAGCGCGTCCACGTCGAGCCGGGCCAGTGCGCCCGGTCCCACGCCGGAGCGCAGCAGCCGGTTTCCGGCGATGCCCGCGTTGAGCACCCCGAGGCGGCGTTGCGGCGGCAGGGCACGCAGCCGGTCGGCGAGGCGGTCGGGCCAGCGGCGGTCGGTGTCGGGCGTGGAGCCGGTGCCATCGGTGATGGAGTCGCCGAACGCGACCACGCTGCCCGCGGCGGGCGCGCCGAGGACGTCGACGCCGGTGACGTAGTACCAGTTGGCGAGCGTCGAGGTGTACGCCGTGCCGTCCGTCTGGGTGGTCCAATCACCGTGTCGGGCAAGGAAGTTGGTGCGCAGGGCGGTGCGGTGGTAGGTGGCCGGGCCGCTGTCGGCGACGGGCGTGTGCACGGAGACGAGGAGGTCGGCGCCGCCGGACACCCGCAGCCGTACGGGGTCGCTGACCACGTCCTCCCCGACGGGGACGGTGACCGCCGGGTTCCCGTCGAAGGTCGCGGTCCGCAGCGAACCGGGCGCCGCGGCAGGGCTGTTGTCGGACGCGCCGGGCGCCCGCAGCGCGACGGTGACGGAGTCCAGCAGGAGCGGACGGCTGCCGAGCCGGTTGGAGACCCGCACCCGGACGGCCCGGCCACCGACGCTGAGATGCACGACGTTACGGATCGAGGCATCGGGCAGGGCGGGGGCGGTACCGGAGGGGGCGGTCTCCCAACTCCCGCTCCAGTGGCGGCGGTTGGCACCTCCGGAGGGCGCCGCCGCGGGGGCCGCGGCGGACGGCACGACGGTCGGGGAAACGGTGTCCGGGGCCGCGGACTCCGGCCGCACGGACGGGGAAACGGTCTCCGGCGACGCGGACTCCGGCCGTACGGACGGCAGTTGGACGACGGCGGAGGGCGCGCCCTCGACCGGGGGCGCCGCGGCGGCCGTGTCCGTGCAGCAGACGACGGTGCCGAGCGCGAGGGCGGTGAGGCACCGCCGGGTTCGGGCCGCACGGGGCAGGCGACGCATCCGGCAGTGTCCTTCCACTGATGACCGCTCCGCGACCGGACGGCCGCACAACTCCGCACACAACTCCGCAGACGATTCCGCACGCGACTGCGGAGTCCGGACCCCGGATTTCCGACACTCCGAACTCCGAACTCCGAACTCCGCGACGGAACTGCTCGGAGGCTTTCCAGGACATCCTTGCCCATAACCTCCCATCACTCCGAAGGGCGCACCGGCCTACTCCCCTTGTCGTAGGCCGGAAGTCCCATGCGCCGGTCCCGGTGCACGTGCTTGGCTGACGCCATGACCGCATTCAGCGAGGCCGAGCGTGTGTATCTGAAGTCCCAGCGGCTGGGCCGGCTGGCCACCGTCGACCCGAACGGGCAGCCGCAGGCGAACCCGGTCGGCTTCTACCTCCAGGACGACGGCACGATCCTGATCGGCGGATTCGCCATGGGCCGCACGAAGAAGTGGCGCAACCTGGGCGGCAATCCGAAGGTGGCCCTGGTGGTCGACGACATCGTGAGCGTCGATCCGTGGCAGGTACGCGGCGTGGACATCCGCGGCGAGGCCGAACTCCTCACCGGGCCCCACGACTTGGCCCCGTACCTGAGCCCGGAGGTCATCCGGATCCATCCGCGCCGGATCTACAGCTGGGGGCTGGAGGAAAAGGTCTGACGGACCCGGACTCGGCCCCAGGCCCGCCAGACCGCCCACGATCACCCGATCAGTTGCTCCACCGCCCCCGCTTCACCTCCATCGCGGCTTTGCCCTCCGCGCCGCGCCGCTTCCACTCCTTGCGCATTTCGGCGCGGACGCGGGCGTCCGTCTTGGCGACGATCCGCTGGTTCTCGCGCAGGAGTTTGCGGTAGCTCTCCAGGCGGCGTTCGGGGAGTTCGCCGCTGTCCACCGCGGAGCGCACCGCGCAGCCCGGTTCCGTTTCGTGGGCGCAGTCGTGGAAGCGGCACCGGGCGGCGAGTTCCTCGACCTCCGCGAAGACCTGGCCGACGCCCGTCTCCGCGTCCCACAGGCCGACCCCGCGCAGCCCGGGGGTGTCGATGAGGACGCCACCGCCGGGCAGCGCGAGGAGGTTGCGGGTGGTCGTGGTGTGGCGGCCCTTGCCGTCCACGTCACGGATGGCGTGCACCCGCATCACGTCCTCGCCGACGAGCGCGTTGGCGAGCGTCGACTTGCCCGCGCCGGACTGCCCGAGCAGCACGGACGTACCGTCGGCGAGCAGCGCGGCGAGCACGTCGACGCCGTCGGCGAGATGGGAGCTGACCGGCAGCACGGTGACCCCGGGCGCGACGGTCGCCACGTCCTCGACAAGGTGCCCGAGGGTCGCCTCGTCGGGCACCAGGTCCGCCTTGGTGAGCACGACCACGGGCTGCGCACCGGACTCCCAGGCCAGCGCCAGGAACCGTTCGACGCGCCCGAGGTCCAGCTCCACGGCGAGGGACACCGCGACGACGGCGTGGTCGACGTTGGCCGCGAGGATCTGCCCCTCGGACCGCTTGGAGGAGGTGGACCGCACGAAGGCGGACCGCCGCGGCAGATACGTGCGGATGTAGCGGGGGTCGCCCGCGGGTTCCACGGCGACCCAGTCGCCCGTGCACACGACCTTCAGCGGGTCGTTGGGCGTGACGAAGGCGGTGTCGGCGCGCAGCACACCACGGGGGGTGACCACGTCGCACTGCCCACGGTCGACCCGCAGGACCCGCCCGGGCAGCAGACCCTGCCCGGAGTACGGACCGAACTCGGCCTCCCACCCCTCGTCCCACCCATAGGGAACGAGCATAGAGAAGCCGGAGGAAGCGGAAGAAGAGGACGAAGAAGCGAGGGAAGACAAGGGTGGCCCTTCACAGGGGCGGCCCCGGCCGACTCGTCAGCCGGTGACCACGGAGGTGGTTATTCCGATCGTCTGAATGCGGGCAGCGCCCAGCGCAGTGACAGCCATCGGTCAACACCTCCGTCGTTCTTCGTCGTTCGTCGAATCCGGCCCGTGGCGGCGGCCGTCGGCCACCGCCCGGTTCGTGACCACCTTAGAGGCGCGCATCCTGCGCGCGCCACGGATTATTTGAGTGGCTCACTTCCCGCATTCAGCGGCTCACTTCCCCCAGATCTCCCGATACGCCTCCCGATACCCCTTCGGATCCCAAGCCGCCACCCCCGCACTGTTCGCCGCCGTAGCGATGTGCGGCGGTGGGACGTAGCCGCTGGCCGGGTCCCCCGCGAACGCGCGGTTGAACTCGTCGACGATCTGCCAGCCCTGTTCGGTCAGTGGTTCGGGGACGGTCGCGGCCTGGTACTGCTTCTGGTTGATCCGCTGGAAGGCGGACGCGTCGCCGTCGCCCGCGCCGATGTTGTACGGCGCTCCCCCGCCCTGTTGGCCGCCCGAGCGCAGGGCGGGGGCCGCGTCGCCGAAGTAGAGGTCGTTGATGGCGACGGAGTACGTCCAGCGGCTGCCGTAGCGCGAGAGGAGGGAGGTGACCTCGGTCGGGGTGCGGCTGCTGGAGTCGGAGATCGGGATGTTCGCGGTGGTCAGGAGTCTGACGTCGGAGCAGGTGGCCAGCTCCTTCTTGATGAGCTTGGCCTTCAGGTCGGCGAACGGGATGGACGCGTCGGTGAAGACGACCACGCCCGCCGTGCCGCCCGACTGCGCGATGATCCAGTCCGAGCTGATCCTCGCGACGTCCTCGACGTTCGTGGTGACGTTGGTGAACAGCTTCGGATTGTCGCTGGGGCCGGGGGCGTCGACGGCGTGCCAGCCGATGAGCGGGATGTTCGCGTCGTTCGCCTGCCGGACCTGCTCGGACGTGCTCTTGGGGTCGAAGCCGCCGATCACGATCCCGGCCGGGTCCAGCGCGATGGCCTGGCTGAACGCCTTCTGGATGCCGGCGGGCGAGCCCTGCCCGTCGATCACCCTGACCTTCCAGCCGATGGCCTTCGCGGCCTCCTGGACGCCCTTGGCCGCGCCCGCGACCCCCGGGTTGGTCATGGTGTTGGCCACGTAGACGAGGCTCTTGCCCGACGCCGCCCGGGGGCCGTCGGTCGGGCCGTCCCAGGCGGCGTCGGTGGCCAGCGCGGCGGCGACGGCCTTCTTCGCCTTCGCGAGGACGGCCGGGCAGCCCGTCCGCCCGGATCCGGCGGTGGTGGAGTCGTGCATCTGCGAGCCGCGGACGCAGCCGGTGAGGGAGGCGGTGACCGCGGCGAGGACCACCACGGCCCCGACGGTCTTCCTGCGGGTGGGGTGAGACGGCACGTACGGCTCCTTATGACGTGCGGGACGTGCGGGACGTGCGAGGACTTGCGGGACGTGCGAGGACTTGCGAGGACTTGCGAGGACGTGACCAAGTCGGCTGTCAGGCAACGCTGTTCGGCTCGGCCGTCGTCGGCGCCCCGTCGGCGAGCGAGCCGCGCGTCGCGCTCGCCCCGGCGCGCAGCCTGCGGCGGGCCGACAGGCCCGCGAGGCCCACCGCGATCAGCAGGGTGCCACCGTTGAACAGCGGTGTGACCCAGAAGTCGGCACCGGCCAGCGTGATGCCGGACAGCCCGATGGCGAGGACGGCGACGGCGACGATCGTGCCCAGGGCGTTGGCGCGGCCCGGCTTGATGGCGGTCGAGCCGAGGAGCGCGCCCACGAAGGCGGGCAGCAGGTAGTCCTGGCCGCCGCTGGGGTTGCCGATCTGCTGCTGCGCGGCGAGCAGCACCCCGCTGACGCCGACGACGAATCCGGACCCGGCGAAGGCGTACACGCTGTAGCGGCGGGTGGGGATGCCGACCAGGTCCGCGGCGCGGGAGTTGGAGCCGATGACGTACAAGTAGCGGCCCAGCGGCAGGCGTTCGAGGAGGATCCAGAGGCCGACGGCGAGGACGAGGACGTAGAAGGCGGGGACCGGCAGGCCGAGGAAGGTGGAGGTGTAGAGGTCGGTGAACCAGGCGGGCAGGCCCTCGGGGCCCGGCACGATGCGGGCGCCGTCGGTGATCCAGAGGGTGACCGCGTACAGGACGCTGCCGGTGCCGAGGGTGGCGATGAACGAGTCGATCCTGGCGAGTTCGACGAGCAGGCCGTTGAGGACGCCTACGACGGTGCCCGCGGCGATCGTCACCAGGCAGGCGAACTGCCAGGGCCAGCCGTTGTTGACGATGAGCTGCATCGTCAACACGTGCCACAGGCCCAGGCCGTAGCCGATCGAGAGGTCGAACTTGCCGGTGACGATGGGGATCATCGCGCCGAGCGCGAGCATCGCCGGGATGGAGTTGGTGGACAGCAGGGCCTTGAGGTTGCCGGAGGTGGCGAAGGAGTCGGGGAGGGTGAGGGTGAAGACCAGGAAGAGGAGGGCGGTGAGGGCCAACAGCCCGTACGTGCCGATCAGATGGCCGCGCAGGCGACCGGGGCCGGGGTTCGCGGGGCCCGGAGTCCGGCGGCCGGAGGGGGGCGCGCCCTTGCCCTTCGTGGGCTGGGTCTCGGTGGCCATCAGCGGTCCGCCGTTCCGGTCGGCGCCGGCGTCAACGGCGCGGCGGCGGTGGTGAGTTCCGGCGCCGGCGTCAACGGCCCGGCGGTGGTGGTGAGTTCCGGCGTCGACATCGCCGACGCGGCGTGGGTGAGTCCGGTGACGGTGAGGGTGTCGCCGGTGAGTTCGGCGGTCACCGCCCCGCGGGCGAAGACGAGGGCGCGGTGGCACACGGCGGCGACCTCCTCGAAGTCGGTGGAGATGAGCAGGACGGCGAGCCCTTCGGCGAGGGCGGCGTCGAGGAGGCGGTAGATCTCGGCCTTGGCGCCGACGTCCACGCCCGCGGTGGGCTCTTCGAGGATCACCACGCGGCGGCCGGTGCGCAGCCAGCGGCCGATCATGACCTTCTGCTGGTTGCCGCCGGACAGGGTGGCGATGGGGGCCTCGCCGTTGGCGGGGCGGACCCCGAAGCGTTCGACCAGCGCCGCCGCCTCGGCCCGTTCGCGGCGGGGGTTGATCCACTGCCAGGGGCCGCAGCCGTCGGCGCGCGGGTTGGCCAGGAAGTTCTCGCGGACGCTGAGGTCGGGGGCGCAGCCCTCCTCCTGGCGGTCGCTGGTGACCAGGCCGATGCCCGCGTCGACGGCGGCGGCGACCGAGCCGGGCCGGTACGGCGCCCCGTCGAGCAGCACCTCGCCGTCCAGCAGGGTGCCCGCCCCGGCGAGGGCGCGCCCGAGGTCCATGTGCCCGGCCCCGGTCAGCCCGACCATGCCGAGGACCTCCCCGGCGTGCAGGGCGAGATCGACGGGGCCGACGCCCGGTGCCGCGACTCCGGTGAGGCGCAGCACAGTTGCGCCATTGCCTCGGCCCAACGACGGCCGGTGCGCCGCCGGTTCGTGGCCCACGATGTCGTGCACGATCCGGTCGGGGCCGTGGTCGGCGAGGCGGCCCCGGCTGATGAGCCGGCCGTCGCGCAGGACGGCGAAGCTGTCGGCCACCTGGAAGACCTCGTCGAGGCGGTGGCTGACGTAGACGATGGCGTGGCCGCGGTCGCGCAGGGTGTGCAGGACGGCGAAGAGCCGGGCGCAGTCCGCGGCGGGCAGGCTGGCGGTGGGTTCGTCGAGCACGATGAGCCGGGCCCGGGTGGACAGGGCGCGGGCGATGGCGACGAGGGAGCGTTCGGCGCGGGTGAGGTCGGCGAGCGGGGCGTCCGGGTCGAGGTGTCCGGCGACGATCTCCAGCGCCTCGACGGCCCGGCGGCGGACCCGGCGCCAGGACACCAGCCCGGCGCTGCGCGGGTAGCCGGTGCCCAGGGCGATGTTCTCGGCCACCGTCATCCACTCGACGAGGCCGAGGTCCTGGTGGATGAAGGACATCTCGGCGCTCGCGGCGTCGGTGCCCAGCGGGTGGCCGCCCACGGTGACCCGGCCCGCGTCCGCGCGGTGCACGCCCGCGAGGACCTTGATCAGGGTGGACTTGCCCGCGCCGTTGTGCCCGAGCAGGGCCAGCACGCTGCCCGCGCGGATGTCCAGGTCGACGTCGGCGAGGGCGAGGGTGCCGCCGAACCGTTTGCTCAGCCCGCGGACGGCGACCAGGGGCTCGGCCGCGGGGTCCGAAGACGGTGGGCGGGGGGTGGCTTCGAGGGGCGGACCGGATGCGCTGGCGTCGTCGGAAGCGTCATGCACGGACTTCTCCGGAGGGATCTACCGGCCGAGGACCATTCCGCGGCTCGGCCGAAATACTGTCCTCCACCCAACATGCTGGTCAATAGTCCGGTCATCGTTTATTGCCCCAAGTTACGGCGTCACCGGTCCGGAAATCCCCAGACAAAAGGGGCGGCCGTACGGGGTCACCCCCGTACGGCCGCCCCGGGCAACCGGCGCGCTACGCGGTCGTCCGCACCCCCTGCGGCAGCATCGGGTTCTCCAGCCCCTTCGCCACGCTCCGCAGATCCGCCAGCAGCGCCTCGCGGAACTCGTCGTCCAGGCGCGCCTTGAGCACGGTCACGCTGATCGCGAAGGGGTCCGAGTCCGTGCGGAACCCCGCCACCGGCACGGCCAGGCAGAGGATGCCGGCGGTGGTCTCCTCGTCGTCGACCGCGTAGCCGCGCTCCCGGCAGGCCGCCAGGTCCGCGAGCAGCGCGGGCACCGAGGTGATCGACCGCTCGCTGAGCGCGGGCAGGGTGCGGCCCCGCAGCCGGTCCTCGGCCACCGCCGGGTCGAGGGTGGAGAGGATCGCCTTGCCGGTCGCGGTGCAGTTCGCGGGGAAGCGGTCGCCGATGTTCGCGGTCAGCCGCAGCGGCTGCGTGCCGTCGTAACGGCCTAGGTAGAGGACGTCCAGGCCGTCCAGTACGGCGACGCGGGCGGTCTCGCGGGAGATGTGCGCGCTGCGGCGGCACAGCTCGTAGAAGTCGCGCAGCTGGTCGACGGTGGCGAGGTAGCGGCCGCCGAGTTCGACCAGTTTGCGCCCGAGGGTGAAGCCGGTGCCGCTGCGCATGATCATGCCGGCCGCCTCCAGCGAGGCGCACAGGTTGCCCGTCGAGGACTTCGGCAGGTCCAGGGCGCGCGCGATCTCGGCGACCGTCAACGGCCGCCCCTCCGCCTCGCCGAGCCTGTCGAGGATCGCGACGGCCCGCGTCACGGCGGGAACGAGACTTCCCGGGTCGCTTGCGCTCACCAGCAACTCCAACCATCATTCTGTTCGTCGTCCAGCATTTTGGCTATTGTCTCTCGTGAGGGGCCGTACGACAACGCCGTGGGCACTACCTCGTGGGCAATACGCCGTGCGGTCGAGACCCCCTCGACCCCGGGGAAACCTTTCCACCCCCCGGGAAGATCCCCCGACCGTAGCGCGCCCCCGGCACCCGCCGCCGACTCCCCCGCACCCGCACCCGACTCCCCGCGCCTGCCGCCGACTCCCTCCGAACCCTGGAGCGCTGACCCGCAGATGACCAGCAGCCCCCACGAACCGCCGCCCTCCCCCGCCGTCCCGGACAACGGTCCGCCCCTGACCCGCGCGGAGTTCGACGCGCTCTTCGACGCCGTACGGGCCTGGGGCCACTGGCCGCCGGAGCAGGCCGGCCGCGGTGCCTGGAACCGGGTCACACCCGAGCACGTGCGGCGGGCGAGCGAGCACGTGCGCAGCGGGACCACCGTGCCGATGGCGCTGCCGTGGAACACCGTGGCCGGGCCCGA
This sequence comes from Actinobacteria bacterium OK074, assembly GCA_001298575.1. Lineage (GTDB taxonomy): Bacteria > Actinomycetota > Actinomycetes > Streptomycetales > Streptomycetaceae > Streptomyces. The sequence goes on from LJCV01000066.1 coordinate 16,878, forward strand.
CAACGGCAAGCCCGCCCTGCACTACATGTCCGACCTCGGTGACGTCGAGGCGCCCGAGCCGTCCTGCCACAAGGACTTCATCGCCGTCGACTACCACGGCAAGGGCGTCAGCCACCTCGACGCGCTCTCCCACATCGCCTACCGGGGGCAGCTCTACGACGGCCACACCGCCCGGGAGGTGGTCGACGCCGGGGGTGCCCGGTTCGGCGCCGTCGCCGCGCTGGGCCCGCTGGTCACCAAGGGCGTGCTGATCGACATGCCCGCCGTGCTGGGCACCGCCTGGCTGGAGCCGGGCGAGGCCGTGCACGCCGAGGACATCCTGGCCGCCGAGAAGACGCTCGGCGTGAGCATCGACGACGGCGACGCCGTCCTGCTGCGCTCCGGCCACTTCCGCCGCCGGGCCGAACTCGGCGCCTGGAACCCGGACTCCGCGAGCGCGGGCCTGCACGTGGACGCGATGCCGCTGCTGGCCAGGCGCGGGATCTCGCTGCTCGGCGCGGACGGCGACAGCGACGTACGGCCCTCGCCCGTGGAGGGGCTGCACTCCCCCGTGCACGCGCTGGCCCTGACGGCGATGGGAGTGCCGCTGCTGGACAACCTGGACCTCGAAGCGATCTCCCGCGCCTGCGCGGAGACCGGCCGCTACGAGTTCCTGCTGGTCGTCACGCCGTTGAACATCCCGGGCGGCACCGGCTCGCCCGTCAACCCGGTGGCGGTGCTGTGATGGCGGCCCCCGGATTCACGGTCGGGGTCGGCCGGGACTTCCTGGACTCCGCCGGGCGCAATGTCTGGGGCGACATCCGGCTCGGCGAGCTGGACGCGGCCGGGATCGACTGGCACTATCTGCCGCGCGCCACCGACGAGTTGCTCGCGGCGGACGTCGACGGCCTCGACGCGGTGCTGTTCGCCGGGCCCGCCGTCACCGAGCGGACCTTCGCGGGCGCGGACCGCCCACCGGTCCTCTTCGCCCGCTTCGGGGTCGGCTACGACGCCGTCGACCTGGACGCCTGCACCCGGCACGGCGCGCTGGTCACCATCACCCCCGACGGCGCCCGCCGCCCGGTGGCGACGGCCGCGCTCGCGCTGCTGCTGGCCGTGCTGCACAACCTGGCGCTGAAGGACCGGCTGGTGCGGGAGAACCGCTGGGCCGAGAGGGACCAGTGGATGGGCCTCGGGCTCACCGGCCGCCGGGTGGGTCTGCTCGGCCTCGGCAACACCGCCCGTGACCTGGTCGGACTGGTGCGCCCGTTCGACGTCGACGTCGTCGCCCACGACCCGTACTGTCCGCCGGAGGTCGCGGCGGAGCTCGACGTGCGGCTGGCGGACGCCGACACCGTGATGGCCGAGGCGGACGCGGTGATCGTGATGTGCGCGCTGACCGAGGAGACCCGCCATCTCGTCGACGCGCGGCGGCTGTCCCTGATGAAGCCCACGGCCGTGCTGCTCAACGTGGCCCGCGGGCCCGTCGTCGACGAGGGCGCGCTGATTGACGCGCTGCGCACGGGCGGTATCCGGGCGGCCGGTCTCGACGTGTTCGAGCGGGAGCCGCTCGCCGCCGGGCATCCGCTGCTGAGCCTGGACAACGTCACGCTCAGCCCGCACGCGCTGGCCTGGACCGACGAGATGTCCACCGGCAACGGCGGCAGCGCGGTCCGGGCCGTCCTGGAGGTGGCGGCGGGCCGGGTGCCGCCGTACGTCGTCAACCGGGAGGTGCTCGACAGCGCCCAACTCGCCATCAGGCTGGGCAGGTTGGCCGCGCGGGCGGAGGTGCGCACATGAACGCGGGCCTTAACGCGGGCCCGAACGCGCACCTGACGTCGTCCCGCACGGTCGGCTTCGTCGGGCTCGGTGCGATGGGGCTGCCGATGGCGGTGAACCTCGCCAAGGCCGGTTTCGACGTCGTGGCGTGGAACCGCAGCCGTCCCGCGCTGGAGACGGCGCGGGCGGCGGGCTGCCGGGTCGCCGACGGCCCGGCCGCGGTCGGGGCCGCCGCCCCCGTCGTGCTCACCATGCTCCCGGACCTGCCCCAAGTCGTGGACGTGCTCGACGAGTTGCTCCGCGAAGGCGCACGGATGGAAACCCTGGTCGTGATGGGCACCGTCTCGCCCGTCGCGGTCCGGGAGTTGGCCGAGCGGCTGCGCACCCGCGGCGTCGCGGTCGTCGACGCCCCGGTCAGCGGCGGGGTCACCGGCGCCGAGAACGCGAGCCTGTCGGTCATGGCGGGCGGGGAGCCGGAGGCCGTCGCCCAAGTCCGGCCGTTCCTGGAGGCGTTGGGCTCGACCGTCCGGCACCTGGGGGCGACCGGTGCGGGCTCGCTGGCCAAGGCGTGCAACCAACTCGTCGTCGCGGGCACGCTGGTGGCCCTCGCCGAAGCCGTACTGCTGGGCGAACGGGGCGGGTTGGCACCGGCCGCGCTGCTCGACGTGCTGGCGGGCGGGCTCGCCTCCTCCGAGGTGCTGACGCAGAAGCGACGGCACCTCAGCGAGGGCGACTTCACGCCGTCGGGCCCGGCCCGCTACCTCCACAAGGACCTGGGGTTCGTGCTGGACAGCGCCGCCGCCGAGCGGATCACCCTGCCGCTGTCCACCACCGCCGCCCGGCTGTACGCGGAGGTCCAGGCGCGCGGCCTGGGCGACCTGGACAACAGCGTCGTACTCGGTCTGCTGCGCGACGGAGTGCCGTACCAGAATGAGGGCGACGGCTGACTCGTGTCACAGCCGCCGGCCTCCCCACCCCCACAACGGAGTCGATCATGTCCGAAGCGCCCGCGTCCCGTCCCCGTACGCCCCGCGTGGCGGTCAGCCGTGCCGGTCTGCCCGGCGCGGGCGTCGGGAGCCTGGCCGACCGGTACGGCGTCACCGCGTGGCCGGGCGGGCAGCCGCCCACCTCCGCCGAGCTGGGTCAACTCGCGCACGGGCACGAGGGGTTGCTCGTCCTGGGCACCGACCGGGTCGACGAGGAACTGTTCGCCGCCGCCGGTCCCTCGCTGCGCGTGGTGGCGCTGGCCTCGATGGGGTACGACGGCGTCGACGTGGCCGCGGCGGCCCGGCACGGCGTCGTCGTCACCCACACGCCCGACGTGCTCGCCGACACCACGGCGGACATCGCCATCGCGCTCATGCTGATGGCGCGCCGCCGGCTGGGCGCGAGCATCGACGCGATGCGCCGCGGCGAGTGGGGCGCCTTCCGCATGGACGCCTTCCTCGGCCTCGACGTGCGGGGCGCCACGCTCGGCCTCATCGGCTACGGGCAGATCGCCCGGGCCGTGGCGCGCCGGGCGGCGGCGTTCGGGATGCGGGTGCGGCACCACCACCCGCGCCGCAAGGAGGACGACGAGCTGTCGGCCTGGGTGCCCTTCGAGGAACTGCTCCGCACCAGCGACATCGTGTCGGTGCACACCCCGCTGACCGCGGAGACCGCCGGTCTGATCGGCACGGCGGAACTGGCGCTGATGAAGCCGACGGCGACCCTGGTCAACACCGGCCGGGGCGGCATCGTCGACGAACCGGCCCTGCTGGCCGCGCTGCGCGAAGGCACCCTGCACTCCGCGGGCCTGGACGTGATGACCGGCGAGCCGCGCACGGACCCGGCGGACCCGCTGTTCGCCGAGCCCCGCCTGGTGGTCCTCCCGCACGTGGGGTCGGCCACCGAGGCGACCCGGGCGGCGATGGCCGACCTCGCCGCCCGCAACATCGCGGCGGTGCTGGACGGCGGTGCCGCCCCGACCCCGCTGCCGGGCACCCCGGGCACGCCCGGCCGCTGACCGGGCGCGTCACCCGGCCTTGGCGCAGCTCTGCCCGTTCAGCGTGAAGTCGTAGGGCGTCGTGTTGGCGCCGCCCCACGACGCGAGGAACCCGAAGTCGAGGCTGCCGTCCGCGGCGACCTCACGGTTGTAGTCCGCGGCGGTCGCGGTGACCCGGGAGCCGTTCTGGCCGACCGTGGCGTCCCACATCTGGGTGACGCGCTGGCCGTCGCGGAAGGTCCAGCCGACGCGCCAGTCGTCGAGCGCCTCGCTCGTGCTGATCGAGACGCCGGCCTGGAAGCCGTCGTTCCACTCGTTGACGACGGAGTACGTCACCGTGCAGGTCACGGCGGTCTCCGACGGCGTGGGAGAGCCGGTCTTCTTGTGCGTGCCGCCGACCGTGGCGTCCGAGTCGCCCTGGGGTTCGGTGTCGGGGTCGCTGGTCGCCGCGCTCGCGCCGGACACCGGGCGGGAGGTGGACGAGTTGCCTGACGCGTCGCCGGTGCCCGGGTCGGAGGCCGGTGCGCTCGGGGTGGTCTCCGCGACCGCCACGCCCTTGTCGTCGGAGGTGTCGTGCGCCGCGGAGCCGCCGCCCGAGCCACCGAACTGGAGCAGGGACACCGCCAGGGTCAGCGCCGACAGCAGGACGGCGCCGGTCAGCAGTCCGGTGCGGCCGATGCGCGGCCGGGCGGGGCCGAGGTTGAGCCCGGTGTCGGGGCCCGCGTCCATCCGCCCGCCGTGCAGTCCGGCCTCCGCGGCGCGGCGGCGCCGTTCCAGGTAGGCGAGGCCGCCCCAGCCGATGACGCCGCCCGCGACCGCGGCCGGCAGCTGCCCGGAGTGCAGCCGCAGACAGGCCGCGGCCTCCGCGCACTCCACGCAGGTGGCGAGGTGCCGGGAGAGGTCCTCGGGGGTCTCGGTGCCGGGCGAGCGGGTGACGGCGTCCAGCAGCCGGGCGTAGCTGCGGCAGTCCGCGGCCATGGGCGTGTCGAGGTGGTTGCGGTGGCAGCGGTCCCGGAACAGCGCCCGGACCTGGGTGAGTTCGTCGGAGACGGTCGCCGGGTCGAGGGCGAGGACGCGGGCCACGTCGGCCGCGGGCAGCGACTCGACCTCGACCAGCCACAGCAGCGCCGCGTCGAGTTCCTGCATGTCGCGCAGCGCGCGCAGCGCCAGCGGGCGTTTCAGCGGCGGGCCCGTGTAGCGGGCGGCCTTCTCGGAGTTGAGCCAGAGCCGCAGGTCGGGGTCGAGCAGCGCGCCGTGGCCGTCGGCCTCCCAGGAGGCGGCCGTGGTGCGCACCGAGGTCAGCAGCAGCGGGACGCGCGGCAACCGCTGGGTGCGGCGCCCGGTGGAGCGGGCCGCGGCCTCGGCGGCGCGCGCCTCGTGGATGCCGTGCGTGAACGCCTCGGTGGCCAGCTGGGTGCCGGCGGACGTGCCGGAGGTGCACAGGTCGGCGTACGACAGGACCGCGTCCCAGCACTCCGAGAACAGTGCGGCCTCGGCGGCGTCCTGGGGGGTCGGCAGGTCGGGCATGGGTCTCCTGCATCCACAAACAAGGTCAACTCGCCTATTAGGCAGGCGAGTTGAGGGGTGTCTTGCGACGGCACCGAGCTTTTCACGGTTCCCACACAACTGACAAGCGACGCCTCTGTTACGAGCAACCGCCCATCGCGCACTGTTGAGTTGTACGAAACGGGGCCCGGGATCCACTCAACTCCCGGGGCACCCGATGTCTTTGTTACACAAGGGCCTCAAGACTGTCCATGAACGAGCTGACGGAGAACACCGCGTTGCCGGGTCCGGGCGGGCCGTAGCCGGGCGGCGAGGACAGCCCGAACTCGTCCATCGTGGCGCGGTACGCCTCCAGAAGGCGGATGTGGTACTCCAGCGGCGCCCCGGCCGGATTGGCCTTGCCCAGCGGGGTGGTGGGCTCCGGGCACCAGGTGGTGAAGCGGGGCGTGATGCCCTGCGACATGAAGAACCTGAGCCCCTCCGTCGTGGACGCGATTGCCTCGTCGACGGTCTTGAAGCCGAACGGCTCCGCCATCTCCACGCCGGCCACGAAGTTGGGGATCACGTTGCGCGCGCCGAAGACCTCCGCGGAGTCCAGGATCCGCTTGTGCCACTCGTCGCGGCCGATGTACCGCTCCTTGCCCGGGCAGAACATCTTGAAGAGGTACTCGTCCCACACCTCGTAGTTGGGGTGGTAGATCTGCACCCCGTAGTCCTTGAACCGCTGCACGTCGGCGCGCGGCAGCGCCTGGGCGACGACCTTGCCGATCCAGCGGCCGGGGAAGCGCTCCTCGATGGCCTTGGCGTACATGCCGTAGAAGTCGGCCTCGTCGCGGCCCTGGAGGGTGGAGGTGATGGCGCCGCCGGTGAGGGTGTACGCGGTGGACGCCTTCGCGGTGTCGTACCGGTCGATGATCTCCAGCGCCTCCAGCACCTCCTCGACGTCCTTGACGCCCGTGTAGGGGCGCCCGGCCGCCTTGTGCTGGCGCCAGTTGTGGTTGATGTCGCAGTACTGGCACTCCTCCTTGGCGCCGAAGTACTGGCAGACGCGGAAGACGGTCAGGTAGATCAGGTAGCCCCACTGGATGGTCGGGGCCACCTCCATGACGGACTTCCCGTTGGCGAGCTTGTGCCGGTAGTACTCGGGCATCGGCGGGACGCCCACGTCCGCGATCCGCACCCCGTCGAGGTAGAGGCCGAGCAGCCCGTCCTCCCCGGCGGCGACCCGGTAGGGCGAGGCCGGGTTCACGCGCACGGACACGACGGTGCGGCGCAGGTCGTAGGGGCCGCCGGTGAGGATGATCTCCTCGGGCGGGCGGCGCAGCGCGGCTTCGCCCAGCTCGGGCAGGGTGCCGTGGTCGAAGGAGAAGATGAAGTACGACTTCGGCTTGACGTCCCCGGACTCGTTGTCGCTGAGGGCGGATTTGTCGAAGGCGACCCCGCCCCGCAGCAGGTCCTCCTTGAAGACGGCTTCCCGCGGCACGTGCGGGAACCGCTCCAGCAGGTCCTCGACCAGCGCGGTACGGCGCTCACTCATCCGACTCTCCTCCCGGCTCGGTGTTCGACTCCTCACGGTATGCCCCCGCGCGCGGCGACACGGCTCCGGGTCCCTCCACCAGCCCATACGGCGGGTGAGAAGGTCGGTCCGGACACGCACTCTTCCGGAGGGACGACAGGGATGACGCAGAGCGACGGCACGGCCGACGGCGCCGCGGGCGCGATCAGGAACTGGGCCGGCAACATCACGTACACCCCGAAGGAGCTGCACCGCCCGGACTCCCCCGACGCGCTCGCCGCGCTCGTCGCCGACAGCGCCCGGGTGCGGGTGCTCGGCAGCGGTCATTCCTTCAACACGATCGCCGATCCCGGCGCCGACGGCGTCCTGCTCTCGCTCACCGCGCTGCCCCCGCTGACGGAGGTGGACACGGCCGCCCGCACGGTACGGGTCTCCGGCGGCGTTCGGTACGCCGAACTCGCCCGCGTGGTGCACGAACACGGGCTCGCGCTGCCCAACATGGCGTCCCTGCCGCATATTTCGGTGGCCGGTTCGGTGGCGACGGGCACGCACGGCTCCGGCGTGACCAACGGGCCGCTGGCCGCCGCCGTCCGCGAGGTCGAACTCGTCCTGGCGGACGGCTCGTTGCTGCGGATCGCCCGGGGCGAGGACCGCTTCGACGGCGCCGTGACCGCGCTCGGCGCGCTCGGCGTGGTCACCGCGCTCACCCTCGACCTGGAGCCGGACTACGCGGTCGAGCAGCACCTGTTCACCGAACTCCCGCTGGAGGGGCTGGACTTCGAGACGGTGGCGGCGTCGGCGTACAGCGTGAGCCTGTTCACCGACTGGCGTTCCCCCGGCTTCCGCCAGGTCTGGCTCAAGCGCCGCGCCGACCAGCCCCTGTCCGACTTCCCGTGGGCGGCCCCCGCGACCGAGAAGCTGCACCCGGTGCCGGGGATGCCCGCGGTCAACTGCACCGAGCAGTTCGGGGTACCGGGCCCCTGGCACGAGCGACTCCCGCACTTCCGGGCGGACTTCACCCCCAGCAGCGGCGAGGAACTCCAGTCGGAGTACCTGCTGCCGCGCGAGCACGCCCTGGCCGCGCTCCAGTCCCTGGACGCCGTACGGGAGTTGCTGGCGCCCGTGGTGCAGACCTGCGAGGTGCGGACGGTGGCCGCGGACGCGCAGTGGCTCGGCCCGGCGTACGGGCGGGACACCGTCGCCCTGCACTTCACCTGGATCGCGGACACGGCTGTCGTACTGCCGGTGGTGCGGCGGGTGGAGGAGGCCCTGGACCCGTTCGGGGCCCGGCCGCACTGGGGCAAGGTGTTCACCACCAACACGGCGGTGCTGCGCGGGCGTTACCCGCGGCTGGGGGACTTCGCGGCGCTGGCGGGGGAGCTGGATCCGGTGGGGAAGTTCCGGAACTCGTTCGTGCGGGGGGTGTTGGGCGAGTGAGGGGGGACGGGGGCGGCGGGGCGGGCGCCGGTGAGCGTGGCGGTGCGGGCGCGCGGGCGTACCGGCGAGTGGGGCGGTGCGGGCGTACGTACGGGCGTGGCGGTGAGCGTGCCGGTGCGGGCGTGCGGAGTCGGCCACCGTTCCAGGCGGTCGCGCGCGACTTCGTAAACCCCCTTTCCTAACCCCTTGTAGAAAGCTCGGCCAGCCCATAGGCTCACGCCGCGCCGGGACCAATGGGGGTCTCGGCACGGCCCGGAGGGATCAGGAAACCGTGGCGGCGCTGCGTCTTCCCGGGGGACAACCCCCGGACCCCCGGCCGTGCGCACTGAGCCGGTGCTCATGAGGAAGGCAAAGTCGATGCGACTCCGCACCTCTCGTGACATTCGCACCGCGAACCGTTACGAGGTGCTTCGGGAGATCATCGCCGCCTCGCCCACCTCCCGGCAGGAACTCGCCGCCGCAACCGGGCTGAGCCTCGCCACCGTCGCCACGCTCGTCGGCGAGCTGCTCGATCTGCGGATGATCACGGAGGTCGGGTTCGAGGACTCGGCGGGCGGCCGTCCCCGGGGGCTGGTGGCGGTCAACTCGTCCGGGGGCGCGCTGATCGGCGTCGACATCGCGGAGACGTACGTCCATGTCGAGCTGTTCGACCTGGCGTTGAACGTGCTGGCCCGCGCCGACGAGGACATGCGCCCCGGCGAGAGCCTGCCCGAGCAGGTGGTCAGCCACGTGGCCGCCGCCGTCGGCTCCGTGGTCGCGCAGGCCGGCATCGAGGGCGCGCGGGTGCTGGGCGTCGGGGTGAGCGTGCCGGGGCAGGTGGACCGCGACACCGGCGTCTCGGAGTACGCGCCCAACTGGGACTGGCACGACGTGCCGTTGCTCGACCTGCTGTCCGAGGTCATCGCCTACCCCCTGTACCTGGACAACCCGCTGCGCGCCGGCGCGGTCGCCGAGATGTGGTTCGGGGCGGCGCGCGGGCGCGGGGACGCGGTGGTGGTCAACCTCGGCACCGGGGTCGGCGCGGGGCTCGCACTCGGCGGGGGCCTGTACCGGGGGGTGAGCAACAGCGCGGGCGAGTGGGGCCACACCACGCTCGTCCTGGACGGGCGGCTGTGCCGCTGCGGCAACCACGGCTGTGTGGAGGCGTACGTCGGCGCACCCGGAATCATGCTGAACCTGCGGGAGTTGAGCCCGCGGAGCACCTTGCTGCACCCCGAGGACCAGACGGCCACCATCGACGCGCTGGCCCGCGGGGTGGCCGCGCACGACCCGGTGGCCCTCAAGGTCGTCCGGGAGACGGCCCGTTACGTCGGCGCGGGCATCGCCAACCTGGTCAACATCCTCAACCCCGAAGTCGTCGTGCTCAGCAGCTGGGTCGCCCGCAGGCTCGGCGAACCCCTGCTGCACGAGGTGCGTGAGGCCGTCCAACGGCACGCGCTGCGGCGGCCGTTCGCCGCCACCCGGATCGTCCTCTCCCCCATCCTCACCGACCCGGCGTGTCTGGGCGCGGCCACGTTCGCGCTCGAAGGCGCGCTCCAGTCGGTGGGGCAGAGGACCGCAACAAAACGCACCACCCCCGCAAGGAGCCGTACCGCACCGCCTTCATGACGACGGAAGGGATGCACGCCTTGAGAACCCGCGTGAGAACCCGCTCGCGAACCCCCAACAGATCCGCCCTCGTGACAGCGGCAGCCGCACTGGCCGTCACGGGAGCACTGATGTCCGCCCCGTCCGCCTCGGCCGCCGCAGCGACGGTCGCCGAGGTCTCCCCCCACGCCGCCCAGACCATCGACAACATCGGCGCGTCCGGCGCCTGGTGGGTCAACGACCTCCAGCACTTCAAGCCGTCCGCGCAGGCGAAGGTAGCCCAACTCCTCTTCTCCCAGCAGGGGTTGAACCTCAGCTCGTACCGCTACAACATCGGCGGCGGAGGCACCGCGGTCACCACCCCGGCCCGCGCCGCCGAGGACTTCCTGAGCGCCGACGGGACCTACGACTGGTCCCGGGACAAGGGCGGCCAGACCTTCCTCAAGTACGCGGCCCGGTACGGCGTCCAGGACCTGATCGGCTTCGTGAACAGCGCGCCCGCGCAGTACACGAGCAACGGGCAGAGCTGCGGCGGAACGTTGAAGCCGGAGGACACCGCCGCCTACGCCGCATACGTGGCCGACGTGACCGACCACTTCGCGAAGCAGGGTGCGAAGTTCGACTACATCAGCCCCTTCAACGAGCCGAACAACAACTTCGGCGACTGCGGTCAGGAGGGCATGCAGGTACCGGTCGACCAACGCGACGACATCGTACGGGCGTTGGGCGCCGAGCAGCGGGCCCGGCAGCAGAGCACGAGCATCATCGCGGACGAGTCCAGCTCGACGGTCAGCTTCAACACCGAGGTCCCGCAGTGGATTTCACAGCCAGGAACGGCCCAGTACGTCGCCAAGCTGGCGCACCACACGTACAACAACCCCAGTGACGCCCAGCTCGCGCTGATCAACGAGACCTCGAAGTCGGTCGGCAAGTCCCCCTGGGCGACCGAGATCTGCTGCTTCGGCAAGGGCAGCACGGGCTGGAACCAGGAGTACGACCCCACCATCGACAACGCGCTGCTGATGTCGCAGATCATCTACAAGGACTTCGCGACCGCGCACGACTCGGCGTTCCAGTGGTGGGTGGCCCTGGCCAGCGGCTACGGCACCTCCCCCACCGAGACGAACGCCGAGGGCTGGAACGACGGCCTGGTCTACTACGACCCCGACTACGCGACCGACGGCAACCAGTCGCTGTACTTCACCAAGCGGTACTACGCGCTGGGCCAGTACAGCAAGTTCGTCCGGCCGGGCTCGGTCGCGCACAACGTGACGGGTGCGCCGAGCGGCGTCCAGGTCACGTCGTACGACCGGGACGGCACGTGGGTGGTCGTGGTCAACAACACCAACTCCACGGACACACCGCTGAGTCTGCACTTCAACAGCGGCACCCCGGTGCGGGCGGCGCAGGCGGTGCGCACCTCCGGCACCGAGAACTGGGCGAACGTGGCGAGGCCGACGCTCACCGACGGCACGGCGTCCACCACGCTGGCGGCGCGGTCGATCACGACGTACGTCTTCGACCAGGCCCCGAAGGGCCACAACGGCTCGCAGGACCAAGGGAGTTCGGCCATCACCGGCGCACTCCAGGGCAGCCAGTCCGGCAAGTGCCTGGCCGCGGACGCCACCGGGGCCACCATCGCGACCTGCACGGGCACCGCGGACCAGGCATTCTCGTACGACTCCAAGGGCACCCTCAAGGGCGCGGGCGGCTATCTGACGGCGGGGAGTTCGGGCCTGACGGCCGTGGCGGACCGCACGGGCGACGCGGACCAGCGCTGGCTGCTCAACGCCAACGGGCAGATCGTCAGCGAGGCGTCCGGAAAGTGCCTGGACGTCAGCGGGCAGGCGACCGCCGACGGCAGCAAGGTGATCCTCTACAGCTGCACCGGCGGCACCAACGAGACGTGGACGAAGGTCTGATCCGGCCCTGAACACCTTCTGACCCACCGTCAACCGGCTTCGCGGGCCGCCGAATCGGCGGCCCGCGGTCCGGCATGCCCGGGCTCCGCGGTCCGGGCCTGCCCGGTATCCCGGACGCTTCACAACGCTTCGAACAGCCTTCGTCCAACCCCTTGCCGAAGCCTTAGCCGAAGGTTAACGTCCCGCACCGCACCCCTCTTTGAGCCATCCGAGCCGTCCGAGCCACCTGCACCATCCGAGCCATCGCCCTCGCAAGCCATCCGGCGCGAAGCCGCCCGAGCCGCAGCCACCGCGCCCCAGCCGTACTACAGACAAGGACGTCAGCATGTCGGCACCGAGCAACAGCAATTGGGACCGTCGATCCATCCTCCGGGCCGCCGCGGGCCTGTCCGCGGCGGGTGCGCTGGCCGCGTGCGGCAGCAACAACGGCCGTGGCGGAGGCAGCGGTTCGGGCAAGAGCCTCACCCAGTACTTCCACGCGTACGGCGAGGCCGGCGTGGAGCAGGCCGTCAAGCGGTACGCGGCGGCGTACGACAAGGCGAACGTGTCCACGCAGTGGATCACCGGCGCGGACTACGAGACCAAGCTCTTCGCGGCCCTGCTCACCAAGCAGGCCCCGGACGTCTTCGAGTTCCACCCGCAGATCCAGCTCGTCAAGAGCGGTCAGGTGGCCGACCTGACCGACATCATCGCCCCGGTCAAGGACGACTTCAACGCGGCCGACATCACGTCGCACACGTACGACGGGAAGATATACGGCGTCCGCATGATCGACGACCCGCAGTTCTTCTTCTACCGCAAGTCGATGCTGGAGAAGGCGAACGTCGACGTGCCGACCACGCTGGAGGAACTGGCCGAGGCCGCCGACAAGTTGACCACCTCCAAGGTCAAGGGCCTCTTCCTCGGCAACGACCTGCACGCCATCGAGGCGCCGCTGATCTGGTCGGCCGGTGCGGAGACCCTGACCGACAAGAACGAGGTCGGTTTCCACACCGACGGGGTCGTCGAGGGCCTGCGCCAGCTCCGCAAGCTGTTCACCAGTGGCAACCTGCTGCTGGACGCCCCGGCCGACTACTGGGACCCCTCCGCCATCAACCAGGGCCTGTGCGCCATGCAGTTCTGCGGCATGTGGGCGATGCCCGCGATGCAGAAGGCACTCGGCGACGACCTCGGCGTCTTCGCCTTCCCGAAGGTGGGCAGCGGCGGCAGGCTCTCGGTCTACAACGGCGGCTGGTCGATGTTCGTCAACGCCAAGGGCGACAACGTCGAGGCGGCCAAGGCGTACGTGAAGTGGCTGTGGATCGACCAGAAGAAGTACCAGGAGGACTTCGCGACGTCCTACGGCTTCCACATCCCGCCCCGCACCTCGATCGCCGAGCAGGCCACCAAGCTCAAGTCGGGCCTGCCCGCCGAGGGCGTCAAACTCTTCAACACCTACGGGCACTTCGACAACATCGGCTGGACCCAGGCCATGTGGAGCGCCCTGGACTCGCTCATCTCCGACTGCGTGCGCAAGGGCGGGGACCCGGAGGCCGCGCTCGACAAGGCCGACACGACCGTCACCAAAGAGCTCAAGAAGCTCTTCGGATAGGCCGAGGGACGGACCACAGCGACATGTCGACCACCACACGCGAGGTCGCCCGCCCCGCCCCGGCCAAGGCTTCCAAGGCCCGGCCGCGGCGGGGCCTGCTGGCGAGCCCCACCTTCAACTTCTGGCTCTTCACCGGACCGTTCCTCATCGGCCTGGTGATCTTCGTCTTCGTCCCCATCGGCTGGAGCATCTGGCTCAGCTTCTTCGAGGCCCGGTTCACGGTCACGCCCAGCCACTTCGTCGGCCTCGACAACTACCGGCAGATGCTGACCAACAGCGACTTCACCGGTTCGCTGGTGACCTTCAGCATCTTCGCCGTCTTCATCGTGCCCACCACGTGGGCGCTCTCGCTGAGCCTGGCCCTGCTGGTGAACCAACTGCGGTTCATGCGGGCGTTCTTCCGGTCGGTCTTCTTCCTGCCCACCGCGTGCAGCTATGTCGTCGCCGCGCTGATCTGGAAGATGTCCCTCTTCAACGGCGTCCGCTTCGGCCTGGCGAATACGGTCATCGGCTGGTTCGGCGCCGAGAACGTCGCCTGGGTGTCCAACCCGAGCCCGCCCTGGTACTGGATGGTCATCCTGACCGTGCGCCTGTGGCTGCAGTCCGGTTTCTACATGATTCTCTTCCTGGCCGCGCTGCAGAACATCCCGCGCGAGCTGTACGAGGCCGCCGCGATCGACGGGGCCAAGTCGGGCTGGCAGACGTTCCGTTACATCACGCTGCCCCAGCTGCGGGCCACCTCGACCGCGGTGATCCTGCTCCTGCTCGTCGCCGCCTACCAGGCGTTCGACGAGTTCTACAACATCATCACGACCAGGGCCACTTGGGGCCAGACCCCGCTCATGGTCCTCTACAAGACGGCCCTGGGCTCGAATCAGGACTACGGGGCGGGCAGCGCGGGCGCGGTGATCCTGACCCTGCTGATCTGTGTCGTAACCCTTTTCCAGGGCAAGCTCATGGGCTTCGGAAGGGGTGAGGAGTCCAAGTGACCACCACCGCACCGCTCGTCGAGAAGACGGCCGCCGCCAAGCCGCGCGGGTCCGGGCGCACCGGCGGCGTCATCGGCGGCACCGGCCTGTACGTCGCCACCGGCGTCGCCGCGCTGCTGTTCCTGCTGCCCTTCTACCTGATCGTGCGCAACGCCCTGATGACGGACCAGGAGATCACGGGCGAGAACTGGAAGTGGTTCCCCAGCCCCGTCCAGTGGGGCAACATCACCGAGCCGTTCGACGACGTCACCGTCGACTTCGGCCGCGCGATGGTCAACTCCCTGGTCGTCGCGGTCCTGATGACGCTGGGCACCCTCCTGATCTGCTCACTGGCCGGCTACGGCCTGGCCCGCATCCCCTACCGGCACGCCAACAAGGTGTTCTACGCCGTCCTGGCCACCCTGATGGTGCCCACGGCCGTGACCTTCGTGCCCAGCTTCGTCCTGGTTTCGTCGCTGGGCTGGGTGGACACATATCGCGGTCTGATCATCCCGGGTTTGTTCAGTGGTTTCACCTGCTTCCTCTTCCGGCAGTACTTCTTGGGGTTCCCGAAGGAGTTGGAGGAGGCGGCGCGCGTGGACGGACTCGGTTACTGGGGTGCGTACTGGCGCATCGTCGTGCCCAACTCGCTGAACTTCTTCGCCGCGATGGCCACGATCACCTTCATCAGCGGCTGGAACGCCTTCCTGTGGCCCCTGGTCATCGGCCAGGACCCGAGCGCCTGGACCGTCCAGGTCGCGCTGTCCTCGTACATGACCAACCAGACCGTCAACTACCACCTGATCTTCATGGCCACGGCCATCTCGATCCTGCCCCTGGTGTTCGTGTTCCTCTTCCTCCAGCGGTGGCTGGTGCAGGGGGTCGCGCAGACCGGCATCAAGGGCTGAAAACCGGTATGAAGGTCTGACCACCCGTACCGCTCGTATCGCCCGTGCCCCGCACGTCCGGGCTGATCAAGGAGACCGATGTCTTTCTCCACTCCCACGGCCGTCGACTACGTCGAGGACGTCTCGCCCGGCTCCGGGGCCCTGCCGCCCCGGGCCTGGTACGCGTCCTCGGACGCGGCGTCCCACTCGCTGAACGGCGACTGGCGTCTTCGGGTGTCGGCCACCGCCGACGCCGAGGACGACTCGTTTGCCGAAACCGGTTTCGACGCCGGGGACTGGGCCGAGGTCTCCGTCCCGGGCCACTGGGTCCTCCAGGGCGACGGCGCCTTCGGGTCGCCCATCTACACCAACCACCTCTACCCCTTCCCGGTCGACCCGCCGCACGTGCCGACCGAGAACCCCACCGGTGACCACCTGCGCCTCTTCGACCTGCCGTCCGACTGGCCGTCGGACGGCGGGGCGGTGGTCCGCTTCGACGGCGTGGAGTCCTGCGCCCGCGTGTGGCTCAACGGCACCGAGCTGGGCGAGTTCAAGGGTTCCCGGCTGCCGCACGAGTTCGCGGTCGGGCACCTGCTCAAGCCCGCCGGGAACGTGCTCGCGGTCCGGGTCCACCAGTGGTCGGCGGGCTCGTACCTGGAGGACCAGGACCAGTGGTGGCTGCCGGGCATCTTCCGGGACGTCACCCTCCTGCACCGCCCGGCGGGCAGCGTGCGCGACTTTTCCGTAACCGCTTCCTACGACCACGCCGACGGCACCGGAACCCTGCGCGTCGATTCGGAGGTCGCCGGGCGGGTCACCGTGCCCGCCCTCGACATCGATGTCGCGACCGGGGAAACGGTTACGGTACCGGTTCGGCCGTGGAGCGCCGAGATCCCGACGCTGTACGACGGCGTCCTGGCGACCGAGGGCGAGCGGGTGCCGCTGCGCATCGGTTTCCGCACGGTGGAGCTGTCCGACGGCCTGATCAAGGTCAACGGGAAGGCGATCCTCTTCAAGGGCGTCAACCGGCACGAGTGGCACCCGGAGCGGGGCCGCGCGCTGGACCTGGAGACCATGCGCGAGGACGTGCTGCTGATGAAGCGGCACAACCTCAACGCCGTGCGCACCTCCCACTACCCGCCGCACCCGGCCTTCCTGGACCTGTGCGACGAGTACGGCCTGTGGGTGATCGACGAGTGCGACCTGGAGACCCACGGTTTCACCGAGCAGGACTGGCGCGACAACCCCGTCGACGACGACCGCTGGACCCCGGCGCTGCTGGACCGCGCCGCCCGTATGGTCGAGCGCGACAAGAACCACCCCTCGGTGGTGATCTGGTCGCTGGGCAACGAGGCCGGCACCGGCCGCGGGCTGACCGCGATGGCCGAGTGGATCCACGGCCGCGACTCCTCGCGCCTCGTGCACTACGAGGGCGACTGGAACTGCCGTGACACGGACGTGTATTCGCGGATGTACGCCGACCACGCCGAGGTCGAGCGGATCGGCCGGGAGCTGGACGGCGGCACCCACAGGCGCCGCGGGCTCTCCTTCATCCTCTGCGAGTACGGCCACGCCATGGGCAACGGCCCCGGCGGCATCGCCGACTACCAGCGGATCTTCGAGTCGTACGAGCGCCTCCAGGGCGGTTTCATCTGGGAGTGGATCGACCACGGCATCAAGGACGAGCGCTTCGGCTACGCGTACGGCGGCGACTTCGGCGAGGAGCTGCACGACGGGAACTTCGTCTGCGACGGGCTGCTCTTCCCCGACCGCACCCCCTCGCCGGGCCTGCTGGAGTACAAGAAGGTCGTCGAGCCGGTCCGCATCGACGGCGACGGCACCGCCGGAACGGTACGGGTGACCAACAAGTTCGACTTCGCCGATCTGTCCGCGCTCACGTTCGAGTGGTCGTACCAGGCCGACGGCGAGAGCATCGAGACGGGCACCCTGACGGTGCCCCCGCTCGCCCCCGGTGAGTCGGCCGACGTGAAGCTGCCGGCGCCCCCGGCGAGCGGCCCCGACGGCGCCGAGACCCAGTGGACGGTACGGGCGCTGCTGGCGGCCGACACCGCGTGGGGGCCGCGGGGCCATGTGGTCGCGTGGGCCCAACTGCCGGTGTCCGGGCGGCAGTCGACGACCGTGCCCGCCTCGGCGGCGCCGGTCGCGGACGGCGGTCGGATCACCCTCGGCCCGGGCTCCTTCGACGCCCGCACGGGTGAGTTGAAAGCGATCGGCGGGGTGGCCGTGACGGCCGCGCCGCGCCTGGACGTGTGGCGCGCCCCGACCGACAACGACGACGGCGCCGCCTGGCAGACGGACATCCGCTACGGCGTGCTGTGGCGCAAGTTCGGCCTGCACCGGATGCGACACCGGCTGGACCGCGTGGAGTTGAGCGCCGACGCCCTCACGGTCCACACCCGGGTGGCGCCCGCCGCCTGGGAGGTGGGCCTGCGCACGGCCTACCGGTGGACGGCCGACGGCGACCGGCTGCGGCTGACCGTGTCGGTGACCCCCGAGGGCGACTGGACGGTGCCGCTGCCCCGGCTCGGCATCCGCTTCGGCCTCGAACAGGCCGACGCCGTACGGTGGTTCGGCGGCGGCCCCGGTGAGGCGTACCCGGACACCAAGTCGGCCGCGCAGCTGGGCCGTTGGGAGTCCACGGTGGACGCGCTGCAGACGCCGTACGTGTATCCCCAGGAGAACGGCGCCCGCGCGGACGTCCGTTGGGCGGAGCTCGGCGGGCTGCGGATCGAGGGCGACCCGGAGTTCTGGTTCACCGCCCGGCGCTGGACCACCGAGCAACTGGACGCGGCCAGGCACCGCACCGACCTGACGCCCGGCGAGACCGTGTGGGTCAACCTCGACCACGGCCAGCACGGCATCGGCTCCCAGTCCTGCGGCCCCGGCCCGCTGGAGCAGTACCACCTGCGGGTGGCCCCCGCCGCGTTCGACTTCCTCTTCTCGCAGAGCAGTTGACCGACACCGACGTCATACCCGCGGCCGGACGGCTCTTCAGCCGTCCGGCCGCGGCCGCGTCCCACCCCGCCTCCGTCCCCGTCGGCGGGCTCCGGTCGCCGTCGGGCCGTCCGTCGGCAGGCCGGACGCCAGGACTCTCCGCCCAGGCGGCGGGTGCCACCCGGGCGAAAACGGCTGGCGCCCCGGTCGTCCGGGCCTCGATGATCGGTGACGTGGCGGCGCCGCCACCGCTCGGCACCGGCATCGGGGTGCCGGGCGGCCACGCGGTGTCGTGGCTGCCGACCGCGCTGTCGGCCGGTTCGCCGCCGGCCACCGTATGGCTGATCCCACCGACCCGTACGCCTGGGAGGACCGTCCCGTCATGAGCGGCAGCATCGAAGTCCGGGGCCTGTCCCGGACGTTCACCACCACTGTGCGCCGCCCCGGCTTCCTGGGCGCGGTGCGGTCCCTCGTCAATCCCGAACGGGTCGCCAAGGACGCCGTCTCGGACATCACCTTCGAGGTGGCACCGGGCGAACTCCTCGCCCTGCTCGGGCCGAACGGCGCCGGGAAGTCCACCACCATCAAGATGCTCACCGGCATCCTCACCCCGACGGCGGGCGAGGCCAGGGTCGCGGGCGTGGTGCCGTACGCGGAGCGGGAGCGCAACGCCCGCAATATCGGAGCGGTGTTCGGACAGCGCACCCAACTCTGGTGGGACCTGCCGGTGCGCGAGTCGTTCGCGATCCTGCGGGACATCTACGAGGTGCCCAAGGAGCAACACGCGGCCCGGCTGCGGGAGTTCGACGATCTGCTCGACCTGTCCGCCTTCTGGGACACGCGCGTTCGGCATCTGTCGCTGGGCCAGCGGGTGCGCTGCGACCTGGCGGCGGCACTGCTGCACGACCCGCCGGTGGTGTTCCTGGACGAGCCGACCATCGGCATGGACGTCGTGGTCAAGGAGCAGGTACGGGAGTTCCTGCGGCACCAGGTCGAACAGCGCGGCCGTACGGTCCTGTTGACCACGCACGACATGACAGAGGTCGAGCGGCTCGCCGAGCGGGTGGTGCTGATCAACCACGGGCGGCTGGTCCTGGACGGCACGCTGGACGAGATCCGGCGGCGGTTCGGCTCGACCTGGCAGGTGCGCGCGACCCTCGCGGACCCGCACGCGGCGATCGAACCGCTGCCGGGCATCGAACTGCTCCGACGCGAGGGCCCCCAGGCCGTGTTCGGGCCCGCCGGAGCGGACGCGCCGACCGTCCACCGGGCGCTCAAGCAGGTCATCGAGCGGTACGAGGTGACCGACATCAGGATCGACGAGGCCGATCTGGAGGACGTGATGCGGACGGCGTACGCGCATGCCGCGGGCAACGCGGAGGAGGCGGATGTCGCGGCCGGGGCCGAGGGGCACGTCGCGGCGGGGGAACGCTGACCATGGCCGTTCCCGTTCCGAGCGCCTGGCGCGCCGCCCGGGTGACCCCGCTCGGCGAGCTGACCACCCCGCCCCGGATGACCGCCGCGCTGCTGCGGCTGACCGTGCAGATCGTACTGGTCGCGTCGCTGTGGCACGGCCTGTACACCACGAGCAGCAGCACCGCGGGGCTGACCGAGGGCCAGGCGGTCACCTATGCCGTCATCGCCGTACTGGCCAGCAGAGTAAGGGAGTTGGACCAGTACGCGGGCCGCGACACCGTGCTCCAGCACATGCACTTCGGCACCATCGTCTACTGGTATCTACGGCCGCTGCCGCCCCGGCGCTACCACGCCCTGCGCGCGATCGGCGAGCAACTGTACGGCGGCGCCTGGGCGTTGACCGGCTACCTGGTCTGTCTCGCCTTCGGGGTGATCGACCCGCCGCGCTCGGCCGCCGTCGCGGGGGTGTTCCTGCTGAGCGCCCTGCTGGGCCAATGGGTGCTGTACTACGTGATGCTGACGCTGGATCAGCTGTGTTTCTGGACGGTCCGCAACAGCGCGGCCATGCTGATCCTGGTCTTCGCGCAGAACCTGCTGTCCGGGGTGTACGCGCCGCTGTGGTTCTTCCCGGACTGGTTCGTGACGATGAGCGCCTTCCTGCCGTTCCAGGCCACGCTGAGCGTGCCGCTGTCGCTGTACGTGGGCCGGATCCCGTTGTCGGACGCGGGAGTTCAGCTGGCCGTGCAGGCCGCCTGGGTGGTGGCGCTGCACCTGTTCACCCGGATGCTGTGGCGGCGGGCCGCCCGGCGCGTGATCTCGCAGGGAGGCTGAGGGTGTCCTCGACCGTGAAGGCGGTCCGCATCATGTGGCGGATCACCGCGCTCAACTTCCGTGCGCAGCTGGAGTATCGGACCGAGTTCCTGCTGATGGTCGCGATCGGCGCGATCTGGCAGGTGTCGGTGCTGGTGTTCGCGACGGTGCTGCTCGCCCGGTTCAGCGGCATGGGCGGCTGGGACAGCTCCGACGTGCTGATGATCCCGGCGATGCGGCTGCTGGCGCACGGCCTGTTCGTGCTGTTCCTGGGCCGCACGCACGGCATCGGGCGGCAGATCCAGGAAGGGCAGATCGACACGTATCTGCTGCGGCCGATGCCCGTGCACCGCCAGGTGCAGCTGGCGTTCTTCCCCACCAACGCGATCGGCGACCTGACGGTGGCGGTGGGGCTGATGGCGGGCGCCCTCTCGCGCAGCCACATCGACTGGACGGCGGGCCGGATCGCCTACCTGGTGGTGTGCCTGCTCGGCGGCATGCTCCTGGAGGCGGCCCTGTTCACGGTGGTGGCGAGCGCGTCGCTGCGGTTCCCGGCGGCCGACTACTGGGGCCGCTGGCTGGAGGAACTGCTCGGCACGTTCGGCAGTTACCCGCTGAACGTGCTGCCGAGGGCGGTGGGCGGCTTCCTGACGTTCGGGCTGCCGCTCGCGTTCGTGGCGTACTTCCCGGCGGCGGTACTGACCGGGCACGGCCACGACACGGGGGTGCCGTACTGGCTGGCCGCCGTGTCACCGCTGCTCGGGGTGGTCGCGTACCTGGCGGCGCGGGGGCTGTGGCGGTGGAGCTTGGGGCATTACACGGGGGTGAATGGGTGACGGGGGCAGCCCGCGGGGACGGGCTCGGCTTGGGCCGAAGGGTGACGCGCTGGCGGGCGAGCATGCCCCCGCCGCCCGCCCGTCAGCCCGTCCACCCGTCCGTCACCCGCCCCTCAGCGGCTGCCCCCGTCCCTGAGCCCCGCCGTCAGGGCGGTCGTGGGAATGAGCACGCCGCTCTGCGCGGCGGGTAGCTCCCCGGGCTTCCACGGAGCCCACGGCACCTGCTGCGGATCGCGGCGCAGGGTGACCTCCTGGTGGGTCTCGCTGGTCACCAGGCCGGACGCCCGGCCGGGGTGCAGCAGGTGTTCGAAGTCGATGTAGCGCTGGGCGTAGGTCCAGCGGCAGGGCATGTAGTCCTCGGGGATGTCCCCGCTGACGTGGGCGGCCCGTAGCCCCTGCCACTGCGGCCCGTTCCAGATGTCCTCGAAACCGTTTTCCGCAAGTGATCCGAAGGTGTAGTCGCTGTCACCGCCGATGAGGTGGTCGCAGAAGCCGACCTGGCCGTTGTAGCGGACGTAGGCATAGCTCCACGGGTGCATGCAGGCGGGCCGGCGGATCATGTCGGGCAGCGCCAGCGACGGGTCGGGGGCGGCGCCGAGCTGCACCACCACGCCCTCCTCCCGGCCCACTTGGGCCGCCTCCTCGTACGCCTGCTGGGCGCGGGGCAGGTCGTTGCGCAGGTGGGCGGGGTCGTCGAGGCTCGTGACGATGGGGTGGATCGACACCAGGGACACGCCGAGCCGGGCCGCGAGCCGCACGATGTCGGCGAGTTCGCCGAGGTTGTCGATGCTGGAGACGACGTTGAGGCACACGTTCTCGCGGGGCGCGCCGTGGCGGTCGCGGGCCTCGACGAGCGTCTCGACGGTGCGCACCAGCCGCTCGATCGTGCCGCCCGCGCGCAGTTTGGCGAACAGCTCGGGTGACGCCGCGTCGCAGGAGACGGTCACCAGCGCGTGGGCGCGCATCATCATGTCCCACACGGGGCGCCGGTTCACCTGGCCGTTGGTCACCAGCCGTAATTGGACCCGGTGTTCGAGGGCCCGGGCGACGAATTCCCCGAACCGGGGCAGCATCGTGCTTTCGCCCCAGCCGCGCAGATCCACCACGTGTGCGGTCGGGAACAGTTCCTCGACGAGCCGGTCGAAGGTCGCGTCGTCGAGGTTGAGCGCGGGATCGTATTTCTCGCCGAAACGGCACATCGGGCAGCGCAGGTTGCAGTTCTGGGTGAGTTCGATGAACACGGCGAGCGGGCGGCTCTTGAGTTTGGTGGCGCCTCTTTCGTATTCCTCGATGTTCAGGCGTTGGTTGTTCACCCGCAGTGGTGTCAGTTGAAAGGGTTCAACGGGAATGTCGAGAAGACGATCGTCCGACCTCATGCCCTATCTCCTCCGTCGGGAAG
Organism: Actinobacteria bacterium OK074; assembly: GCA_001298575.1. Classification (GTDB taxonomy): domain Bacteria; phylum Actinomycetota; class Actinomycetes; order Streptomycetales; family Streptomycetaceae; genus Streptomyces. The sequence goes on from LJCV01000066.1 coordinate 39,450, forward strand.
GCGGTACGGTACGGCCCGGTCCGGCCCGGCTTGTTCGGCACCGGCCTGTGCGGCACTGGCCTTTTCGGCTCCGGCCCGTTCGGCTCCGATCTGCTCGGCTCCGGTCCGTTCAGCTCTGATCGGACTTGCGCCGGGCCTGTCGCGGCTGTCCGGGCACATGGTCGCCGTAGGCCCATTCCAGGATTTCGCCGAGGTCTTTAAGGCCGTAGGCGTTGTCGTTGCCGAAATACATGAGATATGCGATCAGGAGGGTCCGGGCCCGTTCGTCCCCCCGCATGACGTGCTGGCCGAGGGCCTCCACGGTGCCGCGCAGATAACAGCGGTGGGTCCATTCGGCGACGGCGGGGCGCAGCCACGAGTCGTGGCGCAGCCGTGCCTGCGGAACGTGCGCGACGGACCGGCCGGCGGCCATGAGGGCGTACCCGAACTCGGTGTCCTCGCCGGATCCGGCGCCCGTGCCGGGGCCGAGCGCGGGCAGGAAGACGGGGCGCTCGGGGAGCATCAGGCTGCGCCGCAGCGCCATGTTGTTCGAGGAGCCGACCACGGCCCAGGGCACGGTCGGTTCACCGGTGGCGATCCCGGGCCGCCAGTGCGGGGAGGAGACGGCCGGGCACCACAGTTTCTCCCCGTTCTCCGCCTCCGCCTCGCCCCAGGCGGACGTGCCGAGCAGCGGCACCTTGTCCGTGCCCACGCGCCCGCCGGGCACCGGCACCGGTTCGACGAAGCCGAAGGCCGCGGCGACGCCGGGTTCCGCCGCCATGTAGGCGGCCATCTCCGTCGCCCAGGACGCCTCGGGCAGGCAGTCGTCGTCGAAGAAGAGCACGACGTCCGTCGTCGCCCGGTCCATCGCGAGGTTGCGGCCGTCCGAGGTGCCGCCGGGTCCCGAGGCGCTGCCGGGTCCGCGCAGGACGCGCAGCGGCAGGGGCGCCAGTAACTCGGCCAGGTGTTCCGGTTCGAGGGACCCGTCCTTGGTGTTGTCGACCACCAGGACTTCGGCTACGGCGCCGGTGTCGCCGGCGGCGAGTTCCGACAGTGCCCGGGTCAGAACCGGTCGGCCGACCGAACAAACCGCGACTGTAATGCGGTCACCGTCCGGAAAAGTCGTCCGGTGCGATGACAAAGGGCGGGAATCGGGCATGCATCTTCCTTTCGCTGTGGAGACTCCGATGAGCACGGCAGCGAGGCACGGCATACGGATCCCCGGCCCCAAGTCGCGATTGCGCCGATCGGCGAAACCCGGAGGGGACGAAACCGGGAGCACGAAACCTGGAGACGGTGTGCGCCGGTGGCGCGAGTGGTCCGCTGTGCCTTGGAACGATTCAGCCAGCCAACCGTGGCATGCCTCGAATTGGCCCGTCAAGGGTGCGACGGCGGCACGCAAAGAGGAATGAGGCATTCCTGACGGCGCGACGACTGTCGGGCGCGAGCGCACGGAACGAGTGCGGCCATGCGAGGTCCGACCGCCGGACAGAGCACCGCACAACCTCCACAACTCCCCTGCGGCAGCAGATCGTTGGCACCCTTGACGGTCTATCGGTGGCATGCCAACCTTGCTCGCGGGAATCAGCAATGTCACATTCCACACAGAGCACTCGGTGTTGTTCGGCGCAGGGCACCCGGAATTCCCTTGAAAGGAACCCGGTGTTCTCGCAATCGGCCGTTCAGCGCCTCGACAGCGTTTACTCGATGTACCGCGCGGGAGTGATCGGTGGAGCCTGAGCTGAGTTTGGTCATACCTTTTTGCGATGTCGACCTGTACTTATCGGCCTGCCTCGATTCGGTGGCCGCGCAGACCTTGGAGGACCTGGAGGTCCTCATGGTCGACGACGGATCCACCGACGGCAGCCGCAAGGTGGCCGAGGGGTACGCGCGGAGCGACGGGAGATTCCGTCTGATCCACCAGGACAACCGCGGCCCGGGCGCCGCGCGCAACCTCGGCCTGCGGCGGACCCGCGGCCGGTACATCGGTTTCGTCGACAGCGACGACGTGGTCCCGCCGAACGCCTTCGAGCGCCTCGTCGACACTCTTCGCGAAACCGGTTCCGACATCGCCTGCGGCGGCGTACGGCGCTTCAACAGCGTCACGGAATGGGAATCCCCGCTGCACGCCGGGGTTTTCGACCGTGAGGTCGCGCGCACGCACATCACCCGGGACCCCGCCCTGCTGAAGGACCGGACCGTCTGGAACAAGGTCTACCGCCGCTCCTTCTGGCAGACGCACGACTTCACCTATCCCGAGCACCCCTACGAGGACGGCATCGTCGCGGTCTCCGCACACGTCCTGGCCACCGCCGTCGACCTCGTACCCGAACCGGTCTACTTCTGGCGGCAACGCGACGCGGGACCGCTTTCCATCACCCAGCAGATCTTCGAGCCGAAGAACCTCGACGGCCGGATGCGGCAGGTCAGGGCGATCTCGGACTTCCTGGGCGCGCGGGCCCCGGCCCTGCGGGACGCCTACGACCTGGCCGCCCTCGAACACGACCTCATCATCCTGCTGACGACGGCCGCACACCTGGGCCCCGGTCACCGCGACGACGTCCTGTCCTTCACCCGGACGTTCCTGGCCGGCGTCCCGGCGGGGGTCACCGACCGGCTCGGCGCGGAGAACGTGGAGTGCTACGCCCTGCTCCGGGACCGGCGCACGCCCGATCTCTTCCGTCATCTGCGGGGCAGACAGCACAACGTGCTTCTGTAAGCGTTTTCGCGCCGAATCTCAGGGCGCCACGGCCAAAAGTTCCGACGCCGGGACCGCGAGGTACCGGCGCGCGTGGAAAGGCGATCTCGCATCATCGAGCTGAACACATCCGGGCCGCCCCGCAAGGGGATGTCACCGTCGCTGCGGGCCCGCGTCGCTGTCTGTCTGCTCTTCGTCGCGCTCGGGGTGACCAACGCGGCCTGGTCCTCACGGATTCCGGAGATCCGCCACAACATCGGCGTGGACAACGCGACTTGGGGAGTCGCGGGCACCTCGTCGGCGGTCGGCGACCTGGTCGCGATCGTGGTGACCATGGTGCTGATCGGCCGGACGAGGACCCGTCGGCTCACCCGGGTCGGCGCGGTCCTGATGCTGGTCAGCGGACCTCTGCTGGCCGGCGCGAGCGCCCTCGTCGTCCTGGTCGCCGGTCTGGTGCTGTGGGGGTTCGGCGCGACCCTCCTCAACACGGCGATCAACGCACAGGCGGTGGACGTCGAAACCGTTTACGGCCGCCGTGTCATCCCGTTCTTCCACGCCAGTTACAGCTGCGGCGTACTGGTCGGCGGTGTCTACGGTGCCGTGTCGGCGGCGGCCGGGATGTCCCCCGGGCTGCAACTGGGCGCCAGTAGTTCGCTGTTCGGCCTGCTGTTCCTGATCACCGTGAACTGGCTGCCCAACGAGCCTCCGCACGCGGAGAGCCGCGACGTCCCCCTCAAGGACCGGCTCAGGAACCGCTGGGCCCCCCAACTGCGGCTGCTCGCGCTGCTGGCGTTCGTCGGCTCGTTCATCGAGGGCACGGTCGGTCAGTGGTCCGCCCTCTACGCCACCGACACGGCGGGGTCGGGCGCCGCGCTGGCCGCCGGGATCTACACCTGTTTCACGGTGGCCATTCTGGCGGCCCGGCTCTCCGGCGACCTCGTACTGAAACGGGTTTCGCTCCGCGTTTTCCTGACCTGTTCGCTGCTGGTGGCGGGCGCGGGCGTGGCGACGGCCGTGCTGTGGCCGACGACGGGGACGGTCATCGCCGGGTTCGTCGTCGCCGGCCTGGGCATCGGGTGCGTCATGCCCTCGGTGATCCGGCTGGCGGGCCGGCAACCGGACATCAGTGCGGGTGAAGGGGTGTCCATGGTGACCCTGGGCCAGTGGCCCGGCTTCCTCCTCGCCTCCCCCGTCATCGGCCTCCTCGCGGGCGCCGCGAGCCTGCGGGGGGCGCTGACGCTGGTGATCCTCTTCGGCGTGGGCGGCGCCTTCCTGGCACGGAACGTCCGCGTCCCCGCCGCCCGCGGAACGGTCTCGGACGCGGGACACGCGTAGTCGACTCGCGCTCATACCCCTCGCACCCACTCATGCCTCTCGCAGGAAAGCAGGTGGCGTCATGCACACCCTGAACTTCGTCGAGTTCGAGGACGGGATCGGCTGCTACACCCCGGCCGTCGACAACCCGGTGTTCGTCGAGGCCGAGATCATCCACGGCGAACTGTTCCGCAACAACACGTACTTCCGGCACCTGGCGTCACCCATCAGGCCCGACGGCCTTGTCGTCGACGCCGGCGCCAACATCGGCCTGTTCGCGCTGCGGGTGAAACGTGAGTTCCCCGAGGTGCGGGTGGTGGCGGTCGAGCCGATCCCGGACACCGTACGGGCGCTGCGGGCGAACATCGAACACCACGGCCTGACGGGCGTCTCCGTGTGCGCGAAGGGCCTGGCGGACCACACCGGCCGGCGCGAGTTCTTCTACTTCCCCTCCATGCCCGGGAATTCGACCACGCAGCTGGCCGAGAAGCTCCGCGACCGGGAGACCATGACGACCTACGCCGAACGGCAGGTGGCCGAGCAGGTCTTCCGGCACGAGACGGTGCACGTGCCGGTGGCCCGGCTCTCGGACATCCTGGCGGAGCTGTCGTTCACCGACGAGGTGGACCTGGTCAAGATGGACATCGAGGGTGACGAGGTGTCGGCGCTGCGCGGCATCGACGACGCCGACTGGCCGCGCATCCTGCAACTGGCCATGGAAGTGCACATGTGCCGCAACCAGTTGACGGGGGTCGTGGACCTGCTCGCCTCGCACGGGTACACCACGCGGGTCGAGGAGATCCCCGACATCCCGGAGGGGCTCGACAACAAGATGCTGTACGCGTGGCGGGGGTGACGCGGCACGGCGAAACAGAGTCGGCCGGGGTGCGCTGCCGTCGGGGACGGCACCCTCGGCGTCGGCGCCGACGCCGGTCGTACGATCCTGCGACGGCCCCAACAGCCGTGCGCCGACCGGGGTTTCACCGGTCCTGCCGCAGTTCCCGTGCCGTCTCGCCGAACCGGGACCGCAGGGCGCGGGCCAGGTGACGCGGGTCGTGGACGCCCCAGCGGGCGGCCACGGCGGCGGTCGTACGGCCGTCGTGGGCGGGGTCGCGGAGGTCGCGGCGGATGCGGTCGAGGCGTTCGCCGCGCAGCCAGGCCACGAAGGAGTCGTCCGCGCGGCGGCTGAAGAGGCGGTGCAACTGCCGTACGGAGATGCCGTGCGCGGCGGCGACGGACTCCGCGCACAGACACGGGTCGGCGATGTTGGCGAGGGCGAACACCCGGATGCGGTCGACGAGTTCGGCGGCCAGGTCCATCCGGGCGGGTGCGGCCTCGGTGAACGCGGCGAGCAGCAGCGACACGAGGGCGTCGCCGACGTGCGCCTCGGCGGGGGCGGCGAGTTCGTCGAGGTGGGCGCCCAACCCCCGCAGGAACGTGGCCAGTACGGCCTGTGCTCCGGTGTCGGCGGGTAATCGGCGCGCGGTCTGCCGGGCCAACGTGTCGGCGTGACGGCCGAGTTCGGTGCGCGGGATGCCGACGGCCATGACGTCGCAGTCGTCCGCGACGGCGAGCCGGTAGGGCCGGGTCATGTCGAAGACCACCAAGTCCCCCTGGTGCGCGCGGGATTGCGACTCGCCCTGCTCGACGCGGGCCGGGTGGCCCGACGAGCGGTGCAGGGTGATCTTCAGCAGTTCGGGGTCGGTGGAGGTGATCACGCGGGCCGGACGCGCCACGGTGTGCCCGGAGCCACGGACGCGGGCCACCAGGGCGCACCCGACGACGGCCGCGTCGATGTCCGCGCGGAACCCGTCGGCGGCGGGCGCGGTGACGGCGAGCGGCGCGAGCACCGAGGAGGCGGCCGTCTCCAACTCCCCTACTGTCGCTCGGTGTACGTGCAGAGCACCACGGTGCATGCGGCTCGTCCCCCTGGCTGCCGTATCCCGGTCGTGTGGACGTAGGACGTACGCGCCCCGGGGCCCGGTTCCTGGCACGGATCGGCGACTTCCCGTGCACGAATCGGAGACTCGACGGGGCCTGGTTTCCCTACCGTATCCCCGGGGGAGCGCTGTCGGCTGGGGCCCCGCACCACAGCACCACGGTGCACACACGGGCTCCAGCCGGCCACCGGCGCCGAGGGGTACGCGCCGGGTTCAGCGGGTGAGCTTCTCCGGGCCGCCCAGTTCCTCCGGGCCGCCCAGCCCCTCCGGTTCGTGCGGCGTGTCCGGCTCGCACAGCGCGTCCGGTTCACGCTCGTGCAGCGCGTCCAGCAGCTCGGCGATCCTTTCCGAAACCGTTTCCGCCGCGCCTCTCGCGTAGCGCGAGTTCATCGCCGCGTAGGTGATGCGGTCGTAACTCCCCCGGTCCGCCATGTACTTGGCGGCGCCGTCGACCATCGTCAGGACCATGGTGTGCGGGAACGGGGAGCGTTGTCCGACGGCGATTCCCGTCGCGGCGGTCAACTCCGGCCGGACGCCCACGAGTACGGCGTCCCCGAGCCGTACGAGCGCGATCGGCACGTCCTCCTCGCCGTCCGGTTCGAAGGGGTGACTCGTGGTGGGGCGCAGATCCTTGAAGCTCTTCGGGGCGATCTGGGTGCCCACTCTCGCCGTGCCGCGGACGACCTCCAGGCGGGGCTCGTCCTCGGTGGGGCGGATGCTCTCGCAGACCCGTACCGCCTCCGCGCCGAGCCGCCGTCCCAGCAGGTCCACCAGGAGGAAACCGGTTTCGCCCACATCCGCACGGCCGGGCCTGCCCGCCCGGTCGACGGTGTGCGCGTTGGCGGTGAGGTACGGCGCCTGGTCGCCCGCCGCGCCCACCAGGAACAGGGCGACGGCCTCGTCGTCGTACTCCCGTTCCACGTGCCGTGCGGTGGCGCCCGCCAAGTCGGCCGTCACCAGCTTTCCGCCGTCGTCCGTCCACGACTCGTTCATGACGGACGACTGGACACCGTAGTTGACGAGGACGGCGATCGGGCGGCCGGCGAGGTCCTCGATCCGGCCGACGCGCACGGTCTTGTCGGACACTCCGCCGTCGTCGGCACCGAGCCACCAGCCGTCCGCCGTCCGGACGTCCCGGTTGACGTTCACGGAGCACACGCCCGACCCGAACCCCGCACGCGCGGGCCGCAGTTGACGCACGGCGGCGGTGGCGGCGGCCAGCACCGCCCCGTCCAGGGCCGCGCGGAGAAGGGCATGGCGCCGCCGTTCCGCCTCCGTCGCCGTGTCCAGTTGCGCGGCGGACAAGACGTGCGGCGCGGAGAAGGTGTGGCTCGCGCAGATCAGCGCGTTGCCCGCCGGTACGTCCGCCGCCGCGGCCACGATCCCCTTCAGCCGGTCGACCGTCTCCGCGAACACCGACGTCTGGTCGACGACGGTCAGCGCCACCCGGTCCGCCCCGTCCTCCAACACGACCACCCGGGCCCGGAGTTGGTCGTGCACCCCGGTGAACCCGTCCACGGGGTACGCGGCGGCCGGGACGTCGATCACCGCCCGCCCGGCCCCCGCGCGCAGGACGGCGGTCACGCCCCCGCCCCGCGCAACTGCTCGCCGATCATGGCGACCAGACCGTCGACGATGCCGCGTTCGGCACAACCCCGTTGTACGGGGCTGCCGTTGACCTCGAACGTGCGACGGTCGTAGGCGGCGTCGTCGGGAAGGTAGCCGACGCGGTCGTTGGCGATGGAGACGAGGACGGTGTGGGCCAGCGGGGAGGCGGCGCGCAGGCGGCGGTAGACGTCGGTGACGACCTCGCCCGAAACGCCCGCCAGGGCAACCTCGTTGAGCATGAGCAGTCCCAGGCGGACGTCCACCGAGTCGACGTCGGCCTGCCGCATGCTCTCCATCACGTCCACGCCCTTCTTCACCGGGCAGGACAGCACCCGCTCGCACGCCCCCAGCCGCACCTGCGACGTGAGCCGGTCGACGCGGCCCGCGACCCGTACCACCTCCGCCCCGACGATCAGCCCCTGGGCGTCCATGGCCGCGTAGGCGAACGCCCGGTCCCGTTCGGGGTCGTCCGTGGCCTGCCCCAGGGAGATCCGCGGTGCCTGGTCGCCGACCGGGCCGAGCGTCCACAGCGCGACCGTGTCGCCGCCCAACTCCCGTTCCACGTAACGGGTCGCGGCTCCGGCGAGGTCGGCGCTGATCTCGTTGGTCCACAGGGTCACCGTGGAGTGCACCGCGTAGTTGATGAGCACGGCGATCGGATCGCCGGTCAGGGACTCGAACCTGAGCACCCACACCGTCTTGTCGGACGGCCCCTCGGGGTTGTGGCCCAGGACCCACCTGCCGTCGACGTACTCGTCCCGGTTCACGTTGACGTCGGCGCTGCCGGTGCCCAGGCCGAACCGGGCCGGACGCGCGTTGGCCCGCGCCTGCTTCAGCGCGGCGAGCATGTGGTCGTAAACGGTTTCGCTGTACGCCATCGACTCCGGACCGCCCTCGTGCGCGAGCGCCCCCGGTGAGACGCGCCCGATCCTGGGCGCGTTGTGGCTGTGCGTCGCGGTGATGACGACGTGGTCGAACGGGATGCCCAACTCCGCCTCGATGCGCCGCCGTACGGGGGTCATGTCACCGGCCTCGATGAGGTCGGCGGACAGGATCGCGGTCTCCGTGACGCCGTCGCTCAGCAGCAGCACGCGGAGGTGGATCGGGTCGTGCACGGCGTCGAAGGTCCGGCCGCCGATGGGGTTGAGGTGGGTGAGGTCGGTGGGCGTGATGTCGACCTTCACGGCCCCGACGCTCAAGTTGCCTGCTGCGGACGCCACTTGCTGCTCCTGCTTTCTGTCGTTAGTTGTCCGTCGTCATCTGTCCGTCGTCACTGGTTCTTCGCCTCACGGGGTGTCCGCGACCGGAGTCCGCCCTCCGGCGCCGTGGCACGTCGCGCAGCCGCCCGGTCCTGGGGGCCGTCGAAGTCGTCGCGGCCGTGGCGGGGAAGCCGGGGGATCCACAGCAGCGCCACACCCGCGCCGACCAGGCCCAGGACGGCGAGCATGAGCATCAGCAGGGACGGCGAGCGGTCGGCCAGGGTGGGGGTGAGGAAGCCGAAACCGGCCAGGCAGTAGCGGGTGGCGCCGTAGGTGAGGCCCTGCGCGGTGGAGCGGATCTCGGTCGGGAAGATCTCCTGGCTCCACACCTTGTACAGGCCCTCCCCCGCCCATGTTCCGGAAACCGTATTCGCGGTGTACAGCACGACCAGCGAGGCCAGCCCGAAGCCGCCCAGGACGGGCACCAACGGTCCCAGCACCAGCGTGACCAGGCCGAGGACGACGAGCACGGTCCGCGGGGCGCGCGCATCGGCGACCCGCTGGAACAGCAGTGCGATCAGCAGTCCGAGGACGAGGGTGGCGATGCCGATGACGGTGAACGTCCGTGTCGTGGAGTGGCCCAGGTTGACGATCAGGTACGGCCCGAACTGCCCGATGGTGTTGGGCAGGGCGCCGGTGACGATGAAGAACAGCGCGGTGGCCGCGAGGGCGCTGCCGTACGGACGCCGGAACATCGCCCGCAGCCGCTGCCGTTCGAGGGCGCGCGGGGCGGTGCGCGACTCCTGCCAGCGGGCCGACTCGGTGACGCCACGTCGCATGATCCAGACGACGACGGCGACGACGAAGAGGTGGACGAACAGCAGCCGGGCCCCGAGGGCGCCCAGGTCGGCCACGGCGAAGGAGATGATCTGCGTGACCATCACCCCGGCCAGCCACAGCGTCTGCGAGTAGGCGACCGCCCCGCTCTGCCGCCCGGTTGGCGCCTCCTCGGCGACCAGCGCGAGCGAGGTCGGCACGTCGGCGCCCATCGCCAGCCCGGTGACGATGATCCCCGCGAACAGCACGGCCTGGGTCGGGGCGACGATGACGGCGAGCACGCCGGCGGCGTACACGACGAGGTCGACGGAGTAGACGGCACGGCGGCCGAGCAGGTCGCCGAGCCGCCCGCCGACGACCGCACCGGTGGCGAAGGCGAGGGTGAGCGCGGAACTGAGTGCGCCGACGGTCCACGAGCTGAGGTGAAACGGTTTCTGGAACAACACCATCGACACCCCGACGGTGACGATGGTCGCGGCGTCGATGTAGGAGGCCATGCCGCCGAGCGTCGCGGTGTACCAGGGACGGGGAGTCGGGCGGTGGACAGAGCGGGTTCGGGTCACGGTGTCACGCCTTCACTTGAGCGGAAGTGGGCGGTGGGGTGGGACGCGGGGCGGGGCCCCGATGCGGGCGGCGGGTCGGGGCAGGGCCCCGGTGTGGCCACGGGCGTGGGCCGCGCGGTCGGGGCACCGGCGGGTGCGGCTACGGGCGCGGGGAGCCCGCCGGAACGCGGCGCGGTAACGATTGGCGCGGAAACGGTTTACGGAACCGGTCTCTCACGGGTTTCGTCAGACGGCACCGTCGCGCCCGCCCACCCGCCGATACCCCTCGATGCCGGGAAACGGCGGCTCGCAGCCGGGCTGGAGATCCACCTCGAAGGTGTTCAGGAGCATCGCGAACATCGAGAACGTCCCCAACGCGCCGACGACGTCGACGAGTTCACGCTCGCCGAGCAACTCCCGGGCGGCGGCGAAGGTTTCGTCGCACACGAAGTGCTCGTCGAGGATCTCGGTGGCGAACCGGTACAGCACCCGCTCGTCCTCGGCGGTGAACTCCGGCTCCTGCCCACGGGCCAGACGCAGCAGCGCGGCACGGTCGATCCCGGCCTCAACTCCCTTGTCCACGTGGGCGTTCCAGGAGTGCTGCGCCTCGAAGTGCCGTGCCGCGAGCAACAGACACAGCTCCCGCAGCCGCGGCGGCAGCGCGGACTCGCGCAGGCAGTAGGTGCCCGTCTCCTCGGCCAGGTCGCCGAGCCGGGGGCTGCGCAGCCACACCTGGAACGGCCCGGGGACCGTCCCGCGGCGGGCGACGATCCGGTCGTGCAGTTCGGTCTGCTCCGGGCTCATGTCGGTCAGCGGCCCCAGACGCATGAAACCTCCCGAGGGGTGTCGGCGGTGAGGCAACGCTCGTGAAACGCGAGCACTTTGTCTACGGCCGGGACAAACCTGTGAGACCGACGCGGCGCAAGATTAGGGTGCGCGATCGGCGCCCGGGAAACCGCCGGGATATTCGGATGCTGTCGTGAACTCCCCTCGTTACTTTGGCAGTTCTCCCGGACAACGCAGGAAAGGCCATCAGTCATGAGCGACACCCCGCACCACGACGTACACGGAACCGGCCCGGTGCTACTGATCATTCCCGGCGGCGCGGGCCACCCCATGGGGCTCGACGGCCTCACCGAACACCTCGCCGAACGCTTCACAGTCGTGACGTACGACCCGCTCGGCCTGGCCCACGGCCGGCTCGGCCAACCGGTCCCGGAGCAGCGGGTGCCGGACTGGAGCGACGGCGCCCGGCGGCTGCTGGACACGGTCCTGCCGGACGGCGAGTCGGCTTACGTCATCGGTTTCAGCACGGGCGCCGTAGTGGCCCTCGACCTGCTCGCCCGCCACCCCGAACGGCTCCGGCACGTGGTCGCGCACGAACCGCCGGTGGTGGGCATCCTGCCGGACGCGGACCGGCAACGGGCGATGTTCGCGCAGGTGTACGACGTCTACCGAACAGAGGGCCTGGCGGCATCCGCGGCAAGGATGACCGCGGGCCTGACGGAGAACCCCTGGGAACCCTCGCCGGGCGAGCCCCAACCGCTGTCCCCCGCCGAGGAGTTGACGAACCCGACGGCACTTTCCATCACCCGTGTCCTGCGCTCCTTCACGGCCCACACCACCGATCTCACCGCCCTCGCGGCACACTCCGCGCGGCTCACCCTGGCCGTCGGAGCCACCTCCCGCGGCGGGCTCCTCCACCGTACGGCGACGCTGGCGGCCGAACTCACCGGCGCCCCGCTCGCCGAGTTCCCCGGGGGCCACCTGGGTGCGTTGGAGCATCCGGCCGAGTTCGCGGAACGCCTGGAGAAAACCCTTTCCGCGCATTGAAACCAAGAGATTGAAACCAAGATCCTGGCGGCGGCAACCTTCTCCCCGCCTGCGGCAACCAGGGGGCATGACCTCCGCACGACGCACAGCGCACACCGCGCGCACCGCGCCCGCCCAGCAGACCGCGGGCCCGGGCGGCCACCGCCGTACCCGCGCCTTCCGCAAGCCCGTGATCGGCGTGCTCTCCGCCTCCGTGCTGCTCGCGGGCGCCTGGTACGCCACGGCCAGCCCAACCACCGCGAGCATCAACGCCGTTGCCACCACCACGGTGAGCCTGCCCGCCAAGTTCCCCTACCTGTCCGCCGGTTACAACAACTCCCGGGAGTGGACGCGCACGGCGACCGCCGTCGCGCCGAACGGCACCCTGCGGGTGGCCTGGCCCGCCGCCGACGGCGTACACGTCACGCCGCTGACCGCCGCCGGGAAGCGTTCGGGCGCGGACACGGTCGTCAAGGGCACCAAGGAGGTCGGTGGCCTGGTCGCGCACGACAACGGTTTCGCGCTGCTCACCCGGGTCGCCGACACCAATAAGTGGAAGGACACCGCGGCCGCGCTGATCCGCTACACCAACGGCAAACAGACCTTCCGCACCAAGCTGACCTCCACCGCCTCCCACGACACCGCCCCGCTCCTCGACGGCCAACTCACCTGGAACGGCACGAAGTACGGCGCCTACTTCGTCGTCCACGGAGCGGGTGGCTTCGCCGACGGCCACTACGGCGACAAGTTGGCGTACGTCAGCGCCAAGGGGGCGAAACTCAGCGGTGGTTGGAGCTGGGGGTGCAGCCACAACGAGGGCATTGCCCTGCACGCGGAGAAGTCCGGCGCCTTCACCTCCCTCTGCTTCGACGACTGGCGTTCGGGACTGTTCGTGTCCACCGGGATCGGTGCCCCCGACACCGCCCCGGTGGTGCAGCGCGAGCAGTGCTGGGCGGGGTACTGCGGTGGCACGTTCCCGGGCCGCACGGGTGATCTGGTGAAGTCGGCGAGCGGCCGGTACGCCACCGCGTTCGCCTCCCGCGGTGCCGCCTCCGCCGTGAAGAACCCGGACGATTCGAGCGGGCGCGGCTGGACGGTCAAGCCGAAGACCGCCACCCACCAGGTCGCCGTCGCCTTCCTGAAGAACCGCAACTCCCCTGCGGGCAAGCCGGTTTACCTCACCAGCTCGAAGACCACCGAGAACGTCGACGTGCACGTGGCGCCGTACGGCAAGGACCGGCTTCTCGTGTCCTGGGAGTCCCTGAAGAACGCGAAGTGCGCGGCCGGGACCTGCACCGGCACCTTCAGCGGCACCCACTTCCGTCTCGTGGACTGGAACGGCAAGGTCCAGAGCACGGACAAGGTCGTCACCTCGCGGATCACGGGCGACATCGCCGTTCTCAAGGACGGCACCCTCACCTGGGCGTACGCCCCGGTCACCCCGTCGTACGCGTCCGCCCTCACCAAGTCCCCGACCACGACCACCCTGCGGATCGCCCGTCTCACTCCCTGACGCGGCACGGCCGTCACCCTCGCCGCGGGGCCCCTGCCGCCGGCCTGACCACGCGGTCCGGCAGCGGGGGCCGCAGCCGCGCCTACGGCTCCATCTCTCGCGGTACGACCGCCCCGTCCGCCACCCGGACCCCCAGCTCGGGCCCCTCGGGCCAGCGGACGCGCGCTTCCCCGTCGTCCTCCGTCACCCGCACGGACACCGTCTCCTCCAGCGGGACGGGATCCGCCTCGGCGGTGAGCCTGACGAGCGCCACGAACAGCGTGTCCGCCTCGCCGGTGACCCCCGTGAGCGAACCGACCGCGCTGCCGTCCACGGAGTCGCTCAGCCCGAAGACGGGCCGGATCTCCGCGCGTGTCCCCTCCTCCCCCGCGGCCCACCCGGTGACCCGCACCACCGTCCCGGCCCCGGCTCCCGCCACCAGATGGGCACGCACCTCCACCGCCCCCCGCACGAGCACGACACTCGTCACCCGCGCTCCCCCAGCCCGGTGCCGCGACGCCGCCCAGCCGTCACCCACCCCCAACGGCTCGATGCCACTGCGGCCCGGATCGCCCCCGACGAACACGCTGTTGTCGTACGGCGCCGGGGCCGGGGCCGAAGGCGACGGCGGGGCCGCGCCCGGCACCACCGGCACCGGCTCCGTCACCGTGGAGTACGCGAGCCGCGTGTAGAACGGGTCGTAGCGAACGTCCTCGCTCCCGTGGTTGTGCAGCCGCACCACTCCGTCCGAACGCGTCGACTGGAGCAGCCAGTTGGGCCCGGCGACCGCCGTCACCGCGTCCTCCCTCTCCGCCGGTCCCGGCTCCTCCGTCGCTGTCCACACCGCGTGTTCCGGGGGCAGCAGCAGGCCCAGGAAGCCCTTGCTGGCCCAGTACGGCGACGCCGGGCCCGAATAGCCTTGCAGGACCGCCGGGTTGGGGCCGCGCCAGCCGAGCGTGAGCAGACCCCGGTCGTCCACCGCGCCCCGGTCCAGGAAGTACTTCAGCGCGCCGGACGCCTGCCGGCGCGTCTGACCGGGCGGCAGCGGTGTGCTCCCGGTGAGCGCGCCCAGCCAGAGCGGGACGGTCGTCGCGAACCGGTAGGTCAGTGACCGGCCCTGGTGCAGGGGGGCGCCGTCGGCGCCGAACAGGCGGGCGTAGTCGGCGAGATGGCGCGAGAGGCGGCCGCCGTACAGGTCGAGCAGGGCGGCGTCGTCCGCGAGCCAGGCGTGCAGCACCGGGTACAGGTGCATCGCCCAGCCGTTGTAGTAGTCGAACTTGCGGCCGTCGCCGTCGGTGTACCAGCCGTCGTCGACGTACCACTTCTCGATGGCGTCCAGGCCGCGGTCGACCGCCGCGTGGGCGGCGTCTGTTTCGTAACCGATTTCGGAAAGGAAGCCGCCGACGGTGACCGGGAACAACTCCCAGTTGCAGGGCCAGGGTTCGGCCGTCAGGGCGTCGCTGAGCCAGGCCGCTGCCCGCTGCCGTACGCCCTCGGGGAGCCGGTCCCACAGCAGTGGGCGGGTCAGGCGCAGGGCCAGGGCGATCGAGGCCGCCTCCACGAGCGGTTGCGAGCGGTCCTCGATGCGCGGCCAGACGCCCGTCACCCCCGCCGCGAGGCCCTCGCCGTACCGTTCCAGAGCCTTCTCGTCGCGGCGGAACGCGGCGAGCAGCAGCGTACGGGCGTACCCCTCCAGGCCGTCGGAGAGGCGGCCCGACCAGCTTTCGTGGTCGCCGGGCAGGTGGTAGAGCGCCAGGTCGTCACTCGCGTACGGCTCGACCGCGGCGAGCAGCGCGTCGGCGGCCGTCTCCCAGTGGGCGCGGGTGTAGCCGGTGTACGGGCTGAGGGTGCGGTCCTCCGGGAGGGACCAGGGGCGTACGGAGGGCACGGGGGGCATCCGCGGTTCCTGTTCTCGTGCCTGGAACTTCCGTTTCCCAGGCCGGTGTTGAAGCCTGGGGCGCCCCGGTTCCGGTCGGGACGCCCCAGGGGTTGCGGGCGGAGAGGCGGGCGGGTCCGGCGGGTCCGGCTCTTCAGCCGGTCTGCCTCACGAGCCCCTCCGGTATCAGATGCTGCGCCACAAGTCCGTCGCGCACCAGTCCGGCGTACACAGTTGCCCCGTGCACAGAAGTATGCGTGTTGTCCCTGGCCTCGTTGTAGAGGTAGATCGATTTTGAACCTTCAACGCCCAGGGTTTCCACCACTTCCCTGGTTTCGGCGGTGAGATCGATCAGCGGCACGCCCTCGGCCCCCGCGACCGAGCGGATCACCGCGGGGAGATCCACACCGAGACCGTTTACGAGCAATGCTATGCCGTTGTCGAGGGTGCCGTCCGCGTTGAACCAGCGCCGCACGATCGGGGTGACGAGAACGGGCTCGCCGCCCCGGGCCCGCACGCCCGCCACGAGGGTTTCGAGATTGGCTCGATAGGTCGCCTCGTCGGTCTGTTTGTCGTTGTGGGCGAGTTGGATCAGGACCAGGTCGTGCGGCCGGATCAGCGGCTGGACGGTGGCGAAGAGGGCCGGGTCGGCGAGGTAGGACACCGTACTCTCCCCGGAATCCGCGTAGTTGGCGACGGACAGCCCCTTGCGCAGGTACTGCGGCAGCTCCTGGCCCCAGCCGGTGTAGGGGGCGCTCGCCTGGTCGCAGACCGTGGAGTCGCCGATCAGGACGATCTGCCGGGCCCGTCGCGCGGGGGTGACACGGATGTCCGCGAGGGCGGGTGCGCCGCCGCCGAGGGTGAGGTCCAGGCCGGGGGTGCCGGCCGCGCCGGTCGGTTCGCCCTCGGGGGTACGGACGTTGACGGTGAAGCTGCGGCTCACCCGCTGTCCGGCCGCGGTGGCGGTCTCGGGGAGCAGGGCGCGCCGGGTCTCGCCGTCGACGCTCGTGCTCGCCGCCGCGTCACCGCCGAGGGTGACGCGGACGTCGTAGGTCCCCGGCGGGACGTCGAAGTGGCAGGCGTTCGCGGTGCAGTTGGCGAGGCCGGAGGCGGGTTGCCGGGCCTCGGCGGGGGTGACGGACAGGGCGGTGCTCAGGGTCGTGGCCAGCAGTGCGGCGACGGTGACACGTCTCATGGCGGCTCCCGGAGGCAGGACGGCGGAGCGACGGCAGGGGCTGGGGCCCAGGTGCGGAAGTCCCGCCCGCCCGGCGGGACTTCCGCACGAGGGCCCCGGGCGGCTGCCGACCGTACCGCTTCGGGCAAGCGCTTTCTAGATCGCCGCACAGATTCACACAATTGCCAACTTCCCTCCCTGCGAAAGCCCTTTCGCGAACGTGATTCGACTGTCACTCTTCCCCACACCCGCACCGACCGACACACCTCCGAAGGGGGCACCCCCACATGTCCGGACCCAGACCTCTCGGCCGCCGCGCCTTCGTCATCGGCACGGCCGCCACCGCCGGATCGGCCGCCCTGGCAGGCCCGCTCGCCGTCAACTCCCAGGCGGCGAGCTTCGGTTACACGGACGACGGCTCCAACTACGTGATCGACACCGGCGCCCTCCTCGTCTTCAAGGTCAGCAAGACCAACGGCGACCTGACCTCGCTGGTCTACCGCGGCACCGAGTACCAGGGCTACGGCGGCATGAACTCGCACGTCGAATCGGGCCTGGGCGCCTCGACGGTGACGATCGCTCAGTCCGGTTCGACGATCCTGGTCTCCGTCACGCACGGCACGCTCAAGCACTACTACGCGGCCCGCAGCGGCGAGAACAACGTCTACCTGTGGACCAACAAGGCCGACACCTCCGTCTCGGCCACCCGGTACATCGTGCGCGTCAAGGCGGGGATGTTCCTCAACGACGAGCCGGACTCGTACACGTACACGACCTCCACCATCGAGGCGTCGGACGTGTTCGCGAAGTCGGACGGCCAGACCCGCTCGAAGCACTACTCGAAACTCCGCGTAATCGATTACGACTACATCGGCTGGACCACCGGCAGCGTCGGCCTCTACGTGGTCCGCTCCAACCACGAGAAGGCGTCCGGCGGCCCGTTCTACCGCTCGCTGCTGCGCCACCAGAGCGCCGACGGCGGCGGCCTGTACGAGATCCTGTACTACGGCGAGAACCAGACGGAGGCGCAGCGCTTCGGCCTCCAGGGCCCGTACGTCATCGCGTTCACCGACGGCGGTGCGCCCTCCTCCTCGCTCTACCACGGGAACCTCACCACCTCCTGGGCGGACTCGCTCGGCATCTCCGGTTACGTGGCCGCGGGCGGCCGGGGCCGGGTCGCGGGCGTCGCCATCACCGGGCGGGACACGACGTCCGCGTACACGGTGGGGATCGCCAACTCGGCGGCGCAGTACTGGGGTTCGGCGCGCTCGTCCGACGGCTACTTCTCCATCCCGGGCGCCCTTCCGGGGACGTACACGCTGACCGTCTTCAAGGGTGAACTCGCCGTGTACACCACGTCGGTGACGGTGACGGCGGGCGGTACGACGACGCTCAACACGATCGCGATCCCCTCCTCCAACGACCCGTCCAACGCGAGCGCGATCTGGCGGATCGGCGACTGGGACGGAACGCCGAGCGGTTTCAAGAACGCGGCGCTGATGACGTACGCGCATCCCTCCGACCCCCGGGCGGCGTCCTGGACCGGGAACGTCGTCATCGGCAGCGGCAGTGAGACCTCCGCGTTCCCCTGCTATCTGTGGAAGGACGTCAACAGCGGCATCATCGTCTACTTCAAGCTGACGGCCGCCCAGGCCGCCGCCGCGCACACGCTGCGCATCGGGGTGACGACGGCCTACGCGAACGGCCGGCCGCAGGTCGTCGTGAACGACACCTGGACGTCGGCCGTCCCCTCACCGCCCACCCAGCCGAGCACCCGGTCGCTGACCGTGGGGTCGTACCGGGGCAACAACTACACCTTCAGCTACAGCGTTCCGGCGTCCGCCTGGCTGACGGACACCAGCGCGTACAACACGCTGAAGATCTATGTGGCGAGCGGTTCGGGGTCGACGTCCTATCTCAGCGCGGGCACGTCGGTCGACGCGCTCGACCTGCTCGCCTGAGCGTGACCTGACGGATCGTCATGTTCCGCGCGTCCACTGCTGGTTGCTGGCTCCGCTACAGGTGTAGGTGATGATCGCGGCGGAGTTGGCGGTGGACGCGCCGGACACGTCCAGGCACTCGCCGCTCGCCCGGGACTTGATGTTCACGTAGCTGCCCGACGTGGTCACCGACCACTGCTGGGTGGTGGCCGTTGCGGAGCAGTTCTCCTGGGTGACGTTGCTCGCGTTCTCCTGGAGGCACAGCGAGCTGCCGCGGCCGATCAACTGGTAGTAACCGCTTCCGACGTCCTTGAACCACCACTTCTGGTTGGTGCCGCTGTTGCAGGTGTACTGGCTGATCGCGATCCCCTGCCACAGCGACTGGTTGGGCACGTCGGCGCACTTGGAACTGTGCGCGGCGATCAGCGTGTTGTACGTGGCGCTGGTCCCGCCGACGGTCCCGGCGGCGGTGTCGACGCTGATCTCGGGGTACCAGCTCATGCTCATGCTGGTGTCCGTGGGGAAAGTCAGCGGCAGCCACACGTACCGGGAGTCGTTGACGGTCCCGCCGAAGGAGTTGCCCCAGCGGTCGCCCAGGTACAGGTACGAGGTGCCCGAAGTCCCCTGCACCGGAAGGACGTACGCGGTCTGCGAGTTGTAGGCCGTGGAGTCGCCGACGTTGGTCATCGCCGTCCAGGGCCCGGTGATGCTGGTCGCGGTCGCGTACTGCTGCTGGTTGGCGCTCCAGCCGGTCGCGCCCGAAGTGAGCATGAAGTAGACGCCGTTGCGCTTGAACAGGGCCGGGGCCTCGCGGTGGCCGCCCACCCACGGGTTGGCGACGAGGCTGTCGATGCCCGTGTAGTCGGCGGTCAGCCGGTAGATGTGCAGGTCGTAGTTCTCGTTGGCGGCGGAGACCATGTAACCGGTTCCGTCCGTGTCGACGAACGTCGTGATGTCCCGGGACATGTTGTCGCCGAGCGGCTGGAAGCTGCCCTGGTAGGTGTAGCTGCCGTCGACGGTGTCGGAGACGGCGACGGCAGCCTTGGCCTCGCTGTAGTCGACGCCGTTCTCCTTGTGCATCCACATCACGAACTTGCCGGTGGACGCGTTGTAGATGACCTTGGGCCGCTCGATGTAGGCGGTGCCCAGTTCGGTGGCGCTGGACTGGGACAGGACGTGGGCGCGGAACTCCCAGTTCTTCAGGTCGGTCGAGCGGTAGGCGTCGACGTACTTGAAGGTGTTGTCGGAGTTGCGGTCCTCGCCGAACCAGTAGTAGTAGCTGCCGACCTTGATGACGCCGCCGCCGTGCGCGTGCACCGCGTTGCCCGAAGTGTCCGTGAACTGGACGCCGTTGGCGATCGTCTGGGCCGCGGCCTGGGCGGGTCCGGCCGTGGCCAGCGCGCCGAACAGGGCCAGGGCGAGGGCGACGAGGACCGCGGACATGCGGCGCCCGCCGAGGGCGCGCCGGACGCCGGACACGCGTCTCGCACCGAACAGCCGTTCCGCGCCGGGTACTTGGCCCGCATCGAGCGAGCGTCCGAAGCCCGGGCGGCCACGGCGGCCGAAGAGAGGTGTTGCCGTACGCCGAACTCTCATCTCACGCACTCTCCTTCACGGTGTCGGCGACGGGGACGCCGAAGTCCGGGGTGCCGTCGGAGTTCCAGCCGAGCTTCTGGATCCGGGTGTGCCGGTTGGGGTCGTCCAGCGGGTCGCCGGTGATCTCCTTGTACTGGCGCGCGTGGTAGACGAGGACGTCGCTGCGACCGTCCTCGGCGACCGTGAAGCAGTTGTGGCCCGGGCCGTACTGCTGGGTCGCGTCGTTGCTGGTGAAGACGGGCACGGGCGACTTGGCCCAACTGGCCGGGTCCATCAGGTCGCTGTCGGCGTCGGCGGTCAACAGGCCGACGCAGTAGTGGTAGTCGGTGGCGCTGGCCGAGTAGGTGAGGAAGACCCGCCCGTTGCGCTGGAGGGCGTAGGGGCCCTCGTTCACCTTGTAGCCGATGACCTCCCAGTCCAACTCCGGTGTGCTCAGCCTGATCTGAGGTCCCGTCAGGGTCCACGGGTTCGCCATCTCGGACAGCCACAGAGCGGTGTTGTTGTCCATGCCGGGCTCGTGCTGGGCCCAGCAGAGGTAGCGGGTGCCGCGGTGGGTGAAGGTGGTGGCGTCCAGGGAGAAGGTCTCCCAGGCGGTCTTGATCTGCCCCTTCTCCACCCAACTCCCCGCGAATGGGTCGGGGTTGGCGTTCTCCAGGACCCAGATGCGGATGTCCCAGACGCTCTCGGCGGGGGCGGAGGCGAAGTAGATGTACCACTTGCCGTTGATGCGGTGGATCTCGGGCGCCCAGATGTGCGCGCCCATGTCTCCGGTCGGGTGCGCGGTCCAGATCACCGACTCGGTGGCGGTGGCAAGGCCGTTGAGGGTGCGGGAGCGGCGCAGGACGATCCGGTCGTATTCGGGGACGGTGGCGGTGAAGTAGTAGAAGCCGTCGGTGTGACGGATGATGTGGGGGTCGGCGCGCTGACGGACCAGGGGGTTCATGTAACGGGCTGCCTTCGGCTGGGCGGCGGCGACGGCCGCCGCCGGGGTGGCCGCCAGCGCGCCCGCGGCCAGGGCGGCACCGGCGCCTTTCAGCACCAGCCTCCGGCCGGGTACTGGGGGCAGATCGTGATCGCGGCTCATGCGGGACTGCCTCTCGGTTCGGCATTTCGCACAACATCTGTCATGACGAACGCCGAAAAGGTAAGGGTGCGTTACGAGAAGGTCAACGGGTCCGGAGAGACAAAGACGAAACCGCTTACTACCGGTACGGCCAGCGCGTCCGCGAAAGGTGGACCCGGCGCTTCCGGGAGCGGGCGGGCCCACGCGTCCGTGAAGAACTCGCGCATTTCTGTTATCGCCCCTCCCCACATCCCGTCTCCCGGGTGTGCGCATCCCCTCCCACTCAGCAGCAGCGGCCGCCGGAACCCTGGCGAGCCTCGTCCTCACCCTCGGCGCCCCCACCGCTTCGGCGGCCGGCACCCGGGACGTCACCGCCGACGTCCTCGCGGACCGGAACGTGACGCTCTCCGGGGACACGGTGGTGACCGTGCCGTCGGGAACCACCACGTACGACGGGGTGTTCAGCGGCGAGGGCACCCTCACCGTGCGCGGGGGCGGGACGCTGATCCTCACCAAGGACAGCGACTTCACCCTGCCCACCGCGCGGCAGCACCAGAAGGTGACCACGCAGGGCGGCAACCACCCGTACACGACGGTCGCCAACCCCGACCCGCCCGCGATCACCGTCGAGAAGGGCGCCACCCTCCAGTACGGCACGGGTGGCTCCGCGGGGCTGATCGGTCATTTCCCGTACGGCACACCGGGTTACGACCTCAACCAGTTGAACGTCCGCGTCGACGGCACCCTGCGCCTGTCGCTGACCCGCACCTTCAACCTCGGCACCATCAGCGGCTCGGGCCTGGTCACCCAGCCCCGCAACATGTGGGGCACCCTCGATCTGGCGGGCACGCAACCGTTTTCCGGCGTCATCGACAACGGCACCGGGACGGCCGCCGGGCGCCCGGAGTACCCGGTGGCCCTGCCGAACACGCGCGCGATCCTCAACCAGGGCTCCTGGATCATCGACACTCCGCTGGGCCGGACCATCACCCTGCGCCAGAACTTCTACCAGCGGGAGTACGGCAGCGACGTCAACGTCCACTCCCGGCCCGGCAGCAAGGTCGTCCTCACCGGCCAGTACAGCTACAGCGACCAAGGCGGCGACACCAACCCCTCGCTGAGCAACCCGAACCTCAACTGGACCGCCATCGCCCACCAGTTGAACAAACGGGGCACCAACATCGAGGGCGCGAACGTGCAGTGGGGCGACGGCACCACGCACGAGATCTTCATGCCGGGCACCGCCGAAACCGTTTACATCAACCTGCACGAGGCGAGCGGGGTCCGCTCCAGGCTCACGTTCGCCTACGACGGCCCGGTCACCCTGGGCGCCCCCATCGGCGGCGGCAGGTACCACGACACGCTGGCCGCGCCCGGCGCCGGTGACATCGTGATCGCGGGGACGCGCGGCAACGACGTCACGTTCGCGGCCAAGCAGTACTACGACGGGTCGACCACCGTGCGCAACGGCGCGATCCTGCGGCTCGGCTCCGGAAAGAAGGGCGGCGACGGCTCGTTGCTGACCGGGACGGCGCGGCGGCGGGTCGTGGACGACGGCACCCTCGTCGTGCGCAACACCTCGACTCCCGTTTCGCTGGCGTACGTCGGCGGCGAGGGCTCCCTGGTCCAGGCAGGCGCCGCGACGACCACGCTCACCGGCACGGCGGTGACGTACACGGGGACGACGACCGTCACCCGGGGCACCCTGGCGCTCCGCTCGGGCGCAACGCTCGTACACAGCCGGGCCGTTCGGCTCACCATGCCCGGGGCGCACCTGGACGCGGGCACGGCGGGCCTGCGGGTGGTGACCTCGCTCAGCGGCAGGGGCACGGTCGTCGGAGGGGTGACGAACGACGGCGTGGTCTCGGCCGGGCTCACCGTGACCGGGGGCTACACGCAGAGCGCGCAGGGCCAACTGGTCGCCGGGAAGCGTCCGTTGAAGGTGGCGGGGGCGGTCCGGCTGGCGGGTGATCTCGATCTGTCGGGACTCGCGACCGCGGCTTCGAAGAGTGCGACCCCAGCCGACGCGAAGGCTTCCGACCCAAGCCCGAGCCCGAGTGCGAGCCCAAACCCGAGTGCCGCCACCGCCCGCCCGATCACCCTCCTCGACCACACGGGCAGCGCGAGGACGACCGGCACGTTCAAGGGTCTGCGCGAGGGCGCGAAGGTCGAGCTGGGTGACAGCACCTACAGGATCAGCTACCGCGGCGGCGACGGCAACGATGTCGTCCTCACCGCGCTCGCGGCGCGCCCCTCCTCCAGCAAGCACGCGGCGACGGCCTCCGGCGCCGCGGAGGTGGCCGCCGCCCCGCACACCGCGAACACGGCGGGCAGCGGCGCGAGTTCGTGGTGGCCGCAGTACGTGCTGGGCGTCGCCCTGCTCGCGGGCCTGGTGGCCCCGGCGGTCATGCGCCACCGGGGAAACGACCACCGCCGCTCGGGACGGCACGCGGCCTAGCCGACGACCGCTCGGCGCCCCGGGGAACCCCGGACGCGGAGCCGGTGTACGTGCCTGGGCGGCCCGTCCGGCAAGGAAGGCGAGGGCCGCCCCGTGCTCCGGGTAGCGGAGTTCGGCGGACACGGCGCGTGCGCCGCCGTAACCCCACCGCTCCTCGCCCGCACAGGCCGTCATCGGGCCGGTGAGCCGGCCGTACTCGCGGCGCGGTACGGCCGGGAAAACGGTTTCGGTCATTCCCTCAAGGCGTTACGGACCCGCGGTTTCCCCGGCCGCCGCCACCGCTGAGTCCTCGTCCGGCTGCCGTCCGCGCAGCCACACGTAGACCGGGATTCCCGCGAAGAGGAAGAGGACTCCCTGGTAGACCGCCGCGTACCCGGCGCCCGCGATGAGCCAGAAGGAGAAGGCGAAGGACAGGGCGGCGACGATCAGGTCCCGCACCAGGCCCGCCGGGCGGACCTGCTCGCGGGTGCCCTTGGCCAGCCAGAACAGCTGGGCCGCGGCCGACAGCAGGTACGGCACGCAGCCGGTGAACGTGGTGATGAGGACGAGCACGCGGAAGGTGGTGTCGGGGCCCGCCGTGTAGTTGAGCGCGATCAGGAGCGTGCCCAGCACCGCGGTCGCCCAGACGCCGAACCCGGGCACCCCGCCCTTGCCGACTTTCGCAAACGGTTTCGGAAACAGTCCGTCGCGGGCAGCGGCGTACGGCATCTGCGCGGCCATGAGGATCCAGCCGTTGAGGCAACCGGTGATCGAGGCGACGGCGACCAGCGCGATGGCGGTGCCGCCCCAGGTGCCGCCGGTGATCGCGTTCACCGCGTCCGCGAAGGGCGCGCCCGAGTCGACCAGTTCGTCGTGCGGGACCAGGCCGAAGACGGCGACCGTGCCGAGGATGTAGACGAGCGCGGAGGCGAGGGTGCCGAGAATGCTCGCGCGGCCGACGTTGCGCTCGGGGTCGTCGACCTCACCCGCGCTGACGGCGGCCGACTCGACACCGAGGAAGCTGTAGAGCAGCAGCGCCGCCGCGGCGGCGATCGCGCCCGGCGCGCTGTCCCCTGATGCGTTGAACGGCCCGAAGTTGTCGGTGTCGACGAAGAAGAGTCCGACGGTGGAGACGACGAGCAGCGGCACGAACTTCAGCACGGTGGACACGACTTGGACCGTTCCGACCCAGCGGGTGCCCGCGAAGTTCGCGGCGGCGGGCAGCCAGAGCGCGGCCATCGCCACGATGCCTTCGAGGGCGTGGTTGCCGTGCAGGGGGATCAGCACGTCGACGTACCCGACGACCGCGACGGCGAGCGCGGCGATGCTGACCCAGCACATCGTCCAGTACGACCACGCCGACAGGAACCCCGCGAACGGGCCGAACGCGTCGCGCGGGTAGACGTACAGACCGCCGGTGACGGGGCTGCGCCGGGCGAGCTTGCCGAACAGCAGGGCGAGCAGCACCGCGGCCACGGAGAGCACCACGAAGGCGACCAGGCTGACCGTGCCGTACGGCGCGACCGTGGCGGGCAGAGCGAAGATGCCGCCGCCGATGATGTTGCCCATGACGAGGGCGGTGGCGGCGGCGAGGCCGAAGCCCTTGCGCCGTGGGGCGGCCGGGGCGTCGGCGGCCTGCCCGGGTTCGACGGCTTCTGGGGTGCCTGTGGCGGTCATGACACTTCCGAGGTGCGGAGGGGATCCGTGCGGGGACGTTCCGTGGGGGCGGGGAGCGGCTGGATCTTAACCCGGTATCCCACATGCTGAGCAGAATGTTCATGTTGTGGACACAAAGTGGTGTGCCCCTCCACCGCGCCTGGACTACCGTCGTCGCCATGACCAGCGACACCACCCTTGCCGACGCTCTCGCCGCCCGCCCCGTCGTCCTCGACGGCGGCATGTCCAACCAGCTTGAGTCCGCCGGGCACGACCTGACCGCCGAGCTGTGGTCGGCACGGCTGCTGGCGGAACAGCCGGAAGCGGTTACCGAAGCACATCTCGCGTACTACGAGGCGGGCGCGGACGTCGCGATCACCGCCAGCTACCAGGCGACCTTCGAGGGCTTCGAGAAGCGCGGCATCGCACGCGAACGGGCCGCCGAACTCCTCGCGCTCAGCGTGGAGTTGGCCCGCGAGGCGGCCGGCCGGGCCCGGGCCGGGGGCGCCGGGCGCCCGCTGTGGGTGGCCGCCTCGGTCGGCCCCTACGGGGCGATGCTCGCGGACGGCTCCGAGTACCGGGGGCGGTACGGGCTCACCGTCGAGGAGCTGGAGACCTTCCACCGGCCGCGCCTGGAGGTGCTGGCCGCCGCCGGGCCCGACGTGCTCGCCCTGGAGACCGTCCCGGACGCGGACGAGGCGCGGGCGCTGCTGCGCGCGGTGCGGGGCCTGGGCGTTCCGGCCTGGCTGTCGTACTCGGTCGCCGGTGACCGCACGCGCGCCGGGCAGCCCCTGGAGGAGGCGTTCGCGCTCGCCGCCGACGCGGACGAGGTGATCGCGGTGGGCGTGAACTGCTGCGTTCCCGAGGACGCGGACCGGGCGGTCGCGACGGCCGCCCGCGTGACGGGCAAGCCGGTGGTGGTCTACCCCAACAGCGGCGAGGGCTGGGACGCCGAGGCCCGCGCCTGGACCGGCCGCGCCACGTTCGCCACGGAGCAGGTGCGCGGCTGGGAGTCGGCGGGGGCCCGCCTGATCGGGGGCTGCTGCCGGGTGGGCCCGGAGGCGATCGGGGCGATCGCCGTGTCCCTGGGGCGTTAGGGCATTAGGGCGTCGGGACGCCGGGGCGTCGGGGCAGCTCCGAAAGCCGGAGCACCTGGTCGCGCACAACATCTGCCGCCCACCCCACCGCACTGCTAGCCTCCCGCATGGGAACCGGTTTCTGTCATGTTGCCGCTTGTTCCCACGGGGTGGGTGAACCGTGTCCGACGGGGCCCGGTGAGAAGGGCGAGGCGGCGTATGACCAGGAAGAGCGAGGACGCGAGCCGGAGCACCATCCGGGACGTGGCCGCCCGGGCCGGGGTGTCCGCGTCCACGGTGTCGCGGGTGCTGGGCGGGGACTATCCGGTGAGCGCGACGACCCGCGAACGCGTCCTGCGGGCGGTGCGCGATCTGGACTACGTGGCCGACGCGCGCGCGAAGGCAATCGCGGGGGTCGGCACCCCCACACTGGCGTTCGTCCTCGACGACATCACCGGCCCGTCCTTCGCGCACATGGCGCACGGCGTGGAGCGCGAGGCGACCCGGCTCGGCCATCTGTGCCTGGTGTGCAGCACAGAGGGTGACGTGCAGCGCGAGCTGGACTTCATCGAGACGATGCGCGCCCAGCGGGCCGCCGCCGTGATCCTGGTCGGCGGCACCGCGGACACCCCCGAGTACCGCAGGCGCACCCGGCGCATCGCCGACTCGCTGGCCGCGGCGGGCTCTCGTCTCGTGCTGTGCGGGCGCCCGCCCCTGGGCCCGGGCGCACCGGTCACGGTCATCGAGTACGACAACGAGGGCGGCGCCTTCGCGCTGGTCGCGCACGTGCTGGCGCAGGGCCACCGCCGGGTGCTGTTCCTGGGCGGCGACCCGGACCACACGACGGCGCAAGGTCGCGAACGCGGTTACCTGGACGCCCACCGGGCCCGTGGCATCGACCCGGACCCCGCGTTCCTCCTGCACGGCGACTTCACCCGCGACTCGGGCCACCGTCTGATGCGCCGGGCGCTGAAGGAGGGCCTGGATTTCACGGCGGTGGTGGCGGCGACCGACATGGTCGCGGCCGGCGCGCTCACCGCGCTGCACGAGGCGGGCCTGGACGTGCCGGGAGATGTTTCGCTCGTCGGTTACGACGACATTCCCTTCGCCCGCGACCTGCACCCCGCCCTGACGACCGTGCATGTCCCCTACGAGGAACTGGGCCGCCTCGCCGTCCGCACCGCGCTGGGCCACACCCCGGACACCCCGGACGAACACCTGCTCCTGGGCACGCACGTGGTGGTACGCAACTCGGTGGCACCCGCGAAGAGTTGAGTACCGCGACCGTTCTGACACCCCGTCAATCGCATGCCGCTACGGGCACGTCGGCGATGCCGTAGCGCAAGGACGCTCGGTAGCGCCGCGGGCAACTCGGCATCGGCCGTACGGGATCAGCGGCGCCGTACCCCGCCGGGGCGCCGCAATCGCCGTACGACGGAGTTCAGTTCGGTGCCGCGCGGGGCGGCGCCCTCCGTGGCGGCCGGGTCGAGGGTGGTGTTCCGTGCCGTCAGGTCGGCGTCCCACAGGGCGAGTTGGCGGTCGTAGGGGCCGGGGGCCGTGTGCGGTTCGCCGTCGCCGAAGATCCGTACCGGGTGGGTGGCGTTCCAGGCCGGCCAGCCCGGGTCGCCGTGCTCGGCGAACCGTACCCAGGCGGAGTGCATCGCGTCGGCCAGTTCGCGCGGCGGGTGCTCGCCCGCGAGTTTCGCCGACTCGGGCGCCTCGCCGGTGTCGAAGACGAAGCCCAACTCCAGTGCGTGGCAGGCGCCCAGGCCGGGCCGCGGCGAGGGCCAGGCGAACTCGTACACGTACGCGGAGCCGGGGCGGGCGTCGGCCAGGCGGTGCAGCGGTACGCGCAGCAGGTGGTCGGTGACCAGCTGGCCGACGGTCTCGGCGGTGCCCGCCCCGGGCAGCAGGGCCCGGTAGCCGCGCGGCACTTCGGGGCCGCAGCGGCAGCGGGCGCGGGCGCCGGCCAGGGCGACCGGGCCGAGCCGGTCGACGCGTTCCAGCAGTCCGCCGGGCACCAGCCACAGCCGGTACTCGTCGCGGGTCCAGCCCAGCATCAGGTCGACGTCGTGGGCCGCGGCCCCGTCGACGAGGGCGGCCAGGGGGTCGCGCGGTACGACGTCGCCGTCGACGACGATCCCGAAGGCGGGGCCGCCGAGTACCGGGCTGCTCAGGCGGCCCACCTCGGCCTGGGTGCGCAGAAGTTGGTCCCGGTCGACGGCGGCGAACGCCTCGGCGGTGGCCGGGACTTTCAGCCGGGTCGCCATGCGGCGCACCATCCGCCGTACCTTGTCGCGGTCGGACGCCTCCGGCGGGCCGCTCTGCAACACCGAGCGCCGCACCAGCCCTTGGGCCTGTGGCGCGGCGAGCAGGGCACCGACGCTGATCGCCCCGGCGGACTGGCCGACGAGGGTGACGCGGTCCGGGTCGCCGCCGAACTCGGTGATCGATTCGCGTACCCAGGCGAGGGCGGCGAGCTGGTCGCGCAGCCCGGCGTTGGCGGGGGCGTCCGGGAAGAGGCCGTAACCCTCCACGCCCAGGCGGTAGTTGAGGGAGACGCAGACGACGCCGTCGCGGGCGAAGGCGTGCCCGTCGTAGACCGGTACGGCCGCCGAGCCGCGGGTGAAGGCCCCGCCGTGCACCCACACCAGGACCGGGAGCCGGGTACCGGGGCCCGGCTCGGGGGTCCACACGTTGAGGTTGAGGCAGTTGTCGCCGGGCACGACCGGGTCGGACAGATAGGGGGCGAACGCTTCCGAGTACGGTGGTTTCGGCGGCGTCGGCCCGAAGACACCGGCGTCGCGCACCCCCTCCCAGGGCTCGGGCGGTACGGGCGGGCGGAACCTGCGGGGTCCGAACGGCGGGGCCGCGTAGGGGATGCCGCGAAACACCGCGACACCGTTCTCGTAACGGCCGCGCACGGCCCCGTGGGCCGTCCCGACCACGGGGTTCGCCTGGTCCGCCGCCATCGCCACCAGCCCTTCGCCGCGTTCGTGCACCGGTGAGACCAGAGCACCACATCGGTGCGTGGTATTCCGGTGCACGAGCGCGTGCGGGCGACTTCGGCCGCCGTTCGGGCTAGTTTCCTTCCGTTTCCGATCGTTACTTTCTGTTACTTCGCGTACATGAGGGTGCCGAAGCCGAGCTGGTCGTAGCCGCCGCTGGTGGAACCGTAGTCACCGCCGCCGCCCTCGGGGGCGACGGAGGCGGCCATCGCGGCGATGTACTTGTCGTCGAGGTAGACGCGCCGGTTGTAGTGGTAGTGGATCTGCGCCCACACCGGCCGGACCTGGCCGCGGGAGGAGTCGGAGATGGCGGTCTGCGAGTTGGACGCGCAGGTCGTGCCGCTGCCCCAGGTGTAGGTGGTGAACGGGACGTCGTTTCCGAGGTTGTACTTGGCCACGTACTGGGCGGCCTTCATGAAGCGGCTGTCGTCGTAGCCGTACAGGTCGTCACCCTGGTTCCAGGCCATCTCGCAGATCGCGCCCATCTGGCCCATGCCCATGACGGTGTGGCCCTGGTCGCGGCCTGCCTCCTGCCACTGGCCGAGGGCGTAGCCGTCGTCGTCGGTGTACAGGTAGGGCACCGCGTGTTCGATGGAGCCGTTGCCCGCGCCCGACTTGAAGTAGGTGACGGCCTGGTCGTACTTGCCGCCGTCGTCGGTGAGGATCCCGATGGCCATCACGGAGGCCGTGTTGCACAGGTCCCAGTTGGCCCAGTAGTTGGTGATGCAGGCGCCGTTGTGGTTGGTGAGGAAGTCGTTGTTGACCGGGTAGAAGACATCGACCATCATCTGCTGGGCCGCGGCGAGGTCGAACCCGTCGTAGTCGCGCATGAGTTCGCACGCGTTGGCGAACTGCCAGCCGTAGAGTCCGGCGGCGAGGAACCGGTCGGCGTTTCCGGTGACCGTGGTGAGCGTCGTCGACCACGCGTTGAGGATGGCTGCGGCGCACTCGGCGTTCGCCTCGGTGCCGCCGACCTTCCAGCGGAGGGCGTTCTGGTAGGCGGCGGCGATGTCGCCGTACAGGAGGCTGTAGTTCTCTCCGGTGCCGCCGCGGATGATGGTGGCCGTGGCCCGGTTCGTCCAGGTGGACGCGGAGTGGGAGTTGGCGGTCAGCATGTTCCAGCCGGACAGCCAGGGGTCGGTGCCCGCGGCCACCCTGACCTTGGCACGGTTGATGTCGCCG
Source organism: Actinobacteria bacterium OK074 (assembly GCA_001298575.1). Classification (GTDB taxonomy): domain Bacteria; phylum Actinomycetota; class Actinomycetes; order Streptomycetales; family Streptomycetaceae; genus Streptomyces. Next base: position 69,879 of record LJCV01000066.1, read on the forward strand.
GCGTTGTGCAGCATGCCGGGGTGGGTGAACGTCGTGGGTGCGGCGTCGGCGGCGGTGGCGGTCAGGGCGGCCGTGCCGCCGCCGAGGGCGAGGGCGGCGGTCAGGCCGCCGGCGGTCCTCAGCAGGCTCCGGCGGCTCAACGTGCCGGTGTCTTCAGGGGTGTTGGGGAGTTGCCGGTGGGGGGACGTGCGGCTCATGGCGGTGTCCAATCCGTGTGCGGGGATCCCGTGGGGTGGGATCCCCCGGCTCTAGGCGGGCGTGATGCTCACCTCGTCGAACTGTGTTTCGGTGCGGGCGAGTTGGCTGCGTGAGCAGACCACCAGGCCCACGTGATAAGGGGCGTCGCCGAAACCGGGGACCGCGCCTTCGGCGAGGGCGGTCCAGGTGGCGCCGTCATCGGCGGAGACGGCGGCGGCGAAAGCGGTCCCGGTGCGCTTCAGCCGCAGCAGACAAGGGAGTTGGACGGTCGAGGCGCCGGTGAAGGCGGATGCGCCCGCGACGGTGGTGCGCAGCATCAGCTGTGCGGTGCTCCCGGCGGTGACGATCACTCCGGCCGCCTGGTCGAAGGGTGACAGCGATTTCGCCATCAGCAGCCCCACCCGGTCGGCGCCCACGGCACCGCTGCGGGAGACCAGCCGGGCGGTGACGGTGGCGTCGCCGGTGACCGGCTGCCGGACGAACTGCCCGGTCATTCCTTGGCCGTTGACGGTCAGGTCGACTCCGGCGCCGCGCACGGTGAACGTCCCGTCCGTGTACGAGGTGCTGCCGGGGGTGGCGATGGCGACCACGCCGAGTGTCCCGAACTCCCGGTCGTCGAGGACCGGGTCGCCGAGGTCGCCGTACGTCCAGGGGTCCGGTGGCGGAGTGCCGACCGTGAGGGTGAGCGAACCGGTGGTGTCGCCGGCCGCGTTGCCCGCACCGGTGGCGACCGTGAACTCCCCTGTTCCGGTGGGTGTTCCGGAGATCAGGCCGGTGCGCCGGTCGAGTCCGAGGCCGCCCGGCAGCCCCTCGGCGGTGAACCGTACGGGCTCGTGCGCGGCCCGCAGCAGATGGCGGAAGGGGACGCCCTGGTTCACGAACGCGGCGGTGGCGGAGGTGAGTTGGGGTGTGGAGGGGCTCGGCATGGCGGCCTGCGCCGGCCTCGAACTCGGGCCGCGGCCACCGGTGTTGGTCCTGGCGACCGCGTAGTGGTACGTCGTGCCGGGCGTGCCGGTGGCGTCCTGGTACCGGATGCGGGTGCCGAAGCCGACCGGGCCGACGTGCGTGGCGAGTGCGGCGTACGGCCCGTCGGCATGCCCGGCGCGCAGCACGGTGTAACGGGCGGCGGGATCCGGGTCGGTCCAGGCCAGTTCGACGGCGTCGGCGCCGGTGGTGGCTTGCAGGTCGGCGGCGGTGCGAGTGGGGCGCGCTGTCCGCCAGACGTCGCCGTCGCGCGCGGTCACGCTGACGTTGTCGAAGACACCGGTGCCGGTCTCGGCATACGGGGCGTCGACGCCCAGGCAGGACGTGAGGGTGAGGCCCGCGTGGGCGGTGGTGCCCAACTCGACGTCGGTGGCGCCCACTTCGGTCCAGCGGATGCCGTCCGGGGAGATCGCCCCGGTCAGGCGGCGCCCCTTGCGGGACACCCGCACCCAGTACGGCTTGCGCAGTCGGTAGCCGTCGCCCGCGCCCTCGACGTAGGGGGCCTCCAACGGCGTTGCCGAGGTGGGCAGTTGGCCGAGGCTGGAGATCGGGAAGGCGGCGGAGGTGGTGATCGCCTGCTGCTGGCTGGGCGGTACGGGTGTACTGCCGGTCGCGGAGACGTCCGCGCCCGCCGCCGGGCGGACCGTCCACACGCCGCTCCAGGTGTGCAGCGGCAGCCCCTGGATCAGCATCGCGGCGTACGGGGCGTCGGCGTCGAGCGAACCGCGCACCGTGACACCGATCTTGGAGTACTGGGAGCTGAGCGGCCACACGATCCGCGCGGTCACGCTGCCGTCGCCGCGCAGCGGGAGATGCACGAGGTGGCCGGTGTCCGCCGTACCGCTCGCTTCGACGAGGAAGCGTTCACCGTCGAAGACGGCCGAGCCGGGCAGCGCCACCTGCCCCACGTCCTGCGCGGCCCAGCGCCCCGGGAGCCCCGCGGTGGCTGCGGCCCACCTCGAACTCCCGCTTTCTCCGAGGGAGTTGGTGGCTGTGACGGTGTAGTGGTAGGTCCGCCCGGGGTGTGCGTCGCGGTCCGTGTACGCCGGGTCGGTGACGCCGGTCGCGATCCGCTCGTAGGGGCCGTCGGCCTTCGTCGCGCGCAGCACGGTGTAGCCGGTGGCCCACGCCGACGGCAGCCAGCCGACCTCAACTACGGTTCCGCCCAAGGCTGTTACGCCCGCGGGCGCGGTCGGCACGGTCGCCTCGGGCGCGGTGGCCCCGGCGTAGGCGAAGGTCCCCCAGCTCGGCAGGTCGTCGTTGCTGCCCTCGACGACGCGGGCGCCGCCCGTGCCGCGGAAGACGGCGGCCTTCGTGTACGGGGCGGCGAGGCCGCGGACGCCCGCGTAGTGCGCGTACGCCATCTCGTAGATCGGCGGCAGGTTGCCGCGTGCGGTGGCCGAGACGGCCGTCTTGATGTACTTGCCGGTGCGGTCGAGGTCGGCGGTGAAGGGGACGTCGCCGCCGAGGTTGTAGCGGGCGGCGTACTCGAAATTGGCGAGAATACGGTTTCCGTCGTAGCTCCACAGGTCGACGCCCTGGTTCCAGGCGACCTGGGCGATGTCACCGGTCAGTCCGACGGCGAGCTGTTCGTGGCCCTGGTCGCGGCCGCTCTCCTGGCCCTGGCCGCCGTCGGTGACGACGCGGTGGCGGATGCTGCCGTTGCCCGCGCCGGCCGCGGCGTAGCGCAGGGCGTCCTCGACGAGGGTGGGTTCCTCGCAGAACACGCCGATGGCCAGGATGGTCTGAAGGCCCGTCAGGTCCCAGTTGCCGTTGGCGTAGAGCATGTAACCGGATACCGCCGGATACCAGACGGTCAGGAAGGACTCCCGGCAGCGGGCGATGTCCGCGTCCGCCCATCCGTCGTAGTCGGTGTGGCACAGCAGTTCGGCCGCGTTGACGAACTTGAAGCCCTGGAGTCCGGCGCCGAGCGGCCCGTCGGCGCCCGTGATCACGGTCAGGGAGGCCGACCAGGCGTTGAGGATGTCGCGGGCCTTGTCGGCGTGGGCCCGGTCGCCGGTGACGGCCCAGAGCAGGGCGTTCTGGTAGGCGGCGGCCGAGTCGGCGACGGCCTGGTTCATGAAGTTCGTGGGGCCGCGGCCCCAGGAGGTGATCTGGCCGGTGTTCTGGACGGCGTACGTGGACTGCGAGCGGGCGTGTGCCGCGAGCGCCAAGTAGCCGTCGTAGACCGGGGATTGCCGTGCGGTGATCGCGGCCTTCATGCGGGCGAGGTCTGCGGCGGTGTGCAGCAGCCCTGGGTGGGTGAGGGCCGTGGCCGAGGTGTCCTGGGCGGCCACCGCCCGGCCGGGGGCGAGCAGTCCGCTCGCCCCCGCCACCGCGAGCAGGGCCGCGGTCCCGCCGAGGAAGCCGCGGCGGGACGGTCCTGTGGTGATCATGACGCGGCCGCTGCCTCGGCCTCGGCGGTGGTGAGGAACTTCAGGTTCGTCACGTGCTCGTTGTAGTACCACTGGATCGCGTCGGTGGTCAGGTACCAGGTCGGCTTCTTCATCGAGTCGGCGACGACGACACCGTTGATCACCAGGTTCTCGAAGGTGACGTTCGTGATGGCGTGATCGGCGTCGTAACCGATGAACAGCGACGGATTGGCATGTGTGCCGGTGTAGCTGAGGTTCTTGATGTAAACGTTTTCGATACCGCGTCCGACCGAGGTGTTGTACTTCGTGTTGTACATGACCCGCATGTTGATGACCTGGCCCCAGCGGAAGTCCTCGATCCGTACGTCCTCGACGCGGACGTTCTTGATGAGGTTGGAGTCGCCGGGGTTGAGGGCGATGCAGCCCTGGTAGTTCATCTGCGGTTCGCGGTGGTCGAGGATGTCGACGTTCTTGATCAGCAGGTTCTCGATGACCTCGGGATCGTCGGTGTTGCCGTGCGTGCCGACGTTGACGGGGTGGGCGACGTCCGCCCACAGGGTGCAGTTCTCGATGGTGATGTCGCGGGTGTCCCCGTAGTAGTCCCAACGGTGGGCGTAGATGGCGATGCAGTCGTCGGAGTTGCGCATGAAGCAGCCGTCAAAGGTGACGCCGGTCGAGGAAAAGACGTCGAAACCGTCTCCATTGCCTTTCGAGCTGAACGACCGCGCCTTCTTGATGTGCACGTTCTTGCTCTCGGCGAAGGTGCCCGCATAACCGTTCGGGTTGAGGATGATGACGTCCTTGACGCGGATGTTCTTACTGCCCTCGGACAGGATGCCGCCGGGGCCGCCGTAGAGGATGCCGTGGCCGGTGATCCCGGCGTTCTCGACGTCCTTGAAGTAGACCTGCGCGGTCAGGACGGCGCCGCCGGCCAGGTAGACGGTCTTGCCGCTGGGGACGGTGAGGACGTTGCCGGTGACGGAGTGGACGCCGGGGCCGTAGTAGATGACGTCGGGGTCGTCCGCGGCGGGCGGGTGCGCCTCGACGCGGTTGGTGATCAGGTGCAGGCAGTCGAAGACCAGGTCGTTGATCTGGACGACGACGTCGTGCGGCTCGTCGAGGGTGAACCGCAGGGTGTCGCCGAGGAGTTCGGGCGTGATGCCGAGCGCGTCCGGTCTCACCCGGGCCTTGGTGGTGCCACCGGTCAGGTACGTCACCTCCACTTCGACCGAGCCGCGGAAGTCGAAGTACGCCATCGAGGTGTTGTAGACCTTGCCGGAGCCGGTGGTGGCGTTGATCTCCTCCAGCTGCGGCCGGTAGATGTCCAGGGTCTGCCAGTCGCCGTCGGGCGCCGTGCGCACCCGTACCTTGAAGCTGGTGTTGGTCGGCATGGCGGCCGGGCGGGGGTAAGTGACCAGTTTCGGGGCCGGGTTGGTGCCGTTCGAGTCTCCGGCGCGGGCCGCGGTGGCCGTCAGACCGGTGAGCGAGGCGGCGAGTGCGGTGGCGCCGGCCGCCTGGAGGGCGGTGCGGCGGGACAGGGGTGTGTTCATGGGTGACTCCTTGCGACAGGTCTGTGCAACAGGTCTGCGGGAGGGGCTACTTGAGGCCGGAGGTGGACATCCCGGCGACGAAGCCGCGCTGGGCGACGAGGAAGATCAGCAGGATCGGCACGACGTACATCACGGAGCCCGCGGCCTGGAGGTTGGTGACCGGAGTGCCGGCGGAGGTGACGTAGGAGGACATGACCGCCACGGCGAGGGTGGACCGGTCGCTGGACAGCAGCAGTTGGGGGGCGATGTAGTCCCCCCAGCTCCAGGTGAAGGCGATCACGAAGCTCGCGGTCAGCACCGGCCAGGACTGGGGCAGGAAGATCCGCCAGAAAATGCCGACGTAACCGCATCCGTCGACGATCGCGGCCTCCTCCAGCTCGCGCGGCAGCCCGGCGAAGAACTGCCGGAAGAGGAAGACCAGATACGGTGCGGAGGCCAGCCCCCACAGCACCCACGGCCAGTAGGTGTCGACCATGCCGAGCTTCGCGAAGATCAGATAGGTCGGCAGCAGGGTGATCATCTGGGGCAGCATCATCGACCCCAGCAAAATACTGAACAGGGTCTTCTTGCCGGGGGCGCTCAGCCGGGCGAACCCGAAGCCGACCCAGGCCGAGCTGAGGGTGATGAGCGTGGCGTAGATCAGCGCGATGATCAGGGAGTTGCGGGCGTAGCCGAGGAAGTCGATGAGGTGGTAGGCGTCGGCGAAGTTGTGCCACTGGACGTGGTCGGGCAGCCAGTGCACGGGTGAGGCGGCCAGTTCGGCGGAGCTCTTGAGGCCGGTGAGGACGAGCCAGCCGAAGGGGCCGAGGAACAGCCCGGTGATCGCGACGAGGACCGTGTAGAGGACGAGGCGCTTCACCCGTATCCGCGAGCGGGGGCCGGAGCCGACGGGCAGGCTGGTGGTGGTCACTTCTTCGCCTCCGGGTCGACGTTGTAGAACACCGCGCCGGACGTGAACTTGAAGATGAGTCCGGTCACGACGAGGATCAGGACGAAGAGCACCCACAGCAGCGCGGAGGCGTAGCCGTAGCGGCCGAACGCGAAGTACTCCGCGAACACGTGCATCATGTACTGGTAGTTGGACTGCGGGATCGCGGTGACGCCCACCACCGTGCCGTCCGCTGCCAGCAGCAGCGGCATGACGGTCTGCACCGAGGCGATCACCCCGGTCACGGTCTGGAAGAGCAGCACCGGGGACAGCAGCGGCACGGTGACGCTGCGGAAGGTCCGCCAGGCGCTCGCCCCGTCGATGCGGGCCGCCTCGTGCAGTTCACGGGGCACGTCCTGGAGCCCGGCCAAGGAGATGATCATGACGTTTCCGGCGCCCCACAGCACGGCCATCAACAGCACGTACCGGGCGTACGGATCGGCCAGCCAGCCCAGGGCGTTGATGCCGAAGATGTCCAACACCCCGTTGACGGCACCGGAGTTCTGGTCGAAGAGCTGCTTGAAGGCGATACCCGCACCCACCGGCGGTATCACCGCCGGGAGATACAACAGGGTGCGGAACAACCCCCTTGCTTTCAAAGGCCGGTTCACCAGGACGGCGAGGCCGAGCCCGGCGAGGATCGACAGCGGCACCGAGGTCACCGCGAACAGCCCCGTGCGGCCCAGGGCGTCCCAGGTCTGCGAATCGGCGAACAGTTCGCGGTAGTTGCCGAGGCCCACGTAACGCCAGTTGGGCGAGATGCCGTCGAAAGTCGTGAAGCTCAGCCACAGCGCGTACGCCATGGGTGCGACGGTCAGCAGCAGGAAGCCGATGATCCAGGGCGAGGCGAACAGATAGAACGCCCGGTGCCTGCGCGCGGTCATGGAGGTCCGCGGCCGGTCCGCGCCCCGTGCACGGCCGGCGCTCGTCGCCGCACCGGCCCGGCCGGCGACCGAGGACATCTGATCGACCGTCATCCCACCTGCTCCTTACCGCGCTTGAGCTGCTCGTTCATGGCCGAGTTCAGACGACCGGCGAGGGTGTCGACGGACAGTTGCCCCCGCATCGCGGCCGGGGCGATCTGGTTGAAGAGGGCCAGGAGCGCGTCCGCGGTGGCGTACGGGGTGAAGGCGATCACCGAGAAGTGCTTCAGTTCGGCGTTCTGCACCTTCAACTCACGTTTCTGGTAGCCCTCCTGATGAGGCATCAGGTGGCGCAGCGACTTCAGCGAGGGAATGCCCCAGCCGCTGGACGCACGCGCCTTGGCGGGCGCCTCGCCGAAGTACCACTCGAAGACCCGCCAGGCGGCGTCCTTGTTGCGTGCCTTCTTCGGCATCCACATGCCGGTGCCTGCCTGGCAGGGGCTGACCCGCGCGCCGCCCTCGAAGACGGGGGCGGGGGCGAGGCGGGACACCGGCGCCAGCTTCTTGTCGGTGTTGATCAGGCCGCCGAGCCAGTAGCCCGAGTTCGACATGGCCAGTCGGCTCGCCTGGTAGGTGGGGCCGTCCCAGACGTTGGGGTCCGGCTGGATGATGCTGGGCCCGACCCTGGTCCGGCAGTAGTCGACGTACCAGGCCAGCGCCTTGCGGGCCTCGGGGGTGGTGAAGTCGACGCGGGAGAAGTCGTCGGTGAAGAGACTTCCGCCGGCGGACACGGCCAGGCTCGCCAGAAGACTGAGGGTGGAGACACCGTTGTAACTGCCGCCGAAAACGGTCGTCTGGCCGTTTCTGCGCCGGGTGAGCCGCTTGGCGTTGTCCAGCCACTCCTCGTACGTGACCGGCTCGGTCTCCGGCGGGTGATCGACGCCCGCCCGGTCGAACAACGCGGTGTTGTACCAGTACATGGAGTCCTGGGAGAAGTCCTTCGCCATGCCGTAGCGCGGGCCCTCGCCCTGGGTCTTTCCGTCGTAGCGCCACAGGTCGTTGACCGGGTCGAGGTCGTCCGGCTTCAGGACACCGCTCCGGGCGAAGTACGGGTCCAGGTCCTCCATCACATCGCGCGCCGCGAAGTACGGGGCGTCCGTGGCGCCGACGCCGCGCACCAGGTCCGGCGGGTTGCCGTTGGTCATCATCGCGACCAGCTTGGTGATGCTGTACTGCACGACGACGATCTTGACGCCGATGTCCTTCTGGGCCTGCTGGATCTGTTCGGTGGTGAGGTCACCGTTCTTGGTCATCAACGTGACGGTCTCGCCCCTGCCGCTCACCCCGGTCGACACCTGCAAGGCGCACCCGCTCAGTGCGGCCGCGCCGGTCGCGACACCGGCCGCCGAGAGGGAGAGGAGACGGCGGCGGCTCAGGGAAACACCGGCATCTGGACGCATGAGCGCATCACCTCCTGCTGGAGCTTGTTCGACATTTCGACCAGAAAACGCGTCGTCGGACGCAGCCCATCCGGTTGACAACCGGTTGTTGTGCGATGGAGCAGAGCTTCTTCCCGTCCGGAAACGACGTCAAGACCCTTGACGAACTTTCGAAAAGACTGTGTAACCTCAGCGTCATGAGCCAGCGGGCAGGGAGAGTGCGGCAAGGCCCGCCGAGGACCAACAAAGCGCAGTTCAAGGCCATTTCTTCCACCCGGAGCCGCCATACCGCACCAGGCGGGCAACCCGACGGACGGGCTGCCGGGCCGCCACTCCGGCGCCGGTCGGCACGTTCGCGAAACGTGACTCGACCAGACGGTCCCACGACGGGTCGGACTGCGTGTTTGACACCCTGATCAGAAACCGGTTCCTGTACGACAGCAGGGGTGCGCATGACGAATGACGGACTCGCACATCCCCCTGCCACCCCTGCCCAGCCATGCCTCACCCCAGCCCCCTCTCCCGGTCCGCCGGACCGGGATTCGGCGGCCACCGACGCCCTCGCCGAGGCCGTCTACAGCCCAGAAACATGGCGTAACCGATTCCACAACAGCTCAGCAAACTCCCACGCACGGCCACACGCGACCACACCTGAACTCCGCTCCCGACCCGCCGTCATACCGATTGACCGGCCCAGCGCAACGGATCTACGGTAGAAGGCGCTTTCTGAAACCGTTTTCCGTAACGACGCTCAAGCTCCCGTACCGCGGCGCCACGCCCCTACGGTCCGCGGTCGCCTTCTCCCGTCCTCACCTCGCCCCCAGGAGAGTCATGCCCAACCCCCGGCCGAGTGCCGTGTTCGCCATGGACCCGGTGCATCTCCCGCTGCTGTTCCCACCGCCGTTGATGGCCCGGCTGCGGCAGGCGGCGGACATCGATCCGGCGCTCGTGGTGCGGGAGTTCACCGATCCGGCGGCGGCCGCCGTGCTCGCCGGGGCCGAGGTGCTCGTCACCGGCTGGGGCTGCCCGAGCCTCGACGCGACCGCGTTGGCCGCGATGCCCCGGCTGCGCGCCGTCCTGCACGCCGCGGGCTCGGTGCGTTCGCTGGTCGGCGAGGCGCTGTGGGAACGCGATGTAACCGTATCCAGCGCCGCTGTCGGCAACGCGCTGCCGGTCGCCGAGTACGCGCTGGCGATGATCCTGCTCGTGGGCAAGGACTCCTTCGGTTACCGGGAGCGCTTCCGCGCCACGCACGCCTACCCCGCCCCCGCCGAGACCGCCGCCATCGGCAACCTGGGCCGCCGGGTGGGGATCATCGGCGCCTCACGCGTGGGACGCCGACTCCTGGAACTGCTCCGGCCGTTCGACTTCGAGATCACGCTCTACGACCCATACGTCGACGCCGCCGAGGCCGCCGCCCTGGGCGCCGTACCGCTGTCCCTGGAGGACCTGCTGACCCAGAGCGACATCGTCAGCCTGCACGCGCCCGACATCCCCGAGACGTACCGCATGCTCGACCGGGACCGGCTCGCCCTCATCCGCGACGGAGGCGTACTGATCAACACCTCGCGCGGCGCGCTGGTCGACCCGGACGCGCTCACCGACGAGTTGGTCTCCGGCCGGCTGAGTGCGGTCCTGGACGTGACCGAGCCCGAGCCGCTGCCCGCCCACTCCCCGCTCTACCGCCTGCCCAACGTCTTCCTCACCCCGCACATCGCCGGTTCGCTCGGCAACGAGCTGGGCCGCCTCGGCCGTATCGTCGTCGACGAGCTGGAACGCCTGGTCTCGGGGTTGCCGCCGGCCCACGAGGTGCGCCGCGCGGACCTGGCCCGGCTCGCGTGAACCGGGTCCTCGGTCACCCGTTCGGACGCCCCGTCAACACGTCGGCGAGCGCGGGAGACCGTGCCCGCGGAGTGGAAAAGCCGGGCGAAATAATGGGATACGGTTTCGCCACCGGCGCGGGTGGTGACACGGACCCGCCCGGCCAGCGGCCCGCGCCGCGGTCGGCCCACTCCGCGTGGTCCCCCCGCCCGCCGGGCGCACGTCCCGCACGGTGCACGACGGTCAAGGAGCCGCCACGGTGAGTCAGCGCAAAGCAGCAGCGGCCGACACCGGACGGGGCGGCAGGGCCACCATCCGGGACGTGGCCGAGCGGGCGGGCGTCTCCGTGGCGAGCGTGTCGCGGGTCCTGTCCGGCAACTACCCAGTCTCCGAGGACCTTCGGCGGCGGGTGATGAAGGTCGTACGGGACCTGGACTACGTCACCAACGCCCACGCCCGCTCCCTGGCCGGCGGCGGCACCCCGACGGTGGCGATCCTCATCAACGACATCACCGGCGCCGCCTTCGCGCATGTCGCCAAGGGGGTCGAGAACGCCGCCTCGATGCGCGGCTGGCTCTCCCTGGTCGGCACCACGGGTGACGATCCGGAACGGGAACTCGCGCTCGTCAACCTGATGCGTCAACAGGGCGTGGCCGCGGTGGTCCTTCTCGGCGGAGCCTACGACTTCGACGAGTACCAGCTGCGGATGGCCCGCTTCGCCCGTTCCCTTGACGCGGCGGGCTCGCATCTCGTGCTGGTGGGCAGGCCACCCCTGGAGGGTGACGTGCCGGCCACGACGGTCGACTACGACAACGAGGGCGGCGCCTACGCGATGGCCAGCCATCTGCTGTCGGCCGGTCACCGCCGGGTCCTGGTGCTGCCCGGTCACGCCGAACTGACCACGGCCCAGGTCCGGTTGCTGGCCGCGCGGCGGGCATTCGCGGACTACGGCGTGCAGTTCGACGACGACCTCGTGCAACACGGTACGTACGACTACGCGCACGGCTACGGCGCGGTCGTCGAAGCCCTGCGCCACAAGCAGGAGTTCACCGGGGTTCTCGCGGGCACCGACGTGGTCGCCGCGGGCGCCATGCAGGCGCTGCGCGAGGCGGGTCTGAGGGTGCCGGAGGATGTTTCCGTCGCCGGTTACGACGACATTCCGCTGGCCTCCCAGCTCACCCCGCAGCTGACGACCGTGCACGTGCCGTACGAGGAGATGGGCCGGGTCGCGCTGCGCGCGGTGATCGGCCGCCGCGACAGCGACGGCCCCCGCAGGCCCGTCGACGGGGAGCACGTCGTGCTGGGCACCCATGTCGTCGTACGGCAGTCGGTACGTCCGCCGCGGCCGACCATGAAGATCACTCCGTTGAAGGACTACCAGCCGTAGCAACCGGTTCGGGGGCGTCCGCGCCCCCGGTACGACCGGGCATGCGGCGCGTCGCGGTAGCGGCGTTACGTAACCGTTTCCACAGCACTGATCCACAACCGGTTCCTACCTGTTCCGGCAGGGCGCGCAGTCCTCTTCCTCTGCCGTCATACCCCTTCTGAGCTGGGCAGACCTGCCCGGCCGCAGTGGCCTGCGCCGACGTCCGGACATAACCCGACAGACAACTCGGCGCAACAAATCGCCGCACACCTCTTGCTACCGGCGGCCCGATGCACCTACCGTCCACGGCAACCGCTTTCTACAACTTCTTCCTGGCCGCTCCAGAAACCGCGTGCCGACGGTTTCCGTCCGCCGTTTCCGGCCGTCACGAGCCGCCCACCTCCTCCCGAGACCGCACCCGCAACGCCAACTCCCGAAGGATCACGGTCAGATGAACTCCACCAGCTCCCGCAGAAGAGTCGTCCGCGCCATGGTCGCGGGCCTCGCGCTGACAGGTCTGCTCTCCGCGTGCGGCGGATCCGGCTCCGGGGACAAGGCGTCCTCCGGTCCCGTGACCATCCCCTTCTGGGGCTGGGCCAACGGCCAGGAGGCCGTCGTCAAGGCATTCAACGCCGGCCACAAGGACGTCCGGCTCAAGTACACGAAGGTCACCGACCAGCTGACCATGCAGAAGCAGTTGACCAACGCGGTCAAGGCGGGCAACGCGCCCTGCCTGGTGCAGAACACCGCCGAGTACGTGACCACGTGGGTGTCGCAGGGCGCGCTCGCGGACATCACCAAGTACGTCGAGCCGATCAAGAGCAAGTTCAACGCGGGTTCGCTGGCGAGCGGCCTGGTGCAGGGCAAGTACTACGGCGTGCCGACCAGTTCGGCGCCGGCGTTCACGATCTACCGCACGGACATCTTCAAGAAGTACGGCCTGAAGGCGCCGACCACGTGGGCCGAGTTCGTCGCGGCGGGCAAGGTGCTGAAGAAGCACGGCGTCAAGATCACCAACTACGCCGGTGAGGACCCCAGCACCCTGGAGGTGCTCGCCATGCAGGCCGGGGCGCACTGGTACGCGATCGACGGCGACGCGTGGAAGATCGACTTCCAGGACGCGGGTAGCCTCAAGGCGGCGAAGGTGATCCAGGAGATCATCGACAACGACCTCGCCTCCAAGCTCTCCTTCGCCGACTACGCGGCCGTGCAGCGCAATTACGACAACGGCGGCACCGCGACCCGGCAGATCTCCACCTGGCAGATGGCGGGCATGGTGCAGAACTTCACCAAGTCCAACGGCGATTGGGCGCTCGCGCCGTGGCCGACGTACACGGGTGAGGCGGCGAAGACCCCGGCCGGAACCAACCAGAGCGGCGGGGTGACGCTGGTGACGAAGCAGTGCGCGCACCAGGAGCAGGCGGCCGAGGCGGCGGTGTGGATGTCCACGAACACCGGTGCGGTCAAGACCATGGCGAGCCCGACCACCGGCAACGGCGTGATGCCGGCACTGGCCGACAGCGATGCGTACGTCGGGGAAGCGATTTCTTCCAAGTTGCTGGGCTCGAACTACGAACCGGCCAAGAAGATCGTCACGGACAGCCTGGGCACGGTCACCACCGACTGGGTCTTCGGCCCGGACTGGACGGCCATGTTCACCGAGTTGCAGAGCGGTTGGGCCAAGGTGGTCAGCAAGCAGGAGACGGTCACCGAACTGCTCGCGCACATGCAGGAGTGGACGGTCAAGGACCTCAAGTCCCGCGGCATCAACGTCAAGGGCTGAGGCTTTCCAGTGATCCGATCCCAGCGCTGGAAGGGCGCCGCCTTCACGGTGCCCTTCCAACTCGGCTTCGTCTTCCTCTACTTGATCCCGATCGGGTACGCCGTCTACCAGTCGCTGTTCCTGCAGCAGCAGTCCGGGCTGGGGCTCGGCGGCGGCGCGACGGAGAAGTTCGTCGGCCTGGACAACTACCGGGAGGGGCTGACCGACTCGGCGTTCATGGGCTCCGTCCTGCGGGTGGTGCTCTTCGCCTGCGTGCAGATCCCGGTGATGCTGTTCGTCAGCCTGGTGCTGGCGTTGTTTCTGGATTCGCTTACGTCGAAGGCCGCCGGGCGTTTCCGGATCCTGCTGCTGGTGCCGTACATGATCCCCGGGGTGGTCGCGGCCATCGTGTGGGTCAACCTGTACAGCCCGGACGTGGGTCCGCTCACCTCGCTCGGCAAGGTGTTCGGGTTCAACTGGAACTTCTTCGCCCCGTCGATGGTGTGGCCGTCCATCGGCAACCTGCTGACCTGGCACGGCATCGGCTACAACATGGTGATCATCTACTCGGCGCTCCAGGGCGTACCCCGTGAACTGTTCGAGGCGGCACGGCTCGACGGCGCCTCCGAGATCCGGATCGCCACCAGCATCAAGGTCCCCTACGTGCGCGGGGCGCTCGTCCTGACGGGGCTGTTGTCCATCATCCAGATGCTCCAGATCTTCAACGAGCCCGCCCTGTTCCGGAATGTCACCCCGCAGACGGTCAACGACAGCTTCACCCCGATCATGATCATCTACAACGAGGCGTTCAACGCCGGCAACTACCACTACGCCGCGGCCCTTTCGGTCCTGCTGGCCCTGATCCTCGGCGTGGCCTCCTTCTTCTTCTACCGCCTGACCGCGAAGGAGGCGGACTGATGCTGACGACCGACAAAGACACAGAAACCGATTCCAGTAACGATTCCACGCAGCCCGACGCCGGTGCAGGTTCCGGTGCCGTACGACGGCGCCCCCGTCCGGACGCCGCCGCGCGCGGCCGGGGCGGACAGCGGTTCCTGCTGGTCGGACTGGTGCTTGCAAGCGTTTACAGCGTGTTCCCGGTGTGGTGGCTGATCGTGGCCGCGACGAAGGACCGCGTCGGGCTGTACCAGACCAACGGCCTGTGGTTCTCCGGCTGGCACCTGTGGGACAACCTGCACCAGCTGTTCACCTACCACGACGGCATCTTCCTGCGCTGGACCGCCAACTCCTTCCTGTACGCGGGGGTCGGCTCCCTCGGCGGCACCCTCGTCGCGCTGGCCACGGGGTACGGTCTGGCCCGGTTCGACTTCCCCGGCCGTGGGGTGGTGTTCGCGTGCGTGGTGGGATCGTTTCTGATACCGATTGCGCTGCTGACGCTGCCGCTGTACCTGATGTTCTCGGAGATCGGCCTGGTCGACACCCCCTGGGCGATGCTGATCCCCTGCCTGGTCAACCCGTTCAGCGTGTACCTGGCCAAGGTGTACACGGAGGCGACGGTCCCCTTCGAACTCCTGGAGGCGGCCCGCCTGGACGGCGCCGGGGAGCTGCGGATCTTCTTCAGCATCGTGCTGCGGATGATGACCACGGGTGGCGCGACCGTGTTCCTGCTGGCCTTCGTCAACACCTGGAACGCCTTCTTCCTGCCGTTGACCGTGCTGCGCGGCGAGAACAACTGGACCCTCAACCTGGGTCTGTACAACTGGTCGGGCAACCGGCTGGAGTCGGGCGTCGACCTGACCAGCCTGGTCCTGACCGGCGCGCTGCTCTCCATCGTGCCGATGGCGATCATGATGGTCGCGATGCGCCGCTACTGGCGGACCGGCGTCACCCTCGGAGCCCTCAAGTGACGGCGGCCCGGACCGGGGCACGGACGGTGGCACGCAATCCGGTCGTCCGCGGCTTCGCGCCCGACCCCTCGCTGGTCCGGGTGGGCAACTGGTACTACATGGCGACGAGTTCGTTCGAGTGGTTCCCGACGATCCCCCTGCACCGCTCCCGGGACCTGGCGAACTGGGAGTACGCGGGCCACGTCCAGGGCGCGGCTCCCGGGGACTCGCTGGCCGGTGTGCCCGACTCGGGCGGCATCTGGGCACCCTCGCTCAACTGGGACGGCGAACGGTTCTGGGTGACGTACACGATCGTCCGCTCGGTCGGTACGCCGTACTTCGACCTCGACACCTACGTGAGCACGGCCACCGACCCGGCCGGGAAGTGGACCGCCCCGCGCCGGGTCCCGAGTCACGGCTTCGACCCGGCCCTCTTCCACGAGGGGGGCCGGCTGTGGCTGCTGAACCTCCAGTCCGACCACCGCCCCGGCGGCCGGCGCTTCGCCGGGATCGTCGCGACGGAGTTGGACCGGGAAACGCTTACTACCGTCGGCGACACCCACCTGCTGCTCCAGCACGGCCGGCTCGTCGAGGGCCCCAAGCTGCTGAAGCGCGACGGCTGGTACTACCTCGTGCTCGCGGAGGGCGGCACAGGTTTCGAACACGGTGTCCTGGTCGCGCGCAGCCGTAGCCTCACCGGCCCGTACGACGTCGACGACCGCCCCCTGCTGACCACGCGGGACGACCCGACGCTGCCGTTGCAGAAGGCCGGACACGCGGAGTTGGCGGAGACACCCGACGGCGAGTGGTTCCTGAGCCACCTCACCGCCCGCCCGCTGCACACCCCCGACGGCCCCCGCTGCACGCTCGGCCGCGAGACCGCGATCCAGGCGGTGACCTGGGACGCGGAGGGCTGGCCACGGCTGCGGCACGGGGGTTGGCATCCGGCGGCCGAAGTGGAAGTACCCGGGAGTCCGGCCAGATCCGAGGGGCAAGCCGCAACGGGGGATCCTGCCGTACCGGTGGGGGCGTCGGCACCCCTCCCGACGGGAGCCGCGGCAGCGATACCGGCGAAGGCCCCGGCACCCGAACCGGACGCGTCCCAACTCCCCTCCCCCGCATCCCCGTTGGCCTGGCCCTGGAGCAGCCTCCGCGGCTACCCCGATCCGTCCTGGGCCGACGTCACCACCCGCCCCGGCTGGATCCGGCTGCGCGGGCGGCACGGTCCCGAGTCCCGGTGGGCGCACAGTCTGCTGGCACAGCGGCTCACGGAGCATCGCGCGGAGGCCGAAGTCACCGTCGAGGCACGGCCGTTGACCTTCACCCAGGCGGCCGGTCTGGTGCTCTGGTACGACACCCGGTCTTATCTGAGCCTCGATCTGACCTGGGCGGAACCCGTGGGCGAGGGGCAGCACGGCCAGCAGTGGCGGGGCGGCGGCCGTACGGTGCTGAGCCTCGTCGAGCGCGACGAGGGAGACGTCCGGGAGGTGGTCGTGGTGGAGGTGGAAAACGTTGCGGAACCGCTTACGCTCGGCGTGACCGTCGACGGTGCCGAGGCCCGCTTCTGGTACCTGCGGGACGGGGAGCGCACACGGATCGGTCCGGTGCTCGACGCCGGTCGGCTGTCCGACGACCACGGTGCCCGACTTCGGTTCACGGGCACGATGGCGGGCATCCACGCGTGGGACCTGGTCGACGCGGCGTTCACCGCGGACTTCACCGGGTTCCGGCTCACCTGCACACCGGAGTGATCAGGCGCCCCTCCCCCACCCGGGAGACTCACGCGGGCCTCGCTTCGAACACACTCCTGTTCGAACACGGGGCCCGCAAGCCCACGCCACCCCAACGCCCCGACCCCCCGACACCGACACCGACACCGACACCAGCACCAGCACCAGCACCAGCACCAGCACCAGCACCAGCACTCAAAGCGAATCCGGCACCTCGGCATCAATCAAAGCGAAAGCGACCCCCACCACGTACCCTCTCCTCCGATGAACCCCCTTCCCGCAACGCTGGACCATCTCGTCCTCGCGACCCCCGACCTGGCCGCCACCGTCGCCGAGTTCACCCGGCGTACCGGCGTGACTCCGGCGCCCGGCGGTGTCCATGTCGGGTTCGGCACCCGCAACCACCTGGTCGGACTGGGCGGCACCGGTTACCTGGAGATCGTCGGGCCGGACCCGGAGCAGCCCGAGCCGCAGGGCCCGCGCCCGTTCGGCATCGACGACCTGCCCTCCGCGCGCACGATCACCTGGGCCATCAGCCCGCCCGACCTGGACGCGGCGGTCGCGGCGGCGCTGGCGGGCGGGCACGACCCGGGGCCGGTGCAGAGCATGAGCCGTCGCCGCCCGGACGGCACACTGCTGAAGTGGCGCCTGACGCAAGGCAGTTCCACGCATCCCTCGGGCCTGGTGCCGTTCCTCATCGACTGGGGCACCTCGCCCCACCCCTCGACGGCGGACCTCCCGGTCACCCCGCTGCTGTCCCTGTCGGCGAGCACCCCGGACCCGGCCGCGATCCGCACCCTCCTTCCACCCTGAACACCGGACTCCCCCTCACCGAGGGCCCGACGGGCCTCACCTTCACCCTGGACACACCCCGTGGCGAGGTGACCTTCACCTAGCCACCGAAAGCCGTCACCCCGCGGCGGACCACGTCCGATTCGTTCAAGACGCCCCCGGCACCCGCCTCGTACGGTGGCCGCATGACTCCACGTTTCGACGCGATCGGCCTGGTGGTGTCCGACCTGGCCGCCTCTGTCGCCTTCTACCGGCGCCTCGGTTTCGACTTCCCCGAGGGCGCCGCGGACCAGCCGCACGCCGAGGCCGAACTCCCCGGCGGGCTACGGCTGTTGCTGGACACCGAGGACACCGTGCGGTCCTTCCACCCGGGCTGGCGGACCCCGACCGGCAGCGGACGGGCCGCGCTGGCCCTGCGGTGCGCGAGCCCGCAGGAAGTGGACTCCGTCTACGAAGAGCTGACTGACCACGAAGAGCTGACGGGAAAAGCGAGCGAAACCGGTTACCACGGTGAACTCAAGCCCTGGGACGCCTTCTGGGGCCAGCGGTACGCCGTGGTCCACGACCCGGACGGCAACGCGGTCGACCTGTTCGCCCCGCTGCTACCCGAGCCCGAGTAGCTCACCCAATGGCATCCCCGCCAACTCCCGTACGTCCCGTGCGAGATGGGCCTGATCGGCGAACCCGGCACGCACGGCCGTAGCGGCGAACGGCACCCCGCTTTGGGCCAGTGCGAGCGCACGCTGCAGCCGCAGTACTCGGGCGAGCGTCTTGGGCCCGTACCCGAAGGCGTCCAGCGAACGGCGGTGCAACTGCCGTACGCCCAGCCCGAGTTCGTCGGCGACGGCGGCGACGGGCCGGCCGGTGCCGAGCCCCGCCACGAGCCGCCCGAGCAGCGGGTCGGGGGGACCGGTGTCGGCCGCCAGCTCCAGTGCCACGTCTTCGAGCGCCGTGACGGGGTCGACGGCCGCGTCCACCCGCGCGGTCAGCCGGCGCACCCGCCGGGCGCTCCACAGATCGCTCAACTCGACGCGCCGGTCCCGCAGTTCGCGGGCGGGCACACCCAGGAGCGCCGGTGCCGTACCGGGAAAGAACCGCACCCCCGCGTACCGCGCGGCCGGCCCATCGGGAACGTACGCCCGCGTGTCCGCCCCGGCCACCAACAGCCGTCCCTCGACCCACAGCAAATCCATGCACCCGTCGGGCAGCACGGGCCGTACGACGGGCTCCTCCAGAGTCCGCGACCACACGACGGCCCCGCTCAGCCGGGAGGCACGCTCGGAGTACATACAGCAAGGCTAGACCGCAACCGTGCCCCAAAGGGGGCGCGGAGAACTTGCCCCAAAAGGGGGCGCGGGGAACTGCGCGAGCAACCGTGAACAGCCCCGCACCCGGCAGCAGAGAAGCACCCCTACGACGCCCCGCCGTTCTTCTCGACCTTCTCCCCCGCGGGCTTGCGCAGCCGTGACGTCACGTCCTCCGGCGGCAGGAACCGCGACCACCGCTCCGGGAACTCCGAGGGCATGTCGGCGTCGTCGGGGTCGTACGGCTCCCCGGACTGCACCGCCGCCGCCCGTGCCACGTACTCGGCGATCTGCACCTCCCGCAGCCGCTCGTTCGCCGCGCGCGCCGCGGCCGTCGCCGCCGCGGGCCACACCCGGTCGATGGCCGCGTTGACCGCCGCGCCGACCAGGACCGCGAACGCCGACACACCGATCCACAGCAGGACGGCGACGGGTGCGGCGAGCGAGCCGTAGATCGTCGGTCCCTCGATCGTGTGGGTGAGGTAGACGCGCAGCAGGATGCTGCCCACCACCCACATGGCCAGCGCGACCAGCGCGCCGGGCACGTCCTCCACCCACGGCGAACGCACCGGCACGGAAACGTGGTAGAGCGTCGTGAGGAAAACGACGCACAGGATGATGACCACGGGCCAGTACAGGACCTGGACGAGCGTCGTCGACCAGGGCACCACCCGCAGGACCGCGTCGGGTCCGGCCACCATCAGCGGCAGCGCGACCGAGCCGATGAGCAGGGCCACGATGAACAGGACGAACGACAGCAGCCGGGTCTTCACGATGCCGCGGGTGCCGTCGAGGCCGTACATGACGGTGATGGTGTCGATGAAGACGTTCACCGCGCGGGAACCCGACCACAGGGCGAACAGAAAACCGATGGAAACGATATCGGGACGTCCGCCCTTGACCACGTCGTGCAGGACGGGCTGGGCGACGTCCTTCACCCCCTGGTCGGACAGGACCGCGCGGGACGCGTCGAGAAGGTTGTTCTGGAGGCTCTGGATGGTGTCGGTGCCGGTCCAGGCGTCGGCGTAGCCGAGCAGGGCGATCATGCTGAGCAGCAGCGGTGGCACGGACAGCAGGGTGAAGAAGGCCGCCTCGGCCGCGAGGCCCAGAATCCGGTACTCGACGCACGAGTTGACGGTGTCCTTGAGCAGCAGCCATGCGGTCCTGCGCTTGGAGACGTCTCGGTAGAGGGCCCGTGCCCGGTGGAAACGGCCGGACGGCCGCTGCGGGATATCGCTTGCTGACTGCACGCCCTAAAGGTATCCGCCGCGCGCGCCTTCACTCACCCTGCGGTGGACCGGCACGGACGGGTGTGACCTGCGGGTGCCCGGATACGCCCGATACGAGTGACCCTCGCCGTACCGAGGGGTAGTTTCGATTCCATGGCTCGCAGCACGCACACCGTGACCAATCAGGCGCCCGTTCTGGCCGGGTACGACGTCTTCGGCGCCGACCGGGCCCTGGTCGAGGCGGTCGAACGGCATGTGGATCCGGTCCTTCTCGGCGACGTGCGCGCGGAGTTGACGGCGCTCGGCCGGACGGCGGGTTCCGCGCAGGTGCAGGAGTGGGGCGTCCAGGCGAACGAGAACCCGCCGCGGCTGCGCACCCACGACCGTTACGGCCACCGGGTCGACGAGGTGGAGTTCCATCCGTCCTGGCACCGGCTGCTGGGCAAGGGCGTGTCGGCGGGGCTGACGGCGGCCTGGAGCCGCCCGGCCGGGCATGTGCGGCGCGCCGCCGGGTTCGTGGTGTGGACACAGGCCGAGGCGGGCAACGGCTGCCCCCTGTCGATGACGCACGCCGCCGTACCGGCCCTGCGCACCGATCCGGCGCTCGCCGCCGAGTGGGAGCCGCGGCTGACGTCCCTGGTCTACGACCGCGACCTGCGGCCCGCCGCGCGCAAAGCGGGCGTGATCTTCGGCATGGGGATGACGGAGAAGCAGGGCGGCAGCGACGTCCGCGCCAATACGACGTCGGCGCGGCCGCTCGCCGAGGACGGGACGTACGAGCTGACCGGGCACAAGTGGTTCTGTTCGGCGCCGATGTCGGACGGTTTCCTGGTGCTCGCGCAGGCTCCGGGCGGGCTGACGTGCTTCCTCGTGCCGCGTGTTGTCGAAGACGGTTCCCGTAACGTGTTTCTGATCCAGCGTCTGAAGGACAAGCTGGGCAACCGGTCGAACGCGTCCGCCGAGGTCGAGTTCGACGGGACCTGGGCGCGGCGGGTCGGGGACGAGGGGCGCGGGGTGCGCACCATCATCGAGATGGTGGCCGCGACCCGGCTGGACTGCGTGCTCGGCGCGGCGGCGCTGATGCGGCAGGCGGTGGCCCAGGCCATCCACCACTGCACCTACCGCGAGGCGTTCGGGGGCCTGCTCGTCGACAAGCCGCTGATGCGGAACGTACTGGCGGACCTGGCCCTGGAGTCGGAGGCCGCGACCGCCCTCGGGATGCGGCTGGCGGCGGCGTACGACGACGGGGGTGAACGGGAGCGGGCGTTGCTGCGGCTCGCGGTACCGGCCGCCAAGTACTGGGTGACCAAGCGGTGTACGCCACTGGTGACGGAGGCCGCCGAGTGTCTGGGCGGAAACGGTTACGTCGAGGAATCCGGCCTGCCCCGGCTCGTGCGCGAGTCGCCGCTCAACTCCGTCTGGGAGGGCGCAGGGAACGTACAGGCGCTGGACGTGCTACGGGCGTTGCAGCGCGAACCCCTGGCACTGGACGCCTACTTGACGGAGGTGGGGCTGGCCCGGGGCGCCGACCACCGGCTGGACACGGCGGCGAAGAACCTGTTCGCCGAGTTCGCCGACCTGGACGGCATCGAGGCCCGCGCCCGCCGGGTCGTCGAGCGGATGGCGCTGGTGCTCCAGGGCTCCCTGCTGGTGCGGTACGCGCCGTCCGAGGTCGCCGACGCGTTCTGCGCCTCCCGGCTGGGCGGCGACTGGGGCACGGCCTTCGGCACCCTGCCGCACACGCTGGACCTGGCGACGGTGGTGGAGCGGGCCCGGCCGGTGTCCGACTGACATGCCGCCCGGCTGACGTACCGTCCGGTGTCCGAGTAACGCGCGTCGCCCGGCCAACTTCCCACCGGTCCGCCAGACTTGTGGACCCGTCCACCCAACTCCACGCCCACCAAGAAAAACTGACGGTCCGTCAGAACGCGTGCCCCGTACGGGCAGACATACGTCGCGGGGGTGATGCTGCGCCGACACGGCACCACCCCCGCGCCCCGCCGCCCCGGTCACGGGGTGCGGTTTGCCGCCGAAGCGACGTTGACCAAGTTTCAGACATCGCACGGCAGTTCGCCAGGGTTGCAGGGGGTTGCAACCTGACGTCGTCCATGGCTGTTCTTTTGAAACGCCCGCTTTTGCGGCGACGGCTCGAACGGCACTATGAGACGCACGGACGCGGTGCGGACGAAGTACGCACCGAAGCACGCGTGATCAGGCAGTACAGGCAGTACTGGCGAAGTACATCAACGGGTCCGCGGCCCTTCGGCCTTCAGGGGCGGCGCCGCGAGCCCCCGGGAGGACCACGTGCCGCAGTCGACGACGGACGTGACACGGCTCGCCGCCCGGGATCCCGCGCGGGCGGCGCACGTACTGAACGAGGTGCGCGAGGCGGCGCTCGCCGGCCGCCCGGTCCGGGTGGCGCCCCGGCCGGTGATCGAAGCGTCCTGGGAGCGCATGCGGCGCCAGGGCGTCGACCCCGAACACGACGTGCGTGCCGTGCTGTTGAGCCGTGACGACCTCGAACGGCGGCGCCGCGAGACGCCGTTGCGGCACGTGCTGCCGGTGCTGCGCGAGGGCCTGCTGTCGGTCGCGGACGTGACGCAGCACATCATGGTCGTCGCCGACACCGACGGGCGGGTGCTGTGGCGCGAGGGCAGCCCTGGGGTGCTGCGCCGGGCGGACGGGCTCGGCTTCGAACTCGGCGCGCACTGGGGCGAGGACGTCGTCGGCACCAACGGGGTCGGCACGCCCGCGGTGGCCCGGCGCCCGGTGCAGGTCTTCGCCGCCGAGCACTTCGTCGCCTCGCACGCCACCTGGACGTGCACGGGCGCGCCGGTCGCGGATCCGCGGGACGGGCGGCTGATCGGCGTCGTCGACGTCAGCGGGCCGCTGGAGACCATGCACCCGGCCACGCTCGCCTGGGTCGGCTCGGTCGCCAAACTCGCCGAGGCGCGCCTGCGCGAACTGCACCTGACCTCCCTGGAGCAGCTGCGTGCGGTGGCGGCGCCGCTGCTCGCCCGGCTGCCGGGGCGCGCGCTCGTCGTGGACCGGGACGGCTGGACCGCGGCGGTGACCGGGATGCCGTACGTCCACCGGGTGGCGCTGCCCGTGGAACCGGTTTCCGGGCATGTCTGCCTGCCGGTGTTCGGGCCGTGCGCGGTGGAGCCGCTGCCGGGCGGCTGGCTGATCCGCGCCGCCGACCGGCCGGAGCCGGCGCGGGTCACCCGGATCGTGCTCGACGTGTCCCGGCCGCGCCGCTGGTCGGTGACGGTGTCCGGCGACACGGGCTCCTGGACGCACGAACTGAGCGCCCGCCACGCCGAGTTGCTCTACCTGCTGGCCCGCAGCCGCACCCGTACGGCGGCGGACCTGGCCACCGACCTGTTCGGCGACCCCCACCGCACGGTCACGGTCCGCGCCGAAATCTCGCGAGTACGGCGCTACTTGGGGACCTTCCTCGAACACCGGCCGTACCGCTTCCGCGAGGGCGCCGAGGTGGAGTTACTCCTGCCGGACGATCCGGCCGACCTGCTGCCCCACTCGACGGCGCCGGGCGTGGTCCGCGACCGCCGGGCCGCCGTACCCGATCCCCGGGCACAACCGCCGGAGCCGCGGTCGTAACGGCGGTCGTATCGAGGGGCATGAGCGACAAGAGCCACCGGCACAGCCACCGCTGACGCACGGTCAGTGACGACGTGCGCCCGCAAACGCGTACGTCCGAACGCGCACAGCCCCCGCAAGAGGTCCACACCCACCTCCGAAATCCCCGTATTGACACCCGGACGTGGGGATAACCCTTCGATTCCCGGGTGTTGCGCCGTATTCGACCGGCACGGCCGTCCTCTGCCGTAGCATCCCTACCGGGCCACCCCATCTGCTCCTTCACCAACGTTCGGCCCGGAAGGGGCAGTTGGCCGCGACCCTCGGGAGGTTGGGATGACGTACCGTGGCAGGCATCGTCGCAGGAAGAGGGGCCGCGCGCTGCGGGCGACCCTCACCGGAGCCGCGCTCGCGCTGACCGCGGCCGCCACCCTGATCAGCACCTCCCAGGCAGCGAACAGCGCCAACCCCGGCCCGCTCTCCCAGCTCACCTCCGCCGACGAACTCGGCAGATTCCAGTTGCACGAGACCCTCGCCTCCTCGGCCACCCTGGACACGCTCACCGACCGGATGGGCGGCGCGGTAAACGTTCACACGGTGTTGCAGAGTGCCAATCACGCGATGCGCGACCAGGCCGACTGTTCGGACAGCGAGACGGCCGCGCTGCCGGTCGAGCCGACGGCCACCCGCGCGTACTGCTGGGAGGACGGCGACGCCACGACCCAGAAGTGGCTGCCGCGCTCCGTCACCACCTCGGGCGACGCTTCCGCCGACGGCACCTGGGGCCCGGACCGGGTGATCCTCGCCGGCTGGACCCACAACAGCGGCCCGGGCACCGCGTCCGCCGACCGCGGACTGGCACGTGTCGCCTTCGTCGACGCGGACGATCCCGCCGCGCTCACCTACCGCTGGGTCCTGCTCGTCGTGCCGACCTCCGACGGCAAGGACTTCACCGCGCTGCGCTCCGGCGTCGCCGGGATGGCCTGGTACCAGGACCGGCTGATCGTCACCGCGCGCAGCAACACCGGCACCACCGCGCTGTACGCCTTCGACATGCGCCGCATCCTGCGGGCCGGGGTCATCGGCGACACGGTCGGATCGGTCGAAAACGGTTACTCCGCCCATCGCTACCGGTACGTGCTGCCCGCGACCGGCTCCTACAGCCTCACCGGCGGCGCCTGCACCACCACGAGCGACGACGGCACCCCCTGCTTCGCCTCCGTTTCCCTCGACCGGTCCTCGACGCCCCCCAGCCTGGTGGCCGGTGAGCAGACCGGCACCAGCGGCCGTCACACCCGCGTCTGGCGCTACGACTACAGCACCGCGGCCGACCGCGCCGGTCTGCTCGCCGTCGACTCGCACGGCTACGCCGACGCCACCCAGGCGTACGAGACCAAGGCGACCGGGGTGCGGAGCGTGCTGTCGTACAAGCCGAGCGGTGCGAGCCGGGCCGACTGGTACGTGGGGTACGCCCCGGGCGCCCGGGGTGCGCACGGCACGCTCTGGCGGCAGGACACCTTCGGTTCCCGGTCCGCCGAGTGCACCTCCGACGAGACGCGCTCCTGCTGGGGGCGGCACGCCACCTCGCTGTCGTACTGGCCGGAGACCGGTGAGCTGTGGACGCTCACCGAGCGGGCGGCGGTCGTGGGCGGCAGATCGGACATCTCGTCGAGCGCGATCGGGGCAGGCACCCCGGCGAGCGACCGCGCGGGTGAACCGGTTCCGGAACGGGTGCTGTACGCGGTGCCCCTGGCGGCGGTGAACAGTTCGCTGGAGTGACCCCCCCCCCCCGCCCCCCACC